>CAITWF010000025.1 GCA_903896015.1 uncultured Opitutia bacterium | reverse complement strand
TCGCCGGCGACGGGCACCAGCGCCGTTTCAGGCTCACCCACGGGGTGACCGCTTTCTCGGCCGATGTTCTCATTCATCGGCCCGGCAGCCAATCACATCCGGCATTTCTTGTCCCGCTCAACCGCCGTCTTTAGGCTGAAAGCTTTCGTGAACGATCGCGGGCGCTTATTCGCCGCCCTGATCGTCGATATCGGGATCGATGATGCCGACCTCCCCCTTGCTCAGGCTCTGGACGAGAATCAGGTAGTTGAAGCGCACGTTCACGTCTTGCTGCAGGCAGTTGTCGGTGACGACCATCGAACTCTGTCCGTTCGAATTACGGGAAATGTTGATGGTGGGAAACTGCGACCGGCCAGCGCTGACTTTTCCGGGTTGGTTGGCAGCAAAGACGATGCCGAGCAGCACGTGGTCGGGATCATTCAGGGCGAACGTCAGCACGACGGGCGCGGGCTGGCTTTGAGGGAACGAGATTTTAAGGTTTTTGCCATGCGTGACAAAACTGGCGGGGCCCTGAACGTTTGACAGCGAGAGCGTCGCGCTGATCGGGAAGACGCCACCCAGCGGGCGGAATTGATTAATCGTCAGATTGAGGGTCGCGGTATTCTGGGACATGTGGACTTAGTTTTTGTGGGTTGTCGGTCGCGAAGCAGTCGCGTCCAGGATGGAGCGCGCCAAAGGGTCAACGGGGTGATAGCCAATCCGGCGGAGGCGTTCGATCAAAGGTCGCGACGCGTCGGGTTGCCCGGCAAGCACGAAGGCCTGGGCGAGCGGATCGAGGGCGTGCCAGTCGCTGGAGTTGGTGGCGAGCGGGGCGAGCGCCGCGATGATCTGGTTGTAGTGCTGCGCTGCGGCCGCCGGTTGGTTCGCGGCCGTGGCGAGACGGCCGGCAGTCAGGTGCGCCTGCGAGAAATCCCAGCGCACCCACCATTTGTCGGCGCGATCCTCCTTGATCATCGTTTCGCTGAGGGCGATCGCCCGGGCGGCGGCCTCGGCGGCGTCGTCGCGGTGCAACTGGTCACGCAATCGGGCCTCGAGCATCCAGGTGGTGATGAGTCGTCCGCTGTATTCGCGCGAGGTCGGTTCAAGGGCCACAAGCGCCTCGAGTTGGGCCCGTTGGTCAGCGAGTTCCTGCATCGGCCGCGCGGTGTCGCCCGCGGCGAGGAGCAGGGCGATTTGTTGCGAACGGAAGTGTGCCACCGAGACCTGCCACTGTTGGTTCTTTGGATCTTTGGCGAGCAGCGGAGCCATCGTGGTCCGCGCTTGTTCGAAGCCCGCGATGGCCGCTTCGCGATGGCCGAGAACTGCGGCAATGGTGGCCACGCGACCGAAACCCTCCGCTTGCCGCACTTTCCACCTGGCCACCGTGGGTTGTTCGGTCACCAATTCAGTTTCCGCTTTTGTCGACGCCTCGAAGTACGCCAGCGCCTCTGTGAGGCGCCCGTCCGCCTCGGCGACGCTGCCGAGCCACGACGCAACATCGGCGAGCCGATCCCGAATCGTCGGATCACCGGGCGCACCCGCGAGCATTTCCTCGCGGGCGGTGCGCTCGGCGAGAAAACCCTTTTGGGCCGCGTCGAGATTGCGGGCATCAAGGTCGAGCACCGCGAGGTTGTGCTGGCCGGAAATGAATTCGATCAGGGCGCGGCCTTTTTTTCCCTCGAGCGCCGCGAGGGCGGCCGTGGAGTCGCGGTAGCGGGTGAGCCACAGCCGGGCATTGGCGCTGTCGCCACGCCGACGCGCCAGAAATCCGATCCAGTATTCCGCCTGGGCTCGCTCAAACACCATGTCGCCGTCCTGCGGGTGGCGGGCCGCGAGGGCCGAGGCGCTCTTGTAAGCGTTGTTGAACGCCGCCGCCGCCTCGGCGTAGCGCGCCTCGTCGATCCGCGTGTCACCGATTTGGGTGAGAGCTTTCGCCTGCCGCGCGAGCGCGGTGTCGGTGAGGTCGCGTGAATCAAGCGACGCAAAGTAAGCCATCGCCTTTTCCCCGACGTCGTCGAGCAGGCCAAGCTGGCCGAGTTTCTTCAGTTCCGTGCGAAAATTCCCCAGCATGAACGCGAGAAGGGCCTCTGCCTGTTCCTGCCGGCGCTGGGCGTCGCCGCGCGCCAGCGCCTCGGCCCGGGTGGCCGCCTCAGCAGTGTCGCGTTCCTGCGTGGCGACGCGCTCGGCGCGCGTCGCGCGGATCGCCTGGCGGGTGCTGACGATGGTGCCGATGATCAGCGCGGCCGCGATCGCGGCCGCGCTGGCGCACGCGAGCCGGTTGCGCACGACGAATTTCCCGATGCGGTAGGCCGCGCTCGGCGGTCGCGCCACGACAGGCTCGAAGAGCAGGTGTAGACGGACATCGTCGGCAAGTTCCTTCGCTGTGCCGTAGCGCCGCTCGCGATCCTTTTCGAGGCAACGCATCACGATCCAGTCAAGATCGCCGCGGAGGGCGGAGGAGAGTTGCGTGGGGGCGGAGCGACGGGCGCGCGCGATCGTGTCGCGATCGGCGTGGGCGAGCGTTGAGAGGCGCGTCGAGGGCCGCGGCGGATCGACTTCGCGGATGATGCGGCGGATTTCCTCGACCCCGGCGCGCACGAGCGACTGCGGATCGTAGGGCGGCCGGCCCGTGAGCAGTTCGTAGAGAAGGACGCCAAGCGAGTAAACGTCGCTGCGTGTATCGAGATCGAGTTCGCGCAACTCGGCTTGCTCGGGGCTCATGTAGGTGGGCGTGCCGATGAACTGATCGAAACCGGTGATGAGCGTCTGCTCGGTGAGCCGGCCTTGCGTGGCCTTCGCGATGCCGAAGTCGATGATCTTTGGGGTGGCCACGCCGTCGCGAAGCGCGACGAGGATGTTGGAGGGTTTGAGATCGCGATGGATGATGCCTTTTTGGTGCGCGTGCTGGAGCGCGAGACAGGCGCGCGCAAACAGGTCGAGCCGCGCGGCCATGGAGAGACTGCGCTCGTCGCAAAATTTCGTGATCGGCATGCCGTCGACGAATTCCATCACGAAGAACGGCCGGCCGGTATCGGTCGCGCCGGCGTCGAAGACTCGCGCGATGTCCGGGTGGTCCATGAGCGCGAGCGCCTGCCGCTCGGCCTCGAAGCGCGCGATGACCTGGCGCGTGTCCATGCCGAGCTTGATGATTTTCAGCGCGACGGGGCGTTTCACCGGCTCACGTTGGTCGGCGAGCCAGACGACACCGCAGCCGCCCTCGCCGATTTTGCGGACAAGGGTGTAACGGCCGAGCACGTCGCCGGCTTTTTCCTCAGGGAGCGCGGGCGGGCGCGCCACGCGGGCGTTTTCCAAAAACTCACCCGCGTGATCGTGCGCCGTCAGCAGCGCCTCGACGCGCGCGCGCAGCACCGCATCCCTGCTGCACGCGCGATCAAGAAAGGCCGCGCGCTCCGCGGCCGGCAGCTCGATCGCTTCCGCGAAGATTTCAGCGTCGCGGTTCATCGACGCGCGATGGGGGCGGCGGGCAAGATTTTTATCATGGCTGAAGACGCAGCGGGCGAATCAGATCAAAGCGAAATTTTCGCGCAGAAGGGGCCAGGCGCCGGAGATTTTTTCGCCCGCCCGCATCCGCCCTCATGCCCCGCGGAGCCGCTGCACTTCGTTGAACAGCCAGGCGCGCGCATAGGCCCAGTCGCGTTTCGCCGTGCGGTGCGAGATGCCGAGGGAGTCCGCCGCCTCCTCCAGCGTGAGGCCGGCGAAGTAGCGCTGCTTCACCAGTTCGGCCTTGCGGCCGTCGTGGGCGGCGAGCGCGGTGAGCGCCTCGTGGACAAGCAGCAACTCCTCGTCGTCGTCGGGCCCGGCGAGATCGAAGCCGGTCGCGTTGGCGCTGACTTTTTGGAGCTGGCCGCCGTGACGCTCGGCGCGCTTGCGGCGCGCGTGGTCGATCAGGATGCGGCGCATCGCCTCGGCGGCGGCGGCGAAAAAGTGCGCGCGGTTGGCCCACGCCGTCTGCTGATCGCCGCCGAGCCGGAGCCAGGCTTCATGCACGAGCGCGGTGGGCTGGAGCGTCTGACCGGCGGATTCGCGCGCGAGCTTGGCGGCTGCGAGGCGGCGCAACTCGTCGTAAACCGCGACGAGCAGCCGATCCGCCGAAGCGCTGTCGCCAGCATTGGCCGCTTCGAGAATCTTAGTGATGTCGGCTTCAGCACTCACTCGAGGCAGGCTGAGCGGCGGCAGAGAGGGCGGGAAGAAAAAACCGTGCGCGGCACACGGGTTTTACCGCGTGGCGAGATAGGGTTCGATCGGGCGAAAATCTTTCCGGGTGCACGCGGCGTCACGCGCGGTGCTTTCAGCAAAGAGAAACACCGCGTAGCCGCCGAAGCCGCCCCCGGCGTACTTGCACGCGAGTGCGCCCGGCACGTCGGCCGGGAGCGCGTGCATGCCCTCGCCAAGCTGCATCGAGTAACTGGCGCGGACGGCCGCGGCCAGTTGGGTGAGGTCGCTGTGCCACACGGCATCGCGGGCGATTTTTCCGGCGCGCTCGATCGCATCGAAGTCGCGCGGACGGTTCGCGAGATCAGGCGTGTCATGATCGTGGCCGGTCCAGAAAAGCGCGAGGCGGCCGCGGAGAAATTCGGAGTTGTGCTTCAGCTCCAGCTCGGGGCGCAGACCGCTGCGCCACACGCACAGTCCCGTCTCCGAGATAATCGCGGGATCCTGCCAGCCGACGCCGAGGTCGAGCTCGGAGGCAACGCCGTCGCGGCCGTTGAGCAGCGCCCACGCGCCGCTGCCGCCGAGGCCGGCGTTGCGCTCGTAGGGCCACGCGCGAAGCGAAACGGTCGGCGAGATCGCGCAGTTGACGACGTAGGCGCCGGCGCGCGCGAACCGCGGCACATCGAGCCAGCCGCCGGCAAAATCCACGCGCAGCGGCGCGACTTCGGGCGCGCGGATAAACTTCACAATCTGAGTCGTGGAGACGGGCGAAAATTGCGGCGGCGTTTTCGGCAGCACGACGTAGCGCGCGCCGACTTGCGCGCAGAGTTCGCGTTTGAGCGGCGCGTATTTGTCGTCTTCGGTGACGGCGAGGATGTCGGGTCGCAGCCGGAGAAAGTGTTCGCGGAAATCGAGGCCCTCCTCGAGGCCTTCGCCGAGGACGACCTCGTCCACCATGTCGAGTGCGGCGATGACGGCGCGCTTGTGATCGTCGGGGAGCGAGCTGCGGCGCTGTTTGTGCAGCCAGAGCACTTCGTTCGAGGCAAAACACACGGTCAGGTGATCGCCGAGTGCGCGGGCTTCGCGGAAAAATTGGATGTGGCCGGCGTGGACGATGTCGTAGCAGCCGGAGACGAAAACGCGCATCATGGATCGAAGCGACAAGCTCGGCGGCGGGCGCGGGCGGCGTCAATATGTCTTTCGGGGCGCATGCCTCGGCGGCCGTTGCCGCAGGCTTTCAAAGGATATTCACGACAAATTTCTCGAATCAGGTGAGTCGTTGTGAGTTTATCATGGTCTATCACGCTGATGAAAAACTGGATCCTCTCTTTTCGTGCGGTCGCGCTCATGGCACTCGCGGTCACCGGCACTGGACTGTTTGGCCAGGCCGACTACTCGACGCCCTACACGGTGACGAAATACGCCGGGCTCAATGGCATCGCCGGTGCCAACGACGGCACCACTAATTTTGCCCAGCTCAACCTGCCGATCGGCATAGCGCTTGACGCGAACGGCAATCTCTACGTCGCCGACTCCGGCAACCAGACGATCCGCAAGATTTCGCCGACCGGGATTTCGAGCACGTTTGCAGGTGCGGCGGGCGCACAGGGCAACAGCGATGGTTCCGGCTCCAACGCGCGTTTCAGCACGCCGAGCGGCGTGGCCGTCGACGGCGCGGGCAATATCTTCGTGAGCGACTCAAGCAACCACACTATCCGCAAAGTCACTTCGGGCGGCGCCGTCACGACTTTCGCTGGTTCCGCGGGAAATTCCGGCTCGGCCGACGGTTCCGGCTCCGCCGCGCGTTTCAACAATCCGATCGGCCTCGCGTTCGCCACAAGCGGCGATCTGATCGTAGTCGATTCGAACAATCACACGCTGAGAAAAATCACGCCGGCGGGCAGCGTCTCCACGCTCGCCGGCAGCGCGGGCAGTTCCGGTTCGGCCGACGGCACGGGCAGCGCGGCGCGCTTCAGCAATCCGCACAGTGTCGCTATCGACGGCAGCGGAAATATTTTCGTGAGCGACGCCGGAAACCATACGATCCGCAAAATCACGGCGGCAGGGTCAGTCACAACCTTCGCCGGCGCAGTCGGTAGCACCGGCTCGAGTGACGGCACGGGTGGCACGGCGCGGTTTAAAAACCCGCAGGGCGTCGCGTTCGACGGCAGCGGCACGCTGTGCGTCGCCGACTCCGGCAACAATTTGATCCGGAAAATTTCCGCCGCGGGCGCGGTCACGACCTTCGCCGGATCGACGGGTTCGTCGCGCTCGCAGGACGGCACGGGCACGGGTGCGGCGTTTCAATCACCCGCGGGGATCGCGTTCGACAGCGGCGGCACGCTCTATGTTGCCGACACGTTCAACCACACGCTCCGCAAAGCCACCGCCGCCGCCGTGGTCACGACGTGGATCGGATCGCCGCCGCGCGCGGGCGCGGCCGACGGCATCGGCGCGGCGGGCCTATTCAACAATCCTTGGAGTGTCGCGATCGACGCGGCGCGCAACGTCTACGTCGCCGACCAGCAGAACAACACAATCCGCAAAATATCTGCGACCGGCGCGGTCACGACGCTCGCCGGCCTAGCCGGCGTCAGCGGCTCGACCGACGGCACGGGCAGCGCCGCACGTTTCAATCAGCCGACTGGCGTGGCGATCGATAGCGCGGGCAATATTTACGTCGCCGACAAAAACAACTATGCGATCCGCAAAGTCACCGCGGCGGGCGTAGTCACCACGTTTGCGGGCCTCGCGGGCTCGTTTGGCACGAATGACGGGACGGGCACCGCCGCGCGTTTTGCGTCACCGAACGGCGTCGCCATCGACAACGCGGGCAACGTTTACGTCGCCGACACGGGCGCCTTCACCATTCGGAAAATCACTGCCTCGGGCGTCGTGACCACGCTCGCCGGCTCTCCGTTCGGCTTGGGCGCCGCGGATGGGACGGGTAGCGCCGCGCGCTTCAACGCGCCAACTAGCGTCACGGTTGACAGCGGTGGCAACGTCTACGTCGCCGACTACGGCAACTTCGCGATTCGCAAAGTCACCGCATCCGGCGCCGTGACCACGCTCGCTGGTTCGCTCGGCGTGCAAGGCAGCCGCGATGCCACGGGCAGCGCCGCGCGCTTCAACGCGCCCATCGCGGTTGCGGTCGACGCGACGGGCAATGTTTTCGTGATCGAATATTCCGACAACACCGTGCGCCTGGTCTCGCCCGCTGGCGTGGTAAAAACCATCGCCGGCACCGCGACGATCCGCGGATCGGATGACGGCACCGGCGCCACCGCGCAATTCGCCGATCCGACCGGTGTGGCGGTGGATTCACTCGGCACCATCTACATCGTCGACTATTCCAACAGCCTCATCCGCCGCGGCCTCCCGCCCGGAGCCGCGACATTCACCACGCAGCCCGCCAGCCAGTCCGTCGCCGTCGGTCAAAGCGTGACCTTCAGCATCGGCGCCTCCGGCTCCGGCCTCAGTTACCAGTGGCAAAAAAATGGGGTGAACATTTCCGGCGCCACCAGCGCGAGCTACACGATCGCGAGCCCGCAGGCCGCCGACGCCGCGAGCTACTCCGTGCTCGTCACCAGTGGTAGCATCACTGCGGCGAGTGCGCCCGCGACGCTCGGCGTCGGCTCCGCCCTGCCGAGCAACCCGATCAGCATCACCACGCAACCCGCGAGCCAGACCGTGACCGCCGGCCAGAGCGCGAGCTTCACCGTTGCTGCCACCGGCGCAGGCCTCAGTTACCAGTGGCAGAAGGCCGGCACCCCGATTTCCGGCGCGACGAGTGCCACCTACTCCATCGCCAGCGCGCAAAGCAACGACGCCGGGAGCTACACCGTCGTCATCAGCGCCAGCGGCAACTCTGCCACGAGCGCTGCCGCCACGCTCACCGTTTCACCTGCGGCGGGCGGCCCCACCGCGAGGTTGGTGAACCTTTCGGTGCTGACCAGCCTCGCCACCAGCGGCGATACGTTCACGCTCGGCTACGTCGTCGGCGGCTCCGGCACCTCGGGCGCGAAGCAACTGTTGGTTCGCGCCGTCGGCCCCACGCTCGGCGCTGCGCCCTTCAATATCGGCGGCGTCCTCGCCGATCCGCAGATCGCGTTGTTCGATGCCAGCTCCACTCTCGTCGCGAGCAACGACAACTGGGGCGGCTTGCAGTCGCTGACGAATGCCTTCGCGGCCGTTGGCGCCTTTCCTTACGCCAGCACCACTTCCTTAGATGCGGCGGCGCTCGTGAACATCACGACGGCCAACAACTCCGTGGTGATTTCGGCCACCGATCGCGGCACCGGCACCGTCCTCGCAGAAGTCTACGATACCACCCCGGCGGGAAATTTCACCGCGATCACGCCGCGGCTCATCAACGTCTCGGTGCTCAAGAGCCTCGGCACCAGCCTCACCGCCGGCTTCGTGGTCGGCGGAGCCGGCTCGATGAAAGTGCTTGTGCGCGCGATCGGGCCCACGCTCGGCGCCGCGCCGTTTGGCGTCCAGGGGGTCGTGGCCGATCCGCAACTCGTGCTGTTCAACGGCGCCTCGCAGCCGATCGCCTCAAATGACAACTGGGGCGGCGGAACCGATCTGTCGGCCACGTTCAGCGCGGTCGGCGCATTCGCCTTGCCCGCCTCATCGAAAGATGCCGCAGTCGTCGTGACGCTCACTCCCGGAAATTACACGGTGCAAGTCACGGGCGTCGCCAACACCACGGGCGTCGCCTTGGTGGAAGTCTACGAAGTGCCCTGACCGCATCGCTGCCCTGACGGAACTCACTGTCCCGCTTTCGGGAAACGCGGATTCCGCAATCGGAAGATCCCGGCGCCCCACGGCAGGGCGTGAGAATTTCTAAGCGTTGACGCGCCGCGGTTTCGGCAGGTGCAACGCCGGCGGCATACGCGTTGCTAAACTCATTACAGCGTCACGCCCAACCCGCTTATCCGATGAAACTGCTGCTGCTTTCCCCGTTGTTTTTTTTGACTCCGCTCATCGCGTCAGCCCGGAGCGGCGGGGCGGCCGAATGCTCGCTCGCTACCACCCGACCCGCCGCGACAAGCGAATCCGCCAACGGACCCGGTGCGACCGCCAGCCTACTATTTTCCGCGGCACCCGCGCCAGCACTCCGCCGTGCGGAAAACCTCACACCCACCGGCAGCGTGAGAGTGAAATAATTTTCCCGCCGCCATGCGCCCGTCTCCGCAACTTGCCATCCAAAACTATCTGCACTCGATCACCGGGCTCGTCGGCGAAGCGCGCCCGCAGGAAGCACAGCCGCGGCGCCAGCCCGAGTTGATCCTGAAGCGCGACTCCGCGCGTCCCGGGCGCCCACTTGGCGGGGCACTCCTTCGGCGCACGCTGCCGGTTTTGCTCGTCGGATTTTTCGCCGTCGCGGCTCGGACCGCGCCGCTCACGCTCGACGACGCGATCCGCGAGGCGCTGCAAAAAAATCCCCGTGTGCGCGTCAGCGCGTTTTCGCGCGGTATCTCACGCGCCAATGTCCTCCAGCAACTCGGCCACTTCGATCCCGCGCTCACATTTCGCCGCAGTTACAGCCAGAACGACGAACCCGTGGCCGAGAGCCCCCTCGTCACGCAGTTCGGCAAGACTGACAATTATGGCCTCTCGCTCGACGGCATCATGCCGTGGGGCCTAACCTACAGCCTCGGCGGCACCGCGACGAATTCGCGCGGCCCGCTGTTCGGCACGCTCGCCGACAACTATGCAACGTTTGGCGGCGTCACTGTCACGCAGCCGCTCCTGCGCGGCTTCGGTTTCGGCGCCAATCTCGCCGGCCTGCGCGTCGCCAAAGCCGATCGCGGCATCTCGGACTGGTCGCACAAGCAGACCCTGATCGACACGGTCACCAACGTCGTCTTCGCCTATAGCAACGTCCTGCTCGCGCGCGACAATCTCCGCATCGCCACCTTCTCGCGCGATCTCGCCGCGCAGCTCCTCGACGAAAACGAAAAACGCAACCGCGTCGGCGCACTCTCCGACGCCGACGTCACCCAGGCTCGCGCCCGTGTCGCCAACCGCGAGGAATCGATCCTCCTCGCCGCGCGCGCGCTGCACGACGCGGAGAACCAGCTTCGCGCGCTCCTCGGCGAAACGAACTTCGCCACCAACGGAGTGCCCCTCGATCTCGCGCCTCTGCCGCCGGTCGCGCCGATCACTATCTCACCCGCCGACGATCTAAAGCAGGCCTTCAACGTGCGACCCGACTATCAAGCCGCGCGCCTCGGCTTGGTGAAAAACCGCGCCGGCGATTCTCTCGCGCAAAACCAGCTGCTGCCCCGCGTTGATTTTGTCGGCAGCTACGGCTACAACGGCCTCGATCGCAGTTTCGCCACCGCGCGGCAGGAAGTGCGCGACGAGGATCACCGCGCTTATTCCGCGGGCCTCGTGGTGAGCGTGCCGCTCACGTTTGCCGAGGGCCGCGGTCGCGCGCGCGCCGCGCGCCTCACTGTGCGCCAAACCGAAGCCGATCTCGCGCGGCTGGAGCAGGACATCGCGATCGCTGTGGCGGCCGCCGCCGGCCAAATCGAGACGACGCGCGAGCGCGTGGCGGCGACACGCACAGCCTTCGAGCTCGCGAAGCAGGCTCTCGACGCGGAGCAGAAGCGTTTCCGCGCCGGCACGAGCCGCACGCTCGATGTGCTGCAACTGCAGGAGCAACTGGCTGCGGTCGAGAGCAGTCAGGTGCGGGCGCTGGCGGACGAACGCCGCGCGATCGCCAACTACGAGCGCGAGCTCGGCTCCACCCTTGAGCGCCGCCAAATCGCCTGGAAGTGAGTGGCGAGATGACGGGCACCAGCCCCGCCTACCGCCCCTAACTAGCAGCTACAACGCCATTTCGTCACATTAAAATCACAGACGCGTCGTTTCTGTTGAATTTTGCCGAAAGGCCCGCCTAATTAATAACGATTAGTTGAATTCACGGCACGGCACGAGCTGCCCGTGACATCTGAGTTAAAATACCATGCACCTGACCACCCGTTACCACTCGTCCCGCGCAATGCGCGCGGGCCTAGCGATCGCGGCGGCCTTCTCGGCCGCTTCGCTGTTTGCCCAAGCCACGCCGACCACCGCACCTGCAGCCGCCAAAAACGGCGGCGAGCAGCCCATCACGCTTGAAGCCGTCAAGGTCACGGGCTCAAATATTTCACGCATGGACGTGGAAAAGGTCCTTCCTGTCTCCCAGTTCAGCACGGATGCGATCAACTCCGTTCAAGCGCTGGAACCGATCAATTTGATTCTCGCGCTGCCGACCGTCACGGGCGTGCCTTCGAACGAAGCCGCGACCGGTGGCGCTGGTCAGCGTGGCGACATCTCGACGGTTAACATGCGCGGTATCGGACCCGCATTCACGCTCCTCCTCGTGGACGGCTACCGCCTAGCCCCACATCCGATTATCGTCACGGACAATTTTTCGCCCAACGGAAATCAATTCCCAAACTTCGGCATCGATCACGTCGACGTCCTACGTGACGGCGCCTCGTCGATCTACGGTACCGACGCCGTCGCCGGCGTCGTAAATTATGTCATGAAACGCGATCGGCAGGGCTCCGAAGCCCGCTTCCGTTTCGGCGTGCCGCAGCATGGTGGCGGCCGGACGGTCGAAGGCACGGTCGCAACCGGCCTCGATTTGCCGGACGGCAAGGGCCACTTCACCGCGACCCTCGACTTCATGTATCGCGACGCGCTGTTCGCGAGCCAGCGCTCGTTCTCAGCCTACGGCGATCACTCGGCCAGCGCTCCGACTCCGTTCAACGTCGCCACTAGCGCCTATAACGGCCTCGGCTCCAATCCAATTTGGGCCCAGTTCTACCTCGGCAGCGGCGGCCTCGCGCAATATCAGGTCCCGATCGTCCCCGCCGGCGCCAAGATCAACTATTTCTACCCGGTCGCCAGTGCCACCGCCAACCCGACCATCACGCAGACGGCCCCCACCAAGCCGGGCACACCTTGGTATTACGAGAATCTGAATTCGTCGCAGATGATTCTGCCGCGCACGGCCCGGTTGAGCTTCTTCTCGACAATCGATCACGATGTCGTGGGCAGCATCAAGGCCTTTGGCGACATCAGCTATTACCACGCGACCACCAACCTCGAGCGCCAGCCGCAGTCGCTCGCAGCCCCGGGCTCGGACTACTATAAGGTCGTCTCCGCCAACAATCCCTTCAATCCCTACGGCTCTTCTTTCTACTCTCCGACCGGCGCGGGCGGCCTGCTCGTCGGCACTCCGCAGCCCCTGACGCTCATCTCACGCGAACTGATCGAAATGGGCAACGAACACATCGTTGTCACCGACGGCGTCTATCGCCTGCTCGGGGGCCTGCGCGGCAAGATCGGCGACACGTGGAGCTGGGAATTCGGCGCCCTCTATACCCGCGCTTATGCGAAGGATCTCTCCCATGAGACGCGCGAAAGCGCACTCGCGAGCGCGCTCAACGGCACCACGACCGCGACCGCCTACAATCCTTTCGGCTACAACTTCGCCATTCAAGGCGGAGCGGTGGTGGCGACGACGCCCTACGTAAATCCGTCGACCGTCGTGCAGCCCTTCGTACAGGAATGGGATCACTGGGGCTTCACCTCGATCGGTTCGCTCAACCTGAAGACCTCCGGTCAGCTCATGGAGCTTTGGAGCGGCCCGTGGTCTGCCGCCGCAGGCGGTGAGTATCGCCGTGAATCCTTCGGCGATCACCGTCCTGACTATGCCGGCCTGAATCCCGCCAGCTCCGGCCTTGATCCGTTGAATAACGACTTTATCACAGCGTCGCCCAAGCCCGACTCAGAAGGCTCCCGCAACATCACCAGCGGCTACGCTGAGACCGTGCTGCCCCTCGTCGCTCCGAAAAACAAAATCTTCGGCGTCACGTCCCTCGAGACCAGCGCGTCGGTCCGGTTTGAAAAATACAGCGACTTCGGCAACACTACGCGCCCGAAGGTTGGCATCAATTACAAGCCGGTCGACTGGATGATGATCCGCGCCTCGTTCAACGAGGGCTTCTCGGCACCTGTGCTCCCGCTCGTATTTTATCCGACGCAGTTCAGCGTCGATACCCAGCCCGGCACCTCCGATCCTTACTACGGCTCCGCCACGGGCATAACGCAGTACGTCGCGAAGAACCAAACCAACGCCACCAAGCTGCTGCCCAGCACCTCGATTGGTCGCGGCGCGGGTATCGTCATCAACGTGCCCTTCATCAAGCGCCTCTCCATCACCGCGGACTACTGGCAGATCGGTCAGGACAACCTCGTTGGCACCTTGAGCGCCTCCCAGATCATGTCCTACGACCAGACGGTGTTAAATGCCTACACGCAGTCGCAGCTCGCCGCTGGCGTGAACATCAACAACATCAATACCGGCTCTGGCACGTCTGCCTACAAGGGCAGCCCCTTCGTCGTCCGCTACGCTCCGAGCGCCGCCGAGATCGCAACCTTCGCCGCCTACAATGCGACGAAACCCGCGTCGCTGCAGGAAGCCGCCGTCGGCCAGGTTAACTACCGCATCGGTGCCTTCCAAAACTTCGCGAAAGCGTATGTCGACGGCTGGGACTTGAACTTGAAGTATGATTTCCCGAAGACCGAGTTCGGCAGCTTCCGTTTCTCCACCGACTGGACCTATCTGATGCGGAGCTACTACATCTCGAACGTCCCCGGCGTCGGCCAGATCTTTCAGGATCGCATGAACCAAACCGCGGTTACGCGCTGGAAGGGCACCTCGACGCTCACGTGGCGCAAAGGCAGCTGGGAAGCCAACGTTGGCGCGTTTTTCGTCGGCCGTTTTGCCGCCACCAACGCCTCGACGACTGCCGCCGTCTACACCTCCCTCAACAGTCCTGACTGGATCCAAAAGACCTTCTCCAACGGTTCCTACAACTACTGGCCTGTCGAGAAGAGCACCATGAGCTACAACCTCGGCGTGTCTCACATCTTCCCCCATCAGGCCAACGCATTCATCCGCGACACGACCGTGCGCCTCGGCGTGATCAACGCTTTCGACATAAAGCCGCCGCTGGCTCCCAGCAATATCGGCTTCGATAGCTCTGCCTACCTGCAGATGGCTATTGGTCGCCAGTTCACGTTCGAAATGTCGCGCCAGTTCTAAGCGCGGTTCGAATTGCTGTTCTTTCCCAGCCCCGCGTCCCATGACGCGGGGCTTTTTGTTTTTCCGCCTCGGCATCGATCCTGCGAATGATAACGATGTGTTATCCCATGAAAATCTCCGCCCCGCTCGCTGCTCTTTCGATTGCGCTCGCCACTACGGCAGCAGCCCAGACCACTAAGCCCGAAGTCCTCGCCCACATGAATGAGACCAAGGCGACCTACGAGGACATCGCCCTGAAAATCTGGGGTTATGCCGAGCTCGGCTACCAAGAGACAAAAAGCTCAGCGCTACTGCAGTCGCAGTTGAAAGGCGAAGGATTCGAGGTGAAGTCCGGACTCGCGGGCGAGCCGACGTCGTTCATCGCGAGCTACGGCAGCGGCCGTCCCATCATCGCGATCATCGGCGAGTTCGACGCGCTACCCGAACTCTCCACCGAGGCGTGGTCACCTACGCGCAAGCCAATTCCCGGCGCGAAAGCCGGTCATGGTTGCGGACACAATCTCTTCGGCGCCGGCTCGGCCGCCGCCGCTGTCGCCGCGAAAGACTGGATGAAAGCCACCGGCCAGAAAGGCACACTGCGTTACTATGGCTGCCCCGCCGAGGAAGGCGGCTCCGGAAAAGTTTACCTCGTGCGCGATGGTCTCTTCGCCGACGTCGATGCCGTGCTCCACTGGCACGCCTCCGATCGCAACCTCGCCAATCCGCAGAGCAACCTCGCCAACAAATCCGCGAAGTTCCGCTTTCACGGCTCCGTCGTCGGCGAACAAGCATCGCAGCCGCGCAACGCGATCAAGGGCATGGAGGCGATGGATATCATGGTTGCCCTCATGCGCGATCAGATGCCGCCCGACTCTGTCGTCCAATACGCGCTGCTCCACGGCGGCCAGGCACCAAACGTCCCCACGATGTTCGCGGAAAATTTCTATTACTTCCGCAACCACAGCCGGCTGCTCGCCGAGGAGGGTTTCCGCGCCGTCGTCCACGCCGCCGAGGGTGCCGCGCTCGGCACCGGCACGAAAATGGACTACGAGATCATGCACGGAAATT
Organism: uncultured Opitutia bacterium; assembly: GCA_903896015.1. Taxonomy (GTDB): domain Bacteria; phylum Verrucomicrobiota; class Verrucomicrobiia; order Opitutales; family Opitutaceae; genus CAITWF01. Next base: position 143,793 of record CAITWF010000025.1, on the reverse strand, counting down.
ACGAGCTGCTGCCCAACGACACGCTCAACCGGATCATGCATGCGAACATGGTCGCCGTAGGCGGCTTCAAATTTTCCGAGGAGGAGAAAGCGTTCGCGGAAAAACTCGGCCACTCGCTCCCCGGCGCCCGCACCGCCGCCCTCGAACTTGCAGAAACCATCCAGCCCTACGATCCCAATCCGCCGGTCGGACAGTTCTCCACTGATGTCGGCGACGTTTCTTGGAATGTTCCCACCGCGATGTGCATGGCCGCCGTGACCGTGCCCGGCGTGCCCCTCCATAGCTGGCAGGCCGCCGCGTGCACCGGCACGACGATCGGTTTGAAAGGCATGATGGTCGCCGCTAAGACGCTCGCGCTCACCGCGATAGATTATTTTCAGCAGCCTGATTTGCTGGTGAAGGCGAAGGTGGAACTCGTGCAACGCCGCGGTGCCGATTTCAAATACATCCCGATGGTCGGCGATCGGAAACCACCGTTGGATTTCCGCAACTGATCCACAGATTTTCCCGATATGAAAAAACTAATTCCTCTCCTCGCCAGTGCATTTGCATTCGCGCTCACTGCCTCCGCGCAAACCTCCAAGACCGACGTCGTCATGAAAATCGACGCGTCGAAAAAAACCTACGAGGACATCGCGCTCAAAATCTGGGGCTACGCCGAGGTCGGCTATCAGGAGACCAAAAGCTCCAGCCTGCTCCAGTCGCAACTCACGAGCGAAGGCTTCACCGTGAAAGTCGGCGTTGCCGGCATGCCCACCGCCTTCATCGCAGAGTTCGGCAGCGGCCATCCGATCATCGGCATCTTGGGGGAATTCGATGCGCTGCCCGGCGTCTCACAGGAAGCCGTGCCCGAGCGCAAGGAGCGCGCCGGATCTGGCGCCGGCCACGCATGCGGCCACCACCTCTTCGGTACCGCCTCGATCGAAGCCGCCATCGCGACCAAGGATTGGATGAAGGCCACCGGCCAGAAAGGCACCGTGCGTTTCTACGGCTGCCCGGCCGAGGAAGGCGGCGGCGGCAAAGTCTACCTCGTGCGCGCCGGATTGTTTGATGACGTCGACACCGTGCTCCACTGGCACGCCGGCGATCGCAACATGGTGCGTGAAACCAAATCGCTCGCCAACACGTCCGCGAAATTCCGCTTCCACGGCGTTGCCTCGCACGCCGCCGCCGCGCCCGAACGCGGCCGCTCGGCCCTCAAAGCCGTCGAGGCGATGGACTACATGGTGAACCTGATGCGCGAGCACATCCCCGACAGCACGCGCATTCACTGTGTCATCACCCATGGCGGTGAGGCGCCCAATGTCGTGCCCGCGTTCGCCGAGATTTACTACTATGTCCGCAGCCCCAGCCGCGAGATCGACGCCGACGTGTTTGCGCGCGTGGTTAAATGCGCCGAAGGCGCCGCGCTCGGCACTGGCACGACGATGGACTACGAAATCACGCACGGCGTCTACGAGTTGCTCCCCAACGAAACACTCTCGCGCGACATGCAGACCAACCTCGAAACGGTCGGCGGCGTGCCCTATACGCCCGAGGAAAAAATCTTTGCCGAAAAGATCGGCAAGACGCTCTACGGCAAACCGCCCTCCCCCGACATCGCTGCGCTCGTCGAGCCGTTTTCCCTCTACTCCGCCGACGCCGGCGGCGCTTCGACCGATGTCGGCGATGTTTCGTGGAACGTCCCCACGGTGGGCATGACCGCCGCCACCTGGGTTCCCGGCACGCCTGCGCACAGCTGGCAGGCCGTCGCCGCCGGCGGCACCACGATCGGCCTGAAAGGCATGATCGTCGCCGCCAAAACGATCGCCCTCACCGCGATCGATCTTTTCCAAAAACCCGAGCTGATCGCGAAAGCGAAAGCGGAGTTTCTCGAAAAGCGCGGAGCGGGATTCAAATACGTTTCGCTCGTCGGCAACCGGCAGCCCCCGCTCGACTATCGTAAGTGAGAACGTCGAGCGTCGGCAAAATCCTGCGCTCTTTCAGCGATCAGGCGGGCACGAACTCAGCCTTCGCCTGCGCGAGGCCGCGTTCGTAGGCGGCGACGAGTTTGTCCCATCGCTCGTTCGTCGTGGCGTCGACGATTTTGCGCGCCGGGTCGGCGTCGAACCACGCGATCGTGCGGCGGATGCCGTCTGCGAAACGCGTTTTCGCCGCAAAGCCGGGCACGAATCGCTTAATCTTGGAGTTGTCGAAGACGGCCGACACCGCCTTGTCACCGAGTAGTGTGCCTTCGACGGCGGGCACACAGGCGATGAGAAAATCCGACGCGATATGCACCAACTTCGGCGCGGTCACACCGGCGGCCTCAGCGGTAAGTGCGAAAATTCTATTCCAGGTCAGCACTTCGTCCGAGGTGATGTGAAACGCCTCGCCGAGCGCGGCGGTCTGGCCGAAGAGACCGATAAGGCCCGCCGCGAAATCTGTGTTGTGCGTGATCGTCCAGAGTGAGCTGCCGTCGCCCGGGATGATCACGGGCGCGCCGCGGCGCATCCGATCGACGGTGGTCCAGCTCTGGGCCCACGCGTTGAGCACGAGCGGCACTTGGTCTTCGCCGTAGGTGAGTGAGGGGCGCACGATCGTGTAGGGAAAGTTTGTCGCGGCGCGCGCGGCTTCAAGCTCGCGTTCGCCGGCGATCTTTTGGCGCGAATACTCCCAGTGCGGGTTCACGAGCGGCGTCGCCTCGGTGATGAGATAATGATCGAGCGGTTTTTGGTAGGCGCTGGCCGTGCTGATGAAGATATACTGGCGCGTCGACTCGCGAAAGAGATCGAGATCGCGGCGGATGTCGGCCGGCACAAAGGCGATGAACTGCACGACCACGTCCCACATGTGCCCGCGCAACGCGGCGCGTGTGGCTTCGACATCGGAAATGTCGGCGACGATCGAACGCGCGCCGGCGATCGGGCGGCGAGTGCCGCGGTTGAGGAGCCAGAGTTCGTGGCCCGCGGCGATCGTTTGCTGGGTGACGGCGCGGCTGATGATGCCGGAGCCGCCGATGAAGAGAATTTTCATGGGGGAGAAGGAATGATTGGCCACAAAGGCAAGGAGGCACAGAGGAAATTCATTGATTGGGCTCTGCGTCTCTGTGTCTGCGTGGCCAATTCTTCACGGTTTGCCCGTCGTATCGCTGAGCGACCAAGCGCCGACTGGGATGCTGCGAAGTTTACTCACCGTCTCCAAGTTTGCGCGCTGGCAGCGCTGCGGTGGCCGGCCGGCGAGAATGTCCTCAAGATCGTCGACGACGATGCGGCCAATCAGCGTCTGGATTTCCGGCACGCTGCCGCAGCGATGCGCTTGCACGAGGGTGTTGGGCACGTTGCGGCCCGGCTCGCCTTTCGGGATCGGTTCCTCGGGCCAGACGTCGATACCGGTGCGGATGTGGCCGCGGCGGGCGGCATCGAGCAACTCAGGAAAATTCACGAGAGCCGCGCGGCTGGCGAGGATGACGACGCTGCCGGGCGCCATGCTCGCGAACTGGCGCGCACCGATCGAGCCGGCGTTTTCGCTGGTGACGGCGGCGAGGAGAAAAACGACGCGGGCGCGCGCGAAACATTCGTCGAGTGTAGTGGGAATGACGCCGAGTTCGCGCAGCCGCTCCGGCGGAATCCACGGATCGTGCACGAGGAGCTCGCGCGAGAAGGGTCGCAACAGCGGGAGCAGCGCGCGGCCGGTGTTGCCGAGTCCGACGATCGCGAGTGGCTTGTCGTGGAGGAGGAACGAGTCGTGGTTGTCGCCTTTGAATTCCTTGCCCGCGCGCAGCGCCGTGTCGGCCTCAAGCATACGGCGCGCGAGCGAGATCGCCATCGCGAGCACCATCTCGGCGACGGGTTGGCCGTAAACGGGCGCGGTCGAGAGGACGGGGATGCCGCGCCGATCGAGTTCGGTGTAGTCGAGGTTGGGCAGGAAGTTGCTTTCGACGTTGAAGACCGCGCGGAGGTGGGGCGCGCTGTCGAGGCGGGCTTTTTCCAGTGGCGACTGGCCGATGAGCGCGATCGTGTGCGGGAGGTGGCGATCGATGTGGTCGGCAGACGCGGGCGAGCCGTCGTGCCAGATCACGCGGCCGAGTTTTTCGAGGCGGCGTTTCGTCGGTTCATCGAAAATGCGGTCGATTTTCCGCGGGTGCGGATCGAGCAGGATGATGCCTTCGGGGGACGGCGCGAGGAGGGACGACATCACCGCGAGTCTTTGCCGCAAGCGCGAGGCTTGCTAGACGAAAGCGCGGCGCGGATTTCAGAGGTTGAGCAGGCCGGCGACGGTCGTGCGTTGCGCGTCGGTCGTGTATTCCTGCCAGTTGCCGAGGCCCCAGAGGGTGTTAAGGCCGGGGATGGCGACGAGTTGCAGCATGCCAGAGTCGTAGGCGAAGCCGATGCTGCTTGGAAACGAGATGTTGCGGCCGACGAGCGCGCCGGTCCAGCGGCCGCTTCCGCTCCACGTGACATCGGCATTGGGTGCGTGCACCGCGCCCACGAAATTGCCATTGCCCGACCACTCGAAGATCTGGCCGCCGGGTGTCGGGTGCACTCCATAGACGACAAATGACGGCGAGTGGTTGTTGTTGTTGATGAAGCCCCACCAACCGAGGCAGCGCAAGTGGCCGTTAGTGTAGACGGTGAGAGCGGCGCCCGTGTCGATCACGAACTGCGAGAATCCGTTGATCTCGATCGCGCGGAGCGCGTCGTGATTCGTCATGTAAAAGACGCACTTGGTATTCTGGGCGATTTTCAGGGTGCCGCTCCACGGCAGCGAAATTACGGCACCGCGCGCGAAGTAATAGTAATATGTGCCATCCGCGGCCACCTGATCGCCAGAACGGGGAAACGTGGTCGAGCTCGTGATGGCGTTGTTGATCGTCATGTAAGCTGTGGGTAACGCCGGCACCGTGATGATCGCGGGCTGCGTGACGCACTTGTTGGCCCCGAGATTTCCCCCGGTGGAGGAAAACACCGTGAAGCTGCCTAAGGACGGCATCGAGCTGTGACGAAACAGGGCCCAAAGGAATCCGAAGAAGCGGGAGTTGCCATAGGTGACGCTGCCGCCGCCGACGGTGCCGACGAAACAGGAATTGGCGGAGGCTCCGTTGAGCGAGAAAGGCACGGCGGAGCCGGTCAGTCCGTTGGGCAGGGAGTTCCACGTTGAAAAGGAAACAGCCGGCAGTCCGAAGCTGATGTTCCCGGTGGAGAGCAGGCCGACGAACGGGGTGAGCTGCACGAGCTGCGTCTGCAGATAGCGCGTGACACCCATGCCGTTGGCCTGCGTGACGGTCGCCTTCGACACGACGGTGGGAATGATGGTGCTGAGGTTCCAACCGGTGACGGATACCTTCACCGTACCGATCGTGCCGCCGCCAAGATCGAAGGAACTCAAGGTGGTCGTGGCGTTACCGTTTGCCGAGGTGAGCCAGCCGGAAAACGCGCTCAGCGGCCCGAGCGTCGGGATGGAGTTGAGCGTGGCGACGCCGCGCTCCAGGCCGGACTCGGCAAGGGTGAGGGCAGCGTTTTCGAGCGAGGCCCGCTGCGCCATCTGATAGGTCGTGGTGGTGAGCCGGACGTAGCTGGTGAGCCCGATGGAGATCACGGCCGTGAAAATCATCACAGTGATCAGGATGTTGCCGCGGCGGGAGGAGGATGCACGCATGATAGGATCAGTTGTTGCGCAACATGAAACTCGCCGAAAGCGCCGTCGTGTCCTGCGCCACAGTGGTCAGCACGGTCTGCCGCAACGTGAGCTGCAGCTGGACGAGCGCGATTTTGGCGGAGGTCGTCGTGGCCGTGTCGGTCGAATCGTAGCAAACGAAACTCGCGCCGGTGACGTTGCGGCAAAGCGTCGTCACCGTGGTGCCGGAGGTGGCGAGCAGCGAGTGGGAGGCTGAGTCGTAACTGTAAGTGACCTGATTGTTGTTGTTGGTGTAGCGCTCCGGCACCGTCAGCGTGATCGAGTTCGCGGAGTTGTAGGTCGCTGCCGAAGCTTGACGCGCATCGCGGCCAAACAATTCCAACGCGCGGCGGGAATCGGTCGCCTGCGTCACGTAGCTGCTCGCGCTGGCGCCGGTGCGCGCGATAAAGAGCACGACGCTAAGCGTCGCCGTGAGCGTGATCGCGCTCACGCCGACCGAGATCATCACCTCGGTCAGGGTGAAGGCGCGGGCGCAGCGGCGGAGCGTGGGGCGCGGCGTCTTCACGAGTTGAAAAGTTCGTTGAGGCCGTGCTTCGCGCACTGCACGTGGATCGAGCGCCTCAGCCTCTTTCCTTCGGGCGAAGTCCAGCGCACCGTAAAGGTCAGATCGAGCAGATCGGTCTGCACGACGGTCACGGAGCGCGTGAGCGTAAAGCGCTGGCCGAGCGCGTTGCCCGCAAAGCTAGGATCGACCGTGAGTGTGGTGCTGGCCGTTGGGTAGCCACTGATTGTGGTCCAGTTCGCGAGCCTGAGGTGCTCGGTCTCGTTCTGCAGAATCTGAGTGGCGATGGTCAGGTCGCGCGCGGTCGCGAGAAACCGGTAGTTGCGCTGGATCACGAGCAGCGCGCCGCCGAGCACGAGCGCGAGCACGCAGGCGCCGATCATGACTTCGGTCAGCGTCATGCCGCAGCGACGGCGGTCAGCGGGAAGAGGAATCGCGTTCACGGCAAGATCGGCTGGACCGACAAAGCGCTCACCGTCCAGCGGTGAACCGCGGGGGAAAACGTGAGTCGCACGGCGGCGCGCAATGCGGTGCCGTCGGCAAACTCGAGCGTGCAGGGCAGTGTCTGCTCACCCGCGATTGGGGCGGGCGCCTCCGCGGGCGGGGACGCGAGATCCACGCCGATCACGCGGCCGCGTTCGCGCAGCGCGGCAAACGCCTCCGCGAGCCGATCGACCGTGCGGTTGGCGGCGCCCGGTGCGGCCGGCCAGAAGGCCGGCGCGACGTTTTGAAACAGAATCTCCGGCTGCCAGCCGTCGCCGAGTCGCAGCAAAAATCCCCGCGCGAATCCCGCCGCCGTCTCCTCCTCGGCACTCGGTGCCGTCGCGGCGAGCCGCACGAAACGCTGCGTATCCTCGCGCCACGGTTCCGGTCGCAGCAGTATGATCGCAAACGTCAGCAGCCCCGCCAGCGTCGCCGCGAGCGCGAGCTTTTCGCGGCCCGTGAGCTGCCGGCCACGGATCGGCGCGGTGAAGGTATCGAGTTCCCAGACGCGGCCGACGGTCGGCTGCGGCGGGGCAGGTGGTGGCGTCTCGCTGGCCACGATATCATCGGGCAGCGGGGCAACTGGTTCGCGTTCAAGCCCACGCCGCGAACGCGCATTAAGATAGGAGCCAAGCACCGGCCGGGCGTGTCGAGGGCGCGCGAGATGCATGGCTCAACGTCCGCAAATGGCGACGCGCCTCCGCCAACGGGCATGCAGCCCATGGCAACACGCAAAGCGAAGGTGAGCGCGGCGATTCATCGTAATCTAGGGACAATCCTTCATCGTCTACCCCGCGCCCAATCTTTAGCGAAAAAATGTCTCTTGGAATGGGCCCACTGGGATTCGAACCCAGAACCAAAGGATTATGCTTACCACTTCGACTTTCGCCGCCGGCGATCCGTGCGTGGTCTGGACCATGCCTTCACCGTGTCCCGATTGCCCGGGGTTTAGGTGGGTGATTATGGTCTCTACACCTTACCGCGCTTTCGCGCGGGCTTGGCTCGGCGTTGGGTCGCCCTTTGGGGCAGGCCGTTCACCGAATTTACACCTGACTGACGGCGCGTTTCCCCGCCGCCGACCCGTGAAAGTCCTCTGCTCTAACCGTTGAGCTATAGGCCCAAACTTCCAAAGAACGGAGGGATGGTGCGGATCGAAAGTATGTTCACAACGCCAAACCCCCGGAGTTCAGGATGGTTCGCATACCCGAAGGACTGCCGCTATCGCTTGAGGGCTTCACCGTTTTTTCGGCGATTACGCCGTCACCGCGAGGAGTGCGGAAGGGAGTTTTCTCTCTCGGCGATCAACGATCCTCGTTCAGGTTGGTGGGTTGGAGTTCCTCCCGAATCGTCGGGGAGTTTTTCGAAGGGAACAGCTCGGACAACTCCTTCTGGACCGCATCGCTCTTCCGATCCAGACGCTGTAACGCGGAAGCATGGTCACGCGTGGCGACTACGTTCAGTTTGCGATCGTAGCGCAATTCCTCCTCCGCTGTTAGCCAGATTGCCTGGTCCTGTCCTTCCGGTCGCCCCCGCAGTTCCCAGACGAGCTGGGCCTGGGTCGCGATTTCACTGTGGGTCGGGTGATTCTTGTGCGTGGTTTTCATTGGTCGGCCACTGTGCCCCATTTTCCCCGCGGTCATAATGGGCCATACACCTACCCGTCGGGGCACCGCCTTACTTGCAGGCGACGCGATCCCCCCACAAAAAAATCTCCCGTAAACATCCCAATCGGGCGGAGGACACTTCAACGCTGACACGGCGCCGTCACTTTTCGTGCTTTTCCAAAACGTCGATCGCCGCCGCATTCTTGAACTCACGCGCGAGGTCGAGCGCGGTCACGCCAGACTTCGAACGGATGGCCGGATCGGTGCCATGCGCGAGGAGCAGTTGCACCATCGCGGCACTCGCGCCGGCGGCCGCTTCATGCAGGGGCGTGCCACCCAGCTCGCTGAGCGCATTTGGGTCGACCCCCGAATCGAGCAGGAGTCGCGCGAGCTCGATCTGGTCTTTCGCCGCGGCGTGGTGCATTGGCGTCCAGCCGGTTTGATCGCGGCGCGTTGCGTCTGCTTTATGAGTGAGCAGCAGCGCGACGATCGCGGCGTCGCCGCGCTCCACCGCCATGTGCAACGGCGTGCGGTTCGCCTTGTCCGGCGCGTTGAGATCGGCGCCGGCCGCAATCAACAGGGCGACGATGTCGGGCTTGCGGCGCAGGATCGCCTGATGAAGCGGGTTGAGTTTTGCGCCGGCGCCCGGGCGGACGAGCTCGGGCGAGCGGGCGAGGTGACGCTTCACATCGATCGCATCGCCGCGGGCGATCGCTTCATCGAGGGTGAGGTAGAGCGGTGCGGACGGACTCACCAGCGGCACGCCGCTCGCCAGAATTTCCACGCCCGCGGCCCACGCGATGCCGTTGAGGACAAGCCGGCGGCAGGCGTCGTCATACCAAAATCGGTGGGAGTGTCCGCCGGTGAAGCCGAAGCCGCGCGCGCCGTTGTCGTTCACGCACGTCCACGCGACGACCTGCGGTTCACCACGGGCGAGGGCGGCGCGCACCGCGGCATTGCCCGAGCGTGGTCCGTCCTCGGCCACGACCGCCATCGGCGGTGCGGCAGCGAGGAGCGTTTCGATACCGTGCTGATTTTCGCGAAAGCGCAGATGAAAATACCACTCGTCCTGAATCGCCAGCGTTCCCACGCCACGTGCGGCGGGAAGCCCCGTAGCGGGAGCGGCCTTCAACAGCCACACCGGGTTGACTGACCAACCCGCCTCAAACGTGGCGCCAATCGCGTCGCGCAACACCTCGCGCAGTGCGGCATCGTCGGCCGAGGGTTCGAGTGCAAAATGCAGCACCACGAGCGCCTTTCCCGCCACCAAGCGACCACGCAATGCCTCCGCGTGGCCGCGGGCAACATGCGCCTCCAGTCCGTCGGAATAGATCACCAGGGCGTCGGCTTGCACGAGGTCTGCTTCTGCCGCCGGCCAGCCGACCGAAACGCTCGCCACGATCGGCAGTCCCGAGCAGTTGAGGGCCTCCTCCAGCAGTTCGACTCCGCGCGGAAATTCGTGCAAACCGGCCTCGTGACTCTTTGGCCCCGCGATGAACAGCACCCGCCGCGGAATCGGATCGGTTGCGGCGGTGGCTGCTCGCGAAAAAAAACCGGCAAGCAGGCCGATCAACGCCAGAGCGATGCGGGGTGACATCCGGGGCCGGAGCATGACGCAAATCATAGCTTGGCGCGGACGTCGTCAAACCCGGCGGCCACCGTGCTCACCCTTTCCCGCCGCGCAACACGACCAGATGATCGACGCCATTCGCCTCAAACTCGCGCCAATACGCGTCCTCAAGTTCGTCGAGCCGCGCCTGGTCCTCCTCGGAATATTCGTCGCCAATCTTTGTCGCATCCTTGCCGCGCTCGGCGCGCAGATCACGCTCCGCGAGCCGGCCCACGAGTTCGCCCCAAAACGCATCCTCGACGAAAGAGTCGAGCTTCTCGCGCGCAGGACTTTCCTGCGTGAGTTTCTCGTTGGGGAAAAGTTCGCCGTTCACATCCGACTCCACGAGGTCGGCGCAGCCAAACGTCTCCGCGAGCCCGTAAATTTTTTGCGCGAGGTCGGCATAGCGCTCGGGCATTGTCGCCGGATCATCGGGCCGCGCGCCCGTGACCCACAGGCCGAGATAGGCGAGTTCGAGGAGGCGGGCATATTCTTTCTGCGTGAACGAAACCTTCATGCGGAAACAGAGGACGCATCCCGCCGCCTCGCGCAAGGGCGGAGTGCGAGTTGGGGGCGCGCCTCTATCTTGGAACTTCGCTCCGAGGCCGGCGCCACTTCGCCACCCAAAAGCTTCTTCACCCGCGCGCAAAACGCCGGCGTCGTTTCGCCGCCGGGCGGGCGCGTCCATTGGACTTCGGTGAAAGAGTCCGGCACTTGCGCTGGTCGGCGCGCCGCCACTCGAGCCGAAAATAACCCTCGTTGCGCGCCTGCGTGCTGGCGGAAATGATCGGGACGAAAAGGGCGCAGTCCTTGATTTGTTTGCGGATTCTTTGATCCCGCGCATCACCGCCCACGAGTTCGTTTTGATCGAACCACCCTTCGACGCCCGCCGCGCGCAACACCTCGGCCATGCGCAGCACGGCTGTCGCATCCTGCGACGCGTGGCTCACGAAGACGGCGGCTGCGCCTTCGTTGGTCACGGACAAATCAGCTTCAGCTTCGGAAAATAGGTCCGGTAGCGCGCCGGGTCGCGGGTGAGTAGCGTGTGCCCATCCACGAGCGCATGCGCCCCAATGTAGAAATCTGGCAGCGGTGATTGCCGCGCGCCGCCGCGGCGGCGGTAGGAAACAAACGCCCGACCGGCGAGAAACCCTACGGCAAACGGCAGCGCGAGTCGGGCAAAACGGTCGATCGGCAGCACCGCGTCCACCTGCGCCGCCGAGGTGTAACCAACCGCAACCTCGGCGTAGATGATGGGATTGATCCCCAGCGTGCCATGCTCGACGGCGTGGGCCAGTGCGTGCGACGACCAGTTAAACCAGCGCGCATCCTCGCTCAGCACATCGATGAGCACGTTGCTGTCGACCAGCGTGCTCACGATTCGCCGCGAGTCATCGCCATCACGTCGTCCGTTCCGAGCTTGCTACGCCACTTGCCCCGCAGCGCCGCGACTAGATCGGCCCCACGCGTGCCGGCTTTGGCGGATTTGTGCAGACGCACACCGCCGCGCCCATCGCGCACGAATTCGACATCCGTGTTCGGCAAAAGACCAAATTCCTCGCGCACGTCTTGCGGAATGGTGACCTGGCCTTTCGTGGTGATTTTCACAATTCTTACCGTAGGTCGCCAAAGTAATACCTGTCAACGTGCGCCCCGGCATTGACCGCACCCAATTGTTCGCCTGTGCTCGCGCAGTTCGATGAGCGCCCCCGCCCCCGCTTCTCCCGCCCCGAGTTCCCGCCTCGTCTCGCTCGATGCCCTCCGCGGCTTCGACATGTTTTGGATCCTCGGCGGAGATGCGCTCGTCTACGCGCTCGCAAAGGCGTGGAAGACTCCGCCGCTCCGGTTTCTCGCGATGGAGCTCGACCATGCCGATTGGGCCGGCTTTCGCGCGTATCATCTGATTTTTCCGCTGTTCGTGTTCATGGCCGGCGCGTCGATGGCGTTTGCCCTCAACCGCATTATCGCGGAAAGAGGCCGCGGCGCCGCGGTAAAACGCGTGCTCGTCCGCTCCGCGATCCTGTTTCTCATCGCGCTGTTTTACAGCGGCGGCTTCACGCTTGAATGGCCTGACATGCGGCTGCTGGGCGTCGTCAACCGCATCGCCCTCGCCTACGCGGGCGCGGGCCTGCTCTACATTTACCTGCGCCCGCGCGGCCTCGCGATCGCCGCGGTCGCGATTCTCGCCGGCTACTGGGCACTGATGACGTTCGTGCCGATTCGCGACATCGCGCTCGACAAGGAAGCCATGATCGCGCGCTTCGGCCCGAAGCCGACGCTGGAGCAGGTGCAGCGCGCCTATGAGGCGACGACCGCACGCGTCACCGGCCGCTACGAGCCCGGTCTCAACGTCTCCAACCACTTCGATTTCGAGCACCTGCCCGGCCGCAAATACGACGTGTATTGGGACCCGGAAGGAATTCTCAGTACCATCCCCGCCGTCGCGACGTGCCTGCTCGGTGTGCTCGCCGGCCTCCTCCTCCGCCGGACCGACCTCACCGACATGAAAAAAGTCCAGTGGCTCGTGATCGGCGGAGTCCTTTCGCTCGCGCTCGGCTTCGCGTGGGGTGTGCAGTTTCCGATCGTTAAGAAGATTTGGACGTCGTCGTTCGTGCTCGTCGCGGGCGGCTGGAGCGCGCTGTTGCTGGCGGCGTTTTTCTACCTGATCGACGTCCGGCAGTGGCGCTGGTGGTGCCCGGCGTTCGTCTGGATCGGGATGAACCCAATCACGCTCTACGTGATCAAGGGCAACCTCATCATGTTTCCGCGCCAGGCGCAGCGATTCGTGGGCGGCAGCGTGAAGGCGTTTTTCGACGCGCATGTCACCACAGGGTTCGGCGACGTGATGATCGCCACCGTTTCGATCGGGCTCGTGATCCTGCTGGCGTGGTTTCTCCACTCGCGGAAAATTTTCCTGCGCGTCTGAAACCCTGCCCAACCTGCCCGATGGCCGCGAAAAAATCCGCCGACCAGTGGTTCGCCGAGTATGGCGAAAGCCATCAGGACGACACCAACGAGACCATCCACTGGATTTGCGTGCCGCTGATTTTTTTCTGCGTGCTCGGCTTCGTGCTCTCGATCCCGGTGCCGCGCGCGTGGCTCGAAGTCACGCCGTGGTTCAACTGGGCGCTCGTCGCGATCGCGCTGACGTTTGGGTTTTATGTTCGCCTCTCGCCGCGGCTCAGCGCCGGGCTGCTATGCTTCATGGCCGTGTGCTATGCCGGACTCGCCACGCTCGAAGCCCTCGCCCCCTGGCCCGTCTGGAAAATCTGCCTCGTCGTCTTCGTGCTCGCGTGGATCGGGCAGTTCATCGGACACAAAATCGAGGGCCAGAAACCGTCGTTTTTCAAAGACCTCGTCTTTCTCCTCATCGGCCCTGCATGGCTGATGAGCATGGTCTATAAAAAACTCGACCAGAGCTACTGATGCCCACCCCTTGCGGTTACCTGCTCCTCCTTGCCGCGCTGACTGTGGCGTGCTCACGTGCGGCGAGTCCGGCAACCGAGGTCACAATTCACGCCGATAAATTCTGGGTCAATGGCCGGCCAACTTACGCCGGCCGTTCATGGCAAGGCCAGTCTATCGAAGGACTGCTGTTCAACGCGCGAATGGTGCAGGGTGTGTTCGACGACCTCAACCCAGCCACGCAGGCGCGGTGGAATTATCCTGACGGCAGCGCGTGGGATCCGGAGCGCAACACGCGCGAGTTCATCGCCGCGATGCCCGAATGGCACCGGCACGGATTGATTGCCTTCACGCTCAATCTCCAGGGCGGCAGCCCAGAGGGCTACTCGAAGGCGCAGCCGTGGGAGAATCCAGCCTTCGCCGCCGACGGCACGTTGCGCGCCGATTATGCGGCCCGCGCCACGCGTATCCTCGATCGCGCGGACGAACTCGGAATGGTGGTCATAGTGGGAATTTTTTATTTTGGGCAGGACCAGCGGCTCACTGATGAGGCCGCCGTGATCCATGCCGTCGATCAAACACTCGACTGGCTGTTCGCGCACGGCTGGCGGCACGTGCTGGTCGAGGTGAATAATGAAACCAACGGCCACTATCATCACGCGATTCTGCAGCCCGGCCGCGTGCCCGAACTCATCACGCGTGTGAAGGCGCGCACCGGGGGCGGACGCCGGCTGCTGGCTGCCACGAGCTACGGCGGCGGACACGTGCCGGACGATGGCGTGGTGGCGGTTTCGGATTTCGTCCTGATCCACGGCAACGGCGCCACGACCTCCTCCGCCCGCATCACGGAGATGGTGAGGCAGACGCGCGCGCTGCCGTCGTGGCACGCGATGCCCATTGTGTTCAACGAGGACGATCACTTCGACTTCGACCAGCCGGAGAATCATTTCGTCGCAGCCGTGCGGGCCGGCGCATCCTGGGGCTTTTTCGATTACCGGATGAAGGACGAGGGCTTTGCCAACGGCTACCAAAGCGTGCCGGTTGACTGGGGCATCAACTCGCCGCGGAAAAAAGCGTTCTTCGCGAAGCTGCGCGAGATCACCGGCGGGCCGCCGTGAGGCACGCCCCTGAGGCGAGCGCCCGATCCGCTCCCGCATTCTACGACTTCGCCTTGGCCAAGGTGATTTTCACGAGGCGCAGTTTCTGAGTCTGCGCCGCGCCTCCGTTCGGCGCGCCCGGCCCCCCGCCGAAATTTGCGCCGCCGCGCCCGAAGCCGCCCATCATCGGCGGTCCGCCCATGCCTCCGTCGGGCGGACCCATGCCGCCACCCGGCCCAAAATTTCCTCCACCCGCCGCACCGCCGGCGCCGCCACCCCGCATCCCACCTCCGACCGGACCGCCCATCATCGTCATCCCCGGCGCGTCGACGTCCGCGATCGATTCGTAGTCGGCTCCCGCTGGCAGCAATTCATCGAGCGCGTCGATCGGGCGCGTGAGCCAGAAGATCGGCCGGCCCGCCGCCCACGTGCGCAGATCGCTCCACACCCGCGTTTGTTTTTCCTCGGCCGACACCCCGTCATAGCGCGTGTGTTGTGCGCGATTCTTGTTCGCTTGTTGGGGACTCGGTTGACCCGCGATCGCAGCCGGGCCTCCCGCTCCGCTGCGGCCGGCGCCGCGCCGCGCCCTCATCGGGCCTGCGCCCGCACCACCACCGAGCAAGCTTTCTTCAACGAGCCGCCACTCGCCCGCGGCGTCGAGACTTTCCGCGAGCTGGCGATCCACGATCACCACGCTGCCCGCCGGGGCCGCAGCTGCGAGCGTGGTCCGCACGCGCGCTGCCGCACCCAGTGACATGCGTTCGCGCGCCGCGACCTGCGCCGTCGCCGCACCCGCCACGATCAGTTGCAATGCCGCGATCGCGATCCACGCGGCGCGTCCGGCAGCGCCGAGCTTTTCCGCGAGCTGGCCGAGCAGCCACGCGCCGGCTACGGCGAGAAAAGGAAACGTCGGCACGAGGAACCGCAGGTTGCCTTCGCCCGCGCCAAAATAATACGCCATGTAAAGCAGCACGAGCGGCATGACGATCCCGGCAAACAGCACGCCCGTTTCACGGCGCCGTGGATCAGCGGCGAGCCCGGCGAGTCCGGCCGCGCCGAAGGCGAAGAAAACTCCAAGTCCCGCACCGCCGAGGCTTTCGAGATACGACAGCACGTGCGCCGTAAAATAATTCCAGCCGAAGCCTGTCTGCTCGCCCGTGAGTGCATAGCCGGTCCGCCAAAACGCCCCATACGCCGCCGCGTTGTGCGCGCACAGCGCACCGATCGGCAGCGCCGCGCCGAGGACCGCCGGCCACACGCGGATGATCGGCCGCACCCGCCACAACAGCCACGCGCCGAAGGCGACACCCGCGATCGCTTCGGGATAACGCACGGTCGGCACGATGCCGAGCAGCAGCCCCGCGATCACGCCGCGCACGAGAGTCGGCGTCTCCGAAAATCGCAGCAGCGCCAGCACGCCCGCCGTCAGGAAAAACGCCGCCGCCGTGTGCGCATCGGCGTCGAGCGCGTGCTGCTGCGCGGTCGCGTTGATCGCAACGACCACCGCCGCGAGCAACGCCGATCGATCGTCGGTCAGCCGCCGCGCGAGGAGAAACGTCAGAAGCACCGTGGCACTGGCGAGCAGCGGATTCACGAGTAGCGCCGCGCGCAGCCCGCCCAGCTTCCACGCCGCCGCAAACAACATCGGCAAACCGGCCGGATAGCGGCTGTGAAAAACGCCGTCTCCCGTTTCGAGCCAGTGCATCCCGACGAACTGCGCCGGCGACTCGGTCGTCAACGCCGTCTTTCCCTCGGTCGCGATCAAGCGCGCCTGCACGACGTAGCCGTTCGCGTCCGGGCTCATGATCGCCGGCGCGAAGTGCGCGAGAATCCACACGAGGTGTGCGAACGCGAGCAGTCCGGCCGCCAGCAACGCCCACTGCGCGCGCGGCACCGGCGCAGAAAACATTTCAGTGGTCGAAGCGGGGGTGTTCATGACCGGGACAGACGCAGCCGCCCGCCCGCAGTTTCCGCGCTTCACGGTTCACGGGATGAACCGGCGGAATTTTGCAACGGACCCGCCTTTCACTCCGCTTCGATCACCGGCCGGCAGAACGCGCCCGAGCAACCGGGCCAGTTGAGTGGCAGCGCCCAAAACTTCACGGGCTGCGGCAGCGAAAAAACCTCTGCGGGAAATTTTAACTCCTCCACGACCCACACGCCCGCGCCAAGGATGATCGTGTGCGTCTCCGCGTTGAGCGGGCCCATCCCGCCAATTGAAAAATGATCGATGCCGATGCCGCGCACGCCTTGCGCGACGAGCCAGCGCGCACCCTCGGGCGCGACGAACGGCGAGTGCCGCAGCCACTCGTCAGTCTTCGCGCGCTTGTCGCCCCAACCCGTCGCGAGCAGGACGATATCGCCGGAGATTTTTTGCGAGAGCGCACGCGCCAATATTTCTGCGCCGATCGGCGCATCGGCGGCGAGGCCGCGTAGGTCGGCGATATGCGCCGGCCCGGTGAACGTTTCCAGTGGTAGATCGGAAATCGATTTTCCCCCGGCGATTTTATGCAGCGGCGCGTCGAGGTGGCTGCCGGTGTGCGTCGCCATCGCGATCGTTTCCATCCGCCATCCGCCGGCCGGATGATCGCCGATGCGCTGGAACGACACGGGCGGATGCACCGGGCAGTTCGGCGCGCCGTCGAAGAGGGGCTGCGAAAGATCGATCAAACGCATCGCGGAAGTTGAAAGTCGAAAAGGGAAAGTTGAAAGACCGAACCACGGTGGACTGAACGCCCCGGTTGCCAACGGCGATGGCCCGACGTAATATCAACCCATGCGTCGGCTCAGCTTCGTCCTCGCGCTTTTCACCACTTCACTCATCATGGCCACTCCGGAAGCCTTCCCGCCCACGCCCGCCGGAACCACGGAATTAAAAACGCTGCCGGCCGGCGTGCTGCTCCGATGCTCAGGGGCTGGAAATTATTTCGACACCGCCGACAATCTCTTCAGCCCGCTCTTTCGCTACATCTCAAAACACGACATCGCGATGACGACGCCCGTCGAGGCGCGCATCGATTCCGCCGCGATGTTTTTCTGGGTGGCGGCCAGCGAACGCGGAAAACTCGCGGGCAGCGCCGCGGGGGTCGAGGTCATCGAAGTGCCCGAGCGCCGCGTCGCCAGCCGCGGCGAACGCGGCGGCTATGGCCGCGCGAATTTTGAAAAGGCCCGCGACACGCTGCTCGCGTGGGTCGCCGCACAGCCGGGCATCGAGGCGGCGGGCGAACCCTACGCGGTTTATTGGAACGCGCCGTTCGTGCCGCCGTTTCTCAAGCGCTACGAAGTCCACGTGCCCGTGCGGCCGAAGCCGCCGGGCAAGTAGACGACGACGGCAAAATCACTTCTGCGATTCGTCGACGACGATCGTGCGGGTGCCACCGCGGCGCCACACTTGCACGAGGACTTTCGGGCCCTTGATCTCTTCGCTGAGTTTCACAGCCGCTTCGACGTCGGGCGTCGGCTTCCGATCGAGCGAGAGGATGATGTCGTTTTCGCGCAGGCCGGCACGCGCGGCGGTGCCGCCGGGTTCGACGCCGGTGACGACCACGCCCTCGATGCGTTTGGGCGCGCCGATCTCCTGGCGGATTTCCGGCGTGAGTTCGCCAATCGAGACGTCGTCGAGCACGCCATCGCTGCTGCCGCCGATGCTGCGATCGTCACCGCCGGCAATCAGTTTGTCGTTGAGCGTGCCGAGCTTCGCGGTCGTGGTCGCGGTCTTGTCGTCGCGCAGATAGGTGATCTTTACCTCGGTGCCGGGCGCGATCCGCGTAATCAAAAGCTGCAACTGGCGGTTGTCCTTCACCTCGGTGTTGTCCACCTTTGTGATGACGTCGCCGTTTTTCAGGCCGGCTTTTTCCGCGGGCGTGCCGGGGTGGACGACGTTGATCAACGCGCCCTGCTTGGCCTTGAGCATCTCGGACAGATCGGAGTCGAGTGCCTGCGTCTCGACGCCGAGATAGGCGCGCTCGACCTTCCCCTTCGTGACGATCTGCTCGGCGAGGCCGCGCACCTGGTTGATCGGAATCGCGAAACCGATGCCGTTAAAGCCGCCGGTGCGGCTGAGGATCGCGGTATTGATGCCGACGACGCGGCCGTCGGTGTCGAAAAGCGCGCCGCCAGAGTTGCCGGGGTTGATCGCGGCGTCGGTCTGGATGAAGTCCTCATAGGTCTCGATGCCGAGGCCGTTGCGGCCGAGGGCGCTGACGATGCCGCGGCTGACGGATTGGCCGACGCCGAACGGATTGCCGATCGCGAGGACGACGTCGCCGATTTCGAGTTGGTCGCTGTCGCCGAGGATGGCGGCGGAAAGGCCGGTCGCTTCGATCTTGATGACGGCGACGTCGGCTTTGGAATCGCGGCCGACGACGGCGGCTTTGTATTCCTTGATTGGGTCGCCGAACCTTACCTTCACTTCGTCGGCGCCATCGACGACGTGGTTGTTGGTGAGAATGTAGCCATCAGCGGTGACGATGATGCCGGAGCCAAGGCCGGTCTGGACCTGCTCGGAGCCGCGGCTGCGGTTGCGGCGACCGTTGCCATTACCGTTGCCGCCGCCGCCGGATTCGTCGTCCGGAATGCCGAAGAAGCGGCGCATCGTCGGATCTTCGAAGAATGGGTTGGTGTTTTGCGCACGGACTTTTTTCGAGGTGAAAACGTAGACGACGCTCGGCGCGGTCTTTTTCACGACGCCGGCGTAACTCACGCGCTCGGCGGCGTCGCGGTTGATCGGCTTGGCGTCGAGCGTGAATTTCGGCGCGGGGCGCGATTCGGTTTTGTCGGCGGCCCAGAGGGCGAGACCGGTCACGGCAGCGGCCGTGAGCAGGGCGGAGCGAAGGAGCGAGGAGCGATTCATGGAGAGGACGGGATTAGTTTAAGGTTAAAGCGTGGAACGAGCGATGGGCGCTCTGACTTTTCCTGCGGCGCGAGGTTCCGCAGAGGAAACGGTGAGCACGCCCGGAAGAAACGCAAAAGGCCGATGGCGCGCACGCAGCATAGGCTCCACCTATCGTGGAGCTTTTTCTACCGATCGAGCGTAAGGACGGAGCGCATTTCATCACAGGCTGCCTCCAGAGCGTCGCAGACCTGCGTATTTTTCTATTCGGCCGAAAGATTTTGATTTGCGGACACCCGGAAGGGGGCGAGCGCCTCATGGGCCAATGCTTCGCCCCAAAGACCGGCCAACCCCGGAATTGACCGCGAGCACCGTGCCCGGCTAACTCTCGCGTCTTATGTCCGCCGAAACCGCCACTCCCGCCGTGTCCATGGATGCCATCGTGTCGCTCGCGAAGCGCCGCGGTTTCATTTTCCAGTCGTCTGAAATCTACGGCGGGTTCAACGGCTTCTTCGACTACGGTCCCCTCGGGTCCGAGCTGAAGAAGAACATCCGTGACTGCTGGTGGAACGACATGGTGCGCCGCCGCGACGACATCGTCGGCCTCGAGTCGTCGATCATCATGCACCCGAAGGTGTGGGAAGCGTCGGGCCACGTCGCCGGGTTCAGCGATCCGCTGGTGGACTGCAAAGTGTCGAAGCAGCGGTTCCGCGCGGATCAATTGTTCTTCTCGCCAGTCGTCGTGGATGGAAAAACCGTCGGCTACGTCAGCGCGCTCGAGTCCGAAAAGACCGTCGCCGATCTCCAGGCCGCCGCTGAAATCTTTAAGCGCAAGAAAGCAATTGTCGGCTCGCTCGCGCCGGTCGCCGCCCGCGATTTCACCGAGGCCAAGCCCGAGGAAATCCCGCTCATCCCCTCGCCCGCTACCGGCGAGCCGGGCAGCCTCACCGAGGCGCGTGCGTTCAACATGATGTTTCAGACGAATGTGGGCGCGATGACCGATGGCTCGTCCGTCGCCTACCTCCGTCCCGAGACCGCACAGGGCATGTTCGTTGATTTCAAAAATATCTGGGACACCGGCCGTGTGAAGCTGCCGTTCGGCATCGCGCAAATCGGCAAATCGTTTCGCAACGAGATCACGCCCCGCAACTTCATCTTCCGCTCGCGCGAGTTCGAGCAGATGGAGATGGAATATTTCATCCACGAGGACGCCGATTGGGACAAGTGCCACAAGGAATGGATCGAGTGGTGCCGCCAGTGGCTCATCTCGGTTGGACTGCCCGAGTCTCACCTCTCGCTCTACGCGCACCCGAAGGAGAAGCTCGCGTTCTACTCGAAGGGCACCGTGGACATCATGTTCGCCTATCCGTTCGGCGTGCAGGAACTCTGGGGCATCGCCGCGCGCGGCAACTACGATCTCGGCCAGCATGCGCAGGCGTCCGGCAAGCCGCAGGACGTGTTCGACGAGGCCTCGAAAAAGAAATTTGTGCCGCACGTGATCGAGCCCGCTGTGGGCGTCGATCGCATCCTGCTCGCCGTGCTCTGCGCCGGTTACGCGGAGGAGGACGTGAAGGACGAGAAGGGCAACGTCGAGAAACGCACCGTGCTCCGGCTCTCCCCGCGCATCGCGCCAGTGAAGGTCGCCGTGCTCCCGCTCCTGAAAAACAAAGAGGCGCTCACGAAGCGCGCCCATGATCTCTACAAGAAGCTGCAGCGCCGCTACGCCGT
The DNA here is from genome assembly GCA_903896015.1 of uncultured Opitutia bacterium. Taxonomy (GTDB): domain Bacteria; phylum Verrucomicrobiota; class Verrucomicrobiia; order Opitutales; family Opitutaceae; genus CAITWF01. Next base: position 122,858 of record CAITWF010000025.1, on the reverse strand, counting down.
GTTTTACGACGACGGCGGCAACATCGGCAAACGCTACCGTCGCCAGGACGAGATCGGCACACCGTGGTGCGTGACGATCGACTTCGAGACAGTCGAGAAGCCGGGCGACACGTTTACGCTTCGCGAGCGCGACTCGATGGCCCAGCGCCGGATCACCGAGGCGGAGCTCTTCGCGTTGCTTGAGGAGCACGTGTATTGAGTCGTGCCGTAGCACGGCCCGAGCTGGTCGGCCCGGCGTCAGCCGGAACCCGGACCGGCTGAAGCCGAGACGACCAACTCAAACACCACGACTCCGCTCGCGCTACCATGTGTGCCAAATCCAAGCCTCCGGTGGTCGCGATGGTTCGCACGCCCGAGGCGCTCGCCGCGCTCGAACGGTGGATCGCCGCGTGCGACTCCGCGACGCGCCACCGCGGTCGGTCCTACTATGAAAAGGGCCGCGTGCGCGCGGAGTGGGCCGACGCCGATCACTTTGTGCAGGCCGAGGTCGCCGGGCAGGAGCTTTACGAGGTCACGATCTTTCTCACCCGCGGCAAATGGACCTCACAATGTTCCTGTCCGATGTCGGCCAATTGCAAACACGCGGTCGCGGCAGGTGTCGCATGGGTCGCGAGCCGCGGGGCGGACTTCGAAACGGAGGATAAGATTCAGACCGCTGCCGCCGTGGTCGCCGAAGACGACGATCTCCCGATCGTTCCTGCGCCGGCGCTGAAGCCCGTCGCGAAAAAAGTTTCGTTTCGCGAAGAGTGGACGCCCGTGCTGGCGGAAAAGCTCGGCCGCCCGCTCACCGAGGCCGAAGGTCGCCAACTCGGCCAGCTCTCCGCGCTGTTCACCGATTTCGTCCAGGCTCACTTTTTACTCCACGAGCTTACGCTCCGTCGCCACGGCTTTGCCGATGCCCTTCCGCCCGGCTCGCATCAGTGGGAACCGCTCTTCCGCGGTTGGTGGACACCTGCCACAGCGCCCGCCGATCCCTGGGAACTCTGGCAATATCTCGCCTATAACCTCGAGTTGCACGGCCGGCCGATCCCGGAGGTGTTTCGACCGCTCACCGACACCGGGCGCGTCCATGCCGCACTCGATGCGTTGCTCGTGCAACAACAACTCCACGCCTGGCGCACCGCACTCCATGTGCCGGCACGCGGCACCACGTCGGAAACGGTCCTGCCGGCGGGGGCCTTGCGCGAGGGCCTCGTGGGCCTGCGGGCGCGCCTCGCAGTCGACGGCCGGCTGTTCATCGAAGCCCGGACCGCCGCCGACAAACCGTGGAGACCGCCGCCCATGAAGTGGGTGGGTGCACTCGCCCGCGCCCAAGCCGCCGATTTTGAATCGCTTGCGCCCGCCGAAGCTGCCCTCGCCCTTACGCTCGTCCTCGCCAACCGCTACGCTTTGTCTGGCGTCGCGTTGAGACACGCGCTCCCGCCTGACACCGCCGCCGCCATCCTTGCCAATCGCGCGACGCATCCCGCGATCGTGCTGCCCAACGGCAACCCGTTTGTCATCGAGGCCAGGCCCCTCGTGCCCGAGGCGGTGCCATCCACCACGACACGTGACCGCCTCGACGTGCGGCTCGTCGCGCCCGACGGCATTCCCGCGACTGGCGCCCGCCTCATCACCGTCACGCCCGCGCCGCTCTATTTGCACGACAGCCGCATCTGGCGCGGCCCGCCGCCGCTGCCGGCCGCACCGTTACCCACCGCCGCGCTCGCCGACACGGACATCATGGCCCATCTGCGCGCCAGCGGTGTGCGGCTGCCGGCCTCACTTGAGGCGAAAGTGCGGCAGGTTGCGTTGCGCCCGATGCTCAAATGCTGGGTGGTCGAGTCCGAAAGCAACTTCGGCTTCACCGCTGCCCCGCAGTTTCAGGCCCAGCTGTTGGCGCGCGCCGACGATCCGCGGTGCGTGCAAGAGTGGCGCGGCAACGGCGGCTGGCAGTGGGCGAAGGACGGAGCCCCGCCCAACCGCCGCCCCAATGATCCGATCCTTGAATTCGATCTCACCGCCGCCAACGCCGTAGGCGCACGCTTCGCCGATTTTCGCTTCGGCTGGCATGATTGGGCAGGAGCGTGGACGCGCGCCGTTGGAAAGAATTTCCCGGAGGAATTCGTTGCGTGGCACGCGACGCTGCCCGCCGGCCTCGACATCGACGCCTCGCCCGAACTCGCCGGATTTTTCGCTGCGCCGCTGCGCGCGACGATGGATTTTTCCGCGATTCCCGCCGACTCCGGCCACGACTGGTTCGATCTCACCGTGGCGCTGCGCGTCGAGGACACCACGCTCACCCCAGACGAGATCGCCCTGCTCCTGAAGGCCCGCGGCAAGTGGGTGCGGCTCCCACAGGGCGGTTGGCACCGCCTCGAACTCGCCGGCGCCGAAACCGGCACGCCCGCCGCCGCCGCCCTCGATCGGCTCGGGCTCACCGCCGAGGATGTGTTCGCCTCCGGCAAACCCGCCACGCACCGCCTTCACGCGCTCCAACTCGCAAGCGAAGCCGCCGCCCTCGAATCGCGCGACGCGAAACTCGCCGCCGCGTTGCGCACCCGCATCGCTGAGCTCGCCGCACTCCCGCCGCCGCCCCTGCCCGCCGGGCTCACCGCAACCCTGCGCCCATATCAGGTGGAAGGCTTTCACTTTCTCGCGCATCTCTCCGCGCAAGGCTTCGGGGGCGTGCTGGCCGACGACATGGGCCTCGGCAAAACCGTGCAGACCCTAGCGTGGCTGCTGCATCTCCGTGACGCGCCCCGTGACGGCGCCGGAAATTTCCGCGCGCTCGTCATCTGCCCGAAAAGCGTCGTCCACGGCTGGCTCGCCGAGACCGCGCGCTTCGCGCCCTCGCTCGCCGTGGCCGAATTCACGCCTGCACTGGCCGCGTCTCAAAGTTCAAATTTTGCATCTCAACTCCTCGTCGCCAACTACACCCAGCTCCGCCTCAACGCCGCCTGGTTCGGATCCGGCGCCTGGGATGCCGTCGTCCTCGACGAAGGCCAGTTCATTAAGAATCCCAACAGCCAGGCCGCCGCCGCCGCGCGGGCGTTGCCCACACGCCACCGCCTCGTCCTCACCGGCACGCCGGTCGAAAACCGCCTCACCGATTTGTGGAGCCTCTTTGCCTTTGCGCAGCCCGGCCTGCTCGGGTCGCAGACCGCTTTTCGCCGCCAATACGACGAGAAGGAACCCGCCGCGCTCGCCCGCCTCCACCGCCGCGTGCATCATTTTCTCCTCCGCCGCACAAAGGCCCAGGCCGCGCCCGATCTTCCGCCGCGCACGGAGGACGAACTCGTCGTCGAGCTCGAACCCGCCCAGCGCAAACTCTACGATGCCGAACTCAAGCGCGCCCGCGCCCAGCTCCTCGGCATCGAAACCGCGCGCGCCCTCGACAAAGTGCGCTTCAACATTCTCGCGAGCCTCCTGCGCCTCCGCCAAATCTGCTGCCACCCCGCCCTCATCGATCCAGCGCATGCCGAACTCCCGAGCGCAAAACTCGACGCGCTCCTCGAACGCGTGGAGGAGCTGCACGAGGAAGGCCACCAAGTCTTGGTGTTCAGCCAGTTCGTCGAGATGCTGGAAATCATCCGCGCTCGGCTAATCGCCGCCGGCATCGGCCACCTCATGCTGACCGGCCAGACGGAGAATCGCGCTGAACTCGTCGAAGAATTTCAGCGCGACAAAACCAAAACCGTTTTCCTCCTCTCGCTGAAAGCCGCCGGCTTCGGCCTCAACCTCACCGCCGCCAGCTACGTGATCCTCTACGACCCGTGGTGGAATCCCGCCGTCGAGGCGCAGGCGATTGATCGCACGCACCGCATCGGCCAGACGCGCCCCGTCATTGCCTACCGCCTGCTCGCCGCCAACACGGTCGAACAAAAAATCCGCGCGCTCCAACAGGAGAAATCCGCTCTTGCGGCCGCCGTGGTGCAGGAAGAGTCGCTCGCCAAGGTCCTCGACCTCGACAGCCTGCGCCGGATCCTTGCTTGAGCGGGCCGCCGGGTTGCATCAGAGCAGACGGCATGACGACTGCTCTCGCTCGCCTCGTGCGTCCCCTCGTTTTTTTCGCGTGCCTGTGCGGCGGCGCGGCCTTGCTTGTCGCCGCCCCCAAACGGAAAGTCATCATCGATCAGGATGCCTTTGGCCCCGGTGGCCCGAACCTCCAACCGATCCTCATGGTGTTGCAGGCGCCCGACGTCGAGGTGCTCGGCATCACGACGGTCAGCGGCGACGGCTGGCAGAAGGAAAACACCGCCCACACGCTCCGCATGCTCGAGCTCATCGGCCGCACGGACGTGCCCGTCGCCGCTGGCGCCACGAACCCGCTGCTCAACTCCCAAGAAGAAACGAAACGTTGGGAAAAACTCTACGGCCCGCTCGCCTACAAAGGTGCCTGGACGGAAGTCTGGCCCGACTCCAACACCCTCAACCGCACGCGCTATCACGCGGCCGACGTCGTGCCGCCGCTGACCGAAGGCGAACCCACCACGAAGCCGCTCGCCGAAACCGCCGCGGAATTTCTCGTGCGCAAAGTCCGCGAGTTTCCCGGCGAAGTGTCGATCCTTGCGATGGGGCCGTTCACCAATCTCGCGCTCGCCGCAAAGCTCGACGATCATTTCGCGGCCAACGCGAAGGAACTCATCTTCATGGGCGGCGCGTTCAACCCCGACTCATCGCACGTCGACGAGTTCTCGCTCCAGTTTCTCCACAACCCGCGCGTCGAGTTCAACAGCCGCTGGGACCCCGAAGCTTCAAAGATCATGCTGCACGCGGGCTGGAAAAAAATCACCGCCGTGCCGACCGACGCCAGCGTCAACACCAAGCTCAAACCGGAAATGGCCAAGCGCGTCAGCGCCGGCGATTCGCCTGTCGCCAAATATTTTGCCCGTTTCCCCGGCGATCCGTTTCCGCTTTGGGACGAGGTGGCCGCCGCCGTCTTCCTCGATCCCCCAATCGCAAAAGACACGATGACGCTCGCGATGGACATCGTGATCGATCATGGCGCAACGTATGGCGCGACACTGAGCTGGTTGGCCAGTCATGGCCCGGGTCTGGGCGAGCCCGACGTGACCGTCGTCCGCACCGTCGACGTGCCGCGGCTCGAGACGATGTTCGTGGAGCTCCTAACGCGGCGCTAGAGCGTTTCCGGCAGGATTGCGCGATTCGGTCTCGCCCCGTCGTAAACGACGTAGACGGGTTGGTTCGCGGCCATCCGCTCATTCGCAAACGCGATCACCTCGGGTGCGGTTTGCTTCAAGGTGAACGTCCCTCCGTCCGGCGAATCCGTGCGCTGCAACGTGATTCGATGCACGACACGATTGTTCACGCGAATCAACGTAGGCTCGACGCTCGCCACGAGCGCTTCGGCCAAGAGACCATTTTCGAGCAGCCATGCCATGCGGCGTCGCGCCATAATCACCCATCCGACCAAAACCACTCCGACGAGCGGAAACACGAAAACGGGGGCCGCTGCTCCCCCCGACTGACTCAACCGCGCGCCTTGGATGCAACATACCCCAGGCTCCTCGGGCCGGTAACGCACCGCCACCGGACTGCCTGCCTGCCACCGCAAGCCAGTCGTGTAGCACTCACCACTCCCGCGGCCGGCCCCCGGAATCTGAAACTCAAACTGGTAGCGGACCACCGGGGTCTTGTTGACGTGCAGGTTGGTCGTCGCCGTGGCGACCACGCGCCCTGTCACGGTCGCGGCGTCCACTGCGGCCAGCCGATGCTCGCGATAAAAACTCCACGGAAAAAACATCCAGACGAAGAATGCGCCCATCAGGACGAACCCGCTACCGATGACCGCCAGCTTCACCGGAGCACCCCGCCGCAACGCCGCGCGCCGTAGCTCCGCGGGTACGCTGCGCGGCAGCGGCGCTGCGAGCAACGCGGCGACCTGACTCGCGCGATCGGGGCTGGGCGGCTCGGGGCTCATTCGCGCCGGGTCTCCAGATGAAGTGCTTCGAGCGCAAGCCGCATCTCCTGCAAAAAGAAGAGCGTCGATCCGATCAATGTCAGCAGTGCCGTGCAAAACAGCGCGATGACGATCAGCGCGGAGTCGAGCGCCAGCAACGCCGACACAAACAGCACCAGGATCAACACGCTCACGAGCAACACGGTCGTTGCGCCGAGCGTGATCGCGCGCTGCAAAATGTGCGCCCGCCGATCAATGATCGCGATCTGCGCGTCGAGCCGTGCGGTGTCGCCGGCCGACGCCGTGCGCTCGCGGCTCAGCAGCCGCGCCCGATCGATCAGACGGCCAAGTCGATTGGTCAGCGAAAGCTGGAGCAAGCCCACGCCCGAGATCAAAATCACCGGGCCGATAGCGAGTTGGAGGATCGGGACGAGTTGCGGGAGCGACGGGACATTCATGGCAATGGGCCGACTGTAGCACATTCCCCCTGCGACCAAGGGGAGTTTTTTGCGCAATCCACAGCAGAAGGGTCGGCGCCGCCGCTTGCAACCGCACGCGCGCCTCATTTCGATCCCGCGCATGGATGCCTACGCGCGCGCCCGTTCGCTGGTTGATGCCGCCCACTCCGCCGATCCGGCGCGGGCGGCGGATGGCCGTGCGGCCGAGCTCGTCTACGGCGAACGCGTCGAGGCCTGGATCGTGCGGCTCCTGCCGGAGGCGCCCGCGCACCTGCGGCTCGCGGCGCGCTGCCAGCACCTCGAACGCTGGCTCGTGCCGCGCGCAAGTTTTCCCGTCGGCAAGCCCGCCTACCTCGCGTGGCGCCGTTCGCTCTATACGAAACAAGCTGAGCGCGCCCGTGCGCTGTTGCTCGAGGCCGGGGTCAGCCCGGACGAAGCCGCCGAGGTCGCGACGTGGGTCTCGAAAACCGATCTAAAAAAAAACGCCGGCTCCCAAGCGCTGGAGGACGCGGCCTGCCTAGTGTTTCTGGAAAACGAGATCCATACGTTCGCCGCGCAGCATGCGGACTATCCGCGCGACAAGTTCATCGAGATCCTGCGCAAGACGTGGCGCAAGATGAGCCCGGCGGCGCAATCAGCCGCGTTGGGTCTCGCCCTGCCGCCGGTGATCGCCGCGCTGGTGCGCGAAGCGCTCGGCTGACACAAAAAAATTTCCGCAACGGTGTCGCCTCGCGACCGCCCAAGCGTCATACTGCGCACCCATGCGAATCGTCCAACGAATTTTCCTCGGAGGACTGATCGTGTTCGCAGCGATCCAGTTCATCCGGCCGGCGAAGAACGACGCGCCGGCCGGCCCCGACGATCTGGCGGTGAAATTTCCGCCGCCGCCCGAGGTAAAGCGGATGCTCGAGACCGCCTGCTACGACTGCCACTCGAACCATACGCGTTATCCGTGGTATGCCCAGGTGCAGCCGACCGGCTGGTGGCTCGCCCGCCACATCAACGACGGCAAGGGGGCGTTGAATTTTTCTGAATTCGGCAGCTACACCGCGCACCGGCAGGCGAAAAAACTTCAGGCGATCTCCGATGAAGTCACCGAGCACTCGATGCCGCTGAAGTCCTACACGTGGATCCATCGCGACGCGATTTTCAGCGAGCCGCAGATCAAGATGCTCGCCGACTGGGCCGATTCGCTCGCGGAGAAAATCGAGCCCGCCCCATGAACGCGCGCCCGTCACTGCGTCCGCCGCAGACGTTTGCCACCGCGCGGCTCGTCGCCCGCCCGCCCGCCGCCGACGACGCGCCGGCGGTGTTCGCCGCCTACGCGAGCGATCCGGAGGTGACGCGCTATCTTTCGTGGCGCGCCTACGAGCGGGTGCCGCCGCTCGCGACGTTTTTGCAAGAGTGCGCGGCGAATTGGGAGAAGGGCGCGGGGCCGTTCGCGTGGCTGCTCTGCCTCAAGGGCACGACCACCCCGATCGGATCGATCGGGGTGACGATCGAGGGCGGCAAGGCGATGTTCGGCTACGTGCTCGCGAAAAAATTTTGGGGGCACGGTTTCACGACGGAGGCGCTCACGTTTCTCGTGGACTGGTCGCTGGCGCAGCCGGAGATTTTCCGGGCGTGGGCGTTTTGCGACGTGGAAAATCCGGCGTCGCAGCGCGTGATGGAAAAGGCCGGCCTCGTGCGCGAGGGCGTGCTGCGCCGCTGGCACATGAGCCCAACGCTCGGCCCCGAGCCGCGCGACTGCATCGTGTGCGCGAAGGTAAAGTGAGCAGCGTCAGCGGCGCGCCCGACCCGCGATAAATTCCGGCACGGGCGGCGCGGCGTCAGGAAACGCGGCGCGAAAATCCTCGCCGAGCAAGGCGGCCACCGTCGCCGCGATTTGCGCCTGATGGACGGCGGGCGTGTCGTGGCACTCACCCAGCGGTGGCGTGTCAGGTCCAAGGGCCGCCAGCCACGTCTCGTCCGATCGCGGCGTCTTCTTGCCGTGGCTCGTCCAGTCTTCGGCGGTCGCGCCGCGTCCGTGATCGGGTGAAAGGATGAGCGTCGTCGTGCCGCGATAGTCGGGCAGCGCCTGAAGTTTTTCCCAGAGCTGGCGCACGAACCGATCGCAGCGTTGCAGCGAGTAAAGATAGCGATCGTAGCGGCGCGCGTGGGCCCACTCGTCGGGTTCGCCGAGCGCGAACAACAGCACGCGCGGCCGCAGCGTGTCGACTTGATCGACTGCTGCGTGGTAGGCGAACACGTCGAAATGCTCTTCGGCCGTAATGGGCGGCAGATCGTCCATCCACCGCTCCAGCTCAGATATCCGCGGCGTGACGCTGCCAGGCGCCGAGTGCTGCGGCGTCACGAAGAGCGGAAGCCGGCTGCGCCCGACGTCGAGGATGGCGGCAAACGTATTCCACGCGGCGCTCACGGCCACGCGGCCGGTGAACGCGGGCCGACCGTTGAGCCATTCGAGCACCGTGACGTTGGGATTCGGATTGGGGGTGTTGCCCGTGATCAGCGGATCGGGCCGGCCAGTGAGAAGTTCGTTGTAGCCGGGGTAGGACGACCACGCGGTGTTGAGCACGCTCGCCGGGCTCGCGCGATCACGGTTTCCAAACACCGTGCCCTGCGCCGCGACGGTCGTCCAAAAAAACGGCATGAGCTGGCGGCGGCGTTCATCGGGCGTGGCGCCCAGAAAATCCTGACGCAACGCCGCGAGCGTGTTGGCAGGCACGCCGCCGACCGTCTTGTCGATCAGCGCCTCGTCGGCGCCGCGAAAAACGTCCTGCCAGCGCACGCCGTCAATCGTGACGAGCACAACGTGACGCGTCTTCAACTCCGCGGCGGCCAGCGCGGCACCCGCGAGCAGAAACAAACACAACAGCAGTTTCATGGGGTTGGGGTAACTGGCGATCACTTGGTCGCGCCTGCGGGGTTGCAGCAAGACCGAACCGCGTTTAGCGTGCCGCCATGACGACGCTCACCACCTGCTCGAACATCGCGGAGGCGGAACTACTCAAGTCGCTGCTCGAAGCCTCCGGCCTCAAGGCTTACCTGCCGGAGAAACTCACCGCCAACGCCGCGCCGCAGCTTTTGTTTTCGCAAGGCATCCGGCTGCAGGTGGAGGACGAAGACGCTGACGTCGCGCGCCGCGTAATCGCCGCCGCCGAAACAGCCGGCGCCGATCCGGCGGCCTCGTAGATCAGCCGAACAGGGCCGCGAGCCCCGCGCGAAACGCCTCCGGCAGCACGTTATAGTGATCGAGACCCGCGAATCGGCGCGAGATCACATCAAGCTGCGGAAACGGCTGCGCGGCGAGTTGGTCCTCCAAAATCGTGAGATCGCCAGTCATCGAGGGCGAATCGTCCTCGCCGACGGTGAGAAAAAGTTTCGCGGGCAACGCGACGCCCGTGCGCTGGAGTTGTTGCGCGGCGCAGATGGGCGCGCGGTTGTCCCACCAGAGCGACGGCGCGCTCGCGAGCACCCGGTTGAAAAACGGCTGCCGCCGAAACAGCGCCTCGATCGCCGCGAGTGAGCCGAGCGAGTGGCCCGCGATGCCGCGCACATCGTCACGCAGCGGGAAGCGTTGCGCGAGCTCGGGCCAGAGCGTCGCAGTGAGAAATTTTAGAAACGCGTCCGCTCCGCCGCTCCCCTCCTCTGTCGCCATCGCAGTCGCGGTGTAGTCGCGCAGCCGCTTGTTCGCCGGCTTCATGTAGCTCGCGCCGTAGCCGACCCCGACGAGCACGAGTGGGGTCACCGCGCCCACCGCGCGCAACTCCCGCTGCGCTTCAACCGCGAACTTGAATTGATCGTCGCCATCCATGAACAGCACGGCGGCATGCGGCCCCGGCTCGGTCGCCAGCGGTGTCTCGAGATAAATCCAGTAGTCGGTGCCGGTCTCAGGTGAGCGCAGCGTAAATGCGGGTTTCATCGCCGCGCACGATGCACCAGCGCAGGCAAATCGCCAAAAAAATTCACCCGCATCGCGTCGCCCGTCGGGGATTTTATCCGTGTTCATCCGAGAAATCCGTGCTTAACACATCCGGCATGCACCTGCGCATCCTCCGCCCCGCCCGCGCGCTCGCCGCCGCCTTGATCTTCACGCTCCCGCTCGCCGCCCAGGAAGCACCCCGTCCGCTCAAGCATGCCGACTTCGATCAGTGGCGCACGATCGGCACCCCGCTTCTTTCGCGCGACGGCCGCTGGCTGGCCTACTCGTTCATGCCGCTCGACGCCGATGGCGATCTCGTCATCCGCGAACTCGCCACCGGCGGAGAGCGAAGGATCCCACTCGGCACTCTCCCGCCCCCGCCTATCGTGCCCGCCGAGGAAAACGCCAACCCCGAAGCCCCTCCGACCCCACGCACTATCCGCATTGTGCTCACCAGTGACAGTCGTTTCGTCATCGCCAACACGCACCCGCCCAAGGCCGATGTCCTCGCGGCCCGTAAGGCCAAGAAAACGCCCGCGGAAATGCCGAAGGACGGACTTGCGATCATTAACCTCGCCACGGGTGAAACTACGCGCATCGCCGATGTGAAAAGTTTCTCCGTGCCCGCCAAAGGCGGCGCGTGGCTCGCGTATGTGAAGGAAGCCAAGCCCGAGGAAAAAAAGCCCACCGACGCGAAACCCGAGGAAAAATCCGCCGAGCCCGGCGATGTTTCAGCGGAAGAAAATGCAGCCGACGAATTCGATCAGGCGCGCGGTGCCCGCGGGTCGGCTACCTCGGCCGGCGGAAAAGTTTACGGCACGGATCTCGTCCTCCGCGACCTCGCGGCGGGCACGGAGCGCGTGCTGCCCAATGCGCTCGACTACACCTTCGCGCGCGATGGCAAGACACTCCTCGTCACCGTCGCCGCCAAAACCGAAGCGGACAACGGCCTCTATGCGATCGCGCCCGGCGACTCCGCCGCGCCGCTCGCGCTGCTAGTCGGCAAAGGCAAATACTCCAAACTCACGTGGAATCGCGATCAGACCCAACTCGCCTTCGTGAGCGATCGCGATGACGCCGCGGCGCGCACGCCGAAGTTCAAACCCTACCTCTGGGCACGCGGCAGCGCGGTCGCTGCACCCGTGGTCTCCACTGAATCAGTCGGACCGATCGGCAATCTCATCCCGAGCGACAAGGGCCTGCTCGCGTTCTCCCGCGACGGAAAAAAGCTCTACATCCCGACCGCGCCGCCGCCCAAAACCGTGCGCCCCGCCAGCGCCGCGCCCGCCGACGAAGACAAAGTCTCCGCCGATCTCTGGCGCTGGAACGACGACACCGTGCAGCCGATGCAGAAAGTCCGCGCCACCGCCGAGCGCAACCGCACCTACCGCGCCGAATTCGATCTCGCGACGCGGCGACTCACCCAGCTCGCCGATCCGGCGCTGCCGCAGGTTTCCCTCGGCGATGACGGCACGCGCGCGCTCGGCCTCGACGATCGCGCCTACCGGCAAAAGAGCGATTTCGCAGGCCGGTTCGCCGATTACTACCTCATCGATCCTGCGAGCGGCGCACGGAAGCTCGTCTTGAAAAAGCTGCGCAACGAAACCGCCGGCCCCGGCGGCCCCGTGCAATGGTCGCCCGATGGCAAATGGGCCGCCTATTTCCAGGACAAGCATTGGCACGCGCTCAACACCGCCACCGGCAAGGAGCTCAGCCTCACCGCGAACGTTCCCACCCAATTCTGGAACGCCGACGACGATCGCCCCGAGCCGCCCTCCGCCTACGGCCAGGCCGGGTGGACCAAGGACAGCACCGCCTTCCTCGCCTACGATCGGTTCGATGTGTGGTCGCTTTCCCTGACTGAAACCGCCGCAAAAAACCTCACCACCGGCTTCGGCGCGAAAAACAAAATCGCCCTCCGCGTGCAGCGCACCGAGCCGATCGAGGAAGACGACGAGGAGCGCGGGATCGATCGCGCGAAGCCCCTCGTGCTGCGCGGCGAGAGCGAGGAGACCCGCGCGACGGGATTTTTCCGCACAACTTTCACAGCGGGCGGCGCGCCCGAAAAACTTTTGTGGGGCGACAAAAATTTCCGCTACGCCGGCCGCGCATTGGAGGCGGACGTGCTGCTCGTCACGGCGTCGCGCTTCGACACATTTCCGGACGTTTACACGACGAACGCGTCCTTTGCGGTGCCGGTGAAAGTCACCGACGGTGCCGCGCAGCAGGCCGCGTTTTTGTGGGGCAGCAGCGAACTCGTGCCCTTCAAAAACGCCGACGGCGTCGCGCTCCAAGCGGCGCTTTACAAGCCCGCGAATTTCGATCCGAAGAAAAAATATCCGCTGATCGTTTATCTCTACGAGCGGCTGTCGCAGAACGTGAACACGTTCGTAAACCCCGCGCCGGGTCACAACCTCAACTTCGCGCTCTACACGAGCAACGGCTACTGCGTGCTTACGCCCGATATCGTTTACACGATCGGTCTTCCCGGCGAGAGCGCGCTGAAGTGCGTGCTGCCGGCGCTCGACGCCGTCGTGCAGCGCGGATTCGTGAATGAAAAGGCGATCGGCATTCAAGGCCACTCCTGGGGCGGCTACCAGATCGCCTACATGCTCACGCGCACGGGTCGGTTTGTCGCAGCCGAGGCCGGCGCGCCGGTTGGCAACATGACCAGCGCCTACTCCGGCATCCGCTGGGGAAGTGGGCAGGTGCGGCAGATCCAATACGAGCAGGGGCAAAGCCGCATCGGCCAAACGCTCCAAGCAGCGCCCGAACTCTACCTCGAAAATTCTGCCATTTTTCACATCCAGAACGTGCACACGCCCGTGCTGATTCTCTCGAACGACAACGACGACGCCGTGCCCTTTTACCAAGGGATCGAGTATTTCCTCGCACTGCGCCACTACGACAAGCCTGCGTGGCTCTTCAGCTACAACGGTGAATTCCACGGCCTGCGCCGCCGCGCCGATCAGCGCGACTACGCGCTGCGGATGCACCAGTTCTTCGACCACTTTCTCAAGGACGCCCCCGCTCCCGAATGGATGATGAAGGGCATCCCCTACCTCGAAAAAGACGAGGAGAAGGAAGCGTTTAAGAAGGCCGCGGCGGATTTGGACTGACGCGCTGCGACACCCGCCGGCGCCGATTATTCACCGTCAGCCGCTGTCGTCGGCAAAAAATTTAACGCGAGAAACTGCACGGCGGTGCGCGCGTCGGCGACGACGGCCTCGACCTCTTGGTTCAACGGGTCGCCGTCGATCACGGCGTTGGCCGAGGGCTGAAGCGAAGTCCAAAGTTGCTGCGGCGAAACGCTTCCGCCCGCGAGTGCCCCGGACACAGTGGGAACTGGCGGTGGCGTGACAAAAAACTGCCGTTGAAAAACCACGATCGCCAGAACCGCCGCCGCGATGCCGACGACGGCGAACCCGGTGCGGGGCGATTCGCGCGGCGCGGGCACGGACTGGCGGACCGCCCGCATGATGTCCTGCTCCAGCCGCGAGGGCGCCTCCTGCCACGCGTGCACGGCGCCCCGCGCGAGCGCGGCATCGAGTTCGGTGCACGCGGAGAAATAAACGTGGCAGTCGGCGCAGGCGGCGGCGTGAACCGAGCCCGGTCCGCGGGGTGCGCCACCCGTGGTGTCGCCGAAGAGGGCGAAGCAGCCGCGCGCAACGCGGCAGGTGAATCGAGGGGAATCGGACGGGAATTTTTTCATACGAGCTTCACTCCTTTCATCAGTACTAGGCGCGCGCGGAACACGACGACTTTGACGTGCGTCTCCGTCAAACCGACGACTTGCGCGGTCTCGCGCGTGGAAAGTTCCTCGGCAAAACGGAGCCACAACACTTCAAACTCCCGCGGCGAGAGCAGCTCCTTCGCGCGCGCCCAGAGATGATCGGACTGCTCCCGATCCTCCGCCTGCCGCGCGGGCGTGGGTTCGGCTCCGGCGGGCTCGTGCGCAAGTTCGTCTCATTTTTTCACGTCGCGGAAGTGGTTGAGCGCGGTGTTGCGGGCGATGGTGAAGAGCCAGTTGAGGAGCGGGCGCCGCAGATCGAAACTCGCGAGGTGGTGAAACGCCTTGATGAAGGTCTGCTGCGTGAGGTCCTCGGCGTCCTGGTGGTGCCGCGTCATGTGGCGGAGGAAATTAAACACGCGACGATGATGCGTGTGGACGAGTTCTCCGAAGGCGCCGGTGTCGCCGCCTGCGGCCGCGCGGATCAGCGCCCCCTCGTCGCCGAGCGCCGCCAACGAACCCGACGCGGGTTCGTTGGCGCGCGACTCGGGGGCAAGCGTCATCATTTTACTTCTTCGCTTCGGTGTCGGGCGCGGGCGTCTTCGGATCCTTCGCACTTACGGCAAACGTCGCCTTGCCGTCGGGATCGTTCGTGTAGACGACTTTCACGGTGTAAGTGCCTTCGGCGCCGGGGAACTCAAACTGCTGCCAGTTGCCGCGCGGGCCGGCGACGCGCATGTAGCCGGCGCGGAACACGAGCGGCGCGCCGCCCTCAGCCGCGACAATCTCCACGCGGTCGAAGCGGACGCTTTTGCCACCGTTGTTTTGCCGGGCGAGCGTGAGGAGCGCACCGTTTTTGAGGGCGACGTTTTCGATCGCACGGGTCGTGAGCGGAAGCGGACCGCCATCCGTCGGCGCCGGACCGGGCTCGGCCGTCCACTCGGCGAGCGCGCGGCCGTTGACCATCGGCACTGCGGCCCGCGCGTTGCGATCCGGCGATGAGGCCGGCGTCTTGAGATTCTTGACCATCTGCGCGAGCCGGACACTGGCGTAGGAGAGATCGAGCGAGACGACGTCGCCATCACGGTTGACAGTGGCGGAATTCAGGAAGTCGGCGAGTTGTTTGTCGTTCGTCTCGGCCAGCGACATCATCGCGGTCATGCCCTGGAGAATTTTCATCAGCTTGTCCGCCATTGCGCCGGAGCTCGCGACGAGGTCGGCGTGCAAAAACGTGTTGGCGCCACGCTCGCCGAGCGCGATCGCGCCGGCGCTCGTCATCTTCAGCACGCGGGCCTGCGGGCCGTCGTCCGGGAAGAATTTTTCCGCGGGCACCGCGCTCGCGACGAACGCGTAGGTGCCATCGGAGCTGCTGAGGAATTTCTTGAGCGGCGAGTCCGCGCTGTTCGCGAGCGACGGCGCCGCGCCGCGAAACACGTCGCGCGCCTTGAGGATCTGCGGCTTCGACTTGCTGACGATGATCACCGGCTCCGGCGGAAACGCGATCACCACCTCGGTCGGGTCTCCTTTGCCGGACTTCGGACCCTTCACGCCATACGCCGGAAAGGGCAGATCAGTGATTTCGACCACGTCGGCCGGGTGCGCGAGATTGGCTTGGATCAATAGGCTCTCGGCGATCTTCCGGAGATCGGCCGTGCCCTGCACGAGTAGCGTGCCGTCGATATCCTTGGGGTCTTTGGAGATGTTGACGCCGTAGGCGGTGACGCTGCCGATCGTCGCGAGGATTTTTTGTCCATCGAGGCCGAACTTGCCGTCGCTGGCGGGTCGGGTGGCCTCGTATTCGCTTTTTGTGGTCTCAATGATCGCGATGAGTTCCTTGCCGAGCGCACCGGAGCGGAGAGCGTTGAGATCGGCGTGGACGAGCCAGCGCGCGTCGGCCGAAACGATCGCGGGGTCGACGGCGGCGGGAGAAGCGAACGGCAACGCGAGCGCGGCAAGGGAGAGGAAAAGTTTTTTCATAATCGGAAAACGAGGGCGGGTTGTCCGTTACTACACGGGCGGCGGCGGATTGGTTACGGCGAGTTTACGCGTCGGCCGGACCCGAGAGTTCGCGCAGCGAGAAAATCACCGCCGCCGCGGTCAGCACTACCACGACGAACGCCAGCACGATCGCCGCCGTGCTCCACACGCCCGGCGAAGCGGCGTGCGCCTCGACGCGCCCGAGCCAGACGGCGAGCAGCTCGCGCATCTGGTGCGTCATCGAAAGCCGGCTGAGTTGCGTCGGAATCTGGCCGACACCCGCCTCGATAATGCCGCCGTAGGCAAGGCCGATGACAATGTAACGCGAAGTGATCGTGGCGCAGAGAAAACCAAACGCGCTGAACGCCGTGATCATCAGCACTTGGCCGAAGAAAAATTTGGCTGCGACCGAGGCGAGGCCGGGCACATCATGCGCTGCGGCGAATCCGACCACCACGCCGAACGCGATGAGGAAATCGATCTGCGTGCAAATCACATGGGCGGCGTATTTGAAGGCGAGAACGGCAGGTCTCGGGATGGGCCGGGTTAGCACGTAGTCGACCGTGCCTGATTTCATCTCGTCGCGCATGACGCCTCCCGCCGCCATGAATGAAAGCACCGGCACGAGAAACGTGACGTAAAAGTTCGTGGTCCAATCGATGAAATGGTCCGACCCGCCGGCCCGCGATCCGCCAGCGAACAGCGCCGTCAGCACCGCCAGCCCGATCGCAAGCAGCAGCCAGTGGCCGGGCAGAAGAAGCCGGCGAAACGTAAGCCGCCAGAGGCCACCCCATGCGCGGGCGAGATTCGGCGCGACACGCGGCGGGAGAAAAGATTCGACAGTGGCTGAGCTCATGAATGCACGGTGGGATCGATCGCTTTTTCGAGGAACGACTCCGTGTCCTGCACCTCGAAGATGCGCACGCCGCTCTCCAGCAGCAGTTGATGATATGCGCCAAAAAACTTTTCCGGATCGCGCCAGCGCGCGTGCAGCGTCCCGACTGCGGCCGCGATATCGCAGCCGCGGAGGAGATCGCGGTCGAAGAGAAAGCGCGCGAGTTTTTCCGGCGCGTCGCAGCGAAACGTCGTCGCGTCCGGCCAACGGGTGCGCGCGTCCGTCGACGCGGCTTCGTTGAGCGAGCGGGGGATGCGACCCCAGCGCAGCAAGATGAAATCCGCGCACAGCGTTTCGAGATCGTGGAGGATGTGACTCGAAATAAGCACGCTCACGCCGTCGTCGGCGAGCTGCCGGAGAATCACCCCGATGTCCTCGCGGCCCATCGGATCGAGGCCGTTCATCGGCTCGTCGAGGATGATGAGCTGCGGCTCGTGCAGGAGGCATTGCGCAAGTTTCACGCGCTGCTTCATGCCCTTTGAATAGGCGGTGACGCGCTTGCGCCAATGCTCGGCGCCGAGTTTCACGCGGATGAGAGCGGCGCGGGCGCGGGAGTCAGCGTCGCGAGCCGACAAACCCGAGATCATGCCGAGGCCGGTGAGCCACTCGAGCGGGCGCAGGCCCGCGGGCATCGCTTCGCTCTCGGGGCAATACGCGAGCCGCGCCTGCACCGCGGGATTATTCCACGGGCGCTCGCCAAAGACCGTCAGTTCACCGGAGCTCGGTTGAATCTGGCCGAGCAGCAGACGAAAGAGTGTGGTCTTGCCCGCGCCGTTGGGCCCGACGATGCCAGTGATGCCCGGGCGGATCGTGAAGGAAACGTTGTTCAACCCGAGAATCATCCCGTAGAAGCGGCTGAGGCTGCTGGCTTGCGCGACGGCGTTCATTCGGGGCGAAGCTTGCGGAAAAACACAAATGACGACGCGACCACGAAAACACCGAGGCTCACGAGCGCGCCGTTGAAATCGGCCGGCTCGGCTTTTTTTCCAGCCGCCGCGAG
Source organism: uncultured Opitutia bacterium (assembly GCA_903896015.1). GTDB lineage: Bacteria > Verrucomicrobiota > Verrucomicrobiia > Opitutales > Opitutaceae > CAITWF01. Next base: position 104,974 of record CAITWF010000025.1, on the reverse strand, counting down.
ATTGGTCGCAAATCGCCGATCGAGCAGCGGGAGCTGGGCGCTCGCGTCGGTGAGCACGGCGTCGAGCTTGAACACCTCCTGCCGCACCTCGCTGAGATCGTGGGTGAAGCTTGCGCGCTTGAACCAATCCGGCGCGGGCGGCGGCGCCGCGATGATGCCCAGCAGCAGCCACAATCCCATCCACACCACGGTCGTGGTGCGTTCGTGGCGACCGAGCGCCGACACGCCGAGTGCAATCGCGGCGAGCGCGACCAGGGAAACGCCGTTGAAAACCAGCGCGCGCAGCAGCGGCGCGAACGAGTAGACGATGAAATCGCGATCGGTCGCGAACAGCATGCTCACGAGCCAGCCGGCGAGCAGCGGACCCGTCCACACGAGCCCGATGACGCCCACAATGATGCCGAGTTTGCCGAGCAGATAGTCCGCCGTCGTCAGCGGGCGCGCGAGATACATGATGAGCGCGTTGCTGCCGCGATCACGCGTGATGAGCTGCGGCACCAATACGGTCAGCACCAGCAGGCTAAGCCAGAGGCCGAGAAACGAGTGCGCCCAAAAGATCAGCGTGAAGACGCCGTGCACCACGACATCGGGAAACATCGCGACCAGCCCAGACAGCACCTTGAACAGTGCCTCGGTCCGCGGCCCAAACCGCACCGCGATATCCTGCAGCCATCCGCCGTCCGCGACGGACTGGCTGAACACAAATCCCGCCACAGCGATCATCAGGCCCGCGCTCCACGCCACGCTGAGGACAAACTTGAAGAAGCGCGTGCGCAGCAACTGCCGCAGGCCGGTTGCGACGATGCTCCACCGACGATAGCCGATACCCCGCGGCGCCTCGCGCCAGCGGCTGAGATCGAGACTTTGGGCGCTCGCGTTATCCATGGTCAGCGGCGATCGATTTGATGAACAGCTCGTGCAACGCGTCCGGGTTCGACACGATTTCGGCGGGCGGAAGGTGATGCGCGCGCATCAGCTCAAGCACCCACTCGATCGAGTCGCTCGCCGACTCGACGCGGAGTTTGCCGCTGGAGAGTTTCACGACCGCGAGGCCCGCTTCCGTCAGCACCGACTGAAAGCGCTCCGCTTCGCTCGCGGGCGCGATCTCGACGATCCGGCGGTGCCGCGCCTTCAGGCCCGCGATGCTGTCGTGCTCAAGCAGCCGGCCGTGTCCGATAATCATTACCCGATCGCAGACGCGCTCGATGTCGCGCAGCAGATGGGAGCACATCACGACGCTAATCCCGAGATCGCGCCAGAGCGAGCCGACGAGTTTCAGGATGTGCTCGCGACCGGAGGGATCGAGGCCGTTCGTCGGCTCGTCGAGAAACACCACTTCGGGATCGTGGACGAGCGCCTGCGCGAGTTTCACGCGCTGCTTCATGCCGGTCGAGTAAGTGTCGACGAGCCGGTAGCGTTCCTGCCCCATCCCGACGAGATCGAGGATTTCGTGCGTGCGCTGGCGCGCGGTGCGAAACGGCATGCCGGCAAGCTGGCCGCAGTAGGTGACGTATTCGCAGCCGGCCATGCCCGCGATCTGGCAATCCTGTTCGGGGCTGTAGCCGACGCGTTCGCGCGAGGCGCGGTTGCTCGCGCGGATATCGACGCCGAGCACTTTTGCCGAGCCGGTCGTGGGCGATTCGAGATTGAGCAGGCACTTGATGAACGTGCTCTTGCCGGCGCCGTTCGGCCCGAGCAATCCGATTGTGCCGGGCGGCACCTGCACGGTGACATCGCGCAACGCGCGCTGCGCGCCGTAGGTTTTGCCGAGGCCCACCGCCTCAATGATAAATTGATCGGGCGTGCGGCGGACGGGCGCGGCCGGCGACGGAGCGGAAGCAGTGGCGTTCAAGGCGGAAAGAAGCGGGGCTGGTCCACGTCTTACACGAAGTCGCCGCCAGAAGTTACAAAAATCGGCGGGCGGGCGGCGGACTATGGCCGCACGGGTTCCTCGGCGAGCTCGGCGGGGGGCCGTAAAGCGCGTCTTGAATTTGCGCCGCATCAAGCCGCCAGATCAGAATCGCATAGCCGACGTTGTCCGTCGGTTCACCGTGGTGGCGAAGCCAGGCACAGAGCCGGCCGAAGCGGAGATTCTCGAACGACTCGTAGGCTCGCACCCACGCCTCCGCGGAAAACTCCCCGATGAGCGCCTGGCGCGCGGCGGGATCGCGGGCGGTTTTTTCGAAGACCGCGACCTGTTTGAGCAATTCCTGATAGTCGTGTTCGTAAACCTTGTTCCATGGGCCAAAAGTTCGCGTGTAAACCGTCTGGAGCAGCGTGGCGCTGATGGCGTAGAGGCCAGGCTCGAGCGGGAACTGCTCGCCGCGGCCCCAGTCGAAAAAGCCGGGCAGCCGGTGCGCCGCGATGCCGCGATAGGCCGGGCTGTCGGTGCCGAAATACGCGAGGTAAACCGGCTCGCGTCCATTCGGGTTGTTTCGGTCTAGCCAGCGCTTGAGGCTGGGGAGATTACCGCCCCAGTCGAGCGAGCTGTCGACGAGCTGTGTGTAGCCTTTTCGCGGGCCGCCGACCAGAGGACTAAAATACGCGAGGTAGTGCGGCGCAATCGCCAGCGTCTCAACGATAAGCCACGCGCAGAGTGCCGAAATGAGTGAGCGTGTCCACCGCCCGCCCGCTTGCCACACCCGCGCATTCACCCCCGTCAGTAGGTAACCCAATGGATAGAGCGGCAGGATGTGGCGGTGACCGATGTTGAGCTCCTGCAATACCGCCGCCGGAACGTAGACCGCGAACAGGCTCAGGTAAGGTGTGAGGGCGTAGAAGGCGGGCAGCGGGGCGTCGGCCACGACCCGCCTCCGCGCGCGCCAACTCCGGCCAACCCACCAGCCGATCCCAATCACGATGAACGCGAGCAATGCCGGCCGGGTCTTCGCGATCGCCGCCCTTAGAAAAAATCCGTGCCAGCCGCCATAGGTCCACTCCCCTGCCAGAAACGCGTGGCGTGACTCGTCGTGCCCGAGGAGATAGCGCACGCCGCGGATGAAACTCTCCGGCAGCACGTGGTGGTCCTGCGCCGCGCGCAGCACCACCAACGCCTCCGGCGCGATGGGATCGCGCTGCGGGTTTACGATATAGGAGATCCCCGCGTCGTTCGGATTGGGGCTCGCGGCGAAGCGGAAATCGTAGTGCGCCCAAATCGCTGTGTAGCCCACGGCGGCGTGCGCCAGCGTGAGCAGCAAAAACCATTTCACCTGCGCGCGCCTCGCCGGGATCGTGCGATCCACCTTTCCCAACGCGATCACCAGCGGGCGTCCGCCGAAAAATCTCACCGCGAACACCAGCGCCGTCGCCGGCAGCATGAGCACGGCGGTTGGCTTCGACAACACGAGCAGCGCGAAAAACGCCAGGCTCGCCGCAATCCGGCCCCACGTGATCCGGTGCAGCAGCCGCCAAATGCACTGCAGGGCGCCGAGCATCGCGAGGCACAGCGACATCTCGGTCGAGACGAGCCCGCCGAACGCGAGCATGTTCGGGCTGAACACAAACACCCCAAGCGCAAACACGCCGCCGCCCCAGCCAAACAGCTCTCGCGCGCCCCAAAACACGAGCAGTCCCGTCGCCATCCCGAGCAGCACAATCATGCAGCGCCCCTGCAGCAGGATCGCGTCGGCATCGTTGCCGCTCTCAAACAAAAACCTAAACCCTGCCCAATACGGGTCGCCCGCCCGCCACGCCGGGTCGGCGGTGCTCACCATGTGTGGCCGCGTGACAAGCAGTGGGAGCGTGGCCCAGCGTTTCACGAAATCGCCATTGGCCCCCTCCATCCGAAAATCGCCGCGCAGCCAGATGTTGTAACCGGTGAAAAGCTCCTCGCCCTCGTCGAACGACGAGCCCTTCACGCGCGAAAACCACAGCGCCTGCACCGCATAGAGTACAAGCAGCACCGCCACCGCAATCCACGCGCGGTGGCGCACGGTGGTTTCGGCAGATAAGTCGGGCACGGCGGGAGGGGGGCTGATGCCAGACACAAGCGTCGGCGGAGCGCATTAGCCGGTCACCGCATCGAGCTGATGCCGCACCGCGCTGGCGAGCTGGGCAGGCTCAAAGGGCTTGGCGAGAAAGACCGTGCCCGCGGCCCGCAGCTCGCCGCCCTTAAGAATCTGATCGGTGTAGCCGCTCATGATGATCACCCCGAGCGAGGGTTTCATGCGCCGCAGTGTTTCGCTAAGTTCGAGGCCGGTCATGCTGCCGGGCATGACCATGTCTGTGAGCAGGAGTGCCACGGTGTGGTGGTGTTGGTCCCACAGCGCCAGCGCCTCGCTGGCATTGGGTGCCTCGAACACACGGTAGCCCAAACGCCGCAGCATGATGCTCACGGCCAATCGCACCGGCGCCTCGTCCTCGGCAATCAAAATCGTCTCACCCCCACCGCGGACACTCGCAACCGGTGCTTCCACCGGCGGCGGCAACGTCCGCTCGGCGGCGGGCACATAAATCAGAAACGTGCTGCCTTTGCCCGGTGCACTCTGAACTTCCACCCAGCCTTCATGTTGGTGCACGATGCCATGCACGGTGGCGAGGCCGAGACCGGTTCCCCGTCCGACTTCCTTGGTCGTGAAAAACGGCTCGAAGAGATGGGACATCACCTCGGCGTTCATGCCTATCCCGGTGTCGGTGATGCGTAGGCAGGCAAATTGTCCCATGCGTGCCGCCGGGTGCTCGGCGGAGGACGTCGCAAACTCTGCCCGGGTCGTGCGGAGCGTAAGCGTGCCGCCTGCGGGCATGGCATCCCGGGCGTTGACGCAGAGATTCATGACCACCTGATCAAGGAGGCTGGGATCGGCCTTGATCCAGAGCGCTTGCGGCTCCAGCTCCAGGTCAATCCGGATGGGTTCACCCAGGACCCGGCGGAGCAGACCGACGACCTGACCGACCGTGGTGTTGAGATCCAGCGACTCGGTCTGCATCACGCGCCGCCGGGAAAACAACAGCAGCTGCTCAGTCAGCCGCGCGGCCCGGCGCGTCATTTCCTCAACGTCTTCCAGCGGCGGTCGCAGACGTTCCGCCAACTGAGCATCCGCCTTGATCAGCCCGAGGTTGAGCATCATGGCGGTGAGGATGTTGTTGAAATCGTGCGCCATTCCTCCGGCGAGTTGCCCGACGACGTGCGTCTTCTGCGCCTGCCGGATCTGCTCTTGCAGCGCACGGCTCGCGGTGATGTCCGAGAAACTGCTCACCACCATCGTGCTGCCCGTCAGCGCGTCGGGCATCGGCTCCGCGTTCACCGAGATCCATACCAGCGCCCCGTTGGGCTTGTGCACACCCATGACCGCCGCGCGCACCGATTGCTTCTTGCGCAGGGCCACCGCGGCCGGCTGCTCCTCGGCGGGAAAGGCGCTGCCGTCCTCCCGCACCGCACGCCACCGCGGATCGAACGAAGTGCGGCCCGATATTTCCGCCGCGGACAAACCGAGGATCCGCTCGGCGGCGGCATTCCAACGCACGATCGCGAGCGTGTGATCCTTGACCACGATCCCGTCGGCCACCGCGCTGAAGAGGAGTTGCAGCTCGTTCTCGTGCTTCCGCAGGGCGTCGTTGGCGCGCTTCTGCTCGGTGACATCCTGGACAAACGCGCAGCTTATCTCCCGCTCTCCCAAGTCCAAGAAGTGCGTGCTGACAATCACGTCGAGCTCGACCCCGTCCTTGCGCCGCTGGCGACTCGGAAAACGGATCGACCGGGCCTGCTTCAGCTCGGCCCAGTGGTGCGGCCAGCGCTCCCGGGAAAACTCCGGATCCACGTCTGCCACCCGCAGTCGCCGCAACTCATCCACCTCGTAGCCGAGCATTCGGGCCGCCGCCGCGTTCGCATCCAGGATGGCCGCATCCTCGCGCACCCAAAGCATCGCGAGCGACGCGTGATCCACGGTGAACCTCGCCAGCCGCAGCGCCTCCTCAGCCCGGCGCGCAGCCGTCCCATCGCGCGAGACCACGAGCAGCGCATGCACCCGGCCTTCGCCATCGCGCAAGGGCGAAGCGAGCGCTTCCAGCCAGCGAGCCGCCCCGCGCTTACCCTGAATCGGATAGTGCAGCGAGCCGGTTTCTCCCGTCAGGACACGGCGGGTCAGTTCCGTGAAGCGCGCGCGAAATTCCGGTCGGACGAAACTGAGCAAACCGTGGGCGCGGGCGTCCTCCACCGATTCCGCTTCAATCAGCGCCAGACCCGCCCGGTTCATGTCCACCAGTGCCCCGTCCGCCGCGATGATTTTGATGCAGTCGAGTTCGTTGTCGAAGATGGCCTGGAGAAAATTCTTTTGCGCCCGCAACTCCGCCCCAGCCCGCCGTTGCGCATCGATCGCGATCGCCGGCACGAGGCCGAAAAACGCCATCAGCAGCAAGTCCACCTGCAACGTCGCGTTTCGCACATGCGAGGAAGCCTGGCTGAGCGGCGTGCCGGCGAAAAACCTCAGCGCATACCAACCCGCCAGGAGCGCCACCACCACGCTCAAAAGGCTGACCCCGCGCGCCCCCACCCGAATCGCCGACCAAATCACGCACGGCACCACGAAGAACCGTGCGGACGGATTTTGCAGCCACGGGTGATCGATGGCAAACGTGACGCCAGCCCCCACCAGCGCCACAATTACCAGCAACTCGACCAGCCGTACCGACCAGCGCTCCGGATCTGTTTTCCACCAAGGCTCTTTCCATGCGATGATCAGCGGCGTCACGAGAATCACCCCGAGCAGATCGCTCGCATACCACGACAGCCAAATCTCCCCGAAGGCCTGGCCGCCCGCCAGCCGCTGGATCGTCCAAGCACCGATCGTAGACGTTAACATCAGACTGATCCCACTGCACGCCAGCAATCCGCCCAGCTCGCCCACGCTCGCCAGCGTCGCGCGTGGCGCCACAAACCGTCGAAACAACCCCGCGCCCACCAGCGCGGAAAGCGCATTTCCCACGGTGACGACAAACCAAGCCGTCCACGGCCACGCTGCGCCAAAAAAATTGTAGAGCGCATCCCCTAGAAAAACCGCCGCGATCACCATCCACCAATCGCGGCGATCGAACACGAGCAGCGCGCCGAGAGCCAACCCACCCGGCAGCCAAAAACTCGCCTCCATTTCCGGATCCACCGTCAATTTAAGTGACGCCGTCGCGCAGCAAAAATAGGCTGCGGCTAACACCACCAATCGCACCCATATGGGCCAGGGCCGTAGAGTCGCGGTCTCCGTCATCGTTAAATTGTTTGCCGGGGTGATCGCCCGAAGCTGGGACTTTTGGCGTCAAGCTCAAGCCCGCCATTGTTTCATTTCACTTCGCCACGCTGACGGGAAAACCGCTCCGTTTGAGCGCGCGAAGCAAAATCGCCACATGCGCGCGATCGCGCGTCTCGACGGTGCATACCGCGTTGACGGCGCTCACGTCCGCGCCGCTGAACGCGCGATCGTGCGCGATGTCCTTGATGCTCGCGCCCGCGTCCGCGATCACGCGCGCGAGCGTTGCGAGTCCGCCCGGCCGATCGCTGATGCGTGCCGTGAAGCGCGTGAGCCGCCCATCGTGCACCAAACCCTTTTCGATCACGCGGCTCAAAATCGCCGGATCGATATTGCCGCCGCAGACCACGAGCGCGACCCTCTTGCCCTTCAACTGCGGCAGCTTTCCCGCCATCAATGCCGCGAGCGGCGCAGCCGCGGCGCCCTCGACGACCGTCTTCTCCAGCTCGACCATCCGTAAAATCGCGAGCGCGATCCAATCCTCGGACACGCTCACAACTTCATCGACGCGCAGGCGGGCGAGCGCAAAGGCATTGGCGCCGACTGAGAGCGTCGCCAAGCCGTCGGCGAGCGTCGCGCGGCGCGCAACGGTTACCGGTTTGCCCGCGCGCAGCGCCGCAGCGAAATTTCCCGTGTGCGTGCTCTCGACGCCGATGATTTTGATTTTGGGCCGCAGCGCCTTTACCGCGATGGCGATCCCCGCGATCAAACCCCCTCCGCCGATGGGACAAACGATCGCATCGAGCTCGCGGACTTGCCGGAGAATTTCCAAGCCAAGCGTGCCCTGCCCCGCGATGATCGCGGGCGCATCGAAGCCGTGAATGTAGGTGAGGCCGTCGCTCGCGACGAGGGCGTCGGCCCGGGCGCGCGCTTCGGCGAAATCCCGCCCGTGGAGGATCACGCGCGCGCCGAGTTTCTGGCACGTCGTGATTTTGATCAGCGGCGCGTAGTCCGGCATCACGACCGTGACCGGGATGCGCAAAAGTTTGCCGTGATACGCGAGGCCGAGCGCGTGGTTGCCGGCGCTCGCCGCGATCACGCCGCGCTTTTTTTGGACAGGCGTGAGCTGTAGGAGCGCATTGCGCGCACCGCGCTCCTTGAACGATCCGGTGCGTTGAAAGTTGTCGAGTTTGCAGAAGACTCGCGCGCCGGTGATTTCGCTCAACGGTATCGATTCGGGGCACGGGGTTTCGACAATGCCGCGCGCGATGCGGCGGTGCGCCGCGCGGATGTCGGCAAGGGTAACGGCCATGCCCCAGCCAATCCCTAACTGCGAAAAGACTGAAGGCTGAAAGCGAGCGCGGTCGTCAAGGCTTCAGTGCCGGCGTGGTGACCGCAGCGGTGCCGGCGGTTTCCTGCGCGCGTTTTTCGCGCTCAGCCTTGCGGCGCGCCACTTCGGCCGCGATTGCTTCGAGTTTCGCTTTTTCGGCGGTGGGGGCGGCGGGCTCGAGCACAGGCGCGGGGAACGGCGGGTTGTTCACGAGCCGGAGGATTTGTTCGCGCGCCTCGGCCCACTCGGCGTCGTCGAGCTTGCCGTCGGCGTTGTGATCGTAGCGGGCGAGCTGCGCGGGATTGGACGCGATGCGTTCGCGGACGGCATTCTCAAATTCAGGCAGCTCGTTGTCATCGATCCGGCCGTTGCCGTTGCGATCGAACTGGCGGAGGAGGAATTCGCGCATCGTGGCGGCCTGCGCGCGCCGCTCCTGGAGAAACTTTTCCATCGCGGCGCGCTCGGTGTCATCGAGTTTGCCGTCGGCATTGAGGTCGAAGCGCTTCAGCAGGTCCGCGCGGACTTCGCCTTCGGCGTTGAGGCCGTGGTCGGCAAAATACAGGCGCATTTCTGCGCGTTCGTCATCGTCGAGCCGGCCGTCGTGGTTCTTGTCGAACATCGTGAGCATCTTCTGCCGAAAGAGCTCGCCGCCGGGCGCTGCGGCGACGGCGGCTTGCTTCGCGATTTGCTCCTTGAGCAGCGTCTCGTGGGCGACGGCGACTTCGTCCTCGTCGAGCTTGCCGTCGTGGTTCGTATCGAAGCGCTTAAGCAGCTCGTCCGCACGCATGGTCATGGACATGGCGGGCGCTCCAGCGGGCGCGGGCGTAGTCTTGGGCGCATCCGTGGCGCGGAGCCCCGTGGCAAGGAATAGCGTTGCCGAGAGGAGAAGCGGGGTTTGGACTACGCGGTTCATGGGTGATACGACGGCAAATTCGCGGGGCCGGCAGACTGCGGGCATGACGCACGCAGGCCGGGCCGGTTACGCCCGCAGCTGAGGGACCGCCATGTATCAAGTCACCTTTTCCGAACAGGCGATGCGCGAGCTAAACCAGCTCGACACCCTCTCCCAGCTCGACGCGATCGATCCGATCAGCGGGTTGCGGCCGGAGCAGCTGGCGCATCCGCGGGAGCCTCTGGGCAAGTTTCGGCGCGGCGAGAAGGAGTTTTACCGGCTGCGGGCGGGTGATTTCCGGTTCTACTTCGACGTGCGCGGCGACACGCTCCACGTCGACTACATCCTGCACAAAAATTCCCTCGAAGATTTCCTGCTGCGCAACAAGCTGCCGGTCTCCGAGCAGCAACTGGTCGAACAGCACTCCAAGTTCTGGAAATACCTCGAGAGCCTGACGAAATGAATTTCCGCCTCCGCCGCCGCGCCGAGCGTTCTGACGATCTCGCCGCGCGCGAAGATCCCTACAACGTCACCAACGCCAGCCGCATCTATTTCCTGCCGAATCTGATGACGGCGGGCAATCTGTTCTGCGGCTTCATCGCGATCGTAAACTGCATCCAGGCGCGCTTGGCCGAGACTGCGGCCAACGGCGAATACAACGGCGCCACCCAGGCTGACCACTATCGCTATGCGGTGTGGTTCATCTTTGGCGCGGCGGCGTTTGATACCCTTGACGGGCGGCTGGCCCGGATGGGCGGACGAGAGTCGCTGTTCGGTGCGGAGTTCGATTCGCTTGCGGACGTCGTGTCGTTCGGCGTCGCCCCGGCGCTGCTGATGTTTTACCTGATTCTCTCGCCCACCCAGGGCATCCTGTGGTTCCGGAACATTGGGTGGTTCGTGGGATTCGTTTACCTGCTCTGCGCAGCGATGCGGCTCGCGCGCTTCAACGTCATCACCAATCCGCTGCTCTACCGCGGCAAAAAGGAGTCGAGCAAGGATTTCATTGGTCTCCCCGTGCCGGCGGCGGCCGGAACCGTCGCGTCGCTCGTGCTCTTCCTGCTCAACCTAGCCGATTCCGACAAATCGCTGAAATCATGGGCGCTCGCGCTGCCGTTTTTGATGCTGCTCATCGCGTTTCTAATGATGAGCACAGTGCGCTATCCCAGCGGCAAAAACGTCGATCTGCAGACGCAGACACGGCTGCAGACGTTCGTCGCTTTTCTCGTCTTCATTGGGCTGCTTTCGCTCTACAAGGAAATCGCGGTGCTCGTCGCTTTTCTCGGCTACATTTTTTTCGGACTGATCCGTCACTGGCGCCGGCCGCGTTTTCCGCAGAAACCGAAGTAGGGCCCCACGACTCCGAACAGCGTGTGAGCAACCTGCGCATTCCTGCCGAACAACTTTTCCGATCCGAATAACCCCGCACTTGTCCGCCTCCACCCGAATGTTTTCCACCGCGAAAAACCGCCTCTGCCACGAGGGAAAAACGCGAGTTACTGCGGTTGTTCGCAACGTATACTGATACGGATATAATTCCTTATTGAACCTGTATTCTTTTAGACTTTGTTAGTTTCTTCAAAGCGCGATCGCGCCGACCCCCTCATGAAATTTAAAATCAACCGTGACCATTTCGCCAACGGCCTCGCCCAGGTCCTGAACGTCGTTGGATCGAAAGCCACGATGCCGATCCTCAGCAACGTCCTCATCGAGGCCGAAAAGGATCAGATTTCACTCACCACCACCAACCTCGATCTTGGCATCCGTTGCAAAATCAAGGCTGAGGTGAAGGAGACCGGATCGGTCACGCTCCCCGTCAAGCGCCTCGCCGGCATCGTCCGCGAGCTGCCCAATGTCGATGTCACGCTCGATGCGGCGCCAAATCATCAGGTTAAACTTACTTCCGGCGGCTCGACCTTCCGCATCATGGGCATCGGCAAGGAAGAATTTCCCCCGCTCCCCGAGTTTGGCGACGAGAAAGCCCACGCTCTCGAACAGTCGGAGCTGGCGACGATGCTCAAGAGCGTCGCCTACGCCCAATCGAGCGACGAGACGCGTTACATCCTCAACGGCGTTTATTTCAACTTCAAGGACGGCAAGCTCTCGCTCGTCGCCACCGACGGCCGCCGCCTGGCCCTCATCGCCAAGGAAATGGAAATCCCGGCGGATGGCAGCGGCGCGATTATCCTGCCGGCCAAGACGGTCGGCGAACTCACCCGCCTCCTCGACAAGGGCGCTAAGGTAAAAATCAACTTCAATGACCGCCGCGCAGCGTTTCAGATCGCGACGGACAAGGACACCAGCGGCCTCATCGATCACGTTTACCTCTACTCAAAAGTCGTCGAGGGCAACTACCCGAACTACCAGCAGGTCATCCCGAAGGAGACGCACCAGCGCATCAAGCTCGAGCGCGAACTTCTCCTCCAGTGCGTGCACCGCGCCGCACTCGTCTGCTCGGAGAAATCGAACTCCGTCAAAATTAAACTCTCCTCGAATCTGTTGGAAATCACCGCGCAGAGTCCCGACTTCGGCGAAGCCCACGAGTCGATGGCGATCGGCTACAGCGGCCCCGATCTCCAAGTTGCGTTTAATCCGACTTTCATCATGGATCCGCTCCGTGCGCTTGCGAAGGACGAGGTGTTCTTCGAGGTGAAGGACGAGGTCAGCCCCGGCGTCTTCAAGACGCTCGAAAACTTCGTCTGCGTCATCATGCCGGTGCGCCTGAGCTGATACTTTTTTGGAAACGCCGTATCTCATCCTCGCCGCGATCGTCGTTTCGCTCGCCTTGATGCAAATCAACGCGCGGCGCGCCTCGCCGATGCTCGCGATAGCGGATCGGTGGCTGCGCTGGTTTGTCTTCGCGTTCGGGGCCGCGCAGATGTGCCGCGATTTCCAGTGGATCGACCGGCCGTTTTGGGTGCTGGCGGCAGGATTTTTTCTCGTCTGGTTCATGGGTGAGACGCTCTACAACTGGCTGGCAATTTCCGCGCTCAGCGTGAGCCCGCTCCCGCTGTTTCCGCGCTATGCGATTAACACCAGCGGCGAGGAGTGGCCGATGCAGCCCCGCTTCATGCCCATGCGCGAATGGCTCCGCGGGCAGGGCTTCCGCCAGACGCAGGCGCTCAAGGCGGAAATTGGCGGCGGTATTTACCTGCGCGTGTCGATTTACCAGGATGCACTCGCGACCGTCCGCGTGCAGATCGTCTTCATTCCCCAGTCGCACGGTGCGATCGCGGTGTGCTTTGTGGTCTCGTCCATCACGGCCGACGGTGCGCGCTACGTGACCGACAATCTCTACATTCCCTTCGGCGGATTTTTCCCGGAAAACTGGTTCGTCGAGCGCGCCCCGTGGCGCCGTTCGCTACCGCGCCTGATCGCGCGCCATCGCGCCCGACTCGGGCATGCGGGCGTGAGCCCCGCGCCGTTCGCCGTCGAGCCGCTGGCCGATCTCAACAACGCCCAGCACGAACTCGATCGCCTCAACACCGAGCTCGGCTTCCTTCACCCGCATCATGAACGCGAGGACCTCGGCAAGATCACGCACGAGGGCCGCTACCGCGTATGGAAGGAAATTTGGATGCTGAACTACCTTGGCCGCGCGGCGCGGTATGAGTGAAAAAACACGGCGGCGAAATTAGCCGCCGATGTAGCTCATCTCGACTTTTGCGCGGGATTCACCGCGGGCAAGCAACTCGGCCCGCTCGTCGCTGTAGCGATCGAGGCGGCCGTGCCAGATGCGCGTGAGAAATCTTTCCAATTCGATCCCGTCGGTGCCGGCGCGCACCGCACCTAGCACATCCCAGCCGAGTGAGGCGAAGAGACACGTGTAAAGTTTGCCATCCGCGGAAAGCCGCGCGCGGTGACAGTCGCGGCAAAAGGGCTCCGTCACGGAACTGATCAGGCCAATCTCGCCGCGGCCGTCGCGGTAGCGGTAGCGTGACGCGACTTCGCCGCGATATGCCGGACCGATCGGTTCGAGCGGCCACCGCCCCGCGATCCGTTCGACGATCTCCTTCGCGGGCACGACCCGATCGGCGGACCAATGGTTGGTGTTGCCGACATCCATGAACTCAATGAACCGCAGCGCGTGGCCGCGCGCGCGGAAATACTCGGCGAGCGTGGTCAGCTCGTGATCGTTTACGCCGCGCTGGACGACGCAGTTGATTTTGATCGGAAAGCCGAGCGCGGCCGCGGCGTCGATACCGCGTAGCACGCGGGTGACGCTGAAGCCGAGGCCATTGAGTTTGCCGGCCGTGGCATCGTCGAGCGAATCGACGGAGACGTTGAGCCGATCGAGTCCAGCGGCGCGGAGCGCGGGCGCGTGTTTTTCAAGGAGCCAGCCGTTGGTCGTGAGCGCGACGTCGCGCACGCCGAGATCATTTTTCAGGCGGCGGATCAGCTCGGGCACATCGGCGCGGAGCAGCGGCTCGCCGCCCGTGATGCGGACTTTCTCGACGCCCAGCGCGCGAAACGCCGCGACGATGCGCGTGAGTTCGTCGAGCGTCATCAGCTGCGGGTCGTGCAAAAATGGATAACCAGGTCCGAAGACCTCCCGCGGCATGCAATATGGGCAGCGGAAATTGCAGCGGTCGGTGACCGAGATCCGCAGGTCGTGCAGCGTGCGATGATATTGATCGCGGACGGGCGTGGGTGAGAGTTGGGACACAAGGGTCACGGAGGAAGCACAGAGGACACAGAGAAAAACGATTTTTGCCAGTTTCTCCGTGCGCTCCGTGTTTTCGCGGTGTTTTCTGGGTCAAACGAAATGCTTACCCCTGCCGAGGCCGAAAAACTCATCCTTGAGAGCTTAGCGCCGTTTCCCCGCGAGGATTGTCCGCTCGCAGGCGCTCACGGCCGCGTGGTGCGCACGAACCTCTGCGCCGATCGCGATCTGCCACCCTTCGATCGCGTGACGATGGATGGCTACGCGTTGCGGGCGGCGGAGCTGGCGGCGGGCGAAAAAAAATTCCGCATCGAGGGTGTGCAGGCGGCGGGGATGCGACCGTTTCAACTTTCCGCGAAAGCGGTTACGTGCATCGAGATTATGACCGGCGCCGTCTTGCCCGCGGGAACAGATTGCGTGGTGCCCTACGAGGAGACGGCGCGCGAGGGCGAGTTCGTTGTTGTCGCGGCCGCCGGTCAGAAATTTGCCGCCGGCAACGCGATCCACCGGCGTGGCACCGATCAGCCGGCGGGCGGTGTCATCGTGCGCGCAGGGGTGCGGCTGGGCGGACGCGAAGTCGCGGTCGCAGCAGCGTGCGGCTACGCGACCGTCACCGTCAGTCAGCAACCCAAGATTGCGATTGTGGCGACGGGCGACGAACTCGTCGATGTCGGTGCGCCGGTCGCGGCGCATCAGGTGCGGCGGAGCAACGACTATGGGCTGCGAGCGGCCCTCGCGCTTGCTGGCTGGCCGCTCGTGGAGCGATTTCACCTGCGCGACGTGCCGCACGAAATCGAGCACATGCTCTGGCACGTCCTGGCTGAGTTTGATGTCGTGCTGGTGACTGGCGGCATCTCGAAAGGGAAATTTGATTTTCTTCCTGCCGAGCTGGAGCGGCAGAAAGTGAAAAAGATTTTCCAGGGCGTCGCGCAGCGGCCGGGCAAACCGTTTTGGTTTGGCCTGAGCTCGCGGAACACGCCGGTCTTTGCGCTGCCGGGCAATCCTGTCTCGTCCTACACGTGCCTCCATCGCTACGTGCTGCCAGCGCTGGCGCACGCGGCGGGTCTGACGGCAGGCCCGCGACCGAACGTGGCCCTCTCAGCGCCCGTGGTGTTCAAGGCGCCGCTCGCCTACCTGATGCCGGTGAAACTGGCTACCGGTCCGCGCGGTGAATCGCTCGCCACGCCCGATCCTAGCAATACATCAGGTGATTTCGCGGGGCTCGTGGGTTCGGACGGGTTTGTTGAGCTTCCGGTCGGGCCGGCGGAATTCGCCGCGGGGACGCCGGTGCCGTTTTACCCGTGGGCGTGATCGGAGTTGAGAGTTGCGATGGAACGGCCGAGAGTGCGGGCATGTTTTCGCATCTCGACGCGCAGAACCGGCCGGCGATGGTCAACGTCGGTGACAAAGCCGTGACCAAGCGAACCGCCCATGCGGTCGCCGTCATCTCGCTGCCGCCGGAACTGGCGGTGCTGCTCCGCGACGGCGAAATTACGACGAAAAAAGGCCCGATTTTTCACGCGGCCGTGCTCGCGGGCGTGATGGGCGCGAAAAAAACCAGCGAACTCATCCCGCTGTGCCATCCCCTCGCGCTCGACGACTGCCAGATCGAAATTATTCCCGACCGTGAGCGCGCGGAGATCGAAATTCACTGCCGCGTGCAGACCCACGCAAAGACGGGCGTGGAAATGGAGGCGCTGACCGGCGCGAGCGTGGCGGCGCTGACGCTCTACGATATGGCGAAGGCCGTTTCACCCGCGATGGTGATCAAGCAAGTGCGGCTCCTCGAAAAAACCGGCGGTAAACGTGACTATCGCGCCACATCCTGAACGCACCGTGATGACCACCCTCACCGTGCAATACTTTGCGATCCTCCGCGAGCAGCGCGGGCTCGCGCAGGAAAAACTCTCGACGGCGGCGACGACACCCGCCGCGCTCTACGAGGAATTGCGCGCGCGGCACGGCTTCACCCTGCCCGCTGATCGCGTGCGTGCGGCGGTGAACGACGAGTTTGTCTCCGCTACCGCGACGCTGCGCGATGGCGATCGGGTGGTGTTTATTCCGCCGGTGGCTGGCGGCTGAGTTTTTATTTTCTTTGTGCCATGCCGTTTCGCCTCTCCCCAAATCCGATCGATTCCGGCGCGCTCCAGCGCTCGCTCGCCGATGTGCGCGCGGGGGCCTGCGTGACCTTCGAGGGTTGGGTGCGCAATCGCAACGAGGGGCAGCCCGTCTTCGCGCTCGACTACGAGGCCTATTCGCTGCTCGCCGAGAAGGAAGGCGCGCGGATTATCGCCGAGGCCTGCGAGAAATTTTCCGTGAACTCGGCGGAATGCATTCACCGCACCGGCCATCTCGCGCTGGGTGAACTCGCCGTTTGGGTCGGCGTGACCGCGGAGCACCGCGGCGCGGCGTTTGACGCCTGCCGTTACATCATCGACGAAGCGAAGGCACGCGTGCCGATTTGGAAAAAAGAGCACTATGCCAGCGGCGCGACAGCTTGGATCAACTGCGCCACACGCGGCGATCATGCAGGGGAGAAGCGGACGTAGAGCGATTGAGAGGAAGGGTTAAAAAATTTGCCAAAACGGTGGTTGTGGCGAGTTTGCCCTCGTGTCGCCTCGCGGCGCACGCAGCCTGAAAAATCTCATGAACTTCCTTGCGGCCCTCGCAGCGCCCACCGTTCCCGCCACGACGTTGGATCGGCTGAAGGCGGTTCCGCCGGAGTTTTGGCTGCGCTTGGGCGTAGCGGTGGTCGCGATCATCGCGCTGGTGTTTTTCCTGCGCAAAGTCGCCAAGATGAACAAGGTCGTGCTCACCGTCGTGACGTTTATTGTCGTGACCGTGGTGGGCTTCAACTGGATCTACGAGCGGGACGAGCCCGCTTGGGCGACGCCGTTCGTGGGCTTTCTCGCCGGTTGGTTCCCCACGAAGGGCCCGCCGCCGAAAAAGCCGGGTTCAAATTTGGCGCAAAAACGCGAATGAGGTGCAGTCGGCGCGCTGTTTTTGCGCCTCAGGACAAAAATGGGTTGGTTTTGCTCGGCAAACGCGGGTAGAACTGGTGTCCGCTATGGCTAAACCTCACTCTGACATCGGACTCATCGGACTTGCCGTAATGGGTCAAAACCTCGCCCTCAACATCGCCGACCACGGCTTCCAGATTTCGGTTTACAACCGCACCACGGAAAAGACGGACAAGTTCGTCGCGGAAAATCCGAACACTCCTGGCGGCGTCGTCGGCACGAAAACGTTGGAGGAGTTCGTCGCCTCCCTCGCGAAGCCCCGCAAGATCGTCATCCTTGTCCAAGCTGGCAAAGGCACCGACGCCGTGATCGATTCGCTCGTCCCGCTCCTCGATCAAAACGACATCGTGATCGATGGCGGCAATGCGCTCTGGACCGACACGATTCGCCGCGAAAAGGCGCTGAAAGAAAAAGGCCTTCGCTTCATCGGCTCCGGCGTGTCCGGTGGCGAGGAAGGTGCCCGCTTCGGCCCCGCCCTCATGCCCGGTGGCGATCGCGCCGCCTACAAGGAACTCGAGCCGATCTGGAATGCCATCGCGGCCAAGGTCGACGCTAAGACCGGCGTGCCGCTGACCGGCGCCGCGCCCGGCAAGCCGATCATCGGCGGCGTGCCCTGCGCCACCTACATCGGCGAAAACGGCGCCGGCCACTATGTGAAGATGGTCCACAACGGGATCGAATATGGCGACATGCAGATGATTTGTGAGGCCTACGCCCTCATGAAAGGTCTGCTCGGCCTCAAACCCGCCGAGATGGGCGCGATTTTCACCGAGTGGAATTCCGGCATGCTCGGCAGCTTCCTGATCGAAATCACCGCCGACATCCTCAAACAAAAAGACCCCGTCACGAAGAAACCCTTCGTCGATATCGTCCTCGACACCGCCGGTCAGAAAGGCACCGGCAAGTGGACTTCGGTCAACGCCCTCGACATGGGCGTGCCGGCCCCGACGATCGCGGAGTCCGTGTTCGCGCGCTGCATCAGCGCGGTGAAGGAAGAGCGCGTCGCCGCCTCGAAAATCCTCAAGGGCCCGAAGAAAAAATACAAAGGCTCGAAGAAGGCGCTCATCGAAGCGATCCACGACGCGCTTTACTGCTCGAAAATTTGCTCCTACGCGCAGGGCTTCCAGCTCATGCGTGAGGCGCAGAAGGAATACAAGTGGAAGCTCAACTTCGGCGAGATCGCCCAGATCTGGCGCGGCGGTTGTATCATCCGCGCGACCTTCCTCCAAAAGATCACCGAAGCCTACGCGACCAATCCGACCCTCGCGAACCTCCTCCTCGATCCATATTTCAACAAGACCGTGAAGAAGGCGCAGGAAAACTGGCGCAAGGTCGTCGCCCTCGCCGCCGAGTGCGGTGTGCCCGCGCCGACGTTCAGCTCCGCCCTCGCCTACTACGACAGCTACCGCAGCGCGCGCCTGCCGGCCAACCTGCTCCAAGGCCAGCGCGACTTCTTCGGTGCGCACACTTACGAGCGCACGGATCAACCGCGTGGAAAGTTTTTCCACATCGATTGGCCCGAAAAAAATCGCCCCCAGATTGCGAGCTGAGCCTGCGGCGACGTTGGATTTTGCCCCTCCTGAAAATTTCAGGAGGGGCTTTTTATTTTCCGTTTCGCCGGCGAGCCAGACTCAAACCGCCACCACCCGTGGCGCGCTCCGTGCTTTGGAAAAATCAAACCGGCTCTCTTGCTTAACGGCGCTTGACGGATTCATCCGGCAAACGTCCAGCCCGAAGACCGCTTCGCCTCTTTTTCCCATGCCCTCGTTTCCCGAATCTCTCCGCAGCGAACTGCGCGCCTTGCTTGGCGCCGAAAACCTCATCGAAGGCGGCGAGACCCTCGCGACCCTCTCCAAGGATTACTACTGGTATTCTCCGGCGCTCCGTCCGCAGCTTGACGACAAACGTGCGGATGTCGTCGCCAAGCCCGGCGCCGTCGATGAACTGCGCGCGCTCCTTGCGGCGTGCTTCAAGGCAGGCGTTGCCGTCACGCCGCGCGGCGGTGGCACGGGCAACTACGGCCAGTGCATGCCGATTTACGGCGGGGTCGTCGTCGATTGCTCGCGCCTCGATCGCATTCACTCGGTCGAAGGCGGCGTCGTGCGCGCTGAGCCCGGCGCCCGTCTCATTACGATCGAGACGGTCGCGCGGGCAGCCGGCTGGGAATTGCGTTGCTATCCTTCAACCTGGGTGAAGGCCACGCTCGGCGGATTTTTCGGCGGCGGCGCCGGTGGCATTGGCGGCGTGCGCTGGGGCGGCATCGCCTCCGGCGACACCGTCAAATCGATCACGCTCCTCACCTGCGAGGCCGAGCCGCGCACGCTCCGCTACGAGGGCGCCGCCCTTTCGGCCCCGCTTCGCACCTTCGGCACAACCGGCATCATGATCGAGATCGAGATGCGGCTCGCGCCTAAGCTCGACTATGATCAAGTCGCGTTCAGCTCGCCCGATTGGGACAAGCTCCTCGACTGGACGGACGCTGCGATGCGTAACGGCGCATGGCGCAAGCGCGTCGCCTCCCAGTTCCAGTGGCCGATCCCGTCCTTCTTCAAGCCGCTGAAAAAACACATCCGCGAAAACGAGCACGTGAGTTTCCTCATGCCGGAACGCTCCGAGACTGCAGCCGTCGTGGCCTCGGCTGAAGCCGCCGGCCTCATCGTTTCCTACAACCGTCCGCTTTCCGATCCGCCGAAGCCACCGTTCCTCTCCGACTTCACTTACAACCACACCACGCTCTGGGCGATGAAGACCGATCCCGCATTTACTTACGTGCAGGCCGGTTTCGGCGACAACTTCCGCGCCCAGATCACCGATCTCATGACGCGTTATCCTGGGGAAGTGCTCATCCATCTCGAATGGGGTGCGCGCGATCCCGACCGCGCGGTCGGGCCGAATGCTTCGCCCGACGCGATCGGCGTCGGTGGCATCCCGCTCATCCGCTACACGACGGCCGGGCGCTTCGACGAGATCCTCGCCTACGCCCGCTCGATCAATGTCTACGTCGGCAACACCCACACATATCATCTCACCGCGACCACACCCGAAGGCACGGCCGCCCGCCACGCGCTCAAGCATGATGTCGATCCCCGCGGCCTGATGAATCCCGGGAAGATGCACACGTTTCCCCTCAACCCGTTCGCGGTTGCCTCGTGATTTTTAAAAAGGGGCGCACGCTGGCTGCTCCGAAGCGACAGTATTCAGCGAAAATTGGCATGACAGCGCGGTGACTTGAAAAAGCCGCCGGGTGCGGCGACGGTGCTCTTCCTGATGCTCGCCTCGGATCACGCTATCGAAGCCGAAACGGAACGCTTGCTGCGCGCACTCTTGCACGTCGAGTGCGATCCTCGCGGGCGAAAGTGGAATCTCGAGACCTGCCGCGCGATTGCCCCTCTCACGCTCGAGATCAACCGTCTGAAAAAGGAAAAGAACGCCGTCATTCTCGCGCACTCCTACGTAGAGCCCGAGATCGTTTACGGCGTCGGTGATTTCAGCGGCGACTCTTATTACCTCAGCCTCGCCGCGAAGAAATCACAGGCGAAGGTGATCGTGTTTGCCGGGGTCGTATTCATGGCCGAGACGGCGAAAATTCTTTCACCCGACGCGCTCGTTGTCGTTCCCGATCGCGGATCTGGTTGCTCGCTCGCTGACTCGATTGATGGCGATGGGGTGCGGAAACTGAAAGCGCTCTACCCCGATGCCACCATTGTCTGCTACATCAACTCCACCGCTGAGGTAAAGGCCGAGTGCGACGTGTGTGTGACCTCTGGCAACGTCTACGACATCGTCGCCAACCTGCCGACGCGCCGCGTGCTGTTTGTGCCCGATCGTCTGATGGCGCAGAATCTGCGCAGCGAGCTGGCGCGACGCGGCGTCGACAAGGAAATCATTTCTTCCGATGGCACGTGTATGGTGCACGACGAGTTCACCGCCGGACAGGTCGCCGAAGCGCGTGCGCAGTTTCCGGGACTCAAGGTCGTTGCGCATCCCGAGTGCACGCCCGAGGTCGCCGCGGTCGCGGATTTTGTCGGCAGCACGGGTGCGATGATGAAATACGTGAAGACCACGCCCGCGCCATATTTTCTCATGCTCACCGAGTGTGGCCTGGTTGGCCGGCTCGAAGTCGAGGCGCCCGAAAAAAACTTCATTGGCGGCTGCCGGCTCTGCCCTTACATGAAATTCAACTCGCTCGAAAAAATCCGCGACGCCCTCGCCGCCCCACGCGCCGATCAAATCGTGACGCTCGACGAAAATCTCCGCCTCCGCGCTGCTCGCTGCATCGACAAGATGTTCGAACTCACCCCCGCGACCACTTAACCACCTCCTCCCGTTTGCCACGTATTACGCGACAATTGAGTCTGGCCTAATTTTCATGCTCACGCCCCGCACCGACCACCTGATCGATCTTGCGCTCGACGAAGACGCCGGGCTTGGCGACGTCACCAGCCGCGCGATTTTTTCAGAAAAAGACCGGTCGCGCGGTTTCATCGACGCGAAGCAAGATCTCGTTATTTGCGGGCTTGAGGTCGCTGCGCGAGTGTTCGCCAAAGTTGATCCGCGGATCAAAGCCGCACCGCTCGTGCGCGATGGCGCACGAGTGAAGCGCGGCGCGCGGGTGATGACGCTTTCCGGCCCCACCGCGTCGCTCCTCACTGCCGAGCGCACCGCGCTGAATTTTCTCCAGCGGCTCTCCGGGATTGCAACGAAATCACGCGCGTTTGCAGACGCCGTGGCTGGCACGGGCGTGCGCATCGCCGACACCCGCAAAACCACCCCGGGTTGGCGTGCGCTCGAAAAATACGCCGTGCGCTGCGGTGGCTGCGCGAACCATCGTGCGTCTCTCGGCGAACACGTGCTCATCAAGGATAACCACATCGCTGCCGCCGGTTCGCTCGCGAAGGCCGTGCACCTCGGCCGCGCCGCCGCGCCGCACTCCGCCAAGATCGAAGTCGAGGCGACGACGCTCGCCGAAGTGCGCGAAGCGCTGCGCGCCCACGCCGAGGTCATCCTGCTCGACAACATGACGCCCGCAGAAATCCGCGCCGCCGTCGCGGTTATCGCCGGTTCGGCCATCGTCGAAGTTTCTGGGGGCGTGCGCTTCGAAACGCTGCGCGAGTTCGCGTTGCCGGGGGTCGATGTGATCAGCATTGGTGCGCTTACGCACTCTGCGATCGCCGTCGATTTGAGCCTCACGATTTTGCCGTTGCGCCGCGCGAAGTGAAAACTCTCCACACCGATTGCCTCGTCATCGGCGCGGGCCTCGCCGGCTCGGCGTATGCGCTGCATGCGGCGAAGGCGGACTTGGCGGTCGAGTTGCTTTCGCTCGAAGGGCCGCTCGTCGCGAACAGCGACTGGGCGCAGGGCGGCATCATCTATGATACCGCGCCCGATCCGGCGTTACTTGCGCGCGACATTGTCGAAGCCAGCGACCACACCTCGAATCCGGCCGCCGTCGATCAGCTCGTGCACGAAGGACCGCTCGCGGTCAAAGGGCTGCTGCTCGACGAACTCGGTATCGCCTTCGATCGCGATTCGGCCGGCGGGCTCGAATTTACGCGCGAAGGCGGCCACAGCGCGCGCCGGATTATCCACGCGAAGGATTTGACGGGTCACGCGATTCTGTCGTCGGTGGCGAAGCGCGTCGATGCCACGCCCCGCATCGCACGTCGGAGCGGTTGGGTGGTGGTCGATCTCCTGACGCTATCGCACAGCACGGACAACCTCGCCGATCATTACGCGCCGCTCACGTGTTTTGGCGCCTATGTGCTCGATACTGCGAGCGGCGAAGTTTCTGCGATCGTCGCGAAGAAAACGATCCTGGCGACCGGCGGACTTGGGCAGATTTTCCTGCACTCGACGAACCAGCCCGGCAGCGTGGGCCACGGCGTCGCGATGGCGTATCGTGTGGGAGCACGCCTGATCGATCTCGAATACGTCCAGTTTCACCCGACGGCGTTCTTCAAGAAAAATGCTCCGCGGTTTCTCGTGACGGAGGCGTTGCGCGGCGAAGGCGGCGTGATCGTCAACGCTCGCGGCGAGCGCTTCATGGACCGGATCGATCCGCGCGGCTCGCTGGCCTCGCGCGACATAGTCGCCCGCGCGATCCATCAGGAACTCGCCTCGACCGGCGAGGCCTGCGCCTACCTTGATCTGTCGGCGATGAAGCCGGCGTTTATTCGGGATCATTTTCCGACGGTGGTGGCGCGCTGCGCGGAGCACGGGGTCGACGTCACGCGCGAGCCGATTCCGATCGTGCCGGCAGCGCATTTTTCCTGCGGCGGGGTGCATACGGATCTCGCAGGCCGAACCAACGTCCGCCACCTGAACGCCGTTGGTGAAACCGGCTGCACGGGCCTGCATGGCGCGAACCGGCTTGCGAGCACCTCATTGCTGGAGTGCCTCGTCAGCGCAAAGTTCACCGCACGCGCGGATGCCACCGAGATCGCTGACGGCGCTTTTCACCTCCCGGTGCCACGGCCTTGGGTGGGTCAGACGCGCGATGCCGATCCGACGCTCATTCGTCAGGATCTGCAACTGCTCCAGAGCACGATGTGGAATTATGCCGGCATCGTGCGTTCGCCGAAGCGTCTCACCCGCGCCCGGCGCATCCTGCTCGAACTGCTCGAGGAGATTCACAGTTTTTATCGCGGCTGCCGCGTGACGCGCGAACTCGTCGAACTGCGCAATGCGATCCAGACCGCGCTCTTGGTGGTCCACGCTGCGTCGCTCAATCCCCGCAGCAAGGGCTGCCATTACGTGGTGGAAGAAGCGTAGGTGGGGATGGCTTTCCCGAGCCGTCCTGAGTTTGATCCGGGAAATGACGCTCGAACCCCAGACGCCTCGGCGAGGCGTCCCTACCGGGCGGCTCGCGCCCGCGCTTTTTCCACGATGTCGAGCAACACTGCAAAATCCTCGTCGCGCGTCCGGCTCTCGATTTGAAAGTCGAACTTGTGTGCCTCTCGGAGTTCGCGCTCGGCGGTTTTCATCCGGCCGGCGATCTCGTTTTCGTTATCCTTGGCGCGGGCGCGCATCCGGGCGATCAGGCGCTCACGATCGACCACGATGAAGACGGTCGTCATGGCGCGCGAGAGTGCGGGAAGTT
Source organism: uncultured Opitutia bacterium (assembly GCA_903896015.1). Taxonomy (GTDB): domain Bacteria; phylum Verrucomicrobiota; class Verrucomicrobiia; order Opitutales; family Opitutaceae; genus CAITWF01. The sequence goes on along the minus strand of CAITWF010000025.1, from coordinate 80,798 downwards.
CCCCGGCGGCGCGGCGGAAACTCTCCACGCCTTGGACATCGACACTGATCACGAGGCTCGAGCCGGCGGCGAGCGGATCGAGCACGCTGGATTTCAGTGTGCCGTAAAGGCGGTCGGGGTTGTTGCCGTGCACCTGCGCCCATTCGAGAAATTCGGCGGCGGCGGCTTTGCGTTTGAATTCCTCCGGCGAAAAAAAGTGGTAGTGCACGCCGTTGATTTCGCCGTCGCGGGGCGGACGTGTGGTCGTGGTGACGACGCGCGAAAATGCGGGCACTTCCGCGACGAGCCGATCACACAGCGTGCTTTTTCCGGAGCCGGCGGGGCCGGCGATCACGAGCAGCACGGAGGGCGGTGGCATCGGCTCAGTAGGTGAAGGCCACGCCGCAGAGCAGCAATCCGTAACCGGCCAGCACGCTGCCGACTGCGCGCGCGCGACCGGGTCGGGCGAACAGCCAGCCGTTGAAGTCGCGCATTCGATAGGGCTGCGCGCCGAGCCAGATTGCCAGCGCGATCGCGACATAAACCGCAGCGACCATGAGCTTCCGCTGTTGCGGAGCTTCCATGTAGGCGGCGTCGAGCAGTGGCATCGCGCCCATCAGCACGAGCACGCAGAGCCCGCGCACCGCGAGGAAGTCAGGCACGCTCTTGAAAGACAGCACTGCGACCGCCGCGAATCCGACAAAGAGCAGCACATGGTAGTCGCCGAAATCTGCGGGCGAGAGATGCCAGATCGCGTTGAGAAACCACACCGCGCCCGCGCCGAAGCAGACGTAGGCCGCCGTCGTCGAGCGTGGAAAGGCCTTCAGCGCCGCCGCATAACCCGAGTGGTTCAGCACCAAGGGCAGGCCGAGCGCGAGGAGCAGCAGGCCGGGAATGAGCGTGGCGAGAGTCAGGGACATTCAGACGAAGTTGAAAGATGAAGGGTGAAAGTTGAAAGAAATACTTTTTGCGAAAGCCGGTCATGCAACGTTCGCCCTTCAGCCTTCCACTCCGGCGAGCGCGAGCTGGCCGTAGAGCGTGCTCACGCTCGCGCGCTCGATCCGCAGAGGCACGAGCTGACCGATGAGGCGCGGATCGGCGTCGAAGATGCACACGCGGTTGCCGCGCGTGCGGCCCGTGAAGCGCGCGCCGGTTTTATCGGTGCCGTCGACGAGCACTTCTTCGATTGTGCCGACGAGTTTCGCCGTGCGGCGGAGGGAATTTTTTTCGAGCACGGCGAGGAGTAACTGGTTGCGGCGCTCTTTGACGTCCTCGGGCACCTGGTCGGCCATCGTTGCCGCGGGCGTGCCGGTGCGGATCGAATACTTGAAGACGTAGGCCATGTCGAAGTCACACGCCTTAAAGAGCGCGTGCGTCTGCTCAAAATCTTCCTCGGTCTCACCGGGAAACCCGACGATCACGTCGGTCGAGAAATACATTTCGGGCCGCACGGCGCGCAGCGCGTCGACAATCTCCCGGTAACGATCGTGGGTGTAGGGGCGGTTCATCGCGCGGAGGATGCGATCGCTGCCGCTTTGCATGGGGAGATGAACGTAGCCGCAGAGCTTCTCTAGGCGGCCATAGGCCGCCACGAGATCGTCCTTGAACCCGCGCGGGTGCGGTGAGGTGAACCGGATGCGCGCGATGCCCTCGATCGCGTGAACGCGCTCGAGCAACTGCACGAACGGCGTCACCCCGTCGGTGTGCGCATAGTCGCGGCGACCGTAGCTCGTCACGATCTGGCCGAGCAGCGAAATCTCGCGCACGCCGCGTTCGGCGAGCGCACGGCACTCGGCGACGATCTCGTCCATGGGACGCGAGCGTTCGTCGCCGCGGGTTTTCGGCACGATGCAGAACGCGCAGTCCATGTTGCAGCCCTGCTGGATCGAGACGAAGGCGCTGACTTGTTTCGCTTCGTCCGCCTCGGGTGCGACGTGATCCTTGATCGTGTTTTGCGAGCCGGCCTCTTCGCCGATGTCGACAATGGTCTCGCCGATCGGAGAGCCGGCTTCGCGGGCGGCGCGAAGGTTGTCGAGGTAGCCGGGCACCTGGTGAAATTTCTGCGTGCCGACGATCAGATCGACGTCGGGCAGCTGATCGAGGAGCGCGGCGCCGCGGTTCTGCGCCATGCAGCCGAGGATCCCGAGCACGAAGTCGGGCCGTTTCTTTTTTCGGTGCTGGATGTTGGCCGCCTTGCCGATCGCCTTTTGCTCGGCGGCGTCGCGCACGCTGCAGGTATTGAGCAGAAGGACGTCGCAGTCGTTTTCGTCCGGCACGATCCGGTAGCCACGGGCGCGCAACATCGCCGCGACAGCCTCGCTGTCGCGCTCGTTCATTTGGCACCCGTAGGTTTTGATGTGGACGCGGTTCACGCTCGTGAAGGGTCTTCGTTAGCGCGTGGGCCTGGAGGGTCAACGCGGGAAACCGGCGCGCCGCGCGGGCTTGCGAGACGGGCGGGCCGCGCCACGCTGCCGGCATGAGAAGCCGAATCTTTTTTCTCCTCGTGGTCTGGTCTTCGTCGCTCGCCTGGGCCGCCGTACCCGAGGCCATCGTGCTGGTCACGGGCGACATGCACTCGGCCTACGATCGCACCGCTCAGTTTGTCGCCCGGATCGATCGCGTAAAGGCGGAAAATCCCGGCGTGCCGCTCGGGATTTTGATCGATGGGGACACCTTTGAATTCGGCAATGCGGTCGCGCGGCGCAGCGAGGGCGCGGTGGAGTTTGCCCTCTTCGCGGCGCTCGCGCAGCGGGCGCCGACGGTGCTCAACCTCGGCAACCATGAGCCGGAATTTTTCGGAATGGCGGATGTCGTCGCTCGCGTGCGCGCGGCCGGCGTCCAGGTGATCGGCGCCAACATTCGCGATCGGTCCACCGGCGAAGTGTTCGCTTCGCCCTCCGTGCGCGTGAAACTCGGCGCACGCGAAGCTGTGGTCGTGGGCGCCATCACCGATCATCTCGCGGCCTATCGATTGGCGGTGCGGCCTTCGCTCGACGTTTCTGATCCGGTGGTCTGGGCGAAGGCCAACGTGCCCGCGCTTCTGCAGGGCGCCACGCTGCCGATCATGATTACACACGTCGGCGTGCAGGCGGACCGTGCGATTTTGCCGCTGCTGCCGGAGGGCACGCTCTTCGCCGGCGCCCACGATCACCTGCGCTTCGTCCATCGCGAAGGGCGGACGGTCTATTTTCACTCGGGGAGCTGGACGGAATTCATGTCGATCGCGCGGCTACAGAAATCGGCCGCCGGTTTGACCTGGGAGATTGAGCAGGTGCGCATTTCACCGGATGATCCGGCGGACGAAAAGCTCGCGGCGCTAATTCGCGCGACGCTCGCGAAGCATCTCACGGCGGAGGAAACCGCCGTCGTCGGCCGGAATCCGCAAGCGCTCGGGCCGACCGATGCAGCGGCCTTTGCCGTTGAGGCCGCGCGCGCTGCTGCAGGCGTGGACGCTGCGGCGATTGGCGGAACGACGTTTGGCGCCGGGTTACCTGCGGGCGATGTGCCGCGGATCGCGTTGGATGCGTGCGTGCGGTTCGATAGTTCGCTTTTTGTCGGCGAGCTGACCGGCGCACAGTTGAAATTCATCCTGGCGCACGCCAATCAAGGGCCCGACACGCCGTTTGCCGAGCGTATGGGTGAAAACCTCATCGTCGCCGCCCCGGCCACCATTGATCCGGCGAAACGCTACCACCTCGCGGTCACAGACTGGGGGGCGAAGGATGCGATAAAATATTTCGGCGAAGGCGCGCCCGCGACCTTTGTCGAACGCCCGGACGTGAAACTGAAGGCCGCAGTGATTCGCGCGCTGCAACCGGCCAGATAACGCATGAAAAATTTCCGTTGCAGGCCCGGCCGGTGGGCGGGTTGCCCCCCCAGCGGCCGGGCCTACAAATACGGTAGGACCCTGCTCGTCTGTTTCGTCGCATTGCCGCTTGTCGCGCAAACCCCGACTTTCCCCACCCCGCCACCGGCTGACCCCGACGATCTCTTTCGGATCGGCAAACAACTTTTCGATCAACTCGCGCCGGACGAGATCAAGGCGCAATATGACTTTCCCTCTAAGGAGCAGTGGGACGCGTTTGCAGCGCGGCTCCAACACGCGCTCGAGAGCGAAGATTTGTCGGCGCTCGCAGGCTATGTGGACGAGGGGCGCGCGGCGCTGACGGCGCTCCGGACGATCCAGGGCTATGAGGATTACGCGGACTGGTTGGAGCAGCGGCTCGATGAAATTTCCGTGGCGCGCGAAGTGACGGCGCCGCCAGGCCCGACCGTCAAACCGCTTCCGAAGCCGCCGCTCAGTGCGGTGCCTTACTACGAGCTGTGGCGCGCCCGGGTGAAATCACGCCCGCTGCCGGTGGGCGCAGCGGCGCTGATGCCACGCCTGCGGGCGGCGTTTTCGGCGGAAGGCGCGCCGCCGGAGCTCGCGTGGATCGCCGAGGCGGAGTCGTCGCTCAATCCGGCCGCACGCAGTCCGGCGGGTGCAAAGGGGCTGTTTCAATTCATGCCTGACACGGCGAAGGGGCTCGGGCTCAGCACCTTTCTCCCCGACGACCGCAGCGATCCGGAAAAATCGGCGCACGCGGCGGCGCGGTATTTGAAGGCGCTGCACAGCCGGTTCGGGAGCTGGCCGCTGGCGCTCGCCGCCTACAATGCCGGTGAAGGCCGCGTCGCGCGCGAGCTGGCCGACCGCCACGCCCGGGACTTTGCGGGCATCGCGGGCGCTTTGCCCGCAGAGACGCGCATGTATGTGCCCAAGGTGTTGGCCCTCGTGAGCGAACGGGCGGGCATCGCGCCGGAAAGAATTTCCGCGCCGCGCACTGAGTAGGGCGCGAGTCGGCATTTCTGTTCGCCAGCGCGGTCCGCGGCGGTTTGATCGGAACATGGGATTTTTCGATCGCCTGTCCGGAAAGAAAATGACGCCCCCGCTGCGAGAAATTGCTGCGCCCGCCGCGCCGATCCAGCCTGCCGCCGAGGTCGGTGCGCGACTCGCCGCTGCGCGCGCGAAGCTTGAGGCGCTGGATCTGCCCGGCGCACTCGTGATCTATGAAGAGTTGCTCGCGGTCGCAGGCGAACGCGCCGACGTGCTCGTCGGCATCTCGGGCGATCTCGGCGCGCGCGGCCACGTGGGGCAAATCATCGAGTTGGTGGCACCGCGTTACGACGCAGAGCGCCACGGTCCGGCCACCGGCATCAATTTGCTCCAGGCTTATCTTGTGACGCGTAATGCCGATGCCGCGCAGCACGTGCTCGACATTTTGTTCGCGCTGAATCGGCCCGAACTCGAAGAGCGGCTCCACGGTTTCTCCAACGCCATCGCGGAAATGATCCACGAGCGACACGCGCCGCTCGATCCGGGTGCCGTTGCGCAAATCGCGGAAGTGCCGAAGGTCGGACTGATCACGATCAGCAAACCGATCTGGTTTTACGGCCTCGAACCGCTCGCGGAAAAAATCCTTCCGCCGAAGGAAGGGCGCCTGCGGCGCGTGGCGTTTGCGCAGCTCGCGTTGCCCGGGGCATACGCGAACGTGAACGCGGCGATGGCGCAGCCGGAGGATGAACTCGCGCGGTTGTCGCGTGCGCTGCCGGCGTGGCTGGCGGAAACGTTTTATTTTTCGTCGGCCTACGCGCCGGTCGCGGCACTCGGCGTGATGAACCGGCCGGGGCTCGCGGCGCAGCCGATGATTTTCGGGGCGGAGTGGTCGGCGGAAAATCTGAGCCAGCTCGTCGAGACGAGCGAAGGGCTCGACTACGTTTTCACCGGCGCGCTGCGGGCGATGGGAGACGAGTTCGAAATTATCCTGCGGGTCTGGGAGGTAAAAAAGTTGAAGGAGCGAAAAGCATTTTCCGCCAAATGGACGCGCGCGACGGCCGACGCCGAACTCGCCAAACTGCACGAGTTGATTCGCACATTCATGGAATGGAAACCCGCGGGCGCGGGGCTCGCGTATGCGGCGCCGGCGCAACCGCGCGCGTGGCTCGACACGCTCGGCGCTTCGCTCGGCACGTTTCTCGTCGAGAAAAACATTCTGCCGAAAGAAACGATCGCGGCATCGGATGCGCTGCTCGCCACGGCGGCGGCGGGTGCGGCGGCAGCCGAGGCGTCGTCGCTGGCCTATTTGTCGCTTTCCGCTCGGCTCGCGAAATTGGGTGTGAACGGACCGACCGGTGTGACGCTCTGCGCTTCACCCCTTGTGGCGGAGGCGAAGCAGATCCTCGCGCCATGACCCTCGCGCGCGCGTGCTGCAGGATCGCCGCGCGCGCGTGCTGCAGGATCGCCGCGTGGAGCGTGCTGGCGGGCGCCCCAGCAGTTGCGGGGGAGCCCACGCTTGCGCCCGCGGCGTTTCGCTCGCACTCGCACAACGATTACGCGCAGGCCCGGCCGTTGTTCGAGGCACTCGATCACCGGATGGGCAGCATAGAAGCCGATGTGTTTTTCATCGGCGGCGATCTGCTCGTGGCGCATGCGCGGGAGGCGGTGTCGCTTGAGCGCACGTTGCGTCGACTCTACCTCGATCCGCTGCGGACGCGCTGCGAAGCGCGGGGCGGTCGCGTCTATCCGGACGCGGCGACGCTGATTCTGCTCATCGACATCAAGGCCGATCCTGCGGCGGTGCATCGCGAGTTGCTCCGCGAACTTCAGCCCTACGCGCCGCTGCTCACCCGCTGGCGCGACGGAAAAATGATTCAGGGAGCGATCACGGTGCTGTTGTCGGGTGATCGGCCGCGCGCGGCTGTCGAAGCCGATTCCGATCGGTGCATGGCGCTCGACGGCCGGCTTGAAGAGCTCGAAAAAAATCCGCCGGTGTCGCTCGTGCCGCTGGTGAGCGAGAGCTGGGGCAACGTGTTTTCGTGGAAAGGTGCCGGCGCGATGCCCGCCGCCGAGCAGGCAAAGTTGCGAGCGCTGGTTGCGAAGGCGCATGCGCAGGGCCGCTGGCTGCGGTTTTGGGCGGCGCCCGATTCGCCTGCGTGCTGGAGCGAGCAGTTTTCCGCCGGCGTCGATCTCATCAACACCGATCACCCGGCGCTGCTTGAGGCGTTCCTGCGCGAAGCGGATCGCCGCTGAGCGACCGCCGTTCCCTTGCCATCGGCCGTCGTGCCGGCCACGTTGGCGGCTTTCATGCACGCACCGATTTCCGATCTGCGCATTCGTTCGCAAAAGCCGCTCGTTGCGCCCGCGACGCTTGAGGCGGAGTTGCCGCTGCCGGATGCCGGCGCGGATTCGGTGGCGCAGGCGCGGCGCGACATCGCGCATATCATCACCGGCGCGGACGACCGGCTGCTCGTGGTGGTCGGGCCGTGCTCGATCCACGATCCGGAGGCGGCGGTCGAGTATGCGGACCAGTTGCGCGAGGCGGCGAAACTGCACTCGGGCGAGTTGCTCGTGGCAATGCGCGTGTATTTTGAAAAACCGCGCACGGTCGTCGGCTGGAAAGGCTTCATCAACGATCCCGGGCTCGACAGCACGTTTCAGATCAACGACGGGCTGCGGCGGGCGCGGCGGTTGATGCTCGACGTGACGGCGCGCGGGTTGCCGATCGCGACGGAGTTTTTAGACACGACGCTCGGCCAATACTTCGCCGACCTCGTCGCCTGGGCTGCGATCGGCGCGCGGACGGTCGAGAGTCAGGTGCACCGCGAACTCGCGTCGGGACTGTCGATGCCGGTTGGTTTCAAGAATCGCACCGATGGCGACGTGCAGGTGGCGGTCGATGCGATTCGGTCGGCGCGGCACCCGCACTGGTTTCCGTCGCTGACCCACGAAGGCGCACCGGCGATTTTCGGCACGTCGGGCAACGAGCACGGGCACCTCGTGCTTCGCGGCGGCACACGCGGGCCGAATTTTTCGGCGGCCGACGTGCGCGCGGCGGTGGAGCTGTTGAAGAAGAACTCGCTGCCGGCACATGTGATGATCGATTGCTCGCACGCCAACAGCGGCAAAGACCCGGCGCGCCAGCCGATCGTCGCCGCGGAGATCGCCGCGCAAATCGCCGGCGGCGATCGCGCGATCGCGGCGGTGATGATCGAGAGCAACCTGCTGGGCGGCGCGCAGGATTTTCAGACGCGGCCGTTGGTTTACGGCCGGAGCGTTACGGATGCCTGCCTGTCGTGGGAGCAGACGCTGCCGGTGCTGGCGACGTTTGCCGATGGCGTGAAAGCGCGGCGGAAAAACAATTAGCCAGCGAAGGCGAGCTGACCGCAGCCCGCGGCAATATCGATCCCGCGGCGTTGGCGGACGGTGCTGGGGAGTTTGAATTCTTCGGCGAGAATGCGCTGAAAAGCTTTCGCGGCGGTCGTGTGAGTGGGCGCGCCGTCGTAGCCGGTGGTCGGGTTGAGTGGGATCAGGTTTACCTGGGCGGGCAGGCCGCGGAGGAGTTCGCCGACGGCGCGGGCGTCGGCGGCGGAATCGTTTTTTCCCTCGATGAGCGTCCACTCGTAGAAAATTTTACGGCCGGTCGTTTCGCTGTAGGTGCGGCAGGCGGCCATGAGGTCGTCGAGCGGCCATCTTTTCGCGACGGGCACAAGCGCCCCGCGGCCGGCCTGCGTGGCGGCGTGGAGCGAGACGGCGAGGTTGATCGGGCGCTGCTCGCGGGCGAGGCGGAGGATGCCGGGGATGACGCCGACCGTGCTCAGCGTGATGCGCTCGGCGCCGAGGGCGAGGCCGGCCTCGTCGCGCAGGATATCGATCGCGTGCATCACGGAGTCGTAGTTGTGCAGCGGCTCACCCATGCCCATCAGCACGATGTTGCGCAGGCGATGGGCCGATGCAAAGTAACACAATGGGTTACTTTGCTTGGGAGGTGCTGAGGAGTGGAGCGACCGGGCAACGTGCACGGCTTGCGCGACGATTTCGCCGGCGGTGAGGTTGCGCGTGAAACCCATCTGGCCGGTTGCGCAAAACACGCAGCCCATCGCGCAGCCGACCTGCGAGCTGATGCAGGCGGTCACGCGGCCCGTGAAACGCATCAGCACCGTCTCGATCGCTTCGCCGTCATCGAGTGTCATGAGGTATTTGCGTGTGAAGCCGTCGCTGGAGTCGGTTTCGCGCGCGGTGGGCAGAAGTCCGAGGCGCGTCTCGGCGGCGAGACGGCGGCGCACTTTTTCCGGCAGCTCGGGCATCGCTTCGGCGGAAAAGGAATCGGCGAGCGCGAGGTAGAGGTAGTTCCACAGTCGCGCCGCATGCACCGGCGAAAAATCCCAACGCACGAACTGCGCGCGGAGGTCCTCGCGGGTGAGGTCGTAAAGATTGAGACGGGCGGAGGTGGACATACGGAAATGTATGCCACGCTACCGCGGGCGGGGCCGGCGGCAATCCTCCGTCGTTGTGATCGATGCGACGGTCAGTTACAGTCCGGGCACCGCGTAGTCGTTGTCGGCCTCCTCAAACGGATGCGAGGTGTGGCCCGATGCGCCCCAGATCGGTCCGTGATGCTGACGCGTGTCGCGGATGTGGATGATCTCCTGATCGATTTGCTGCGGGTGTTCGTGGAGTTCGTGCAGGAAGTGCTGCAAGGCCGCATAGGCGATGTCTTCGCAACCGACGCCGAGGGCTTCGGCATGACGTTGGAGGGTCGCATGGTCCGCGACCTCCAGATGAATCGTGATCCCGTTCATAGGACCTCCTTGGTTTTGGAGTATTGGGGTGACTGACGAGGGCATGATATCACCGTGCGGCCGGAACGGAAGCGACCCAGCGCAAGCAGACGCGCGGCTAATAGGCGCGGGTAATTTCCCGCGCGGCCATGCGGAGTGAAATCAAACCGCGAGTGAAGCGAGGGCCGCGGCGATTGGCACGCTCTGGCGGCGGCGATCGAGGAAGAAGCTGACTTCGCGGTAGCCGGCGTCGTGGAGCGTGCGCAGGGCGTCGGCGTAGCCGTCGGCGACGCGCGTCGGGCGGTGCGCATCCGCGCCGATGACGACCGGAATGCCGCGGGCGTGCATCAGGCGAAGGATGGTGGGGCTCGGGTTGATCTCGCGGATGGCCTTGTTCACGCCGCTGGTGTTGAGCTCCATCGCGATGCCGGTCTTCGCGATGCGATCGAGCGCTCGCTCGATGAACGGCAGGATGCGCGTGAAATCCCAGTCGGCCGGCGATTCGTTTTTGATCAAGTCGGGATGCGCGAGCGTGTCGAAGAGACCGCTCTCGGCCGAGCGCGCGAGGTGATCGAAATAGGTCTGCTGGTAAGCGAACCAGTCGCCACGAAAATACCACGAGCGGTAATCTGGCACCTGCGGATGGATTGAGCCCAGCACGTGGTGCAACGGGACGCGCGCGTGGAGTTTTTCGAGCCACGGCTCGACGCCCGGATAGTAGTCGCTTTCGAGGCCGAGCCGGACATCGAGGCGGCCGGCGAATCTTTCGCGGGCGTCCGCGATCAACGCAACATAGGCATCGAACTGCTCGGGCGCCATCCGCACGGCATGCGAGATCCGATCTGGCAGGGGGCAATGGCAGGTGAATATGATGCCGCGGAGGCCGCGCTCCAGCGCGGCGGCGGCATACTCCACGGGCTCACCGTGTGCGTGTTTGCAGAGCGGCGTGTGGCAGTGGGACTCGTAGAGGAGTGGCGTGGACAAGTGAGCGACGAGCGCGGGGTGATCGCTCAAAAGAAGGTGTAGTATTTTTCCTCGGCGAGACGTTGCACGAGGAGCGCGAGCTCCAGCGCGTGATAGTCGCCCCACATGGAGGATTCGCCGCAGGGGACCTTGCGGCCGGGCGGGATGTAGTCCCAGCCGTTGGGCCGGTGATAAACGCTGTGAAGGAGCAGGCCCTGATGCTTTTTGTCGGTCGAGAGATACGGCTCGGCGAAGAGCGTATCGGCAATCGTGAGGCCGGCTTGGAGATATTTTTTGCCGGCGGCTTTTTCACCTTTCGCCGCAAGGTAAGTGCCGAGGCGGATCATGCCCTGTGCGGCGATCGCAGCGGCGGAGCTGTCGACCGGTTCGTGCGGGTTGAAGGGATCGGCGTCCTTCTTGGTAGTGTCGCCGAGCTTGTGGCTGTTGAGCGCCATCGAATCCCAATAAGGCACGCCGTCCTTCGCGGAGTAGCCGTCGATGTAGTAGTCGCTCGTGGCGCGCGCAGTCTCGAGGAAGAGATCGGTCACGGCGCGGCGGCCGCCGACGGCGTCGAGCTCCGTGCCGCGGATCGTTTCGAGAAACTCAAGCTGCTCCGCGTAGCCGCAGATGATCCAGGCGGCGCCGCGCGTCCACGTCGTGAAGGGCGAATAGCCCTGCTGCGAACTCGGGCAGCGGAACTGGCCGTCGTTGCGATTGAAGACCGATTCGTGTGCGACGCGGCCGCGCACGTCGTAGCTGTCGCGGCCTTGGCCGAAGAAGACGTTGAAGCGTGCGGTCGTGGCAGCGTGCTCGATCGCGCGGTGGAGGAGATTGATCGGTTTATCGCCCTCGCCCATCAGCACGTGGCCGAGTTGATGTGCGACGACGAGCGCGCGCATCGAGCGGATGGTGTCGGCGAAGAGCGACTGCGGGCCGTTGAACGAATAGACGTAGCCGCTCGGCGCGACGCCCGCGCCGCCGGCGATCGGCGACCAGGGCGTGCGATACGCGGTCGGAACGTGGCGCGCGGCCTGCACGGCGCCGGAGACTTTCAGCGCGAGCTCGGCGAAATTGACCTCATCGGGGCTGCCGGGCGCGCGGCCCTCGAGGATGAGGCGGCGAAGATTGCCGTAGGTAGAGACGTTGTTGAAACCGTGATCGTGCACGCCGATGTGCGACACGTGCGAGGCCATGAACTTGATGGTCTTTTCGCGGGCGAGGGCGAATGAGCGCGTGTCGCCGGTCGCGTCGAAATGAAGGAAGCCCATCCCGAACTGGAAACCCTGCGTCCACTCAGTCCAGCCGCGCGAGGTGTAGCGGCCTTTTACTGTGAAAACGGGCGTGCCGTTGGTGGGATCCCATGCGGCGTCGAGCGCGCGGATTTTCTGGCCGGCGAGCTCGAACACGCGGGCGGTTTTTCTAGTCAGCTTCTGCGGGGTCAGCGTGGCGTTGATTTTCATGGCGGAACGGATCGGGAGAAACCGCGACGTTGCCTGCCGCGTCCGCGTGAAACAAGGGAGAAAAAAATGCTGGGCTGAGGGCGATTTATGCCGATGGCAACGATCGCCGCCCGCCTTGCTTCGCTCGCAAAACTGGCAAGGTTCACTGGCCAAAGATGTCTGTCGCGCTGGTTGTTCCCTGGGTTCTGCTCCTGCTGGCACTGGCCTTTGGCTGGTGGCTACGGCGGCGCTATGAACTCGCGCTGCGCGCACATGAAAAAACCGAGCGCGCGCTCAAGGCCACCGAGGGCACGCTCCAGCGAATCAGTCAGGCGGTCGAAAGCGCCTCCGACGCCATCGGTATCGGCGACATGGAGGGCACCTCGCTCTACCATAATCGCGCACACCTCGCGCTCTTCGGCTACACGGTGGACGAACTCAACGCCGTGCCCGAGCCCGCGGTGCTGTTTCACGACAAGGTAGTCGCCGCCGCGATCCATGCGGCAATTCGCGGTGGTTACTCATGGGCGGGCGAGACCGACGTGCGCACGAAGGACGGGCGTGTGATTCCTTGCTTCGTGCGGGCGGATGTCATTCGCGGCGAGGGCGGCGAGCCCGCGGGAATTTTTGGCGTCTTTACTGATATTACCGAGCGGCGGCGATCCGAGCGCCAGCTCGACGAGCAGCGCCAGCGTCTCGAGGTTACGCTCCAATCCATCGGCGACGCGGTCGTGACAACTGACATCGACGGTCGCATCGTGTTGATGAATCCGATCGCGGAACACTTCGCCGGCGTGAAGCAGGCGTCGGCTGCCGGGCGTATGCTGAGCGAGGTGCTGCCGCTACACGACGAAACGACCCGCGAGTCACGCGAGAGTGGCATGGTGGCGCTTCTGCGCGAACGCCGTCGCGCGCGCGCCACCGACACGTTTCTGGTGATCGATTCCGCGGGTCAGGAGCGCGTGCTCGCGGAAAGCGCGGCGCTCATCCGCACCGGGGACGGGCAGGTCTCGGGCGCGGTGGTCGCATTGCGCGACATCACGCGGGATCGCCGGCGGGCGGACGACGTCGCGCGCGCTGGCAAACTTGAGTCGCTCGGGATGATGGCCGGCAGTATCGCGCACGATTTCGGCAACCTGCTCACCGCGATCGTGGCGAACCTCCAGCTTGCGCAACTCGATCCCGCCCTGCCCCCGACCGCCAAAGATCGGATCGATCAGGCGGAGCGTGCGGTGTGGCGCGCCCGCGATGTCACGCAGCAGCTCAAGATTTTTGCCAAGGGCGGCACGACGGAAAAGAAGGTCATCGCCCTCGAGGTTCTCCTCCGCGAATCGGCGAGCTTCGCCGTCGTCAACACCGCCGTGCAACTGCGCACGCAGATTGCGCCGGATCTCTGGCTGGTCGAGGCGGATGAAAGCCAGCTCGTGCAGGTGATCAACAACCTCGCCGTCAACGCCGTCCAGGCCATGCCGCACGGCGGACTCCTGCTCGTCGCGGCGGAAAATTTTTCACCCGACGAAGACTCCAGCTCGCCGTTGCGCGACAGCCGCCAGATCAAAATCACGGTGTCCGACACCGGCAGTGGCATCCCGCCCGAGCACCTCGCGAAAATCTTCGAGCCGTTCTTCACCACGAAGCCCAAGGGCACCGGCCTCGGCCTCGCGACCAGTTACTCCGTGATCAAAAAGCACGGGGGCGAGCTTCGCGTGGAATCCGCCGTCGGCCGTGGGACGACCTTTCAGATTTTGCTGCCGGCGGCGGTGGGCGTCTCGGCGAGCGCGTCACCATTTGCCAAGGCGCAGGCCAAAAAATCCCTCGGCCGCATCCTGCTGATGGACGACGATCGGACGATGCGTGAGACGCTGGTGCTGATGCTGGGCCTGCTCGACTACGAGGTGACTGAGACGGAGGAAGGCGGGGCGGTGCTGGAAAAATACACTGCCGCTCGTGAACGCGGGCGGCCGTTCGACGCCGTCGTGCTCGACCTGCGTGTGGCGATCGGCCTCGGTGGCGCGGAGACCGTCCGGCGCCTGCGCGAAATTGATCCGTCGGTCCGGGCGATCGCGGTCAGCGGTTATCTCGACGATTCCGCAATGGCCGATCACCGCGCCCACGGTTTCGATCTCGCGCTCGCGAAGCCGGTGAAGATGGACACGCTGCGCGAGGCGTTGAAAAACTTGCTGGCCGGCGGCGCGTGAAGCGCGTCAGCGGTGGTCGTATTTCGCCTTCCACGAGCGCAGCGAGTCCTCCGAGATATGCTGGAGCGCGTCGCTGATCGCGACGACGGAGCGCGACGTGTAGTCGCAGGCGCGCTTGGTCTCCTCGGGCTTGGCCTCGCGCAGATTGTTCATCGCCTGGATGACGGTGAGTTGGTTGTTGATGATGTCCTTCAACATGCCCTGCAGCTCGGTAATGGTGGTTTCGCGCACGACGCGCTGACGTCGCCGCACGAGCCAAAAAAGCACGCCGTGAATCACCCCGACCACGATCGCGGTAATCGCCGCGACCTGCCACACACTGGTCTGCGGTGAACTGAACAGCGCGGTCACGCCGAAAATCACGGCGATGCCGGCCACGGTGAACACAATCTCCAGGTAGCGCAGAATAAAACTCATGGGCGAAACGCTAGCGTGGAGGGTGATTCCTGCAACTGAGGAGGCTCGACGGCGGCGCGTTACCGCGCCAGTTTCGAGTCATGCCGGTGCTCGTGAAACAGTTCGTCCAGGCCTTCATCCCGCTCTTCATTGCGATCGATCCGATTGGGCTGGCGGCGGTGTTTCTCGGACTCGGGCAGGGCGTGCCGGCGGCGCAGCGGCAGCGGATCGCGTGGCAGGCAACGGTTACGGGCGGCGGTGTGGCGCTGGCGTTTTTGTTTCTCGGGCAAAATATCTTCCGCGCGCTCGGCATCTCGGCCGGCGATTTTCAAATCGCGGGCGGGTTGATTCTGTTTGTGCTCGCGGGCCGCGATCTCGTGCTGCCGGCGGTGGAGGGTGAAAAAATTTCCGATGATTTCGGCATCGTGCCGCTCGGAATGCCGCTCATCGCCGGCCCAGCGCTCATCACGACACTGCTTGTGCTCGCGCAGACGATCGGCTGGGCGCAGGCGTTTGCCGGGCTTGTGGCGAACCTCGTGCTCGTGGTGCTGGCGTTTGCTTTCAGCGAGCGCATCGGGCGGGCCATCGGCGCGACAGGCATGCGCGCGATCTCCAAGATCATCTCGATGCTACTTGCCGCGATCGCGGTCAGCATGGTGCGACGGGGAATCAGCGGGTAAGAAACGACCGGTTGGGCCGCCTTCGAGCGAAGCGGGCGTGATAAGTCGTTTGCGGCGGTCCCAGCGGTCTCGCCTACCCTGCGAAATTCGTCATCAACTCCGCGTAGATTTTCGCGCTCGCGAGCAACTCGCTGATCTTGGCCGCCTCGTCGACGGCGTGCTCCTTTCGGCCGCCGGGGCCGTAGCCGAGGGTCGGAATTTTGGCGACGCTGGCGAAGAAGTGCATGTCGTTGAAGCCGGTTGAGACGTTGAACTCCGCTGGCTCGCCGCGCACGCTTGTGACGCAGTCGGCCATCGCGGCGAAGAACGGATGCGTGGGCGGCGTGAAGCAGGAATAGTTTTCCGAAATCTTCGCGACCGTGATCCGGCACTGCGGGATGCGGCGCGCGGCGGCAGCGAGAAAGGCGCGCAAGTTGCGCTCCGCGCCGGCGTGGCTCTCGATGGCGAGGACGCGGCGGTCGAGCGTGAACTTTGCGGTGGCCGGCACGGTGTTGATCTTGGCGCCGTCGCCGCAACTAAATACACCACCGACATTGAGCGTGGGCGAGGCGATGCGGCCGTTGGGCGTGCGCCAGCGGGTGCGGGTGAGCGTGCGCTGGTAGGTTTCGAGTTCGCGGACGAGCGCGGCCATCTTTTCGAGCGCGTTGATCCCGAGATCGGGGCGTGAGCCGTGGGCGGCGCGGCCGTGGACGGTGACTTCGATCCAGATGCAGCCGTTGTGGCCGCAGCAAACTTGGTTGAGCTCGCCGCCCTCCATCACGACGGCGTAGTCGGGATTGATCGGGGCGTGCTCGACGAGCCAGCCGGTGCCGAGGGCGGAATCGGTTTCCTCATCGGCGGTGAAGGAGACTTCGACGTTGAGCCGCGGGGCAGTCTTCGTCGCGCGCAGCGCCTGCAACGCGAGCAGCAGGCTCGCGATCGAGCCTTTCATGTCGGAGGTGCCGCGGCCGTAAATCCAGCCGCCCTCGATCGCGCCGCTGAACGGGTTGCCGTGCTTCCACTGGCCGGACACGGGTACGACGTCGTAGTGGGCGTTGAAGTGGACAGTTTTTTTGGCGCCGGGCGTGGTGAGCTTGCCGAGGACGTTGTAGCGTGGAAAGCCGTGCTGCGCGGGCGGGAGTTCTTTTTTCAGGAGTGAGGCGGGCAGCGTGAAGCGTTTCGATTTCAGACCGAGCGAGGCGAGTTCGCGCGTGAGCCACGCCGTGATGGGCGTGTAGTTTTCGCCGGGCGGATTGACGGTGGAAATCCCGACGAGGTGCCGCAAGGTGCGGATCAGTTCGGCGGAGTGGCGGTCGATGTAAAGGGCGGGTGTCACGGTAAAGCGGTAATCGAAGAGCATCGCGGAAACCCGGCAAAACGGAAGCGCGGAAAAGCACCTGTTGCGGGTCTCTGGCGAGATGACTTTTGACAGCGTCGGGGGTGACGGACACGTTCGCCAGGATGTCATTGGCCGATCTCAGGAAAGATTACTCGCTCGCGGGGCTGCTGGAAAAGGACCTCGCGAAGGATCCGTTTCGTCAGTTCGAAAAATGGTTTCAGGAGGTGGAGGCGGCGAAGCTCACCGAGCCGAATGCAATGACGCTCGCGACGGCGACGCGTGACGGCCGGCCGTCGGCGCGCACGGTGCTGCTTAAGGGGCTCGATGGTCGCGGCTTCGTGTTTTATTCGAACTACGACAGCCGCAAGGGCCGCGAGCTCGAGGCCAACCCGCGCGCGACGCTGGTGTTTCCCTGGATCGCGCTGGAGCGGCAGGTGACGGTCGAGGGCACGATCACGAAGGTCGCGCGCGAGGAGGCGGAGGCGTATTTTCACTCGCGACCGCAGGCCAGTCAGCTCGCGGCGTGGGCTTCCGCACAAAGCACGCTGATCGCAGGGCGGAAGGAGTTGGAGGATGGATTCAAGGCGATGGAGAAGAAATTCGCGGGTGCGCCGGTGCCGCTCCCGCCGCATTGGGGCGGCTGGCGGCTGGCGCCGGAGACAGTGGAATTTTGGCAGGGCCGGCGCAGCCGGCTCCACGATCGGCTGCGCTACCGCCGCACGGGCGACGGTTGGGCGGTCGAGCGCCTCGCGCCGTGACCGCGAAAAAAAAGATTCGGCGCGCCAAGCCGGCGGCGCCGATGCTGCTCGCGGCGGCGTTGCGCGCTCAGAGCGCGGGCGTCCTGCTCGCCGAGCGCCGGCCGGGGCCGAAGGGACTCAGGATTATTTTCGTCAACGACGGCTTCTGCGCGCTTACCGGTCGGGCGGCGCGCGAGTTGATCGGGCGCACGCCTGGCGAGTTGCACGACGAGCCGGCGGAGCTCGCGCCTCTGTCCGCATGGTTGCGTCGGGCGCTGCCCGGCCAGTCCCTGGTCGGCGAGGGCTTTGTGCGGCGGGCCGACGGCACGACGGTGAGCGTCGCGTGGTGCTTTGATTCGCTGGCCGATGCGCGCGGACGCGTGACGCACGTCGTCGCGACCTACCGTGATCAAACGGAGAAGCGGCACTGGCAGGAGGCGCTCGTGCATGCGCATCGGCTCGACGCGGTCGGTCGGCTTGCGGGCGGCGTGGCGCACGATTTCAACAATCTCCTCTCAGTGATCAACGGCTACTGCGAAATGCTTGCGGCGCACGTGGCGGCGAATCCGCAGGCGTTGCGCGAGGTCGCGGAGATCCACGCCGCCGGGCGCAAGGCCGCCGCGCTCACGCAGCAACTGCTCGCATTCAGCCGCCGGCAGCCTTTCGACCTGTGCGTGATTAATCTCAACGATCTCGTGCGCGAAAACGCCGGGATTCTCACACGGCTCGTCGGCGAGGCGGGCACCCTTGAGTTCGAACTCGGGGCCGATCTTGCGAATGTGCGGACCGATCCGGCGCAGTTTCAGCAGGTGCTGCTCAATCTCGTGCTCAACGCCCGTGATGCGTTGCGCACCCGCGGCCGCGTGACGATTGCGACGGCGAATCGCGAAGTGCGGGGCGCGCTCCATCGGCGTGCGACGGATTCGCCGCCGGGCCGCTACGTGGCGCTCACGGTCAGCGACAACGGCGCCGGCATGGATGCGGACACGCAGAAACATTTGTTCGAACCGTTTTTCACCACGAAGCCCGAGGGCACGGGGCTCGGACTCGCACTTGTCTACGGTGTCGTGCAGCAAAGTGGCGGGTTTATCACGGTGAAGAGTTCGCTGTTTGTCGGCTCGACTTTTGAGATTCTGCTGCCGGTGGAGCGTTCGCCGGTGGAGACGCCCGCGGCTGCGCCGGCCGTGCCCGCCCTGCCCGTCACGCGCGGCACCGAGTCCGTGCTGCTCGTGGAGCGCGACGAGGTCGTGCGAAAGATGGTTGCTGGCATGTTGAGCGCCGACGGCTACCGGGTGCTCGCCGTCGAATCACCCGAGGCGGCGGGACGCGAGTTGCGAGACGGTCGGACGGTGCGGCTGCTGATCGCCAACGCGATCGGCACCGGCGAAAAATTTGCACGGCGACTGCACGCCCGGATGCCGGAGCTGCGCCTGATCTGCACGAGCGATCACGAGGGCCACCCGCCGCGCAAATGGTTGCGGGCGGATCGGCAGGCGATGCTGCCCAAGCCGTATGCGTTAAGCGAAATGCTGAAGCTCGCGCGACGCGTGCTCGACGCCTAGGCGCGGGGGCGGAAGAATTCTCACCGATGAATCTGTTTCTCACCGGAGCTTCCGGGCTGGTGGGCGCGGCGGTCGCCAGCGCCGCGGCCAGGCGCGGCCATCGTGTGATCGGCGTGGTCGGTGGCTATGCCGGCGAAATTCCCGGCCTAGCCAAAAAAATCGCGCTCGAGCTGGCGGATGAAACCGCGCTGCACGCCGCAGTGCTCGACGCGTTTCCTGATGCGATCGTGAACTGCGCGGCGGTGTCCGTGCCGGAGGCCTGCGACGCCGATCCGGCGCGGGCGCAGGTCCTGAATGTCGCGCTCCCGGCGGCGCTCGCACGGCTGGCACATCACGTCAGCGCGCGGTTCATCCACCTTTCGTCTGAGCAGGTGTTCGACGGTTCCCGCACTGCGCCCTATGCGGCCGGCGATCCGACTTCGCCAATTAATCTTTACGGACGGCAAAAACTTGAAAGTGAGCGCGCGGTGCATGCGGTGGCGGCGGACTTTGCGGTGACGATTCGCGCGCCGCTGCTCATGGGCGACAGCCTCGGGGGAAAACGCAGCGTGCACGAGCGGCTGCTCGCCGACTGGGCGGCGGGCAAGACGCCCAAGCTCTACACCGATGAGCTCCGCCAGCCCTGCACCGCCGAAAATCTCGCGGAGGTGATCGTGGAGCTGTGCGAATGGCGCGATGTCCGCGGCGTATTTCATTGGGGCGGGGCCGAGTTGCTCTCGCGACACGCCCTCGGCTTACGAATTCGCGAGCATTTCAAGCTTGCCGAGCAACAGGCGCCGCTCGCTGCGATCACGCGCGCGGAAACGCCCGAGGCCGCGAAGAAACGCCAGCCTTGCCTCGCCTTGGACCTGGCGCTGCTCGCGGGAAAATTAAAGACCCGCCCACAAACGATCGCGGAACAGCTCGATGGGCTGAAGGTGCCGCCGCCGGTGCGCGATTGGTATTTCAAACAAGGTTAAACACCGAGTTCACCGAGCGCACGGAGGCGGCGGGTTTGATTTCTCCGAGCTCTCCGTGTCCTTTGTATTAAAAAATGAATTTTGAGATTCTGCCGACTCGCTCCGCTGGTGCCGCCGAAAACATGGCGACGGACTTTTTGCTGCTCCAGCGCTACCCGCGCGCGGAGGCCGCGCGCTTCCGACACTACGGCTGGCACCGGCCGGCATTCACGTTTGGTTATGCGCAGAAAATTTCCTTTGTGCGCACGCAGTGGCCGGCTGACGGGCATTTTGATGTCTGTCGCCGCCCGACCGGCGGCGGCGTGGTCGATCATCGCGACGACTGGACTTACTCACTGGTGATTCCGCGCGGGCATCGGCTGGAGGATTTGCGAGCGACGCAGAGCTACCGCGAAATTCACGAGGCGCTGGCGACGGCGCTGCGGGCGCAAGGCGTCGCGGCGGTGACGAAGCAGGCCAAGGACGAGGCCGAAGAGCCGGCCGGCGTGTGTTTTCAGCGCGCGGAAATCTACGATGTCGTGCACGAGCGCTCTGGAGAAAAAATCGCCGGCGCGGCGCAGAAGCGAAACAAGAACGGTTTGCTCTTTCAGGGCTCGATTTGGCGGCCGACGTGCGGCGCAGCGATCGACTGGGAACGGTTTCACACCGACTTCGTCGCGCAGATCGCGGCGATTCTGGACGCCGAGGTGGCGCCGAGGCCGTGGCCGGAGATTTCTGAGGACGAACTCTCTGCGCTGATTGAGCACTACTCGTCAGCGGAGTGGAACGAGTTTCGCTGATGCGCCGGACTACTTCACCTCGGTCATGCTTTTGGTTTCCCAGAAGTAGTGCCCGCGCTGGTTGTGATCCCAGCGGATCCAGATCGCGGCGGCCGCGAGGAACGCGAGCACGATGAGCGCGGTGGCGCGGCGTTTTTGTTTCGCGGCCTCCTTGTCCTCATAGGGATCCTCGAGCGAGCGCTGGGCGCCGGGCGGTAGGACGGCGAGTTCGGTGAGCGCGGTGCCGAAGGGGATGTTGATTTTCACGCGGCCGTTCACCGCCCAGCCGTTGCCTTCGAGGATGGGGCCGAGGGTGCGCTGGCGGAGCTTGAGCCACGCAATGATCACGGCGGGCGTCGAGACTGCGAACATGAGCCCGACGAGTGAGAGCGGATATTGCCAGAATTTCAGTTGGAAAACGTAGCCGAGAATCAGGGTGAGCGCGCTGATCGCGCCAGTGATCGCGACCCCAATCGCCGCGACGGCACCCACATCGATTTTTTTCGCGGGCGGCGGTGGGGGCGGCGTCAGCGACGTGTTGGCGGCGGACTCGGCCGCGGCGGCGAGTTTCGCCGACTCGGCGGCCTCGGAGGAGGCGGCGCGCTTGGCCACCTGCTCCTCGACGAAGCGGAGGAACTTTTTATAGGGCGACCAAAACGCCTGACGGATGCTGATCGGATTGTCGGTTATGCTGGTGACGACCGCGTCCCAGTCGCGACCGGCTCGGTCGTAGAACACGCCGTGGCGGCCGCCGAAGAGGTAATCGCTGTCGCCCTGCGTGAAGCAGGCCGCGATGTTCATCGGCGGGCTGCCGGCGCGGGTGCAGGTGCAGTAAGCAATGTAGGCCTTGCTCATCGCGGCGAGCGGGTTGGGTCCGTCGACGCGCAGACAGAGCTCGGTGCTGCGGCTGTCGAGAAAGAGCGTGCCCGCCTGAAAAACGGCATAGCGATCGCGCGAGTAGAAATCGGCGAAGTTGACGAAATTGTGCAGGAGCGCACGAAGGTCGCGATGGTAGCGCGCGAGGCGCTCGACATCGCTGATGGCTTTGAATTCCGGTGCGAGCGCGGCGTCCTGTGCGACGAGCGCGGCGAGCGCCGTGCGGCCGGAGCCCGCGAGAATCTCCTGGAGCCGGGCGAGCCCGAGCTTTTCGACGGCGCCGCCGGCCTTGCCGCCGAGCCAGGTTTCGTAGGCGGCGAGTTTGGCGTTGAGCGCGATCCATTCGGCCTCGGTCAGTGACGTTTTTGCCGCACCGAACACCGGCGTAATCGCCTGCGCGTGCAAAGTCGCGAGTGCAGCGGCCCAGGCGGGATTGACGCTGTCGAACAGCGGCAGCGCCCGCGCGGCCTCGATGCGTGCGAGCGGAAACACCGCGGCTTCCTCGACGGACAGCTTCAACTCCTTCGCGGCCACCACTTGGAACTCCGCCTCGGTGCGATTCAGCGCGGGAGTCGCGCGAGCGTCGAATGCGGCCAGCCGGCACCGCGCAAAGAAATCATCGGCTTTCGCGCGGACGGCTTTGACGGCGGCGACCGCAGCGGCCGTCCCCTCACCCAGCACGGCGATTTCGGCCCCGGCACTCTGGCTGGCCCAGGCGATATAAGCCGACACTTCCGCGAAAAATTTTTCGATCTGCTCGGCGGTGATGCCGACTGAACCGGTGCGCGCGGGTTTGCCGCCGGTGCAGGTGGCGATGTCTTTGATGAGCGCCTGCAGCGCCGCGTCGGCGGTCGCTTCGGGCGGGATGATGCCGTCGCCGTTGAGCGCGCTCGCGGAGAAAATTTTCGCCGTGTCGGCTGCGTCGCTGACAGAAATCGCGGTGGCATCCCTCTTGCCGAGATTGGTGAGGATTTGCCGGGCCGAGGCGAGGAGGAGCTTGCCTTCGGGAGTTGCAGCATTGATCGCGGTAAGGGGTAGCGCGTCGGCACCGTGCAACAGGTCGGCGGGATCGCCGAGCCGGGCGGCGGCCCAGTTTACAGCGGCGAGCAGCTCGGGCACGCGGATGCGGCCGTCGGCGTCGGCGTCGATGAGCGCGAGCGTTTTCTCGTCGAGCTCGAGGCCCTTCACCGGACAACTGAGCGCGACCCAGAGCTTTTGATCGAGTTGATCGAGCGCGAGCAGATCGGCGGCGGTCGTAAGCGAGACTTGGTCGAGTCCGCCGGTGCGGAAGAAATTCCAGGAATGGGAAGGGGCGCTCATAGGTGTTTGGGTCGTGCGCCCGCTACGCTGAAACACCGTCATCGTTTGGCAACTCCCGAGACACGAGGTGCAAACGCACGCCGAGGGGTTCCGCATCGTCGTGAGATGACTGTCCGGTGGACGAGGAGCGCGGAAATATTTGAAACCAACCGCTGGCCATATAACCGTAGCGGAAGCGCCGCCGTCGGGCACGAGATTCGATGCGACGTTTGCCCACCCACCCCGTCTTGCGCTTGCGACCCCGCTCCATGGTTGAATTCTCCGTCCCTTCTCTGCGCGCCAGTCTCGCTTTGGCTGCGGCCACCGTAGTCGGCACGGCTGCATCGGCGGCATCGAACGTAAACGCGCCCGCAGTGGCCGACTATCGGAAAACCATCGAGCCGATGCTGGTGCGGTATTGTTACGACTGCCATGGCGACGGAATTGAAAAGGGTCACGTCGCGTTCGACGAGTTGGACTCCGACGCGAAGATTCTTTCATCCCATGATTTGTGGGCGAAGGTGCTGAAAAACGTTCGCTCCGGTCTCATGCCCAAGGACGATGGACCGCGCCCCACAGCCGAAGAGATCGGACAACTTGAGCGGTGGATCAAATTTCAGGCGTTCGGCATTGATCCGGCGCATCCCGATCCGGGCCGGGTGACGGTGCGGCGGCTGAACCGCGTCGAATATCACAACACCATTCGCGATTTGATGGGGATTGATTTTAACAGCGAGGTGGAGTTTCCGCCGGACGACACTGGCCACGGCTTCGATAATCTTGGCGAGGTGCTGACGGTCTCACCGCTCCTGCTGGAGAAATATCTGCAAGCCGCCGAGGAGATTGTCGATCAAGCGGTGCCGCGGGTCGCCAAGGTGCCGGCGAAGTTGATCGCGTTGACGCGCGATTTTCGCCGGGAGGCCCGGCCCCAGGATGAAGGGGCGGGCGAAACCTCAGGCGAAAAGGGCGGGATGAAAAAAGCCGGTGGTAATGCGGGTCGCGGCGGCGGAGGCGGCGATCTCAACGCCCGCCGCGGTGGGCGCGCGTCGCATTCCTTTGCGCTTGCGCACGCGGGCACCTACAAATTCGCGTTCGAGGCCAGCGTGCGGAGCACGTTCGATTTTGATCAGGGCCGCGCCCTGCTGGTCCTCGCTATCGACGGCGAAGAACGGCGGCGGGAGGAGATCGTCTGGGGCGGCAAAAACGTCCGCTACGAACACGAGCAACATTGGGAGGCCGGCTCGCATCGGGTGACGGTCGACCTGCAGCCACTGCCTCCGCTCGACGCGGCGAAACCCGACGCCGAAAAGCCCGAGACGGAAAAACTCGCCGCGGCGGCTGAGATGCCCGTGGCACCGGCTGGTGGTGTGGCGGGAATGGCCGGAGCCACGCCGCCCGCGGGTGCGCGCAGGGCGGGTGGGCCGGGCAATCGCGGTGGCCCGCCCGTCGCGCGCTCGGTGGATCTGCGAATCATGTCCGCGCAATTCACGGGCCCGATGGAGCAAAATTATTGGGTGCCGACGGAAAATTATGCGCGGTTTTTCCCGCGCGAGACGCCGCCCACCACGACGGCGGAGCGCGATGCTTACGCGCCGGAAGTCCTTCGCGCTTTCGCCACGCGGGCCTTTCGCCGCCCGATCGACGACGCGAAGATCGCGCAACTCGTGAAGATCGCCCACGGCGTTTACGCCGCGCCGGGAGCGAGGTATGAGGACGGCATCGCGCGCGCGATGATGGCCGTGCTCGCCTCGCCGCGTTTCCTGTTTCGCCTCGAATCGCCGACGCCGGGCGAGGCCGCCCAGCGGTTCGCCGCGGTCGACGACTACGCGCTCGCGTCGCGACTCTCGTATTTCCTGTGGTCGAGCATGCCGGACGCGGAACTCTTCAGTCTGGCGAGTCGCGGCGCGCTGCGGAAGGAGCTGCCGGCACAGGTTGCGCGCATGTTAAAGGACGCGAAAGTGCAGGGCTTCGTCCGCAATTTCCCCGGGCAGTGGCTGCAGGCCCGCGACATCGAGACGGTGCCGATCAACGCGCGCGCCGTGCTCGGCATCGGCAACGCCCGCGGCAACCTCTCCAGCAAAGCGGAACTCGACGGCGCGATGCGCAAGGCGATGCGCAGCGAAACCGAAATGGTCTTCGACTACGTGCTCCGCGAAGACCGCAGCGTGCTCGAATTCATCGACGCCGATTACACGTTCGTCAACGCCAAGCTTGCCGCGCACTACGGCCTGCCGGAAATCGAGGGCGACAACCTTCGCCGCGTGACGCTGCCGGCCGACAGCCCGCGCGGCGGTTTTCTCACCGAGGGGACAACGCTCGCAGTCACCTCGAACCCGACACGCACGTCGCCGGTGAAGCGTGGGCTGTTCGTGCTCGAAAATTTTCTGGGCACCCCGCCGCCGCCGCCGCCGCCCGACATTCCGGCGCTGGAGGAATCGGCCAGGGGCGCCGACGGCAAAGAGCTCCCATTGCGCGAGGCGCTCGCGGCGCATCGCAACAAGGCTCTCTGTGCCTCCTGCCACGCCCGCATGGATCCGCTCGGCTTTGCGCTGGAGAATTTCAACGCACTGGGCATGTGGCGCGACACCGACGCGAGGCAGCCCATCAATCCCGCTGGCGAACTCGTCACGGGCGAGCCCTTCAAGGACATCCGCGATTTGAAGCACATCCTTACCCACGAGCGCCGCCTTGATTACTACCGCTGCCTCACGGAAAAATTGCTCACCTACGCCCTCGGCCGCGGCCTCGAATACTACGATGTCCAGACCGTCGATCAAGTCGTCGATTGCCTGGAAAAAGATCACGGCCGGTTCTCGACGCTGCTCAACGGCATCATCGATTCGGCGCCGTTTCAGAAACTCCGCAACCCCGCCGCCCTCGCTGGCGTCACTTCAGTTTCCCCCTAGCCCGCCTCGTCCGTCTCCGCATTCTCCCATGAAAAATACTCCATCCACCGATGCGCAGACGGCCCGGCTCGAACGTCACCTGTCCCTTACGCGGCGAAATTTCCTGCGCGGTCTCGGCGTGTGCATGGCGCTGCCCGTGTTCGAGTCGTCGCTCGCTCCCGTCCTCCGCGCTGCGACCGCCGCGTCGGCCGGCACCGGTCATCCGCTCGGCGTCACCAGTACCGGCGCGCCGCTGCGCATGGCGTTTGTTTATTTCCCCAATGGGGCGCACCAGCAGGCGTGGTGGCCCACCGGCGAAGGCGCAGCTTTCGAACTCGGCCGCACCATGCAGCCGCTCGCCGCGTTGAAAAGCTCCATCCAAGTCGTCGGCGGCCTCGATCACAAAAACGCCGAGCCCGGCAACGACGGCGCCGGTGATCACGCGCGCGCTAACGCCACCTTCCTGACCGGTGTGCGCGCCCGCAAAACCGACAGCGCCGACATCCAGGCCGGCATCTCCGTTGATCAACTCGCCGCGCAACAGATCGGCCACCTCACGCGCTTCTCGTCCCTCGAACTCTCGTGCGACAGCGTGCGCAAGTCCGGCAGTTGCGACAGCGGCTACTCCTGCGCCTACCAATATAATCTCTCGTGGCGCTCGGCTTCCACGCCGATGACACCGGAACCGAATCCGCGTCTCGTCTTCGAGCGGCTCTTCGGCAGCGGCGCGCCGGGCGAACGGCAAAAAAATTTCGAGCTGCGGCAGCGCACGCAGAAATCGTTGCTTGATTTCGTGCTCGACGACACGCACGCACTTCAACGCCAGCTCACTTCCAATGATCGCGCCAAGCTCGATGAATATCTCACGGGCGTCCGCGCCATCGAACAGCGCATCCAACGCACGGAAAGCTTCGGCGCCCTCCCCGATCCGCACGCCGAGGTGCCGAGTGGAATCCCCGGGGACTTCGGCGAGCACATGGACCTCATGTATGATCTCCTTGCGATGGCGTTTCAGACCGACTCGACGCGGATCGCGACGCTCCTGCTCGCCAACGATGGCAGCAACCGAGCCTTCACCGAAATCGGAATTCCCGAAGGGCACCACTATTGCTCGCACCACCGTAACAACCCGGAGTTGATGGGGAAAGTCGCCGACATCGATCTTCATTACATGAAGCGTTTCGCGCGTTTCCTCGAAAAACTGGACCAGACGAAGGACGTCGACGGAAAGTCCCTCCTCCACAACTCGATGATCGTCTACGGTTGCGGCAACGCCGACGGCAACCGCCACACGCACACGAATCTCCCGGTGGTCCTCGCCGGCGCCGGCGGCGGCACGCTCACCCCCGGGCGCTACGCGAAATATAACTCGCAGCCCATGTCCAATCTCTTCCTGAGCATGAACGATCGGCTCGGCATCCGTGGGCTCGATCGCATTGGCGATTCGAGCGGGCGTCTGGCGGGCGTCTGAGGCGGCGGCCGCGATTCTCCGATTTCACATGAAGCAACGTCTTCGCTTTTTCGCCACGTGGTCGCTCTTCCTTGCGCTGCGGCTTTCCGCCGCTCCGACGGACGACGTCTACAAGCTTGGCCCCGACTCCGAGCCGCACCCTGGCGTGCCGCAAGGCAAGGTGACCGCGTGGGCCAAGCTCCCGAGCGAAGCCTATCCCGGCACGCTGCACGACTACTGCGTCTACGTCCCCGCCCAATACGATCCAGCGAAGCCCGCCGCGCTCATGATCTTTCAGGACGGCCAGGCGTGGCTGCGACTGACCGGCGATTACCGCACGCCCTATGTCTTCGACAACCTGATTTATCGCCGCGAAATGCCCGTGACGATCGCCGTCTTCATCAACCCGGGGCGCAAGCCCGAGCAGCCCGAGGCGAGCGCCTCCGATTGGGGCGACAAATCGACCAACCGCCCGCAGGAATACAATGCCCTCGACGACAAATACGCCCACGTGATCACCGACGAACTCCTGCCGGTGCTGGCCAGGGAGTATAACCTCTCAAAGAATCCCGACGACCGGGCAATCGCCGGCGCCAGTTCCGGGGCGATCGCGGCGTTCACCGTGGCCTGGCACCGGCCTGATCAATTTCACAAAGTGCTCAGCACGATCGGCAGTTTCACGAACATCCGCGGCGGCCACGTTTATCCCGATCTCATCCGCGCCACGGAGAAGAAGCCGATCCGGATTTTTCTGCAGGACGGCGTGAACGACAACCGTGGCCTGCGCGGCGAGGGCGCCGCCGCCACCTACACCGCCGATCGCGACTGGCACGCGCAAAACCTCAAGATGGCCGCCGCGCTCACCGAGAAGGGCTACGACGTGAACTACACGTGGGGCATCGGCACGCATTCGAACAAACAAGGCGGCGCGATTCTCCCCGATATGCTCCGCTGGCTCTGGCGCGACTACCCGCGCACCGACGACGCCCGCGATCCGAGCAACCGCACGCTCTTGGTCCCCGCCGAGACGACGACGATCAAATGACGTTTTGTCGCTAGCGCCGCAGGGTCAGCACGCACTCGAGGTGGCGTGTCTGCGGGAAAAGATCGAAGGGCTGCGCGGCGGTTAGTTTGTAGCCGGCGGTGAGAAAATGGCGGAGGTCGCGCATCTGTGTCGCCGGATCGCATGACACGTAGACGACGGTGCGCGGGCCAAAGGCGAAGAGCTGCTGGAGGAACTGTTCGTCGCAACCCTTGCGCGGCGGATCGATCACGACGGCGGTGTCGGCGGCGGCAAACGCCGGATCGAGGTCGGCGAAGATGGCGGCGGCATCGGCGGCGAGGAAGGTGGCGTTGGCGATGTGGCTGGCCGCGGCGTTTTCGCGCGCGAACTTCACGCTGCTTTCGCTGATCTCGACGCCGGCGACGCACGTGAAGGCCGGCGCGGACGCCAGCGCGAAAAGCCCGCTGCCGCAATAGGCGTCGACGAGAAAGCGCGCGCCACTCGCTGCGGCTTGATCGCGGACGTAGGCAACGAACGCGGGTAGGATGAACGGGTTGTTCTGGAAAAAATCGCGGGCGAGAAATTTCAGCCGCAGTTCGCCGACGGTTTCGGTGATAACCGCATCGTAGTCGGTCGTGACCGCGCCGCTCGCTTCGCGCAGGAGGAGCGTGGCGGCGCGCTGGTATTCCCCGGCGGCGGCGCGCGCATGCACCCGCGCACGGACTTCAGGGAGCTTTTCGTTGATCGCGTCGGTCGCGATTGGACAGCGGGGAACGTCAACGATGTCGAACCGCGTGCCCTGCCGCAGAAACCCGATCGCGGGTGCTACGGCGGGATCACGGGGGGGATTGAAATGCGGCGTGATCTTCGAGCGGTAGCCGAGTTCGCGCGGCGAGGCTACGACGGGCGACACCGGAAACTCGATCCCGGCCATGTGCTGGAGTAGTTCGGCGACCTGGCGCTGCTTCCACGCGAGTTGCTCGGCATAGGCGAGGTGCTGGTATTGGCAGCCGCCGCAGCGCGCGAACAGGGGACACACGGGCGCGACGCGATGCGGCGACGGGGTGAGCACCGTAACGAGATCGGCTTCGGAGAAATTCTTTTGGTTGCGAAACACCCGGGCACGCACGCGCTCGCCGGGCAGCGTGAAGGGCACCATGACGACCCATTTTGCCTCGGCCTCGCCGGGCAAGGCGACACGGCCGAGTCCGACGCCGAGATTCGTCAGCGTAGTGATGTCCAACTCGAGCTCCGCATGATAAGCGAAGGGTTGGTCGTTGAACTGGCGCTTTTTTTCCATGACGACCTATGAACTTGGACAGGATTAACAGGATTAACAGGATTATGTCGGATGGCCGTTAATCCTGTTAATCCTGTTAATCCTGTCTAAGAAAACAGCGTGTCCGTCGAAAAGATATCCAGTCTCCAGAATCCGCGCGTGAAACAGCTCGTGAAGCTGCGCGATCGGCGGCCGCGCGATGAGGCGGGGGTATTTCTTGTCGAGGGTTACCGTGA
Organism: uncultured Opitutia bacterium; assembly: GCA_903896015.1. Classification (GTDB taxonomy): domain Bacteria; phylum Verrucomicrobiota; class Verrucomicrobiia; order Opitutales; family Opitutaceae; genus CAITWF01. Next base: position 51,187 of record CAITWF010000025.1, on the reverse strand, counting down.
AATCCGGCGGGCACTTGAGAAACGTGTGGCCCTGACGGAGATTTATTTTTCGCCCGAATGGTTTCTTGGTGAGAACGAGCCCGCGTTAATCGCGCAGGCGGAGGCGGCGGGGACAAAGATTTTTGAGCTGACCAAGGAGACCTTTGCGAAGGTCGCCTACCGCGAGCGGCCGGATGGGCTGCTGGCCGTCGCGCCTCAGTGGAAGCGCGCGCTGTCCGATCTCGCGCTGCCGGCGGAGCCTTTTCTGCTCGTCGTCGAAGCGATCGAAAAGCCGGGTAATCTCGGGACAATTCTACGGAGCGCGGACGCGGCCGGCTGCGACGCGGTGATCGTCTGCGATCCGGTAACGGATATTTTCAACCCGAACGTCGTGCGCGCCTCGACCGGTGTGCTTTTTTCCGTGCCGCTTGTGGTTGAGGAGAGCGGGCGGGTCCGCGCGTGGTTAAAAGAGAAAGGCGTGCGCGCGATCGCGACCACGCCCGCCGCGGAGAAAATCTACTCCGCTGTGGATTTGCGCGGTCCGCTGGCGATCGTGATGGGTAGCGAACAGTATGGGCTGAGCGAGTTCTGGCTGAAAGAGTGCGACCTGCCGGTGCGCATCCCGATGGCGGGGCAGGCCGATTCGCTCAACGTCGCGATGGCGACGATTATTACGCTGTTCGAGGCGGTGCGTCAGCGCGGCGCGTGTTAAGCAATCGGCGCGCGCTGGAGCCGGCCGATGAGCACGCGGTAGGGCGGCAGCAGGGCTACCGCCATGAAAAGCTTCACGCCGAGATCGCCGGCGGCGAGCGGTAGCCACGGCACGGACGTGCCGCCGAACGCGAGGCCGAAAAAGATCGCGGTGTCGATGATCGAGGCGGACACCGAACCGAAGAAAGGCGCTTTCCACCAGCTCTGACGGCGGAGTCGGTTGAACACGGCGACATCGAGCAGTTGCGAAACGAGAAACGCGCTGCCCGAGGCGATCGCGATGCGGAGTGGCGCGAAGACACACGAAAACGCGAGCCCGGTCGCGAAGCCAATCCACGCGACACGGCGCGCGAGCATCGGACCGGCGAGGCGGTTGCAGACATCGTTGACGAAATACGCGACCGGGTAGGAGAACGCGCCCCACGTGAGCCACGGGTTAATTGGATGCTGCACGAGCACGTTCGAGAGCAGAACGATGCCGGCCATCGCGAGGGCGGCGGGCAGCAGGGCGGGTGGTTTTGGATCAGCGGGCGGGGTCACGGCGATAGTGGGCGATCAATTCGGCGGTGCCGGCTGCCATTGTCACGTGCGGCACGTAGCCGAGATCGCGGCGGGCAGCGGCGAGGTCGAACCAGTGATCTTTGGCGAGTTCGGCGGCGATGAAGCGCGTCATTGGTGGCTCGGTGGCGACGGGGAGCACGCGCCAGAGCGTTTCGCAGACCGCGCCAATCGCAGTGGCGGCGCTGAGGGAAATTTTTTTCGTCACGGGTCTTTCGCCGAGGGCGACCAAGAGATCGTTAATCCAAACCCAGAGAGCAACGGGTTCGCCGTTGGTGATGAAATAAGCTCGGCCGGCGGCCGGAAGAAAGTAACCCAATGGGTTACTTTGCGAGATGGCCTGCTCGGCGAGGAGGTGGGCGTCGACGGCGTTGTCGATGTGGACCATGTCGACGCGATTGTTTCCTTCGCCGACGATCCGGAGACGGCCGGCACGGGCACGATCGAGGACGCGCGGCACGAGGTGCGGATCGCCGACGCCCCAGATGAGATGCGGGCGCAGCGCGACGGTGCGGAGCGATCCGGAGTTGGCGGCGAGCACCTCGCGTTCGGCGATCGCTTTCGTGAGTGGATAGGGACTCGGGCAGCTCGTCGTGAGTGGGAGCGATTCGTCGGCGCCGGCGAGATCGCGGCCGTTGTAGACAACGCTCGGCGTGCTCGTGTAGACGAGCCGTCGGACGCCGTGGGCGCGGCAGCCATCGAGGATCGCCCGAGTGCCGAGGACGTTGGTGCGGAAAAATTCATCGTAGCGGCCCCACACGCCGACTTTCGCGGCGGTGTGAAACACGGTCTCGATTCCGGCGCACGCGGCGGTGACGGCGGCGGCATTGTCGAGGGAGGCGCGGATGAAGTGCACGCCGTGTTTTTCCAGCTCAGTGTCGGATCGACGCGCGAGCACGGTCACGCGGCGTCCCTCGGCGAGCAGGCGCTCGACGAGCTTTCGGCCCAGGAAGCCGGTGCCGCCGGTGACGAGGGTGGAAGCGTGTGACGTGTGACTTGTGACGTGTGACAAGCAGAAGGAACTAAGAGCGATTCTTGTCACATGTCACTCGCCACATGTCACAGGCAGCACCTCACCGTTTGGGATCGCTTTCGTAGCCTGTCGTGGTGGCGGCCCATTGCGCGAGAGTGAGCCGGTGAATCTTGGCGTTGTGGCGGACGTCGACGGGAAAGCGCGGATGAAAATAGAACGTTTTGATCGCGGCGGTGTGCGGGTGCGCGCGGGCGAGCGCGCGGAGTTCGCGGGCGAGCGCGCGGGCTTCGGCGGAATCTTTTACCGAGGTTTCGGCGATGATGGCCGGGCGCTGCTCACCGCGCGGGCCGAGGCCGACGAGCGCGCAGCGGGTGGCCCGCGGGTGGGCACGGAAGGCTTGCTCGCAGGGCTCGGTGTGCAGCGTAGCCGTTTTGGTTTCGACGCGCTCAGCTTTGCGGCCCACGAACCAGAGGCGGCCGTCGGCGTCGAGGTAGCCGCAGTCGCCCATGCGGTGCCACACGGCGGCGCCGTCGGAAATTTTTGCGGCGGCTGTGGCGGCGGGGAGCGCGTCGTAGGTCTTGGTGACGACGGGACCTCGGACGATCACTTCGCCGATTTCGCCGGCCGGAAGTTCGCGCGCATCGGCGGAGGCGACGATCGGTTGATCGGAGATGGCGATGATTTTGATTTCGATCTCACGGACAGGACGGCCGACGCACGCGCCGCGGACGGAGGCGGGATCGATCTCATCGGCGGAGACGCTGGCGACGGGCAGCGCTTCGGTGGCGCCGTAGGGACTATGGAGTGTGCCGTGGGGAATAAAGGCACGGGAGTTTTCCCAGAGCGCAGCGGGCACAGGCGCGCCGGCGCAGAGCACGCGGCGGAGCGAGGGGAACGTGAGTTTGTTTTTACGGCAATGATCACCGATTTTTCGCCAGAGCGTGGGCGAGCCGAAAGAGTTGGTGACGCGTTCCTGCTGGATGGCCTGGACGATCTTCGCGGGATCGACCTCGGCGGGGCGGCGCGGATCGATCTCGGGTACGATCGTGGTCATGCCGAGCGCGGGGTTGAAGAGCGCGAAGATCGGGAGCATCGGCAGGTCGATTTCGCCGGGCTTGATGCCGTAGGTGTCGCGGATGAGGCGGACTTGAGCGTCGAACATGCCGTGTTCATAGCAGACGCCTTTGGGGGTGCCGGTGGAGCCGGAGGTAAACAAAATCGCGGCCAAATCCTGCGCGGCGGTCACGGCCGTCTCGAATTTTGGATTTTCGATTTTGGATGTTGGATTGGTCAGGCGCGCGGTGAGCGAGCTGCTGGCGGCAACGCGGATTTTTACCGTGGAAAAGGCGGAACGGAAAAGGTGGCTGATGAGGCGGGCAAAGGGGATGCCGACGAGCGCGCGCGGGCGGGAGCGCGCCACGCAGGCGAGGAAGTTTTTTAACCCCATGCCCGGATCGATCACGACGGGGACGGCGCCGATGCGGAAAAGCGCGAAGGCGGACGCGATGAGCGGCAGGCCCTGGCGCACCATCACGAGCGTGCGATCACCGCGGCAGACGCCGGTGGCGGTGAGGCGCGCGGACCAAGCGGCGACTTCGGCGTCGAGTTCGGCGAAGGTGAGGACGAGGTAATCGATGTCGCCATCGCGGGTGCGGCCGCGCGGGATTTTCAGTGCGAGTGCGGCCGGCTGGGCGGCGGCCATGAGCGCGAGGTGTCGGGCGATGTTGGCGTTGGCGGACGACATGAAGGCGGGCGAAGCGGAAGGCTCGCGCAACGGCTGCACGGCGCAAAGAAAAACCCCGCAGGCGCGGCGCGAGCGGGGTTGGGAAGGGGTGCGAGCGCGAGAGGCTCAGTAATCGTGCAGCGTGATCAAGCCCCAAAGGAGCGTGGTCTTTTTGCCCGTGGGATTGCCGGTGCTGGCGACTTTCGAGGTGTCGACGTCGAGCGTGTTGGAGGTGGTGGGCTGGAAGGAGTCGGTCGAGACGGTGACCGCGCCGGCGAGGACGGTGGTCTCGCGGCCGCCGCTGGCAGTGACGCGCGTGGCGCAGCCAGTGGCAAACAACACGGTGAAAAGCAGGCCGGCGGCGAGAACGAGTTTCGTTTTCATGAGGACGGTGGGAGGACGGTGGGCGGTGGGTAAAAGTTTCGCAAGTGCGATGCGGCCGCGGCGCTCAGAGGTTTTTCAGGGTCGGCTCGTGGATGAGCAGTGCGGCCTGCCAGGGGAGCAGGACGTCGCCGATTTTTTTCGGCGCACGGGCGATCTGCGCGAGTTGGGAGCGGTTGGCGATGAGCGTGGGCTCGAAGCCGAGTTTTTGCGCGACGCGATCGCGGTCGACCTTGATGCGATCCTGGAGCTCGATCTCGGACTGGGTGAGCGACACGTGATTGGGATCGCGACCGGGGCGGCGCGGGAGAGTCTTCGGATCGCGGTCGAGGCCGGCGCGGAGGGCGGCCGCGAGGGAGGGCGCGAGGCGATCGTGGCGGCGGCCGAGGTTGATGTTGGCGAGCAGCTCGGACTCGCCGGCTCCCTGTTCCGCAGCTTCGGCGATTTTGATGAGGAGGGCGTTGCCGCAAACTTTGAAAGGTGGCGTGTCGAGACGCTGGGCTTGTGTTTCGCGCCAGTGCCAGACGGCATGGAGGACGCCGAGGCCGGCGCCGCGGAGGCGTTCGCTGCGGCCGATCCGCCAGTCGTTTTCCGTCGCAGGGGCAAAGCCGGCTCCGCCCGCTTCGATCTGGGCGCGGCATTGCTGTTCGAGCCAGTCGAGCCGCTTTAATTTGACCAGATCGCGCGTGAGGATGTCGCGCAGCGCGGGCAGGTGCCAGACGTCGAGCGCGGCATAGTTGAGCAGCTTCGGGGTGATGGGGCGCTGCGACCAGTTGGCCTTCTGGCCGGATTTGTCGACGGCGACGCCAAAATTGTCCTCAAGCAGCGAGCCGAGGCCGACGCGCTGCATGCCGAGGAGTTGTGCGGCGAGCATTGTGTCGAAAATGCTTTTCGGCCGGAACTCGCAGAGATCGTGGAGCAGGCGCAGATCGAAGTCGCTGCCGTGCATCAGGAGGTGTTTTTTCGCGAGGACTTTCCAGAGCGCGTCGAGTTTCTGGCCGGGCGCGAGCACATCGACGAGGAATACCTCCTCGCCCACGAGAAACTGGAGGAGGCAGACCCGCGTCTTGTAGTGATACATGTTGTCGGCCTCGGTATCGAGGGAGACTTCGTCAACGTGTTCCAAAGCGGCGAGCAGCGGCGCGAGCGAGCCGGGCTGATCGAGGAGTTGGTAAACGGGCGGACGGGAGGTCACTTTCACGCCAAGCAAACGGCGCAGGCGCGGCGGAATGAAGCGTGAAATCATGCGGTAATCAGGTGATTTTGTCCCACGCCGTGAGGAAAGCTTCAACCAACAAAGCGAGGTCGTGGCTGTAGCCGCCTTCGAGGATCGCCGCGGCAGGGATGCCTTGCTGAGAGCGGATTTCGGCGAGCCAGTGTCCAAGAGCGGCGAAATCCTCGGTTTCGAGGGTCATACTCGTAATCGGATCGCGGGCGTAGGCGTCGAATCCGGCGGAGACGAGAATAAGGTCGGGACGAAACGCGATCACGGCATCGAGCGATTCGCGGAGCGCGGCCAGATGGCCGGCGCGCGGGGTGTGTGGAGCGATCGGCCAGTTGCGGGTGAACGGCCCGAGGTCGTGCGTGCCGGTCCCGGGATAGCCGGGCGATTGGTGGACGGACGCGAAGAAAAAGGCCCCGGTCGTCGGGCTCGTGGGAGCGGAGGTGTGCGCATGGAGGATGGCTTCGGTGCCGTTGCCGTGGTGGGCGTCGAAATCCCAAACAGCCACGCGCGTGGCGCTGAGTTGGTGGTGTGCGGCGAGCGTGGCGATGGCGATCTGGTTTAGGTAACAAAAGCCCATGGCCTGCCCGGCAGTCGCGTGATGGCCGGGTGGGCGCATGAGTGAGAAAGCCGGTTCGCGGGTCGTGAGGGCGTGTTGCGCCGCTTCGATTGCGGCGCTCACAGCCCGGCGTGCGTGATCGCTGATGCTGGCAAAGAAAGGTGTGTCGTCGTCGAAGTCGCGCGCGACGGCCAGGCGCTTGAGATGTGCGGGCGTGTGGGCGAGGAGGAGGGTTTCGTCGCGGACGAGCGCGCCAGGAGCTTTCCACGACCAACTGGGCTTTGCCGCACGCAGATGCGATGCCGTGCGTGTGACGCGAGCCGGTTGCTCGGGGCGCATCGACGAGCCGTAATCGGCACAACGCGGGTCGTGGAGAATCAGCATGGTAAAATCGTTCTCGTTCTTCGTTCTCCTAATCGTTCTCTCGGTTGGATGGAAAAGGAGAACGAGAACGATTGAGAGAACGAGAACGATTTTGCATCGCGCGTGGTGTCCGTCACGCTGCGGCCATGAAAGTTGTCGTGCTTTGCTCGGGTGGGATGGATTCCGTGACTGCGCTCCATTGGGCGCGGCGCGAGCACGCGATCGTCGCGGCGATCAGTTTCGACTACGGCGCGAAGCACAACCACCGCGAGATTCCCTTCGCGGTGCAGCACGCCGCTGCGCTGGGCGTGAAGCACGAGACGGTGGGACTCGATTTCGTGGAGCGGATGTTCGCGTCGGATCTGTTGAAGAGTGGCGGCGCGATTCCCGACGGGCACTACGAGGAAAAAGTCATGAAGCAGACCGTCGTGCCGTTTCGCAACGCGATTATGCTGTCGATTGCCTGCGGGTTCGCGGAGAGCGTCGGCGCGGAGGGGCTCGTGATCGCGGCGCACGGAGGTGACCACGCGATTTATCCGGACTGCCGGGAGGAGTTCATGCGCGCGATGGGTGACGCGATGCGACTGGGCACCTACGCGGGCGTGCAACTGCTGCGGCCGTTTATCGCGATGAACAAAAACCAGATCGCCGCTGAGGGCGCGCGGCTCGGCGTGGATTTCGCCCGCACGTGGTCATGCTACAAGGGTGGAGCGATCCACTGTGGCACGTGCGGAACGTGTGTGGAACGCCGTGAAGCCTTCCTTGAGGCGGGCGTGTCCGATCCGACGGAGTATGCGTCGCGCGCGCCGTTGCCGTCGAAACCGGTCGCGGGTTGATCATGCTAATCGCCGAAATCTTCTATTCGGTGCAGGGCGAAGGCGAGCTGACGGGCGTGCCGTCGGTGTTCGTGCGGACGAGCGGCTGCAACCTGCGCTGTGCGTGGTGCGACACGCCGTATGCCTCATGGAATCCCGAGGGCGAGCCGCGCACCGTCGCGCAGATCCTCGCGGCGGTGGAGAGCCACGCGTCGGCGCGACACGTCGTGCTGACGGGCGGCGAGCCGATGATTGCGAAAGAGATTTCCGTGCTCGCGGCGGAACTGAAAAAACTCGGACGGCACATCACGATCGAGACGGCGGCGACAGTGAAGCCTGACGGCATCGCCTGCGATCTGGCGTCGCTTTCGCCGAAGCTGCTCAACTCCGCGCCTGATCCGATCGAACACGGAGTTTGGCGAAAGAAGCACGAGGCCACGCGGTGGCGGCCCGACGTGGTGAAGGCTTGGATCGACGGCTACAGTTACCAGTTTAAATTCGTGGTCGCGCGGCCCGAGGACGTCGACGAGCTCGAAGGCATGCTCGCAGCGCTGCACCGTGAAATTCCCCGGCACAAAATCCTGCTGATGCCCGAGGCGACGACGCTCGCAACGATGCGCGAACGCGCCACGTGGCTGAGTGATGTCTGCAAGGCGCGCGGTTACCGCTATGCGCACCGGCTGCACATCGAGCTCTACGGCAACAAGCGCGGCACATGAGCCGGGTGCGGCGCTCCCCTGCCCCTGCCAGCGGAACAGCAGGGCTAAAAATTCGTCAGGCGGTGTCGGGTGCACGGCTTGCGCGTCCCCGGTGCATGTGCAGTTTCGGAGCGTTCTCATGAGCCAATTCGTCGGCGCAGCGCCAAAAAAATTACACTACGCGTGGATTGCCGCCGGCGTGACGTTTGTCACGTTGCTCGCGGCGGCGGGCGCGCGGGCGACGCCCGGCGTTATCCTGCTGCCGCTCGGCAACGAGTTTCAGTGGAGCCGCGCCAAGGTCTCATCGATCGTTTCGATTAACATCTTTCTCTACGGTTTGATCGGGCCGTTTGCGGCGGCGTTGTATCAGCGGTTCGGGTTGCGGCGCACGATGGTGGCGGCGATGCTGTTGCTCAGCGCGGGCTACGGCTTATCGACGGCTGCGACGCATTACTGGCAGTTCGTGTTGCTGTGGGGTTTTGTCGTGGGAGCAGGCTCGGGACTGGCGGCAACGGTGCTCGGCGCGGCGGTGGCGAACCGCTGGTTTACTGAGCGGCGCGGACTCGTGATGGGCGTGCTCACGGCGAGCACGGCGACCGGGCAGTTGGTTTTCTTGCCCGCGCTCGCGAGCGCCGTAAAAACCCAGAATAATTGGCGCGCAGCGCCAGGGATCGTGACGGCGGCGACCTTGCTCGTCGCACCGGTGATTTGGTTTTTCATGCGCGACGATCCGCGCGATGTGGGGCTGCGACCGTTCGGTGAGAGTGGCGCACCAGATGTGGCGAAGCCGGCTTCGGCCGCAGGCAATCCCGCGAAGCGTGCGGTTACTGTCCTGCTTGAAGCCGTGCGCGTGCGCGACTTTTGGCTGCTCGCGGGATCGTTTTTTGTGTGCGGCGCGAGCACGAATGGACTGATCGGCACGCATCTGGTGTCGGCGGCGTTTGACTGTGGTATTCCCGAGGTACGCGCGGCGAGTTTGCTCGCGATGATGGGGCTTTTCGATCTCGTGGGCACAACTGCGAGTGGCTGGCTGAGCGATCGCTACAACACGCGTTACCTGCTTTTCATTTACTACGGGCTGCGCGGGCTGTCGTTGATGTTCTTGCCGCAGGCGTTGCTCGGGCCGGTGGCGGGACTCGGGGTGTTCGCAGTGTTTTACGGGCTCGACTGGATTGCGACGGTGCCGCCGACCGTGCGGTTGACGGGCGAGGTATTTGGCCGCGAGAAAGCGAGCATCGTGTTCGGTTGGATCGCGGCGTCGCATCAGGTGGGTGCGGCGTTTGCGGCACTGATGGCGGGCGTGGTGCGCGCGCAGGTGGGCAACTATGCTTGGGCGTTCATCGGCGCAGGTGCGCTTTGCGTGATCGCGGCGGTGATGGTGCTACCGATAGCGAAGACGCGGCCGGCGTTGGCGGCGGCGTAATGCACCGCGAATTTACTTCGTGCGCTGCCAGTCGAACTTGTGCTGATCGATCCAGCGGTAGTGATCGGCGTAGTGGAGGCCGGCGGCGGAGTTTTCGTCGAGAATCACGGTGGCGCGCGGATGCTGTTGCAGCGCGGACCCGGGGCAGATGGCGGCGAGCGGGCCTTCGATCATGTGCTCGACGGCGCGGACTTTCGCGGGGCCGAACGCGAGGAGGAGAATGCGTTTCGCGTCGAGAATGGTGCCGATGCCCATCGTGAGCGCGTGCTTCGGCATCTTTTCGATCGAGCCGAACACGGCGCTGTTGTCCTTCAGGGTTTGCTCGGAAAGGATCTTGATCCACGTGCGCGAGCGGAGCGAACCGGTGGGTTCGTTGAAACCGATGTGGCCGTTGCGGCCGAGTCCGAGGAGCTGGAGGTCGATTCCGCCCGCGTCGGCGATCTTTTGCTCGTAGCCGCGGCACTCGGTGTGAAGGTCGGCGGCGGTGCCATCGGGCACGTGGGTGCGCGTCTGATCGATGTTGATGTGGCGGAAAAAATTTTCCCGCATGAAATACCGGTAGGACTGATCGTGGGTGGCGGGCAGTCCGACATATTCGTCGAGGTTGAAGGTGGTGACGCGGCTGAAATCGAGCCCTTCGTCGCGGTGCATGCGGATCAACTCCTGATACAGGCGGAGTGGCGTGCGACCGGTGGCGAGGCCAAGCACGGCGTGGGGCTTTTCGCGGATGACGCTGGCAAACATTTTCGCGCCAAGGAGGCAGCCGACGTCAGGGTTGTCGCGGATGAGAACTTCCATGGTGTTTTTTTTGGCCGCGAATCAGGCGGATGACACGAAAGAAAAACCCTCAGGAGGGCACTAGCGCCGAATCTTGGACTTCAGCTCCGTGGTGGGGCAGGCGCATTCGCCACCACATCCGTGATTTTTGTGCTTCGCGAGTGAGCGAACGACCAGACAGGCCGCGGTAGTGGCGACGACGGCCAGGGCGATGAGCGTTTGAAGTTCGGCGGTCATACTAGAAGCCGAGCGCGCGCCCAGTTTGATAAATGACGAAGCATACGACCCACGCGGTGCCGGTCATGTAGGCGATCTGAAAGAGCGGCCAGCGCCAAGAGTTGGTTTCGCGTTTCACGACGGCAACGGTGCTCATGCATTGCATGGCAAAAACATAGTAGACCATCAGCGTGAAGCAAACGAGCGGAGTGAACAGCACGGCGCCATCTGGCCACTTCGCCGATCTCAGGGCGTCGCGGATCGCGGCGGTATTATCATCCTTTGATTCGACGCCGAAGATTACGGCCATCGAACTGACGAACACTTCGCGGGCATAAAACGAAGTGACGAGGCCGACGCCGATGCGCCAGTCGAAGCCGAGCGGCTTGATCACGGGTTCAAGAATTTTTCCGGCGCGACCGGCCAGGCTGTAGGCGATCTGGGCGTCGGGGGTCGCAGAGGGATCAGGGTGTTTCGGATAGGTGCTGAAAAACCAGAGCAGAATCGAGATGCCGAGAATGATGGTGCCGGCATTTTTCAGGAAGAGCCACGCCCGCTCGATCATTTGGCGGGTGATTTCCGGGAGACGTGGGCGCTGATAGGGCGGCAGCTCCATGATCATGAGCGGCGGCGCGCTCTTGAAGAGCGTGCGTTTGAACAACCAGGCAAACCCGAAAGCGCCCAGTGTGCCGATGGCATACATGAGCAGCATGAGTCCCACTTTCGTGGTCGTAGCCACGGTGGTGCTGGGCAGCAGCGTGGCGATCATCAGCAGATAAACGGGCAGCCGCGCGGAGCAACTCATCAGGGGCGCGACGAGGATGGTTACCAGCCGGTCCTTGGCGTTTTCGATTGTGCGCGTGGCCATGATGCCGGGGATCGCGCACGCGTAGGAACCGAGGAGCGGGATGAATGATTTGCCGTGGAGCCCGACCTTGCTCATCGGGCGATCCATGAGGAAGGCGGCGCGGGCCATGTAGCCGGTGCTTTCGAGCAGGCCGACGAAGAAAAAGAGAATCAGGATTTGCGGGAGGAAGACGACGATGCCTTTCACGCCGTCGATCACGCCGTGGGTGAGCAAGTCGCGGAGATCGCCCACGGCCATGCTACCCTGCACCCAGCCCCCGAGGGCAGTCATGTGATCGTCGATCCAGTTCTTCGGATATTCGGCGAGAGTGAAGATGGAGAAAAACAGCGCCGCCATCACGGCGCCAAAAAATAACCAGCCGAAAATGGAATGCACGAGCACGGCGTCGATCCGGTCGGAGACGGACGGGCCCTGCTCGCGGGTGCGGCGGATCACGTCAGCACAGAGCCGGTTGATGGCCTCGTAGCGACTGCGGATGAGCGTGGCGGACCAGTCGGTCCCCTCGCCTTCCCAGCGTTTGCGCCAGCTGGCGAGGATTTCGATGGTGCGGCTACTGAGTGGAGTCGAGCCGGCGACGCGCACGGAGTCGAAATCCGTGAGGAGCAGCAGCGCCTCGGCGCGGGCGACGAGCGGTGAGCGGGTGTCGTATTGGACGAGCGAGGCTTGCAGGTCGGCGACTGCGGGTGCGATGGGTGCAGGTACGTCCCAACGGTGGCGGGCGAGCGGAAGATCGGCGCGGCTCATCGCGAGCCGCAATTCCACGAGGCCCTTGTGGTGGACGGCCTCGCAGGGAATCACCGTCACCCCGAGCGACTCCTCGAGTTTCTTAGGATCAATCAGGTGGCCGGCGGTGGTGGCGACATCCATCATGTTGAGGACAACGATGACGGGGCGACCGAGGTCGAGGATTTGGTGAACGAGGTAGAGGTTTCGTTCGAGGTTGGAAGAGTCGACGACGCAGATGATCCGATCGGGTTGTGGCGTGTCAGCGCGGCGACCAAGCAGCACGTCGCGCAGCACGGCTTCGTCGGGCGACCGCGCGGCGAGCGAATAAGCCCCCGGAAGATCGATCACTTTCATCGGGCGGCCGTGTTGCGAATAGGCCTCGCCGATTTTTTTTTCGATGGTGACGCCGGGATAGTTGCCGACCTTTTGGCGGAGTCCAGTGAGGGCGTTGAAGAGCGTGGTCTTGCCGCAGTTGGGATTGCCGACCATCGCATAGACCGGCGATCGCTCGGGACCGGCGACACGCTTCTTCTCCGGCAGAGAGATGTGCGGAGGCAGCTTCACGCGACGGGCGTGTCAGCGGGCGCCGAGGGGCAGCAATTCGACGAGCACCGACATCGCGGCGTCATGGTTGAGGGCGAGGCGCGTGCCGTTGACGTGGCAGAGACTGGTCTTGCTGCCGGAAATCTTGGTGACGAGCGCGGCTTCGCCAAAACCCATCTCGCGGAGCCGCTGAACAAAACTTTCGTCGCCCGTGATCTCGCAAATCCGTGCGGTGGCACCAGCGGCGAGCTGGCACAGCGGCATGCGGGCATTGAAGGGCGGGCGGCTCATGGTAGCGGATACCGGAAAGCTACTTTCAGTTTCCGGTGCGAGCAAGTCATTCGGGGGTGCCACTAGGCTAATACACGCTAAGGGATATCCTTAGCCGACCGCTCAGCGGCCGCGGCGCTTGACCGCCAGCTGCACGCCCGCAAAGCGCACGAGTCCCTGGAGGTGTTCGAATTCCGCGGGATCTGCGGTGGCCGCGGCCTTGAGCTGTTCCTCGGCACGCTTAAGCGCAGCTTCGACGGCGCCTTCATCGATTTTTTCGGCGGTGATCGCGTGCTCCGCGAGCACGCGGACACGGTCGTCGCCGACTTCGGCGAAACCGCCGCTGACAGCCAGGTAATGGGTCTCGGTGCCCTTCGACACGCGCAGCTCGCCGTCCGCGACCTGCGTGAGCAGCGCGATGTGGCCCGGCAAGATTCCGACTTCACCCTCGACGGTCGGAATGACGACGGAATCGATCGTGTCGGAATAGACGCGGGCGTCGGGCGTGACGATTTCGAGCGTGAGCGACATGGCCGGTTATTTCTTCGCGGCGGCAGCGATCACTTCGTCGATGCCACCCTTCATGTAGAAGTCGCCTTCGGCGATGTGGTCGAGCTCGCCGTCGAGGATCATCTTGAAACCGCGGACGGTTTCCTTGACCGGGACGTATTTGCCGGGCGTGCCGGTGAACACTTCCGCGACCGCGAACGGTTGCGAGAGGAGGCGCTGAATCTTGCGCGCGCGATAAACGGTCTGCTTGTCCTCGGGGGAAAGTTCGTCGAGACCGAGAATCGCGATGATGTCCTGAAGATCCTTGTAGCGCTGGAGGACGCGCTGCACTTCGCGGGCGACCTTGTAGTGCTCCTCACCGACGATGTCGGCTTGCAGCGCTTTCGAAACGGACGCGAGCGGGTCGACGGCGGGATAAATGCCGAGTTCGGCGATGGAGCGCTCCAGCACGATCGTCGAGTCCAAGTGCGCAAACGTGTTCGCGGGCGCCGGATCGGTGAGATCGTCGGCGGGCACGTAGACGGCCTGCACCGACGTGATGGAGCCTTTCTTCGTCGAGGTGATGCGCTCTTGGAGGAGGCCCATTTCGTTGGCGAGCGTCGGCTGATAACCGACGGCGGACGGCGAGCGGCCCAGGAGCGCGGACACTTCGGAACCGGCCTGCGAGAAGCGGAAAATGTTATCGATGAAGAGGAGCACGTCCTGGTTCTTCTCGTCGCGGAAATATTCCGTCATCGCGAGCGCGGAGAGCGCGACGCGCATACGGGCGCCCGGCGGCTCGTTCATCTGGCCGAACACGAGCGCGACCTTCGACTTCGAGAGATCCTTTTGATCGATGACGCCGGCATCGGACATTTCGTGATAGAGATCGTTACCTTCGCGCGAACGCTCCCCTACTCCGGCGAACACCGACATGCCGCCGTGCGCTTTCGCGATGTTGTTGATGAGTTCGAGAATGACGACGGTCTTGCCGACGCCAGCGCCGCCAAACGCGCCGGCCTTGCCGCCCTTGATGAACGGGCAAATCAGATCGATGACCTTGATGCCGGTTTCGAGGATTTCGGCTTTGGTGTTTTGCTCGGTGAGAGTCGGAGCGGGACGGTGAATCGGATATTTTTTCTCGAAGGTGACCGGACCTTTGCCATCCACGGGATTGCCGCAGACGTCGAAGATGCGACCGAGCACGCCGTTGCCGACGGGCACAGAGATCGGTGCGCCGGTGTCGACGACCGGCATGCCGCGCACGAGGCCTTCGGAGGAAGACATCGCGATCGCACGGGCGACGCCGCCGCCGAGGTGTTGCTGGATTTCGAGCGTGAGCAATTCCTTTTTGCCACCGACGGTGAAGTCGATCGTGAGCGCCTGGTAGATGGGCGGGATGGCGTTTTCCGCGAACTGGACGTCAACGACGGGGCCGATGACTTGGACGATTTTGCCGGTGTTGCTCATTTGAAAAAGTGCGTGGGAGAAGGTGGAACGAGGCGGGTTTTGGAAAGATTAGGCGGCGAACTGCGCGGCGGCGATTTCGAGGATTTCCTGCGTGATGCCGGCTTGGCGGGCCTTGTTATATTCGAGCGTGAGGTCACCGAGGAGCTTCGTGGCGTTGTCCTTGGCGGTCTTCATTGCGACCATGCGGGCGCTGTGCTCGGAGGCTTTGGCGTCGAGCGCGTGCTGGTAAACCTCGCGGTTAATGTAAAGCGGGAGCAGCGATTCGAGCACGGTCGCAGCGTCGGGCTCGAACAGCATCTGCGTTTCGGCGGCCGTGCGAGCCGCTGCGACGGGCGCCTTGAGCCCGGCATCGGCGTGAAGATCCTTGAGCACATCCTGCAAGCTCGTGAGCGGCAGCAGCGGCATGAGCGTCGGGACCTGCACGAGCGTGTTGCGGAAGCGCGACCAGATAACTTCGACCGTGTCGACGTGGCCCTCGATGAACTGCTTCACCATGAATTCGGCGACGACCTTGATGTCGGGGAACGCCGTGCGATCGTTTGCCGGAAAATCCGCGATGAGTTCGCGCTTCGTGCGGGCGATGAACTGGGCGCCCTTGCGACCGATGACGGCGTATTTCGCCGGCGTCTTGATGTCGGTGACGAGCTTGAGGACGTTCGTGTTGAGCGGACCGCAGAGGCCCTTGTCCGACGTGATAAGAATGATGCCGCGGGTGCGAATCTCGCGCTTGGCGAGGAACGGGTGCTGCAACTCTTCGACGCGGTTCGCGAGCGCGCCGAGCATCTGCGCCATGAGTTCGGCGTAGGGCCGGCCGGCGAGCGCGGCGGCCTGCGCCTTCTTCATCTTCGACGCCGCCACCAACTCCATCGCCTTGGTGATTTGGCGGGTGTTTTTGACCGACTTGATGCGGCGGCGGATATCGCGGGTTGAGGCCACGGTGAGGAGGGATTTTTAGCGCGGAGGCGCGGGAAAAATTAGGCGGCGAAGGTCGGCTTCCACTCGTCGCACGCAGCTTGGAGTTTGGCCTCAAGATCCTTGTCGAGGGCGGCCTTGGTGCGGATTTCCGTGAGGAGGGTGTCCTTGCGCGTGGTGAAGAATTCCTTCAGCGACGCGGCGGCGGCCACTACCTTCTTCGTGTCGATCGGATCGAAGAAGTTTTTCTGCATCGCGAAGAGCACGGCGACTTGCAGTTCGATCGGCAGCGGGGCGAAGGCGGGTTGCTTGAAGAGTTCCACGATGCGGGCGCCGCGTTCGAGCTGGGCTTTGGTCTTCGCATCGAGGTCGGAGCCGAATTGCGCGAAGGCTGCGAGCTCGCGGAACTGCGCGAGTTCGCCCTTGAGTTTGCCGCCGACCTGCTTCGTCGCCTTGATCTGCGCGGACGAACCGACGCGCGAAACGGAAAGACCGACGGATACCGCCGGGCGGATGCCTTGGTTGAAGAGATCGGTTTCGAGGAAGATCTGGCCGTCGGTGATCGAGATGACGTTGGTCGGGATGTAGGCGGACACGTCGCCGGCCTGCGTCTCGATGATCGGCAGCGCGGTGAGCGAGCCCTTGCCGTCGAGGCGCGCGGCGCGCTCGAGAAGACGGGAGTGCAGATAAAACACGTCGCCCGGATATGCTTCGCGACCGGAGGGACGTTTCAGAATCAGCGAAATCTGGCGGTAGGCGACGGCGTGCTTGGAGAGATCGTCATAAACGATCAATGCATCCATGCCATTTTCCATGAACCACTCGCCCATCGCGGCGCCGGAAAACGGCGCGAGGTATTGGTTGGCGGGATTATCGGCGGCGGGTGCCGCGACGATGATCGTGTAGTCCAGCGCGCCGGCGTTTTCGAGAGCCGACATCGTACGGACGATGTTCGAATTTTTCTGACCAACGGCGACGTAGATGGAGTAAACCGGGCGGAACTTGGGATCGCCGCTCGCGAGGCCGACCTTGTTGATTTTTGCCTGGTTGATGATCGTATCAATGCAGATGGTGGTCTTGCCGGTGCCGCGATCGCCGATGATGAGTTCGCGCTGGCCGCGACCGATCGGGATCATGGAATCGATCGCCATGATGCCGGTGAAGAGTGGTTGGTTGACGGATTTGCGCGCCATGATGCCGGGCGCGATTTTTTCGACGGGATAAAATTCCTTCGAGGCGATCGGGCCTTTGCCGTCGACGGGATTGCCGAGGGCGTCGACCGCGCGGCCGAGGAGCGCTTTGCCGACAGGCACAGAGAGAAGTTTGCCGGTCGTCTGGACTTCGTCTCCTTCCTTGAGCTTCGAGACGTCACCGAGCACAACGCAGCCGACTTCGTCTTCCTCGAGGTTGAGCGCGATGCCGATCGCGCCGCCGGGGAACTGCACCATTTCGTTATACATCACGTCGGAGAGGCCGTCGATTTTGGCGACGCCGTCGGCGACGGTGCGGATGGTGCCGGTGTTCTTCTTGACGGCCTTGCTGGAGAGCTTGGCGATCTGCTGTTCGATTTGGTCGAGGACGGTGCTCATCGGAGAGTGGGTTTTGGGCGAAGCGGAAAAATTTTAGACCTGGGCGGCGAGGGCGGCGAGCTGGCTGGCGATGGAGGATTCGTAGGTGTCGTCGCCCACGCGGATACGGAGTCCGGCGAGAAGCGTGGCATTGGGGCGGGCGCGGGCGGTGACAGGGCGGGAATATTTTTTCGTCATCGCGGCGGCAATCGAGGCGAGCGTGGCGGTGCTGATCGTGCCGGCGTGATCGACGACGGCTTCGCCGCGCGCGACCTCAGCGGCGATGAGCCGGTG
Organism: uncultured Opitutia bacterium; assembly: GCA_903896015.1. Taxonomy (GTDB): domain Bacteria; phylum Verrucomicrobiota; class Verrucomicrobiia; order Opitutales; family Opitutaceae; genus CAITWF01. Next base: position 33,649 of record CAITWF010000025.1, on the reverse strand, counting down.
GTAGGCTTTCAGCACTGCGGGCGTGTGCGCAGGGCGGTGTTTCTCGATGTATTCGAGCACACCCGCGACGCGGTCAGCGGAAAGCACGCCGTCAACGATGCTCAGTTTGAAAAACTGGCGGGCGAGCGATTGAACTTGTTTGGCAGCGGAAGCCATCGAGGGTTGCGGAATAGTTTAGGTCGAACTCAGACGTTCGACAGTTCGCGCGTGGCGGCGTCGTTGTAGGCGGCGCGATCGGCGTCGGTGAGTTTTTTCGCGAGGACGCGTTCGGTGGTGACAACGACGAGGCGGGCGATCTCGGTGCGGGCATCGGCGAGCATCTTTTTGTGCTCAAGCTCGATAGCCTGCTGGGCCTTGGTGAGAATGTCGTTAGCCTTGGTGGCGGCTTCCTGCGTCTGCTTGTCGACGTAGTCCTTCGCGGACTTGCGGGCGTCGTCAATGATGCGCGAGGCTTCGACTTGGGACTTTTTCACGATCGCCGCGCTCTCTTGTTGGGCGGCGGCGAGCTTGGTTTGCATCTCTTCGGCGTGCTGGAGGCCGGAGGCGATCTTTGCGTTGCGCACTTCCATCGTCGCGATCGTCGGCTTGATGGCGAAGCGATAGAGGACGGTCAGGACGATCAGGAAACTGAACGCCTGAATGGCGACGTATTTCCACTCGAGGCCGAACTTCTCGACGAGACTGGGCTCGGCGGTGTGGGTGGCTTCGACGGCGGCGGCGAGGATGAGAGGCAGCGTCATGACGGGGAGGCGTGAAAGGGAATTGCGGCGCGGGTTGGCCGCGCCGCCATTTCAGAAAACGGACGGATTACTTAGCGAGGAACAGGGCGAGAATGCCGAGACCTTCGGCGAGCGCCATGCCGATGATGGCCTGGACGAGGACCTTGCCGGAAGCGGCGGGATTGCGGCCGACGGCTTCGGCGGCCTTGAGGCCGATGAGACCGACGCCGAGCGCGGCGCCGAGGAGGCCGAATGCGCTGGCGATGTTGCCTTGGATTTCTGCGATGAGGGTGATCATGGTGTGTGTTGTTTTTTGGTTGGATTTCCGTCGTGCGCGCTCGGGGCACGCTCCCAACGGGAGAGTTTTAGTGATGGGCTTCGGCGGTGGGGCCGTGGTCGTCGTCGTGCGCGTGATCGTCGCCGTGGTTGCAAAGCAGGCCGATGTAAACCGAGGTCAGCAGCGTGAACACGAGGGCTTGGATGAGGCCGACCAAGAGCTCCATGAAATAGAAGACAAAAAAGAAGCCGGTGCCTTCGAGGAGGTTTTCACCACCGAAGACGTTGCCAAAGAGACGGACGGAAAGCGTAAACGGCCGGATGGCGATCGAGAAGACTTCGATGAAGCCGACGGCGATAAAGACGAGCGCCAGAATCGGGTAAAGCCAGCCGGGGGTTTCTTTTTTATCGGCTTTATTGCCGAAAAGATCCCAGAGGATGAGTTTCGGTCCGGCGATTTTAAACACGATGATTGCCCAAGCGCCGAAGGAGACCAGGGCGAGAGCGATGGTGCCGTTAAAGTCGGAGTTGTGCGGGCGGATGAGCGGCCGTGTGAGGTGGAAGTGACCCTCCATGTCGTGCCCCCACCCCATCGTGCCGACACCAGGGAACAGGCCCATCCAATTTTGAAAGAGGATGAAGACAAAAAAAGTGACCAAGACAGGAAACGCCAGCGGGAAGGCTTGCTTGCCAACAATCGGCTCGAAGAGATCGCGCAGCGCTTCGATAAGCGACTCGACCACGGCCTGACCCTTGCCGGGGAGAATCCTGGGTTTGCCGACGAGGATCAAAATGAATGTGACGAGCAAAGCGGACACCGTCCAGCCTGTGACCATGCTGTTTGTGATTGCCCAACCGTTTCCGAAGTCGATGAGTTTGGCGGCGCTGGGCGCAACGCCTTCCGCTTCGTTGGCGAAAACGGAGGTGGCGCATACAAACGGTGCGAAAGACGCAGCGAGTTTGGTGACTCGGGACATGGATAGGTGAAGCGTGAACGAAGAGGGAAAGGGAAGATTCGTAGGCGAGTGCCCCACCCTCCGTCAACCCGCGAAATTGCAGGGTGATTGAATGAGCGGCGGAATTAGTGTCATCGCTCCACGCACGCGGCGAACTTATGCCGCCGGTTGGCGCGGGCGCGCAACCAACGATCGGTGGGACACTGCGCGACTCTGAAACACGGTGGGATGCTCAAAAGGCCACGCTTCTCTGGTGAGTTCCCACGTGGGATGAGAGGAAAACATGTTGCTGGCTTCCTCGAAATACGGATCGTGGTCGGTTCGGAAGTAAACGCGCGTGTTTGCGGTTGAGCGGGATTGAAGTTTTGAAAGAAAATCGGGTTGAATCAGGCGATGCTTGTGATGGCGCTTCTTAGGCCAAGGATCGGGAAATAAGATAAATACCGCGCTGAACATGACGGTGACCGGCAGCGTATCGAGAAACAGATTGGCGTCGGCGTGAAGAAAATGGAGGCGAGGTGTCGCAGCCCGTTCCTGTTTTTTTCGGGCGCGCTCGACGCGAGCGCTTTCAATATCGAGTCCGATGCAAAGTGCGGACGGATGGGCCTGGGCGTAGGCGACGAGGAAGTGGCCATGCCCACAGCCGAATTCGCAGACCGATTCAGCCGGCCCCTGAAAGATGTGGCTAAGAGATTGGCGGATGGTGGACTTGCGTTCCTCCACTATCGACAAAAATCGAGGCGAGCGGGATGAGTTTTCCACGTTCTATTTTCTGATTAGGGGGAATTTTATTCCGCACTAGCTCCCCTGCCTGACTCAATTAGCACCATCAGAATACTGATGTCTGCCGGACTTACGCCGCTAATCCGGCTGGCTTGAGCGAGATTCAGAGGTTTAATTTCGTTAAGTTTTTGGGCACTCTCTTTTCGTAAACCATTAACAGAAAGATAATTAATGTTTGTGCTTAATTTAATCCGGTCGATTTGAGCCAACTTTTCTATCTGCCTCTGCTCGCGCTGAAGATAACCTTGGTAAGCCACGCGGTAGATAACTTCGTCGCGAACCGCCTTATTTTCATTTCTAAAATTCCCGGGTAAATGGTCCTGAGATTCGCCTCGGCGAATAATTTCTCCCCAAGTGCTGCCATTGAAACGAGTCCTTTCCAATATCTCTACCAAGTTGGTGATTTTCTCGCACTTTCTACGAATTTTTTCCACCCTGGCTGGGTTCAGTAGACCATGTAAAACAGCATGATCCAAGAGCCGGAGTTCAGCGCTGCCATGATTAAACAAAAGCCGGTGCTCGGCTCTGCTGGTGAACATCCGATAGGGTTCGTTGGTGCCCTTTGAGACGAGATCGTCGATCAGCACTCCAATGTAGCCCTCATGCCGTTGAATGATCATGGGTGGAACTCCCCTCACCTTGTTGGCGGCGTTCACCCCGGCGACTAAACCCTGACAGGCCGCTTCCTCGTAACCCGATGTCCCATTGATTTGGCCAGCCAGGAATAGATTTTCGACCTTCTTCGATTCCAGAGACGGAAACAGCTGAGTGGGTGGAGCAAAATCGTATTCCACGGCATAAGCTGGTCGAAGTAAAACCGCGTTCTCGAGGCCCGGAATGCTGTGAACAATTTTAAGCTGAGTCTCGAACGGCAGACTTGTTGACAAGCCATTCACATAAAATTCGTTCGTTGATCGACCCTCGGGTTCGAGAAAAAGTAGGTGTCGGGGTTTGTCGGCAAAACGAACAAATTTGTCCTCGATACTTGGGCAATACCTTGGGCCAACGCCTTCTATGTGGCCGCCGTAAAGCGCCGACAAGTGTAGATTAGATCGAACAAGTTCTGCAGTCTCCGGAGTTGTATACGTCATCCAGCATGAAACTTGTTCACAACCCGGCCGCCATCCCAGGCGGCCTTCGCCTGTGTGTTCCACGTGGAACAAATCGGCATCTTGGCGCGTATCATGGAACGCAAAGAACGTCGGAAGAGAATCACCTTTTTGTTCGGCCATTTTAGCGAAATCAAGACTTCGGCCGAGAAGCCGTGGCGGCGTCCCAGTTTTCAATCTGCGAAGCTCAATGCCTGCATCGAGTAAGCTTTGCGACAAGGTCTTCGCCGCGAAATCACCAAGCCGGCCTCCTTCGTTCTTATTCTGACCGATATGCATGAGGCCGCGCAAGAATGTTCCCGTAGTTACAACCAGTGCGTGGCAGAAGAACTCGATATCGAGGTTTGTTTTGCATCCAACGACCTTTCCGTGATCGAGAATCAGTCCGGTGACGGTCGCCTGAAATATCCGAAGATTGGGCTGAAGCTCCAGCGTGTGTTTAAGCCGAAACTGATATGCCTTTTTGTCGCATTGCGCTCGGGGTGATTGAACAGCCAGACCTTTGGTTTCATTTAAAAGCCTAAATTGGATCCCGGTGACGTCGGTGTTAATTGCCATCTCACCGCCAAGAGCATCAATTTCCCTGACGATTTGCCCTTTCGCTTGGCCGCCAATGGCGGGGTTGCAACTCATCTGAGCGATCGTATCGATATTGCCGGTGAGGAGTAGGGTAGAAGCGCCGATCCGCGCCGAGGCCAGGGCCGCTTCGACGCCAGCATGCCCCGCTCCGCAAACGATCACGTCAAACGTTAAGTTATTAGCCTTCAATTTATTAAGAAAAGTAAGGAATACTGATCATGCGATCCAACGTTCCCACGCGCATCACTTTCCGATACAGAACGTGGCAAACAATCGATCGAGCATCGCTTCGTTGTCGAACTTTCCCACGATCTCTCCAAAGTAGGCTAGGGCACCGCGTAGATCGCTTGCGAGCAATTCAAAGGCCTCCCCTTTGGCCAGTTTTTCGCTAGCATCTTTTAACTGGCTGAGGGCGTTTTCGAGCGCTCCGGAGTGACGGGTGTTAATCGCGATGAATTCGTGATCGAAGTCGCCTTTGAAGCGATCGGCTGATCGGGCAATTACGTCGATGAGTTCGCTCAGCCCAGCGCCAGTTTGAGCTGAGATGTCGAGCGTGGTGATCTTACCCGACACATCGGATGATGCAATCGGGGGCGCCAATCTTTTGTCATATAAGTCGTTTTTGTTAAATATGATAATACATTTCTCAGTCAAATCTTCCGAGACGAGCGCCGCCGGGATTACTGCGGTGGGATCGCTTCCATCCAGGACCACCAAGAGCAGATCTGCCTCTGCGATGCACTCCAGAGTCTTGTTCATACCGAGTTTCTCTAGGGGAGCAGGGCGCGGATTCAGCCCGGCTGTATCGATGATTCTAAGGCAATGGGACCCAACGAGAATCCGCTCTTCAATGAAATCGCGCGTTGTTCCAGGTTCTGGGCTGACAAGCGCGCGTTCCCGACCGACCAGGCGGTTTAACAGGCTGCTCTTCCCGACGTTCGGCGGTCCAACAATCACTGTTTTTATCCCATCGCGCAAAAGCTGACCATAGTGGCTTGTCGCCAACAATCGGCTCGTGTCGGCAGCGATACCGGCCAACTCCCGATCGAGAAGCGACTGATCTTCAGGCGGCAAGTCTTCCTCGGGAAAATCAATGTAGGCTTCTACGCGCGCGACGACATTAAGTAGCCGATCGGTTAGCGCGCCCATGTGTTTGCCGAGTGAGCCGCGCAACTGGCGGTTGGCGGCGGCCAGCGCCCGTTCACTGCGTGCGCTGATCAAATCCATTACCGCCTCGGCTTGGCTGAGGTCCATGCGGCCGTTGAGAAAGGCTCGTTTGGTGAATTCGCCCGGCTCGGCGAGACGACATCCGCGCGCAATCAGATCTTCGAGAATCTTTTGGGCGATAAACGGGTTTCCGTGACACGAAATCTCCAGTGAATCTTCGCCGGTGTAAGAGTTGGGTCCGGCAAAAAACGTGAACAGCACATCATCTACCAGCCCGCCTCCGTGATCGTGGTAGTCGGAATGACGAGAGAGGCGGGGAGGGGGATTCTCGCCAAAGATTTCCTGCGCGAGTTTCACCGCCCCTGGTCCGCTCGTGCGTAACAAAGCGATCGCCGAGGTGCCGGTCGGCGTCGCGAGTGCAGCGATGGTGTCGTGGAAGCGCGGCATTTTTGCGGTGGGCGACGTTTCGCAGTCGCCGGTTGCAAGTCAAACGTCCCCGCACAAACCCTGCGCAACCTTGCACAAATCGCACGCAGCGGGTCAGCGCCGATTGCGGCAAGCTTATCAGCCATGGCCGCGCCGCACCCGATCGAAAAATTTCAGCAATGGTTCGCGGAAGCGCGCGCGATCGAGCCGTACGATCCGACGGCGATGGCTCTCGCGACGGCGAGCGGAGACGGCCGGCCCGCCGTTCGGATGGTTTTGCTCAAGCACGCGGACGAACGTGGATTTGTTTTTTACACGAACCTACAAAGCCCAAAATCCATCGCGCTTCGCGCCAATCCGAACGCATCCCTCTGCTTTCACTGGCCGAAACTCGAGCGCCAGGTCCGGATCGATGGTCCCGTTGTCGCGGTCGATCCGGCGGAGGCTGATGCCTATTTCGCCACTCGCCCGCGGTTGAGCCAGCTCGGGGCCTGGGCTTCGGCCCAATCGCAACCAATGGCCGGTCGGTTCGAACTTGAGCGGGCGGTTGCGGCGGCTGCAGTGCGCTTCCCGATCGGCGCGGTGCCGCGCCCGCCACATTGGTCGGGCTGGCGCGTCGAGCCGGAAGCAATTGAATTTTGGCAGGCGCGCGCGTTTCGTCATCACGACCGCGAAAAAATCACGCGCGACCGCGACGGCTGGAGCGCCAAGTGGCTGTTTCCCTAGCGGGCGTTGACGACGAGCGGCTCGACGCGCCCGCCGTCGGAGACCTTGTCACCCGGATAGACCACCACGCGTGTGCCGTCCGCCAAGCCGTCGAGGATCTCGGTCTCCACGCCGTTGCTGCGGCCGACTTTCACGCTGCGCAGACGTGCGCGGCTTCCCTCAATTACAAACGACTGCCAGCCGCCGCCGCGTTGAAATAAACTCCCTGCCGGCGCGTGCAGCGCGCTCGCGTTTTCCCAAATCACTACGCGCGCCTCCACGCGATAACTGTCGCCGAGGGTGGGGCGCTTCTCGATCGGATCGGTGAAATCGGCGACCACGTAAACGCGTTGCTCCTCGACGCCGAGCGCAGAAATCTTCGTGAACGCCGACGGCTCCACCAGCCGCACGCGCGCCTGCAGCGGCTCCGGTCCGCCCCACTGCTCCAGGATTACGCGTGCGCCCGGTTTGATCGCGACGCCGTCGCGCGACAACACCTCGATCCGCACCTCAAGATCGGTGGGATCGCCGACTTCGAGCAGCGCAAATCCGGCGGGGACGACGCGCGAACTCTCCTGAAGCACGCGTAGAATTTTTCCGTTCACCGGCGATGTGATCACGAGGGGCTCGGCGCCCCCGCCCGGTTGGCCGCGCACGAGCAGCGCACGCGCCTGCTGCAATTCAAACTCCGCCACCTGCAGCGAAAATTCGGCCGCCCGCATTTCCTGCGCCGCCGTGTCCGCGCGCATCTGCGCGACTTCGAATTCCTGCTGCGACAAAACTTTTTTTCCAAACAAGTCCTTCAGCCGATCAAAATCGGCAGAAAACATTTTCGCGGACGCGCCGGCTCGCGCCCGTTGCGCCGCCGCCGCCTCGCGCGCCGCTTCGGCCGCGTGCACGCGCGCCTCGGCCTGTGCTTGGCTGCGCGCATCGAGAAAATCTGCACCGTTGGTCTCCAACACCGCTAGCACGGTCTTGCCCGCTTCGACCGGCGCGCCCGCTTTCCAATCGATCCGGCGGAGTTGGCCGGCGACCGGTGCTGAGACAAGATAGCGATTTTTCACGCGCGTCATGCCCTGCTCGTCGACCGTCACCAACAGTGGACCGCGCGTGACGATCGCGCTTTCGACGGAGACGGCGCGCGGCCACAGGCCAAACGCGATCAACGCGACCAGCAGCCCCAGGCCGATCCACGGCAACTGGCGGCGCCAGATGGGCGCGCCATTTTTTTTCCCGGCGGGCGAGGGTGAAACGGTTGGACTCATGGAGAATTTTTTTCGAGTCAATCGAGCGCCTTGAGCGCGCTCAGCAAGTCGATTTCGGACAGCTTGCGCGCCGCAAACAGCGCCGACAACGCCGAAGCCAGCGCCACCACGAGAATCGCCGAAGCGTAGTTGGCCGGCGTGAGCACGAGCGGCAGCCGCACGGTCTCGGTGTTCACCGCCACGATGATCCCGCGCGCGAAACCCGATCCGATCACTAGACCGAGTGGCAGCGCGATGACCGTGAGCACGACGAGTTCACCGACCAGCACGGCGCCAACTTCTCCTCGCGTGAAGCCGAGCACGCGCAGCGTGGCGAGCTCGCGCGCGCGTTCCGAAAGCGAGATCCGCGCGCTGTTGTAGATAATCCCGAACGCCACGATCGTCGCGAACATCGCATACATTTTTTGCAGCAGGCCGATGCTCTCACCGGTGGTTTTGCGAAACCCATCGCGGATCGAGTCCTTGATGACGCAGCTCGCGGCGCGCGGCGTATTTTTCACGGCGGTGAGAAAATCGTTCCACCGGTTTTTCGCGACCACGAGGTGCGCGCCGTTGATTTGATCGCCCTCGAGCAGCAGGCGGTTGAGCGCGTGGCGCTCCATGTAGGCGGCCGTGCCCGCGAAATCTTCCGCTAGGCCCGCGATCGGCACGCGCAGTTCGCGCTCCTCGCCCTCAAGCACCTTTGCGATCACTTCCTCGCCCGGCCGCACGTGCAGCACGTCGGCGAGTTTCGCCGAAATCACGATCCCACGCTCGGGCAGCGTGAACTGCTCGATGTGCGAATCGATCACGCGGTTCAGCGTGCCGTGCTCGGGGAGCCCTTGGAGCAGCAGCCGGCGCGTGACCGGCCCGGCACGCAGCTCGACCGTCACGTAGCGAAACGGCTCGGCGAGCACGACGCCTGGCAGGTGGCGGAAATCCGCAATCGCGCGCTCCGCCTGCGGCTCGACGAGCGACAGTGTGACGGTCTGCCGTTGCACGATGTCCCATTGAAAATCCAAGACATAGTCGATCCCGTCGCGAAATGTGTTCGGCACGATCAGAATTCCTGTCGCGAGTGCGAGCGCGATGCACGTGAGCCCGCTGCGAATTGGCCGGCGCTCGATGTTGCGCAGCGCCATGCGAAACGACGCGCTGAACCATTTCGCGCCGCGAAAATTTTCAATGAATGCCGGCCGAAAGCTCGCCGGCGCCTCGGGCCGCATTGCCTCGGCCGGCGGCAGCCGCACGGCGCGTCGCACCGCGCCCGCGACGCCGACGAACGCCGCGAGCGCGCTCGCCATCGCCGCGATCACGAGCACGTGCGCGTCGAGCACGAAGTTGAGCTCCGGAAACCGGAAAAACAGGTGATACATGTTCACGAGTTTGCTCCCGAGAAAAATTCCGCCCGCCGCGCCGAGCCCGATGCCGAGCGCGACGATCGCGAGCGAAAACTTGAAATAGTGGCCGCCGACTTGCGCGTTGCTAAAGCCGCACGCTTTGAGCATCGCGATCTGTTCGCGTTGCAGCGCGACCTGTCGGCTCATCACGGAATTCACCATGAACGCCGCGACGCTGAGAAACACGACAGGAAATGCGATCGACAGGCCTTGCAGCACGCGAATCTCGTCGTCGAGGCGGCGGTGCGACGGATGGTTGTCGCGCCCGTAAGCACCGCGGCCGCCGTAGGGCGCAAGCACGCGATCGATCGCGGCGATCACATCGCCTTCCGATGCGCCGGGCGCGAGCGTGAGCGAGATGTTGTTGAATGCGCCGTAGAGTTGAAACGCCGTGGCGAGTTCGCGGTAGGGCATCCAAAACACGCCGTAGGTTTTGTTGTCGGGCAGCGCGGCGCCGGGCGGTGACTCAAAGACAAACTCCGGCGAGAGGACGATACCGGAGATCGTAAACGTTTGCTTCGCGCCGTTGAGAATGGCGGCGATTTTATCGCCCGGCTTGAGGCCGTGCGCCTCAGCGAACGCCTCGCCCGAGGCGACTTGGCCGCGCGCCGTGCCGCCCGCCGGCAGGCGGCCGCTGCGGAGGTAGGGCAGGTTGAGCACGGGCGCGCTGCGCTCGGGCAACGAGTTGATCAAACCGACCGCGGGCTCGGGCAGTCCGGGCACATCGAGGGTCGCGCGAATCGCGATGCCGGTTTGCACAGTCGCGACGCCGGGAATGGCGGCGAGCTGATCGCGGACGGAGTTGGGCGCACGTTTGAGCGTGGCGAAGATCTGCGCGAAGCGGTTTTGTTCGTAGTAGGCGTCGCGCGTCGAGGTGAGCGAAAGGATCAGCGAGCGCGTCATGATCATCATCGCGAGGCCGCACGCCATCACGAGCGCTACGGCGATCGCCTGCGACTTCAGGGCGCGGAGATCGCGGAGGAGCTTGCGATCGAGGAGACTCATGGCGCGGGATGGCGACCGCGTTTACCAGGCGAGCGTGCTGACGCTGCCGCGCTGGGTGTTGGTGCGCTGGTTCACGATTCGCCCGTCGGAGAGCGTGAAGACGCGATCGGCCATGTCGGCGAGGATCGCGTTGTGCGTGATGATGACGGTGAGCGTGCCGAGCTCGCGGTTGATGTGCTCGATCGCCTCGAGGACGGTGATGCCGGTGTGGACGTCGAGTGCGCCGGTCGGTTCATCGCAGAGGAGCACGGCGGGCTTTTTCGCGATGGCGCGTGCGATCGCGACGCGCTGCTGCTCACCGCCGGAAAGCTGCGCCGGAAAATGATCCATGCGCTCGGCAAGGCCGACGAGACGCAACGCCTCCTCGGGCGCCATCGGGTCGGCGCAAATTTCAGTGATGAGCGCGACGTTTTCGCGCGCGGTGAGGCTTGGAATCAGATTGTAGGCTTGGAAAACAAAGCCGACGGCGCCGCGGCGGAATTGCGTGAGACCCGCTTCGTCGGCGTGGGCGAGATCCCAGTCGCGGTAGCGGAGCGTGCCGCGAGTGGGCGAGTCGAGACCGCCGAGCTGGTTGAGCAATGTGGATTTTCCGCTGCCCGACGCGCCGAGCAAAACGATCAGCTCGCTCGCAAACAGATCGAGATCGACGCCGCGGAGGGCGGTGACGGCAGCCTCGCCTTCGCCGTAAATCCGCTCCAACCCGCGCACCGTAAAGACCGCTTCGCGCACCTGTTGGTTTGGCGCAGGGAGAGAAGTGGTCGTGGTGGGCATGGCGAAAGCGATTGGGGACCAATCATTTCATCCCCTCAACGGCAAACCGCGCTGGGACATGGGGCGCGTTTTTTGCCGTAATTTTCGCGCGGTAAATTTCGCCGATGGCCGGCGAACTACGGAATATTTTTTCGCTCGGGTTGGCCGATAAAAGCCACGGCTTGCACGCGCCAGTCACGCGCTACTGCGACCCAGCGGTGCTTTTCACGGTAGCGCAACCACACGCGAGTCTCGGCCTTGGTCGCGGGATCTATTTCGCGGCGCACCATCGTTTGCGTGATTTCGATGTCGGCAGAGTCGCCATGGATTTCCAGCCGATCGACTTGAGTGTCGAGCGATTCGATCGCGGGCACGCGGGCGAAGAGAGCGGTGGTGCGCGCGAGGTAGCCCGCGCGATCGAATTTCACGCCGTCAGCGCCAGTGAAACTCCAGTCACCGGTGGCCCAGTGCACGATGCCTTCGGCGGAGCGGGCTAGGATGGCTTCGCGGATCGAGGCGATGCGCGAGCGGATTTGGGTTTCGGCGGCAACGCGATCGGGCGGGTCGGTGCGAATGGCGGCGCAGCCCGCCAGAGCCCATAAGAGCGCTAGCAAAATTACGACGGCGGGAATAAGTCCGTGGCGTTTCATCGCCGCTAAGTTGACGCGGTCGCGGGGTGAGTCGCAACCGTGCAACGCACCTGACCGTTTTCTACAGGCCAGACAAAGTTGCCCGGATCGCCTCGATGGCCTTGATGCGATCGGTGGCGCGTTTTTCGGCGACGGGAATTTGTTTCGCGTCGGTCTTGGTCACGTAGTCGCGGATGCGCGCGAGCTGGCCGGAATCGAGGTTGAAGTGCTGCGCGACGATCAGCCACGCGAGCGCCTCGGTGTAGTCGGCCGCGGTGCCGGTGCCGTTGGCGTAGAGGGCGCCGAGGTTGTAAGCGGCGGCGCGCACTCCTCCGATCGCTGCTTGCAGGGTGAAAGCGAAGGCCTTCTTGGCGTCGCGCGGGGCCTGCAGATTTTTCGTGTAGAGATCGGCGAGGAGAAAGGCTGCGTCGCCGCTACCGGATTTTGCGGCGCGTTCGAGCAAGGCGATCGCACGCGGGACATCAGTGGTGAAGCGATTACCGTCGAGGAGGAGTTTTCCGAGGGCGGCGAGGGCATCGCGATCGCCGGCGTTGGCGGCCGCCTGAAGCGTGGAGAGATGCGGCCAATCCCAGATGCGGCCGGTGGGCGCGGCGAGTTTAACCGGGTCGTCGGCGGGCAGGACATCGAGCGGGCTGGCGAGGGAAGGCAGCGTAGGCATTTTAGGGTCGGCGAGCGCGGTCAGCGGGTTGGGTGTGATCGGAATACTATCCGCGATGGGAGCGGGCGCAGTGGGTGGGGGGAGCGGAGCGGGGGCGGGTGGTGGCGCGGTTTCCGCGGCCGGCGCGGCGCTGTTGAACGATGAGGGCGGTGGCAGAAGTTGGGTGACGGAGGCGTGCGCAAGTTCGCTTTCGAGGTCGATTGCGCGCTTTTCTCCCGCGGGGATCAGCTCGGCACATCCGATCGATTTGAGGTAGGCGCGCAGATCGTCGGCGCTGGTGCCGGGTGCGCCGTGCTTTTTTGCAAGGATGAGCCAGGCGAGGGCCTCGGCGTAGTCACGCTTCACGCCGCGGCCCGTCGAATAGGTCGCGCCGAGATTGTGAAACGCCTCCGCAGCTCCGCCGGCCGCAGCGGCACGGAAGTAGGCGAGGGCGCGCGGGCGATCGAGAGCGACGTTGTCGCCGTTGGCGAGCAGCATGCCGATACGAAAGGCGGCTGAGGCCTGACCAGCGCGCGCGGCCTGCTCAAGGAGCGCGAGGGCGCGCGGGACGTCTTTGGGAAAATCAGCGTCGCCGCGGAGCAGCGCCTCGCCGAGTTGCGCGCAGGCCTTGGGGTTGCCGTTTTTGGCCGAAGCTTGAAGGTCGGCGGGCGTCGACCAAGAGCCTCCACCCGTGCGAGACATCAGGATCGGCTTGGAGTCCTGCGCGATAATGCCATTCGCGCTGACGAAAAACACTAGAGTAAGTGTGATCGATCGAATGTGCGAGGAGGCAGATACCGGCATTCCCCACTAGACCAAACGAGCCGCCGGCAGTTCAACTCCACAGTGAGACTGCCGGCGATCGAAACGATTTTTTCTTACTCCACCGCAGCTTCGCCGGTGACGGCGGTGCCGCCGGTGATGTTGACCTTAGCCAGAATCGCCGCGCCGATCTTTTCGGCGAGTTCGGGCTTTTCCTTGAGCGCGAGCTTGGCGGCGTCACGGCCCTGGCCGACGAGCGCGCCTTCGTAGGCGATCCACGCGCCCTTCTTTTCGAGAATCTTGTGCTCGAGGCCGAGATCGAGGAGCGAGCCGAGCTTCGAGATGCCCTCGTCATACATGATGTCGAACTCCACCTCGGTAAACGGCGGGGCGATCTTGTTCTTCACGATTTTGATCTTAGTGCGGTTACCGATGACTTTGCCTTCGGGCGTCTTGATCTGGTCCTTGCGGCGGATGTCGATGCGGACGGACGAGAAGAACTTCAGGGCGCGGCCACCGGAAGTGGTTTCGGGGCTGCCGAACATCACGCCGATCTTTTCGCGAATCTGGTTGGTGAAAATGCACACGCAGTTCGTCTTGCTGACGACGGCGGTGAGACGGCGCATGGCCTGCGACATCAGGCGGGCTTGGCTGCCCATCGTCATGTCGCCCATCTGGCCGTCGAGCTCCGACTTGGTGATGAGCGCGGCGACGGAATCGAGAATGATGACGTCGATCGAGTTAGAGCGGATGAGCGTCTCCATGATGTTGAGCGCGTCCTCGCCGGAGTCGGGCTGGGAGACGAGGAGATCGTCGAGCTTCACGCCGACGACGCGGGCATATTTTGGGTCGAGAGCGTGCTCGACGTCAATGAAGGCGGCGAGCCCGCCCTTTTTCTGGGCCTCGGCGATGACGCTGAGACAGAAGGTGGTCTTGCCGGACGATTCCGGACCGTAAATTTCAATGATGCGGCCTTTGGGCAGGCCGCCGACGCCGAGGGCGAGGTCGATCGCGAGGGAGCCGGTCGAGAGCGTCTCGACCTTCATCTTCTGGTTGCTGCCCAGGCGCATGATCGAGCCTTCGCCGAACTGTTTGGTGATGGCGGAGAGTGCGAGGTCGATGTTCTTGTCGCGGGCGTGGGTGACCGCGGTCGAGACGGCGGCGGTGGGTTTGGCGGCGGGTGCGGCTTTGGACATGGCGGGTAGGATTTAGAGGACGGTTTTCGTTTAAGGGCGCCAGCCTGCGAAGCAAAATCGGCGTCGCAAGTATGGAGCAGTTGTGGGCGGAATGGTTGACGTGTTCACCTGAACACGTCAAGCCGATCTTCGCTTTAATGCGATGTCGGCCCGCCCGGCTTGAACGCCGTCGCAAAGTAAACTGCGAGGAGGATTAGCCCGAAGCTCACGGCGTAGTTCCACGTGAGCTTTTCGCCGAGCACGAGCCACGCGAAACCGACGAAGACCGCCAGCGTGATCACTTCCTGGATGATTTTGAGCTGGTAGCCGCTGAGGCCATGCGCGTAACCGTCGCGGTTCGCCGGCACCATCAGACAATACTCGAAGAACGCGATCCCCCACGACATCAGGATGACGACCGCGAGCGACTTACCCTCGAAAATCTTCCACTTGAGCTGACCATACCAGGCGCAGGTCATGAAAATATTTGAGACGACGAGCAGGAGGAAGGTTTTCATGGAAGAGCCCGCGAATCACGCGGATGAACGCGAATGGATTCAAATCTGGTTCGAAAATTCGCGCTCATTCGCGTGATTCGTGGGCAAAGCTGAGATTAGAGCTTATAGTAGCCGCGGAACCACTCGACGAACTGCTTCAACCCGTCCTCCAGCGATACTTTCGGCGCGAAACCAATCGTGGCCTGCACGCGCGTAAGATCGGCGCAGGTTTCGAACATATCGCCGGGCTGCGGCGGGAGCAGTTCGAGAGACGCTGGTTTTTTGAGGAGTTGCTCGAGCATTTTCACGAAGAGCACGGTCTCGACCGGCCGGTGGTGGCCGAGGTTGAAAATCTGCAGCGCCGGAGCGGGAGCAATTTCGCCGACGGGTGGGGTGGGGGGCGGGTAGAGCAGCACTTTCACGACGCCGTCGACGATGTCGTCGACGTAAGTGAAGTCGCGGAGGTTTTTGCCGGAGTTGAAAAGTTTCAGCGGCTTTCCTTCGAGAATCGCCCGCGCAAAGAGCGTCGGCGCCATGTCGGGCCGGCCCCACGGGCCGTAGACGGTGAAGAAGCGCAGGCCGGTGAGATGGAGCGCGTGGTTGTGCGCGTAGCTGTAGGCCATCATCTCGTTGGCCTTCTTCGTCGCGCCGTAAAACGACACCGGCTGATCGGTGTTGTCGTCCTCGCGGTAGGGCGCTTTCGCGCCGGCGCCATAAACGCTGCTGCTCGACGCAAACACGAGATGCTTTGGCGGGGTGCGGCGGCAGGCCTCGAGCACGCTCGCGAAACCATCGAGATTGGCGCGCGTGTAGGCGGCGGGATTTTCCATCGAGTAGCGCACGCCCGGCTGCGCGCCGAGGTGCACGACGTAGTCCGGTTTGAAATGCGCGACCAGCCCGGCGAATTTTTCCGCGTCCGCAAAATCCGCGTGGAGAAAACGAAACGTCTCGAAACTTTTTCCCGCGGCCCGGCCCGAGGTGATCTCCACCGCCTCGGTGACGTTCGCGAGCTCCGCGATCCGCGCGCGCTTGAGCTCCACATCGTAGTAGTCGCTCAGGTTGTCCACGCCGAGCACCTCGCACTTTTTCGTGCTGGCGAGCCGCCGGGCGACGTGGAAACCGATGAAGCCGGCCGCGCCGGTCACGAGGACTTTCATTTGGTGCGTGATAGGCGAGCGCGCGCGGCGCGGCTAGCGGAAAGTGCCGCTTGTTTCCCGGGGCCCGCTTCGTGTTGCTTCGCATCCTATGACAGTCCTCGCTAAAAAATTCCGAAGACAGTGCTTGATCGCGCGAAATCGCGCCCTTTACCTTGCCCCGCTTTTGCCTTCGCCTACGCTCACCGCATGAACATCAAAGCCTATCTCAAGCCGTCCTGCGGCTGGTCCAATGGCGTCCGTGCGATCCTTCGGAAGCACAACCTGCCGTTTGAGGACATCGACATCATCAATAATCGCGCGAATTACGCCGAGATGGTGCAGAAGTCCGGCCAGCCGCTTTCTCCGTGCGTCGAGATCGATGGCGTGATGCTCGCCGACATTTCCGGCGAAGAGGTCGAAAATTACCTGCTCAGCAACGCGCTTGTGAAACCGACCGACGCTCCCGTCGACACCCCGACCAACGCGGGCTGCTCCGACGAAGAGCACGCCAAAATGGCCACTAAAACGATCCGCTTCTTCTGACGACGCTGAGAGCTCACCGCTAAACACGACTCCGGGCCGCTCTCGCAAAGCACGAGACGGCCCTTTTTTTGCGCCTACACCGACCCTGCCGATAACTGGCCCACATTACGCTCCGCAAGACTTCTTCCAACCAAACCCATCAGTGAACACCACGCCGCAATCGGATTCGACCTCGTCTCACTTTTCGCCCGGCTCGCCCGCCGCGCGCCCGTCTCCTGGTCGGCCCGGTAAACAAGGGCTCTACGATCCGTGGTTTGAGCACGATGCCTGCGGCGTAGGCTTCGTGGCCGACATCCATGGCCGCAAGTCGCACAAGATTCTCGCCGACGGTCTCCAAGTCCTCCGCAACCTCGACCACCGCGGCGCCTCGGGTGCCGAGATCAACACCGGCGACGGCGCCGGCGTGCTGATCCAGATGCCCCATGCATTTTTCGTCGATGCCTGCAAAACCGCGCGGATCACGCTCCCGGCCGCCGGCGAATACGGCTGCGGCCTTATCTTTCTCCCTCGCAATCCCAGCATCCGGCGAAAAATCGAGGAGCGTTTCGAGCAAACTGTCCAATCCGAGGGCCAGATTTTCCTCGGTTGGCGCACGGTGCCGACCAACGGCGCCTCACTCGGTGACAGCGCGCTCTCCTGCGAGCCGTTCATGCGGCAGGTTTTCATCGGCCGCGGCCCGGGCGTGAAGAGTGATCTCGAGTTCGAGCGCAAACTCTACGTCATCCGCAAGCGCGGCTACACCGACATCCGCACCTCCACGCTGCCCGGCGCCGAATATTGGTATGTGGCGAGCCTCTCGATGAAGACGCTCGTCTACAAAGGCATGCTCACCACGGAGCAGGTCGACCAGTATTTCCCGGATCTGAAGAGCCCGCTGATGGTCACGGCGCTCGCGCTCGTGCACTCTCGGTTTTCGACCAACACGTTTCCGAGCTGGGAGCGCGCGCATCCTTACCGCTACCTAGCGCACAACGGCGAAATCAATACGCTCCGCGGCAACATCAATTGGATGCACGCCCGGCAGGCGCTGTTCGACAGCGAAGCCTTCGGTGAGGACATCAAGAAAGTCCTCCCGATCATCAATCCGAACGGCTCCGACTCCTCGATGTTCGACAACACGCTCGAACTTATGGTGCTCGCCGGCCGCCCCCTCGCGCACGCGATGATGATGATGATCCCCGAGCCGTGGTCCAACCACGAGTCGATGGACCCCGATCGCCGCGCGTTTTACCAATATCACTCCTGCTTGATGGAGCCGTGGGACGGCCCCGCCTCGATCGCGTTCACCGACGGCAAACAGATCGGCGCGATCCTTGATCGCAACGGCCTGCGCCCCTCGCGTTACACCGTAACGAAGGAAGGCGTCGTGATCATGGCCTCCGAAGTCGGTGTGCTTCAGACGCCACCCGACCAAGTCTTGCAACAAGGCCGCCTTCAGCCGGGCCGCATGTTTCTCGTCGACACCGAGGAGGGTCGCATCATCGAGGACGAAGAAATCAAAAAGAAGATCGTTTCCGCGCACCCCTATCGCGAGTGGATCAAGGATCATCTTGTGCACCTCAGCGATCTGCCCGATGCGCCGATGGTGGAACAACCCGATCACGTCACGCTGCTCCAGCGCCAGATTGCATTTGGCTACACCAACGAGGACGAGCGCATCATCATCACGCCGATGGCAAAGGACGGCGTGGAAGCGATCGGTTCGATGGGCAACGACGCGGCGCTCGCGGTGCTCTCCAACAAGCCGCGCCTGCTCTACGATTATTTCAAGCAGCTCTTCGCGCAGGTCACCAACCCGCCAATCGATTCGATCCGCGAGGAGATCGTAATCTCGGCTGAGACGCGTCTCGGCTCCGAGGGCAATCTACTCAACCCGCAACCGACCGCGTGTCGCCGCGTGGAATTGAAGTGGCCGATCCTCACCAACGAGGAGTTCGCCAAAATCCGCCGCACCAATCTTCCCGGACTCAAGATGGGCGTGCTCCCGATCCTCTTCCGCGTGTCGCGCGGAGAGAAGGGCCTCGCGAAGTCGATGGAAGAACTCTCTATCATGGCCCGCCGCATGATCGAGGAAGAGGAAGTTAACGTCCTCATCCTCTCCGACCGCGGCGTCACCAAGGAAACCGCGCCGATCCCGTCGCTCCTCGCGGTGGCTGGTTTGCATCACTATTTGATCCGCGAAGGTCTCCGCACGCGCGTGTCGATTGTGCTTGAGACGGGTGAAGCCCGCGAGGTGCACCACTTCGCATTGCTCATCGGCTACGGCTGCTCGGCGATCAATCCCTACGTCGCGTTCGAAACGATCGATGACATGATCCGCGAGGGTGTTCTCACCGGCATCGATCACAAGAAGGCCTGCCAGAACTTTGTGAAGGCTGGCTCGAAAGGTGTCGTGAAGGTGATGTCGAAAATGGGTATCTCCGCGATCCAGTCGTATCGTGGCGCGCAGGTTTTCGAGGCGCTCGGCCTCCGCCAGGACGTCATCGATCACTACTTCACTTGGACGCCGTCACGCGTCGGCGGCATCGGCCTCGACGTGATCGCGCAGGAAGTGCTCATGCGCCATCACGCCGCCTATCCCGATCGCGAGGTCAACGGCCATGTGCTGCCCGGTGGCGGCATCTATCAGTGGCGCGCCAACGGCGAATCGCATCTCTTCACGCCCGAATCAATCCACGCGTTGCAGAAGGCGGTCCGCACCAACAGCAAACCCGCCTACCAAAGCTACGCGAAGTTGATTAACGAGCAGGGTAAGAACCTCTGCACGCTGCGCTCACTGCTCGATTTTAAGACGAGCGACGCGATCCCGCTCTCCGAGGTCGAGCCCATCGAAGCGATCATGAAGCGCTTCAAAACGGGCGCGATGTCCTACGGCTCCATCTCCAGCGAGGCGCACGAAACGCTCGCGATCGCGATGAACCGCATCGGCGGAAAGTCCAATACCGGCGAAGGCGGCGAAGATCCCGCGCGCTTTACGTGGACTAATGAAAAGGGCGACTCGAAGAATTCCGCGATCAAGCAGGTCGCGTCAGGCCGCTTCGGCGTCACGAGCGAATACCTCGTCAACGCCCGCGAAATCCAGATCAAGATGGCACAGGGCGCAAAGCCCGGCGAAGGCGGCCAGTTGCCCGGCTCAAAAGTTTATCCGCCCATCGCCAAGACGCGCGGCACGACTGCTGGCGTCGGTCTCATTTCGCCCCCGCCGCACCACGATATCTATTCGATCGAGGATTTGGCCGAGCTGATCCACGACTTGAAAAACGGCAACAAGGACGCGCGCATCAGCGTGAAACTCGTTTCCGAAGTCGGCGTCGGCACGATCGCCGCCGGTGTCGCGAAGGCGCACGCGGACGTCGTCCTCATCTCCGGCTATGACGGCGGCACCGGTGCCTCGCCGCAGACTTCGCTGCAACACGCGGGCCTGCCGTGGGAACTCGGTCTTGCCGAGGCGCACCAAACGCTCGTCCTCAACAATCTCCGCTCGCGTATCGCGGTTGAAACCGACGGCCAGTTGAAGACCGGTCGCGACGTCGCGATCGCGGCGCTGCTCGGTGCCGAGGAATTTGGCTTCGCTACCGCGCCGCTCGTCGCCACGGGCTGCATCATGATGCGCGTGTGCCATCTCAACACCTGTCCTGCGGGTGTCGCCACGCAGGATCCGCAACTCCGCGCGCGCTACGCCGGCAAGCCCGAGCACGTGGTGAACTTCATGAAGTTCATCGCCGAGGATCTTCGTGAGATCATGGCTTCGCTCGGCTTCCGCACGATCGAGGAAATGATCGGCCGCACCGATCGCCTCGAGTCGCGCAAGGCGATCACTCACTGGAAGGCCAAGGGACTCGATTTCTCGAAGATCCTTTACCAGCCCGATGTGGGCGCCGAAGTCGGCCGCTTCTCCTCGATGAAGCAGGACCACGGCATCGATCGCTCCCTCGATATGACGACGCTGCTCGACCTCGCGAAGCCCGCGATCGAGCGCGGCGAGAAAGTCGTCGCGGAGCTCCCAATCCGCAACGTAAACCGCGTTACGGGCACCGTCACGTCGGGCGAGGTCACCAAGAAATACGGCGCGAAGGGCCTCCCCGAGGACACGATCAAATTCAAGTTCACCGGCTCCGCCGGCCAGAGCTTCGGCGCGTTTGTGACGCGCGGCATGACGCTCAGCATCGAGGGCGATGCGAACGACTACTTCGGCAAGGGCCTCTCCGGCGGCAAGCTCATCGTTTATCCTGGTGCCGGCGCCACGTTCAAGGCCGAGGAGAACATGATTATCGGCAACGTCGCGCTCTACGGCGCGTCGGCCGGCGAGATCTATGTGTGCGGTATGGCGGGCGAGCGCTTCGCAGTCCGCAATTCCGGCGTCAACGCCGTCGTCGAGGCGATCGGTGACAACGGTTGCGAATACATGACCGGCGGCCGCGTCGTGATTCTCGGCCGTGCCGGCCGCAACTTCGGCGCGGGCATGTCGGGCGGCGTGGCCTACGTGCTCGATGAAACCGGTGACTTTGCGAATCGCGTGAACGTCCAGATGGTCGGCATCGAGAAGCTCGAGGAAGGCAAGGAAATCGCCGAAGTGAAGGCGATGATCCAAAAACACGTCGACTACACGAAGAGCGTTCGCGGCAAAGCGATCCTCGACGGCTGGACGACGTGGCTGCCGAAATTCGTCAAGGTGATGCCGAAGGACTACAAGCGCATGCTCGCCTGTATTGATCGTGCGCAAGCGCAGGGCCTCACTGGCGACGAAGCCATCATGGCCGCCTTCGAAGAAAACGCCCGCGACACGTCGCGCGTCGGCGGCAACTGATCGCTCACCACTCTTAACTCTAAGCTTTACCGCTTCCTCCCATGGGCAAACCCACCGGCTTCATCGAATACCTCCGCGAACTTCCTGTCGATCGTTCACCGACTGAACGCATCGGCGACTGGAAGGAGTTTCACCACCACATGGAGGAAAAGAAACTCCGCACGCAGGGCGCGCGCTGCATGGATTGCGGCGTGCCGTTCTGCCACACGGGAAAATTGATCAGCGGCATGGCGAGCGGCTGCCCGATCAACAATCTGATTCCGGAGTGGAACGATCTCGTTTACCGCGGCCAGTGGAAGGACGCGCTCGATCGCCTGCACAAGACGAACAACTTCCCGGAGTTCACTGGCCGCGTGTGTCCGGCGCCGTGCGAAGGCTCATGCGTCCTCGGCATCAACGCCCCGCCCGTCACGATCAAAAACATCGAGGCTTCGATCACCGACAAAGGCTGGGAGGAAGGCTGGGTTCTGCCTGAGCCGCCGAAAACTCGCACGGGAAAAAAAGTTGCCGTCATCGGCTCAGGCCCTGCGGGTCTCTCCGCCGCGGCTCAGCTCAACAAAGCAGGCCACACCGTCACCGTGTTTGAGCGTGCTGATCGGCCGGGCGGACTGCTGATGTATGGCATCCCGAACATGAAGCTCGATAAGAAGGAAGTGGTCCTCCGCCGCATCGAGTTGATGGAGAAGGAAGGCATCAAGTTCATCTGCAACGCGAACGTCGGCGAAAACGTCGACTCGGAAATCTTCCTGAAGGAATTCGATGCGACCGTCATCTGCACCGGCGCCACGCTGCCGCGCGATCTTCCGATCGAGGGCCGAGCGCTCAAGGGCGTGCACTTCGCGATGGAGTTTCTCACGGCGAACACCAAGGCCGTGCTCAACGGCGGCGCGGAGCACGCGCTGATTAGCGCGAAGGGCAAGGACGTGATCGTTATCGGTGGTGGCGACACCGGCACGGACTGTGTCGGTACCTCGATGCGCCACGGCTGCAAGAGCATCACGCAAATCGAAATTCTCCCGAAGCCGCCGATGGATCGCGCGGCTGACAATCCCTGGCCGGAGTGGCCGAAGGTTTATAAGATGGACTACGGCCAGGAAGAGGCTGCGGCAAAATACGGCGCCGATCCGCGCGTTTATCTCACCACGGTGAAAAAGTTCGTCGGCGACGCAGCGGGCAATGTGCAGTCGCTCATCACCGTCGAAATCAAGTGGGAGAAAAATGAAAAGGGTCAGTTCATTCCGAAGGAACAGCCCGGCACGGAAAAAACGATTTCGGCGCAACTCGTCCTCCTCGCGATGGGCTTCCTCGGGCCCGAGCAGGCGATCCTCAAGGATCTCAAGCTCGAGACCGACCCGCGATCGAACATCAAGGCGGAGCACGAAAAGTATCGCACGAACCTGCCGAACATCTTTGCCGCTGGCGACTGCCGCCGCGGCCAGAGCCTCGTGGTCTGGGCGATCAACGAGGGCCGCGGCGCGGCCCGTGAGTGCGATCGCTACCTGATGGGTTCGACGGATCTGCCGTAAGAAAGGGTCGAGGTTAGACAGGCCGCGTGAACTGCGGCCGGGACCCCATAGCGAACGTGCACTTGCGCCTGCAAGTGCCGCATGGTATTGCTTCGCCCTCCCCAACGTCAGCCGCCATGCGCCAGCTTCACACCGTTATCATCGAGGACGAAAGTATGTTTCGTCAGCTCCTGCGTTCCACGCTCAAAGGCGTCGCGGGACTGAGTGTCGTGGGCGAATTTGATCGGGGCCGGCCGGGGTTGGAGTTTTGTCTCAAGGCGAAACCGAATCTCCTCATCGTCGATCTGGTGCTCCCGGACATGCATGGACTGGAAATCGCCGCCGCGGTCCGCCGCGCGGTGCCCGACATGCGGATTCTGGTGCTCACGTCGCATCCGAGTGAGCGGCTCCCTGCGGAGTTGATCGCCATCGGGGTCGGCGGCTACGTCGACAAGAGCGAGCCGCTCTCTTTTGTGCTCAACGCCATCGAAACCATCGATCGCGGCGGGATGTATTTCGCCACGCAGATCGGCGCCAAGTGGGGTTCGATCGAGGAGATCACGAGGCTTCGCCGGCCGAAAATCACCCTCACGCCGCGCGAGCAGCAAATCGCGCGGCTCGTCGCCGCTGGACAACTTTCGCGCGAGATCGCGCAGACGCTCAACCTCGGCGTCCGCACGGTCGAAAAACATCGCGGCAACATCATGAGGAAAGTGGGCGTGCATGAGGTTGCGAGCCTCACGCGCTGGTGCATCCAGGCCGGATTGACCGAGCCGTGAGGCGCGGGGCCGGCGTTTAGCGGGCGGGATTGCCGAGGTAGGGTGGGCGCGGCGCGGGCGCGACTTCCGCCGCCGCGGCGGCGGGATCGAAATCACCGCGCGTGCCCCACGCGCTCGGTTGCGGGCCCATCAAGAAGTGCAATTCGCCACCGGCGACGAGGTCCCCGTGATGAAAGCTCGGCTCATCGAGCGCGCGGCCGTTGAGTGTGGCGCGCTGGACGTAGAGATTTTTTCCGCCGGCATGTTCGGCGCTGACGGTGAACGTCTTTCCGTTGGTCAGATGAAAGGTGATTTCCGGCACGCGGGGACCGTGGATAAAATAAACGTCCTGCCCGGCGACGGGAAAGAATCCCGTGGTGAGAAAGACGTAGAGGGAACTCATGGCGCCATCATCGTCATCACCCGGCAGGTTGACGTTGGCGTATTCGCCGCGAAGTTGATCGGCCCAATACGAGGCGAGATACGGCCGGCCGACCCGGGCGAAGAGCCATGGCGACATGAAGGCCGGCTCGTTGCCGAAGTCGATGTAGCCCGCGCGGAACGCGTGTGTGAGCCGGCGGATGAACGTCGCGCGTCCACCCATCTTCTCGACCAGCCCGGGCAGATCGTGCGGGACGTTGAAGGAAAACTCCCAGCAGATCGCCTCGTAGAAATCGGTGTTGAATCCCTGTGTCGCCGACGTGGTGGAGAATTTTCCGTCACGCGCGCGGCCGCGCACGAAGCCGCGGTAGCCGTCGCTCTCAAGCGAATCGTCCCAAACGTTGAGCCAGTTTTTCGAACGCGCGAGATAGCGCTCGGCGTCGGCGGTGTGGCCAAGACCGCGGGCCATCTGCGCGGCGTTGAAATCGTTGTAGGCGAAATCAAGCGTCGCGGATCCGGAGCGGATGCGGTGGCTGTAGTCGGTCTTCTCGTCACTCGCCATCCAGCCGTGCTCGCGGTAATTCACGGTGCGTGCGTGCTCGGCGTGGTGTTTCATTACGGCATAGGCCTGCTCCCAGTCGACGCCCGGAATTTTTTTCGCGTAGGCGTCGGCGATCACGTTGTCGGCTTCGTTGCCGCCCTGGCCCGCCTTGAACTCTTTGCCCTGGATGAATGCTTCGGCGACGTAGCCGTCGGATGCGATGCGGTGGCGCTCGATGAAGGAGCGGACGTTGTCGCGCATGGCCTCCGGCTCAAGGATCGCCATGAGCGGGAAGAGCGATTTCCACGTGTCCCAGAGCGTGTAGTGGTCGTCCCAGAGCGGCGCCTTCGGATCGAATCCGGGCAGGTCGCCGGTGCGATCGCGGGGTTGGACCATGGCGTGCCAGACGCCGGTCGTGAACTTGCGCGCCTCTTCGTCGCTCGCGCCGCCGAGCGTGACGAGGCCCAAGGCGCGATGCCAGGTGGCCGCGGCGGCTGCGTGCACGCCGTCGAAATCCCACGCGGGAATTTCCGCTTCGAGCCAGCGTTGCGCCTGCGCGACGGAGGTGAACGACACCGCGATCTTTAGCAGCACTTGCTGACCGGCGGAGGTTTTGAAGCGCAGGAACGCGCCAAGCGACTGGTTGCGTTTCTCCTTTTTGCCGTTGGGCAGAGTTACCTCGGTCGTGCGCACGCTGCCACCGGCCGCGCCCGCGTGGACCTCGGTGCCAGTCCACGTGCCGATGGCGGCAGGCGCGACGCTGACACGCGCCGCGAAATAGACTTCATACGGCGCGGGATTCCAGTTCTTGGAAAAATGCCCGCCGCCTGTGATCAGGCCCGTCGCCGGATCGATGTTCACGGCGCCCTCGTCGAGCGCGATCTCGCCGCGAATCTTGCGGGCGACATCAAGGTTGATGTGCGCCTCGTCACTCGCGGGAAACGTGAAGCGGTAAATCGCGCTGTGGCGCGCGGGCGCGATCTCGGCGCGGATGTTGTCGCGCGTGAGCCGCACGCTGTAGCCGTAGGCCTTGGCGACTTCGTCGGCTTTCGGCGAGGCGTGATCGGCTTCGTTGATGGCGAGGCCGAGGCGCGGTGTGATCAGAAAATTTCCGTAGGAGGGATTGCCACCCGTGCCCTGCGTATGAAGTTGCGCGAAGCCGACGATCGGCTGGCCGCCGGCATAGCCACCCGGCGTGGCGCCGAGGGTTTCGGGGCTCGGGTAGATCGAAGCATGCGGCAGGCACGGTCCCGGCATGCAAGAACCGCGTCCCGCTGAGCCGATTAACGGATCGACGAGATCTTCGATCGCGGTGGATTGGGCTCGCGCGATCGGCAGCGAGGCGGCGAGCAAGCAGGACAGGAGGGCGGAGAAACGCATCGGGGTGGGGCGGGGCGCGTCGCACGGACGCAACTCCGTCGTTTCCGTTTTCGCCGGCGGGTGCAAGCCCGCGCAACGTTACCACGAAATTCATCGCGCCTGTTGCCAAGCCCCGCCCGGCGGCGCACAGTCGCGGTTTCTCGCACCCCATGAAAACATCCGTGCCGCGTTTCGCCTTGGGGTTCGCGCTCGCCCTCTGCGCCGCCCGTGCCGAGCCGCCGCCGGCCGCCGAGGCGATGAAGCTCGCGCGGGAAGGCGCGGCCGCAGCGGACGAAAAAGATTTTCCGACCTATCTTGCGAAAATGGAGGCGGCCGCGGCGCTGCGGCCGGATTTCCCACGCATCCTGACGAACCTCGCCGCTGCCCTACTTGCCAACGACCGCGCCGACGATGCAATCGCGACGCTCAACCGGCTCGCGGCGCTCGGGGTGAACTCGCCGGTCGACAGGTCGGAGGAGTTTGCTGCGCTGCGTGGCCGCAAGGATTTCAAGGACGTGCTCACCAAACTCGGCAACAATCTTGTCGCCATCGGCGAGGCGGACATCGCGTTCACGCTCTCCGACATGACCGGCGTGATCGAAGGGATCGCGTGGCGCGAGAAGACGGGTGATTTCTTCTTCGGCGACGTGCATAACCGGACGGTGTGGCTGCGCACGAAGGATAAAAAGGTGCGGCGCTTCACACCGCAGGACGAAACTGTCTTCGGTGTGTTCGGTCTCGCTGTCGACGAGGAGCGCGGCGCGTTGTGGGCGGCGACTTCGGCCGTGCCGGCAATGAGCGGCTACACGAACGACCTCGACAGCGCAGCGGGCGTCGCAGAATTCGATCTGGAGAGCGGCGCGGTGCGGCGCGTGGTGCGGCTGCCCAAGCTCGCCGATCACCAGACGCACGTGCTCGGCGGTCTTGTGCTGGCGCCGGACGGCGCGATCTTTTTGCCGGATAGCGGTGCGCCAGTGCTGTGGCGGCTCGCGTCGGGCGCGGACGCGCTGGAGGCGTTTGTGCGCAACGCGGATTTCATGTCGCTGCAGGGCGCGGTCGTCGCGCCGGAGTTCAATGCGCTCTATGTCACCGACTACGCTAGCGGCCTCCTGCGGATCGATTTGGCGTCGCGCGCCTTGACACGGATGGACTCGCCTCCGGACACCACCCTCATCGGGCTCGATGGTCTTGTCCGCGCGCCGAACGGCGATCTCATCGCGACGCAGAACGGACTGCGGCCGAAACGCGTTTTGCGAATCAAACTCGACGACACCGGCGAATCGGTCACCGCGGTGACCGTCCTTGAGTCGGGTCACCCCAACATGGCCGATCCTACGCTTGGTTGCATCGCGGTGGGCGGTGATTTTTTCTTCGTCGGCAACGCTGGGTGGAGTCACTTTGACGTCGGCGACGCGCAGCCCACCGCCCCGAGATCCGTGCCGATTTTCAAAACGAAGCTCGCCGTCCCGCCGCCGGCGAAGAAGAAATAATTTCCTGTTTTTCCGTTCAACCCCGATATCCCCATGCCGCAATCCACCCGCCGCGATTTCCTCAAAACCGTCACGACTGCGAGCGCTGCTGCGCTCGCACTGAGCGCCACGGGCTGCGCCACCGACAGCGTGCCGCCGCGCACGAAAGGCAAAAGCGTGGTCGGCCTGCGCGCGCCCAAGCTCGACACCGTGCGGTTCGGCATCATCGGACTCGGCGAGCGCGGCGGTCCGACGTTGCGGCAGATGCTCGTGCTCGAAGGCGTGCGCGTGACCGCGCTCTGCGACAACTACCGGCCCGCGCTCTACGCCGGGCTCGCCGTGGTGGAAAAAGCCGGCGCGCCCCGTCCCGCGGATTTCGGCAACGGCGACGAAGATTTTCGCCGGCTCGTCGCGCGCGATGACGTCGATGCCGTAATGATTTGCACCCCGTGGCGCTGG
Organism: uncultured Opitutia bacterium; assembly: GCA_903896015.1. Taxonomy (GTDB): domain Bacteria; phylum Verrucomicrobiota; class Verrucomicrobiia; order Opitutales; family Opitutaceae; genus CAITWF01. The sequence goes on along the minus strand of CAITWF010000025.1, from coordinate 5,851 downwards.
CACGTGCCGATGGCGGTCGCGGCGATGCGTGCGGGCAAGCACGCGTTCATTGAAGTACCGGCGGCCGTGACACTCGAGGATTGCTGGCAACTCGTCGAAGTCGCCGAGGAGACGCAGCGCCACTGCATGATGATGGAGAATTGCTGCTATGGTCGCGACGAACTCATGCTGCTGCGCATGTGCCGCGAGGGATTATTCGGTGAGTTGCTCCACGGTGAGGGCGCTTATCTCCACGATCTGCGGGCGCAGATGAAAGGGATTTCTGCCGGTCAGGGCGAGGGCCTGTGGCGCATCCCCGAGCACCTCGGGCGCGACGGCAACCTCTACCCGACGCACGGCCTCGGCCCCGTCGCGCAATACCTCTCCATCAACCGCGGCGATCGGTTTGACCGGCTCGTGTCGTTCAGCAGTCCGGCGGCGGGGCTCGTCGACTACGCGGCGAAAAATCTTCCCGCAGATCATCCGCGGCGCGGGATGAAGTTTGCGTGCGGCGATCTCAACACCTCGATCGTGAAGACTGCTCGCGGCCGCACGATCCTCGTGCAGCACGACACGAGCAACGCCACGCCCTATTCGCGCCTCAATACGATCCGCGGCACGCGCGGCAACTTCGTCGGTTACCCGAGCCGGATTTATCTCGAAGGCCGCAGTGCAAAACCCGACCAGTGGGACACGGATCTCGCGTCGTACTATGCGGAGTTTGACCATCCGTTGTGGAAGAAAGTGGCGGATGCCGCCGCGAAGCTGCCGCCGGGCAGCGCGGGCGGCCACGGCGGGATGGATTTTGTGATGCGCTGGCGGATTGTGCAGTGCCTGCGCGAAGGCCTGCCACTCGATCAGGATGTTTATGACGCGGCCGCATGGAGCGCGGTTGGGCCACTGAGCGAGCAGTCAGTCGCGCAGGGCGGCGCGCCGATCGTCGTGCCGGACTTTACGCGCGGCGCGTGGGAAACGACGGCGCCGCTCGGCGTCGTGTCTTGACCGGGAGCGCTCTGCGCGCGTCACTCACCGCTTATGCCTTCGAAACCGATTCCCGGCTCCAGCGGCGACGTCCTCACGTCGCTGCCGTCGGCTTATCTGCCGCACGCGGCGACGGGGTTGCTGCACCTCCCGCGGTTTCTCGCGAAGTGCAAATATGTGAAGGCCCACGGTGCGCTGCCGCCGAGTTACGCGAAGAACTACAAGCGCGGCTGTGATCGGTTTTTGTCCCAGCACCTCGGGATCGAACCGGCGGCGGTGGAGAAAATTGTCCATGAGTCCGCGACGGACGAAGAAATCGAGGCGAGGTTGGAACAGCTCCTCCCTCCCGACGTGCGCGCCGACAAATGGAATCGCCGCTACGTGCAAATGGGCATGACGGAAGCCGGCCGCGGTTTCATCAAGGAGGCACTCAGCGCGATGGGTTGCGCCGATCGTGCGGACGAAATTAAAAGCATTCCCGACTTGATGGATTTCGACGAAGGTCGGATCGAATGACGTCATGATTAAAGGCCAAAAAGTTGTCTGCGTGAACGACACGTTCACCCCCACCATCCGTGCGCTTTACCAGCAACTGCCGGTGAAGCACGATACCTACACGATTCGCGAGGTGTTTCTCGGGCGCGAAAAAATCGTGCGCGGTGGCGAGACCGCGACCGTCGGGCTGCTGCTCGCGGAACTGAAAAACCCGCCCGATCCGTTTCACCAAGGTAATCAGGAGTTGGGATTTTCGTCGGAGCGGTTCGCGCCGCTCGAGGAATTGCCTGATGAAAAAATCGAGGCCGAGGAAGTGGCGCACGCGGGCGGATGGATGCCAGCGTGAGAGGTATGAGTCTGGCACCACCGGCGGGCGATTGAGTGACTCCCGTCGCGCCCCATCATCACGCCTCCGCCGCACATGAAGTTCAAACTCCCCGGGCTCGTCGCCGCGCCGTTTACGCCGTTCACACCGGACGGCCAGCTTGCGCTTGAACGCATCCCGCGGCTGGCGCGTTCGCTCGCCGCCAACGGCGTCATCGGCGCCTTCGTCTGCGGCACGACCGGCGAAGGTGCCTCGATGACGAACGACGAGCGCCGGCAGGTGACCGAGGCATGGGTTAAGGCTCGGCCGCGCGGACTGACCATCATCGCGCACGTCGGGCATTTGAGTGTGGGCGAGGCGCGCGCGCTCGCGCAGCACGCGCAAGCCATCGGCGCAGATGCGATCGCGGCGGTCGCGCCGAGTTTCTTTAAGCCCACGAGCGTCCATGAACTGGTCGCGTGGTGCGCGGATGTTGCCGCAGCGGCGCCACGCCTGCCGTTTTTTTATTACCACATCCCGTCGATGACCGGAGTGACGATCCCGACGGCGGAATTTCTCGCGGAGGCGCGGGCGAAAATCCCGACGCTTGCGGGAATCAAATTCACCTACGAAGACCTCGCAGACTATCGTGCGACGCGGGCGATCGGCGGCGACGACTACGACGTGCTGTTCGGGCGCGATGAGCTTTTGCTGACCGGGCTGCAGGACGGCGCGACCGGTGCGGTAGGTAGCACCTATAATTATGCCTCGCCGCTTTATGTCGGCATCATGCGCGCCTTCGCTGCGGGCGACCGTGTGACGGCGGAGCGTGAGCAAGCGAAGGCGCGGGCGTTCATCGAGGTGATGATCCGTTTCGGTGGTCAGCCGGCGGGCAAGGCGATTATGAAACTGATCGGGCTCGACTGTGGGCCGGTGCGGCTGCCGATGCGCGCGCTGTCGGTTGCGGACGAGGCGGCGTTGCGCGCAGCGCTGGAGACAGTCGGGTTTTTCGCGGTAGCCTCGAAGCCCGTTGCTTGAGCGCGCACGGGGCACGTAGGTGCGCCGAAACAGATTTTATTTCGCGCGCGGTTCTGGCAGAGTCGGGCCATCGCCTATGAAAAATTCGCAAGCTTGGTTCCGCGCGTCGCGTCTGGCCTTGATTTTCTCTGCGCTTGGCTTCGGTGGCGTGGCACGCAGCGAGGTGGTCTCACCGCAGGTCGCGGCGCCCAAGATTCCCGCGACGGTGATTCGGCTGAGTGAATGTGGAGGCGTGGGCGATGGCGTCCACGCGAACACCGAGGCGTTTACGGTCGCGTTGGACCGGCTCGCGCAACAAGGCGGAGGCCGGCTCGTCATCCCGGCCGGCATCTGGCTCACCGGTCCCATCAAGCTTCGGAGCAATGTTGAACTGCACCTCGATCGCGGAGCACTGATTCAGTTTTCCCGCGACTACCGGCTCTATCCGCTGACGGTGATCGATGTGCGGGGCGATCGGGAGGTTGATGCGGTGTCGCCGATCTCGGGCGAAAATTTAGAGAACGTTGCGATCACCGGCGAGGGTATCATCGACGGTGGCGGTGACGCGTGGCGCCCCGTGAAAAAAGGGAAATTGACCGAAGGGGAATGGAAGATGCTCGTCAAATCCGGCGGCGTGCTCGACGCCAAAGGCGCGATCTGGTGGCCAAGCGCTGCGGCGATGAGCGGCGAGGAAGTTGTTTCGCGTCTGCGCAAGACAGGCTCGCTCAACCCGGCGGACTATGAAGCGGCGCACCCATTTCTCCGCCCGAAAATGGTTCGGCTCATCGGCTGCAAAAAACTGCTACTGGAGGGCATTACCTTTCAAAATCCACCCAACTGGACGCTCAACCCCGTGCTCTGCGAAGACGTTTCGATTATCGGGGTCGTGGTGCATAATTCCCCGGCGGCGCAAAACAGCGACGCGCTCGATCTCGAGTCGTGCCGGCGCGCGATTGTGCGCGGATGCGTGTTCGACACCGGCGATGACGGCATCTGCATCAAGTCGGGCAAGGATGCCGCCGGGCGCCTCCGGGCCGCACCGACGGAGGATGTGCTGATCGAGGGCTGCACGGTTTACCACGCGCACGGCGGCTTCACCATCGGCAGCGAAATGTCCGGCGGCGTGCGCAACCTGCGGGTGACGAACTGCACCTTCATCGGCACGGACATCGGGCTCCGCTTCAAGAGCCGGCGAGGCCGGGGTGGCGTGGTGGAAAAGATTTTTATCTCCAACGTCCGCATGACCGGCATCGTCACGGACGCGATCAGTTTCAGCATGGCCTACGGTGGCGCGTCGCCGACCGACGAAGGTGACACCGTCGCGGCTGCGACGGTTGATCGAGCGACGGAGGAAACTCCGCAGTTTCGCGATATCCGGATCGAAAACGTGGTTTGCCGCGGGGCGCTGTCAGCCATGACGCTGAACGGGCTGCCCGAACTGCCGTTGAGCAACATCCTCCTTCGCAATATCGACATCACCGCGCAGAAGGGCGTGGCGGTGGCTGACGCCGAGGGAATTCGTTTCGAAAACGTGCGCGTTCAGCAGGAATCCGGCGAGGCGGTGCGGACGCAGCGCGTGAAAGACTCCACGCTGAAGCTCACACCCTGATTGCGCGAGGTGTTCGAAATCGCCGGCGCGTTCAAGACTTCGGTGGCGTGACCGCGAAGCGCGCAAACACGATTTTCTCGTAGGGATTCTTCTCGCCGCATTCATAGAGGCAGGCGGCGTCGGTGGCCGTGAGCGCGATAAGCGATGAATAGGCGGACGGACCGGCATGCAGCACGGCGACGTCGCGCCACGTCTTCGCATTGTCGGCGCTGGCGCGGACGGTGAGGTTCACGCGCTTCTTGCGATCGGCGGGATTGGAGAAGAGGAGGAGTTTCGCCGCATCGTCACGCAGCAGGCTCGCCTGACAAGTCGGTTCGATCAGGACGGGGGCGTCGACCGCGGCGCTCCACGTCGCCCCGCCGTCGGCGCTGAGCGATTCGGCGCGCACGGCGCGGCCGAGATACGAACGCATATCGATCAATAGCGTGCCGCGACCGTCGAAGAGTTCGGCGACCTGGCATTCGTTCATCCCGGGTGCGATCGTGCCGCCGAGCTGCCACGACTTGCCGTGATCATCGGAGAAAATTACGTGCGACCCCTTGGGCGCCCTTTTCGGATCGGCGGGATCGGTCTCACTGTAGTCGCACGGGATTACGAGGCGGCCAGCATGGGGGCCGCGCTGAATCTGGATGCCGATGCCGGGACCGGTGGCATACCACGTCCACGTCGGGGCCTTGGTGGTCGACGTGATTTCAACCGGCTTCGTCCAGGTGACGCCGTGGTCCGCCGAACTCGTGAGCCACACGGTGCGCGAGCCGCGGACGGTGTGGGCGATGATGTCTTTTTCTTTGTCGCTGCCGAGATTGTGCGTGAGCAGGAGAAAAATCGTGCCGGTCGTTTCGTCGATTACCGGGCAGGGATTGCCGCACGTGTTGTCGGCGTCGTCCCAGATGACTTGTTGCGCGCTCCACGTTTTGCCGTTGTCGGTGGAGTGTTTGAGGAGCATGTCGATGTCGCCGGCATCGCCTCCGCCGTTTTTTCGACCTTCGCAAAACGCGAGCACGTTGCCGTTTTTCGCGCGGATAATCGCAGGGATGCGGTAGTGGTGATAGCCGTCCCGGCCGGAGACGAAGACGTCGGTTTTATCAATCGCGGGTGCGGCCAACGCCGAAGAAAGCAGGGCGAAGAAAGCGAGGAAGGGGCGCATGAGAGGAGTGAAGATGCAGATTAGAATGTCCCACGCACGCCGATGTTCGTGTAAAAACCGAGTGCCTGACGGCGCGTGCCCTTCGCGTAGTCAGGCGTGCTGGGTGCGTAGCGTTGGAGGTTTTGCACAAAGCCGCCGAGATCAAGAACGGAGGCGTAGAGGGTGTAGCGGCGGGTTGGCAGCAGCTACCTGATTTATACGCAAAGATGAAGTTTTATATCGTTTCTTCGCGCAACGGGTAACCAACCTTGCCAAATAACCTGGCTTTTGGGGGTGTCGGAAGCGTGGAGTTGAATCGAAAATGGGTTGCGGAAGCCAT
>CAITWF010000024.1 GCA_903896015.1 uncultured Opitutia bacterium | reverse complement strand
TATCGATTGTTGAATGCTCACGTTGAGTTGGTTCATTACGCCCACCGGCGAAGCGATCTTCGCCGACGACGTAAATTACCCTCTCAAGGTGGCTGGTTTTGAATCGACCCTACCTGGCTGGTTTTGGGTGACCGGTGACAGCTGTCATCGCCTCTCAAAAATTCGGCTGCGGCTGCGTGGTTCTGGCCACCACCGTTTGATTCGCTTCAAAAGTTCGTGGTTTCATCCACGGCGGTTGAAGCGAATGAAGCGAATTGATGACCTGAAACCCAGTTGGCGGCCCGTCACGACAGCGCCATGCGTTGACTCACCTTCAAGTTCCCCTGCGGCTCTCCCTCTGAAAACGCGGGATTCGCTTCAAAAGTTATCGATTTGATCCATGTCGGGCAGCCAGTGGGAGGGAAACTGGGTGGGCGTTTTAGCGCGGACTCCTAAGCGCGTGATCGGCGGGGAAGTTTGTGCCGGACCAGACTTTTGACCAGGTCGTCGGTGCCGCGGGCGTGCTCCAAAATGGATCGTTGGCCGGCAGGCCGAGCGGGAGAAACGCGGCGCTGCACAAATAGAGGCTCCCGGTTGAAATGTAGCTTTCGCCAAGCGCGGGCTGATGTCCGCCCACACCAATCCGCAACCAACCACGATCGTCGAAAGTGTCTGGCGCTTCGAGCGTGCGTCGGATCACGGCGGTGAGTGCACCACGCGCTTGCGCGGGCGTCACCGATTCGGGCAGCGCGTGACGTAGCGCCGCGAGCGCCAGTCCCTGAAACGCGCCGCAGCGATACGCGATCGAGCGGCCGACGATCGGGTAGGTGCCATCGGGCGCGATGACCCGTTCCTGAATCGCCGCCCAGCGGGTGAGGCGCTCGCGCGACTTTTCGCGGAGTGATCGCCACTCGGGCGCTTCTTCACCGACGACATCGAGCGCCTCGACGAGCATGGGCTGAATCACGAAGGAATTGTAGTAATCCCAGTGAAACTCGGGGCCATCGCCATACATGCCGTCGCCAACATACCACTCGCGGTGCTTGCGGATGCCTTCAAAGAGTCGCGTGTCATCGCGCGTTGCACCGGCGCGGAAAAGAAAAACCTCCACTGTCGCCGCGAAAAGCTTCCAGTTATTTTCGCCCGGCTGGATGTGACGCGAAGACGAGAGCGCGGCGATGACGCTGGCCTGGGCGGGTGGCGCAAGTTTTTTCCACAATTCGCTCGGCGCTCGGAGCATCGCCTGCGCGAGAAATGCCGCGTCAACGAGCGGCTGCGATCCCTTTGAGAAATTGAGAAAGTCCGGTGACGCCGGATCGGTGGCTGACTCGATCGCGCGGCGTGCGAGGTCGGCGAACCGCGCGCGCTGCCGGCCCTCGGCGGAATCGTCGCCTCCGAGTTCGAGCCAAGGTGCGAGTCCACAAAGGAGGCGACCGAGTGCCTCAAGGTGCGTGAATTGGGGACGGTCTTTGACGCCGGGCGCGGCCTCAACGGGCATTGTCGCCTTGAGGCGTCGCTCGGCGAGTGCGTTCAGGACCGGCGTCCCGAGCCGGGCCGCGAGTGCGCACCATGCTGTGCGATCGTCGGTGCCGGTGGATGGCGATGGGGCGGGGGTCGAGGCGGCGCGGGCGCGCGCCGTGGCGAAGAGACCGGCGGCGGCGGCGAGTTTGACGAAATCACGACGGGTTTTCATCGAGCGAGAATGAGTGGCGGGGTGAATCGGAGTGCTGCCGACCAAGCCGAAGTTACCCGCCGCGGGCGAGGATGAAGTCGCGTTGGCAACCGATCGCTAAGATGAGGGCATCGACGTAATCGCGGCCAATTCCGGATCGAGTGATCGCCACGTCACGCGCCGGCCGATCGCACTAAAAATTGCGTGCACGAGCGGGTTCTGGTGTCGGAATAGATTGAACAGCGGCATGGGTCGGTGGCCGAGATCAACTTTGGCGCGGTAGCCGGTCTGGCCGCTCTGGAGTTCCTTGGCCCCAACGGCGTAGGCGTAATCAAGCGCCGCGTCGAAGAGCCGGAAGTAGAGAAACGTGTTTCCACCTCGCCGGTAGTCGAGCCCGATGAACTTGTTGACCACGCGATCGCCTAGGTGAAAGACGAGCATGAACGTCACCAGTTCACCTGTAGCGGCATCGCGCTGCAGGATGAAGCGCGCGGGCTCGTGCTCGCGGATTTGGGCGAAGAAGCTCAGGCCGAGTCGCTCGAATTCGGTTTTGCCGCGCTCGTAGGTTTGCAGAAACAGCGCGAAGATTTCCTTGAGTTCCGCGTCGGAGGGATGCGCCACCACGGCTGTCGTCAACGCGATGGCTTCATGCGAACGGCGCAGTTTCTTCCGGAAGTTATGTCGCTGATTTTGCGAGCGCGCCCGAAAATAGGCGTCTTTGTCCGGTGGCGGCAGCGCGACGACGGTTCCCGGATAGCTGACGGTCGAAACGAATCCGCCGGCCGCGAGCAACGGGTGGTCTGGCTCGGGGAAGTCTTTGAAAACGATCATTGGCGCGCCGAGCTCGCGAGCCTTCGCGAGAATCGCCGCGCGCAGCGGAGCGATGATTTCGGCAGGCCTTATGCCCGGCACGAGACCGACCGTGCCCTCGTCGGAGCAGGGCGAACCGATGAAAAATGTCCGCTGGTAGCCGACGCGCGGAAAAAATTTCGAGAGTCCACGCAGGACAAGAGCGACGGGTGCGGGGGCGACCAGCGTGATGGGCACGTCGTGGAGAAAACACGGTGCGATACCGACGGCGCGTCCGCCAAGCGAGATGAGGGCGTAGTGGAAAGTGAACTGATCTTCGAGGTCGCTGGTTTCGAGTGTGTGATACCAGAAGCGGCCTTCGAGCGGGGCCGGGAAACTGGCGTGCCACAGTGCGTCGTCGATGTCCTCGACGCGCCGGACGAATTCGACGTGCACAGCCTCGTTGGGGTTCACAGCGCCACCAGAATGGTCCCACCCAGGATGCAGCCGATGCCGAGCCAGCGGGTGCGGCCGACGGTTTCGCCGAGCACCCATTTTGAGAGCAGGGCAATTCCGATGAAGCACAGGCTGCCCATCGGAAAGGCGACGCTCACATCGAGGAAATACAGGGCCAGCGTATAGAGGAATATTTCGGCGAGGTAGGCGAGGATGCCGAGCGAGAGCCAGAGTAGGCCCGACGTGCCGGCCGGCAGTCGCATGGCGTGATGGCGGAACGGCGGCATCAGAATGCCAGGCCCGCCCGCGGCGCCGATCTTCAGAAAGATTTGCGCGAAGCTTTCCACGGCGGCGGCGGCGGCGACCAGCATGAGTCCGGTGAGCGTGGGCGTCATGGCGCGAGAGCAGTCGTGCGGTGCGGCGTGCGGCTGATGAAATAGACGCCGGCGAGAATCAACGCCACGCCGGCGATCCGCGTGGCTGAAACGGGCTCATGGAGCGCACGCGCCGAAATCGCGAGCACGGCGATGTAGCCGAGCGCGGTGATCGGTTGGGCAAAACTTAGATCGGCGTGCTCCAGGACGCGCATCCAGTTGTAGAATTGCGCGAGAAACGCGACCATGGCGACGAGGAAGAGCGGGCTCGCCAGCGCGGTGCGGGCGACCGCCGCGAGCGTTTCTCCCTCCGGCAGATGGGCGACCGCGAGTTTCCACGCGATATGCGTGACCGTGTCCAGCACGACCGCGAGCGCGAGTGCGACCAGAACTTTGCCGGGCAGCTTGGTCGCAGACGACGCCATGATCGCGGTGGGGCGGAGGGCGCGTTACTTGCGCGCAGCCCGCGCGCGCAGTAGTGCCTCCTCAAATAGCGCGACGCCAAGATCAATTTCTTCCTCGGTGATGTAGAGTGACGGCGCGAGAGTGAAGACGTTCTTGTAGTAGCCGCCGATGTCGAGGATCAGGCCACGCTTCTTGCCGCCCGCCGTAAGCGTGCCCGAAAGGCCGATGTTCATGATGGCGTCAGTGAGCTCTCGGTTGGGGGTGAAGCCATCGTCCTGGCACATCTCCATCCGCAGGGCGAGACCGAGGCCCTCGACGTGGCCGATGCACGGGTATTTCTTTTTGAGCTCGCCGAGCTTTTTCAGGAAGTAAGCTCCCTTCGCCGGCACGCTTTCCTCGAAATTCTCATCCTCGATTAGGTCCATCACCGCGAGACCGGCGGCGGTGCCGAGTGGGTTGGCGGAGAAGGTGGAGTGGGTCGAACCCGGCGGGAAGACCTGCGGAGAGATCAATTCCTCGCGCGCCCAGATGCCGGAGATCGCGTTGAGACCGTTGGTCATTGCTTTGCCGAAGACGACGACGTCGGGGACGACATCGAAGTGCTCGATCGACATGAATTTGCCGGTGCGGAAAAAGCCCATCTGGATTTCGTCCACGACGAGGAGAATGCCGTATTTGTTGAGCGTTTGCTTGAGCTCTTTGAAGTAGTCCTTCGGCGGGACGATGTAGCCGCCGGTCGCCTGCACGGGCTCGATGAAAAACGCGCCATACTCGCTCTTGTTGTTCTTCGGGTTGACGACGGAATAGTATTCCGACTCGAACATTTTTTCGAACTGCCGCAGGCACGCCATTCCGCACGTCTCGGGCTTCAGGCTCAGGTGGCAGCGGAAGCAGTAGGGATACGGGATGAAGTTGGCGCGGTCGCCGAAGTGGCCGAAGCGTTCGCGGTAGCGGTAACTTGAGGTAATCGACGTCGCACCGAGCGTGCGGCCGTGGTAACCGCCCATGAAGGCAAACGTGTGGTTTTTCCCCGTGTGGTTGCGTACGACTTTCATCGCATCCTCGATCGCGGAGGCACCGCCGACGTTGAAGTGCACGCGGCCTTTTACGCCGAACGTTTTCTCAATTCGCTGCGCGAGCTTGGTGGCGAGCAACACGCGCTCTTCATGCAGATATTGGCAGGCGAGCTGCGGCAGCGTGTCGATCTGCTTCTTGAGCGCGTTGTTCAGCCGCTCGTTGCGGTAGCCGAAATTCGCCGCGGAATACCACATCTGGAGGTCGAGGTATTCGGTGCCGGCGCGATCGTAGAGGAAGCTTCCCTTGGCTTCGCGGAAGAACGTGAGTTCCTTCGCGTAGTGGACGGTGTCGCCCCACGAGCAGTAGCGGCTCTCGAGATCGAGCAGGGCTTTTTCGTCGAGCGTGCCGACGGCGAAGGTGGAATCAGAGTTGGCTTTCATGAAAAATTTTCTCGAGCACGCGCGCCACGTCGGCGAGGCCGTCGAACGCATGACACGCGACCTGCTCGGCGCGAAGTTGTTTCAACAGGCCGGCCTTGGCGAACACGATGTCCGCGTGCCGCGCCGGACAGAGATCGGAGCGACCGTCGCCGATGTAGACGACGTGTCGCGGATCGTCGTTGGGCGGGAGAAAGTGCGTCTTCTTGCAATGCGCGCAGCCGGGGCAGTCGGGGTTGCTGAACGGAAAAGAAGGGAGAAAGCGATCGGCCGCGCGCTCAAGGTGGTTTCCGAAGAAGGCCACGTCGCCGAGACCACGCCGCTGCAGAATATACCCGAGCAGCAGATCGAAATTGTCGCTGAGGATTGTGAGATCGATCTGTTCGCGGCGAGCGAGAGTGAGCAGCGCGGAGAAACCGGGATCGAGTTGCACGGCGTCGAGATGGCGCGTGAGTTCAGGCCATTCGGCGCGGAGACTGCGGAGCTGGCCGTCGAGGCAGTCACGCGCGCCGATTTTTCCGGCTTCCCATTCGATCTCGAGCTCGCGCCAGCGGTCGCCGACCGCAAATTTTTCAATCACGCCGTCGAGCACGTCGCCGATCGTGATCGTGTTGTCGAAGTCGATGAAAATGCGGAAGCCGTCGCGCGAGTGGGCGCGAACGGGGCCGACGCGGGCGGCGGTGGGACTAGGCATGCGGCACCTCCGCGTTGAAAAAATCCAGCATGCTTTGGGCGACCTTCGCGCGCTCCTGATCGGCGGTGATCACATGGTAAGAATTCTCTAGGTAAACGATCTCTTTTCGCGACGAGGCGACGCGGTCGTAGATGCGCTGGGCGTTTTTCACGCTGCTCATGTCGTCATGGCGCGCCTGGATGATCTGGCAGGGGCTGGCGATGTTGGGCAGGCGTTTTTCGATGTGCGTGACGAGGCGTTGGAGTTCGGCGAGGAGGCGCACGGGAAAAAACGGATAACCGAAGCGATCGACGTCATGCATGTCGTGGATGTCCGCATGTTGGTAGAATTCGTGGACCTTTTCGCGGATGCGCTCGTTCTTGAGGCCGTAGGGCGGCTCCTCCTTGAAGTAGGTGAAATTTCGGAGAGGAGTATGTGAGCCGAGCGGCAGGAAGAAGTGATACCACGGGACGTTCCAGCCATCGTAGAAAAGCGTTGGTGAAAGGCAACTGACGCCGGCGATTTTGGGAAACTCCTCGGCGAGGAGCAGCGCGAGCAACGCGCCCATCGAGAGTCCGCCGACGAAAATCTTTTCATGATTCGGGCGCAACTCTTCGTAGGCCTGCCGCACGCTGGCGTAAAATTCCTCCCAGCGCGTGACCTTCAGCACGTCCATCGACTGGCCGTGATTCGCGAGGCGCGGACACGAGACGGTGTAGCCCTGGTTGTTCAGGAACCACGCGATGAAGCGCATTTCCGTCGGTGTGCCGGTGAGGCCGTGCGCGAGGAGGACGGCGTGGCCGTTCCGACCGGGCAGGAAGTGCCCCGGCTTGGGTTCGGTGGTAGCCGATTTCAGGGCGGTGCGAAAAGCGAAGACGACGGACACGCGGGAGAGGATTTTGCTTCGTGGCGCGGTGTGCCAGTTAATTTTCCCAGCGGCGTAGTACGAGGCAGACGTTGCTGCCGCCGAAGCCGCTGCTATTTTTCAATACCATGCGCGGTCCGGTGGGAAGCGTGGCGCGCGGCAAGTTAAGTCCCTCGCACACCGGATCAGGATCGTCGAGATTGGCGGCGCCGGGTGTGAAGCCGTCACGAAGCGCGAGCGCGCAGAAGGCGGTTTCCATCGCGCCGGAGAACGACAGTCCGTGCCCGGTGAGCGCCTTCGTGCTGCTGATGGCCGGGTGAGCGCCGCCGCTCGTGAATACGGTGTGCAGTGCGCGCGCCTCGGAGGCATCGCCGACAGGCGTCGAGGTGGCGTGGGCGTTGATGTAGTCGATCTCTGCGGGGGCGACGTGCGCGGAGGCGAGGGCGCGCTGCATCGCGACGGCAAGCCCGCGGCCGTCGGGGTCAGAGTTGGCGACGTTGTAACCGTCGGCGGACTGGCCCCAGCCCACGAGTTCGGCGTAAATCGGCGCGCCGCGCCCCTGGGCGGCCTCCGCCTCTTCGAGGAGCAACGCCGCCGAGCCGCCCGTGCCGACAAAGCCGTCGCGCGCGCGATCGAAGGGCCGCGAGGCGCGCGCGGGATCGGGGTTGCGTGACAGCGCTCGCATCCCGTGAAACGGAAAGATCGATTCGAAATTTACATCCTCGCCGCCGATGACGAGCACGCGGCGCTGACGGCCGAGTTTGATTTCGTCGCAAGCGTAGCCGAGCGCCTGCGTAGCGGAGGCGCAGGCCGAGACGAATCCGGCGACGGCGCCGCGGACGCCGTAGTGCGCGGCGAGGTTGAAATTCAGCGTGCCCGCGATCGTGCTGACGACACCCATCGGCGGGATGCGCGCGCCGCACGAATCGTGGATCTGATTGACGAATTGGCGCAGCATGCGCGGCGATCCGGCCGAGGCGCAGAACATCCCAGTGTCGTCCGCGGTAAGTTCATTCGCGGTCAGCTTCGCATCGGCGATCAGTTGCTCGGTCGCGCACAGGGCATAGAGGCCGTGCGGGGCCATGCCGCGCAGGAGATCGCGTGGGAAGGTGTAACCTTCCGGCCAGGTCCAGCCGGGCCATTGCGCGGCGGCCGTATCGAAACCCTTGAGCGTGCCGACCACTTTTACCGGCAGATCGGTGCCGGGCAAAAAGTCGACCCGCTCAATCCCGGAGCGAAGTTCGCGCAGGCTCGTAGCGACCGTGCGTTGATCGTTGCCGATGCTGGTGACGAAGCCGAGTCCCGAGACGACGACGCGCGGCGCTGACATGGCGCGAGCCTTACGCAGCCGATGCAGTGTGGCCTTGGACGTGGCGGCGCAGGTGTGCGCGCAACTCGTCGAGCGTGCCCAGCTGCGTGAGTTCGGTGTCGTCGAGTTTGATATCGAAGAGTGTTTCGACCATGAAGACGGTGTCCATCATGGTCAGCGAGTCACAGCCAAGATCTTCGACGAGGCGGGTGGTGCCGGCCATTTCTTCGAGGGGCACCGCAGGTTTTTTCGCGAGATAAAACTGGAGCACACCGAGGACGACGACGTCGAGATTCGTCAGATCGCCGCTCTCGGCAAAGGCGAGATAGGACGAAGTTACTCGCGGGGGAAATCCCACGAGCGACTCTTGCACGCGTTTCTGAGCGACCGGAGCGTTGATCATACCGATTCGATAAATTGTAACTACCACTCGGTGTTCCTATCCGAATGAAAAGACAAGCATCGGCTGCGTTTTTGCGGTCCTATACCTTTGTAGGACGAACACCTACATGAATTGGCCTGACATATTCTTAAGCCATTTGTTTGGTCGACGGCTCAAGCGGCGTAACCGGATCGAGAAAAATCCAAGCGAGACCGGCGACGACATAAACGGCGGCGGCGAGGAGAAATGCATTCGTCCAACCTTCGATCGACGGAGGTGCGGTCAGCGACGGCTTGGCGCGATCGAGGATGTAGCCGACGACGAGCGGCCCGAGCGCGCCGCCAAAGTTTCCCATCATGTTCATGCTCCCCGAAAGCGATCCCGCGAGCCGGCCGCCGACATCCATGCATGACACCCAGCAAGGAGCGAGGGTCACGTCGTTGGCAAAACTCGCGAGGCCGAGCGCGACCATCGCCCAGAGCGGTTGATCGATTTTGCTGGCGACCACAATCATCGCGGCGGCGCCGAAGAGGCCCGCAGAACACACTGCGCGCCGGGCACGTCCGACATCGCGCCATTTTTCTCCGAGGCGGCGAGCCGCCCAGCCGCCGGCGAGGCAGCCGAAGCCGCCGAAAAAAAGCGGAAGGCCCGCGAGGACGGCGCTCTTCTCAAGCGGCACGTGACGCGCCTCGCGCAAGTAGGTCGGCAGCCACGTAACATAAAAATACCAGCCATACGACAGGCCGAAATATTGCAGCCACAGCAGCCAGACTGTGCGGCTGCGCAGCAGCGTTCCCCAGGGGATCGGCGCGTGGCACGGCGCGTTGCGCTCCGCGCCGTCCATGAGCGCGAGCTCGGCGGCGTTGACGGACGGGTGCTCGCGGGGCCGATCACGAAACCAGCGGTAAAACGCGACCGCCCAAACCACACCCACGATGCCGAAAAATGCGAAGGTCCATCGCCAGTTCAGCACCGCCAGCACGGCCGTCACGATCAGCGGCGTGAAGGCGCCGCCCCACCGCGCCGCCAGCCAGAGCAACGATTGCGCGCGCGTGCGCTCGGTCGTTGGCAGCCAGATCGAAAAAATTTTGGTCGCGTTCGGAAAACAGCCCGCCTCGCCGGCTCCAAATAAAATCCGGCAAACGATCAGCGAGGTAAAATTCCATGCGGCACCTGTCGCTGCGGTGAACATCGACCACATCACGACGACTTTCATCAGCACGCCGCGTGGCCCGAACCGATCGCCGAGCCAGCCGGCGGGAATTTCGAACAGCGCATATGCCAGCCCAAACGCCGCGAACACCCAGCCCATCTGCTTCTCATTTAACCCCAGATCGTGCCGGATATTGCCCGCAGTCTGGGATATGCACACGCGATCGACGTACGTGATGATCGCGAGCAACAACACGAATCCGACGACCACATGCCGCGCGCGCGATGGCCCGGGATTGATCGACGCGGCGGCGCGCGCGGAACTCAGCTCGTCCGGGGTGAGGCGCATGGGGTACGCCGATGCAGCGCGGTCGCCGCGGCGATGGCAACACCGCTTTCCGGAAATCCGCCCGCAGTTCAGCCTGGAGAGTTTTTTCGCAACGGTTCGATCACCGCCGACATATCTTGATCGCCGTGGCCCGCCGCGATCGCGCCGCGGAACAGCCCAAGCGCAGCCGCGGCCGTGGCCGGAGCGTGCCCGGCCGCGCGGCCCTCCATGAGCGCGTAGTCGAGATCCTTCGCCATCAGCTTGAGCAGAAAATTCGGCGTATAGTCGGCGGCCGTCATTCGTGCCGAAAGCACCTTCACCAATGGGCTGCCCGGTGCGCCCTCGGTTAGGACGGCGAGCGCCTGCGCACGTTCGATCCCGCTGCGCTCGATCCAGGCGAGCGCCTCGGCCAGCGCGGCGACCTGCACGCCGCACACAAAATTGTTGATGAGCTTGATAAGCGCGCCACTTCCGGTTGGGCCGAGGTGCATGACACTCTTGCTCATCGGCGCGAGCACCGGGCGAAGTTTTGCCAGGGCCTCGGCGGAGCCGCCGACGAGAAAATTAAGCTCGCCCGCTGCCGACTGAACTTTGCTGCCGGTCACCGGTGCATCGAGAAAATCGCAATCGTGCGCCGATGCCACCGCGGCGAGTTCGTTCACCCACGCGACGGTGAGCGTGCTGCAATCCGCCAGCACCGCACCATGCGCCGTGCCGGCGAGTGCGCCGTCCGCGCCGAGCCACATTGCGCGCGAGGCGACATCGTCCGCCACCATGCAGATCACGAATTCCGCTCCCGCCGCCGCCTCACGCGGCGTGGCGGCCACGCGTGCTCCCGCGATCGCTGCGGACTTGGCTCGGTTGCGATTGTAGACGGTGAGCGCGCAACCCGCGTCGACGAGCCGGCGTGCCATGTTGGTGCCCATGATGCCGAGACCGAGAAACGCGACGCGCGGAGAACTCATGGCGAAAAATGGATTTTTCAGACTTCGATCATCGCTTTCAGGACGGCGGGGTTGCCGGCGATTTTTTCGGGAAAAAGTTTCGGCGTATCGACCAGAGCGAAGCGGTGAGTGATCCACGGGCGCGTGTCAATCCGGCCGGCTTCGATCAGCGCGATGATGTCGCGGAATGTCTGAGGCACGGCGTTGCGGCTGGCGCAGACGGTGATTTCGCGGCGGTGGAAATTTGGATCGTTGAACGAGACGTCGCCTTGAAACAGACCGACAAATACGATCCGCCCGCCGTGTGCGATGAGGTCGAACGTGCCGGCCATCGAGCCGGCGTTGCCGGTCGCATCAAGCACGATCGTCGGTAGATCGCCACCGAAGATTTCCTTCAACTTGGCCGGTGACTCAGTGGGTGTGAGGGTGTGCTTCACGCCGAGTTGATCGCGGCAAAACGTGAGGCGCGACTCGCTCACGTCCATCACCGCGACCGTCGCGCCGGTAACGAGTGCAAACTGGATTACGCTTAAACCGATTGGACCGGCGCCGATGACGAGGACGAAATCGTCCGGCTTGATTTCGGCGCGCTCGACCGCGTGGGCGCCTATGCCGAGCGTTTCGACGAGCGCGAGTTGCTCGTAGTCAAGTTTCGCGGAGCGGTGGAGTTTGCGCGCGGGCACGGCCAAGAACGGGCGCATGCCGCCGTCGCTGTGGACGCCGAGCACGTTGAGCGACGTACAGCAGTTCGGTTTTCCGCGCCGGCACGCGATGCAGTGGCCACAGTTGAGATAGGGTTCGAGCGAGCAACGATCACCTGCCTTCAAACCGTGCGGATCGCTGCCGGGATCGATGACTTCGACTCCGAGCTCGTGGCCGAGGATGCGCGGATAGTTGAAGAACGGCTGCCGGCCGGCGAACGCGTGGAGGTCGGTGCCGCAGACGCCGATGCGATGCACGCGCACGAGCGCCTCGCCGGGCGCGGGCTTTGGGTCGGGCGCATCGGTGCGCGCGGAAAATATTCGCGGTTCGTCGAGCGTAATTTGGAGCATAGCGTCAGGCGATGATCGGATCGCGGTTCTCTGGGCGGCCGCGGGTGAAGTTGTGATTGTGGATCGGGCGCAGGATTTCGAGCACCTTCGCCATGAGCGCAAAATCGAGCGGCGCCTCGATGTGCGCGACGTTCTCGCGTATGGTCTCGGGGTTCGCGGTGCCGACGAGTGTCGTGGCGAACGCCGGATGCACGACGCAGAATTGCAGCGCGAGCTTCACGATATCGGCGCCGACTGACTGGCAATACTCCACGGCGCGACGCGCGCCGGCGACCATCGCGGGCGGGGCGGGGTGCCACGAGGGGACGCCGCGCGGCGTGAGCAGGCCCATGCCGGTGGGTGAGGCGTTGATGATGCCGACCTTCTTTTCGCGGAGATAGGGCACGAGCGAATCGAGCGCGGTGTCGTTGAGTTCGTAGCGGCAGAACGAAAGAATCGTTTCGACGACGCCGGGCGCGGTGCGATCGAGCACGCCAGAAAAAATTTTCAGCGGCAGGCCCGTAATGCCAATGTGGCCGATGCGGCCGGCCTCACGTAGTTTCACGAGGGCGGGCAGCGTTTCATCTACGATCTGGTTGAGATCGGTGAACTCGATGTCGTGGCACTGCAGCAGATCGATGTAATCGGTACCGAGGCGGGCGCAGCTTTCGTCGAGCGATCGGGTGACGCGGGCGGCCGAGAAATCGAATTCGCCGTTGTTGTATTGGCCGACCTTGGTGGCGAGGATGTAGCTCTCACGCGGCACGCCGCGAAGCGCGCGGCCGAGGACCGACTCGGACCGTGTCGCGCCATAGTAAGGAGACGTGTCGAGGAAGTTGACGCCAAGATCGAGCGCAGTGCGAACGGTGCGGATCGACTCGTCGTCGTCGGTGGCGTGAAACACGCCGCCAAGCGACGACGCGCCGAAACTGAGGACGGAGACTTCGAGGCCGGTGTGGCCGAGCGCGCGGTAGTGCATGGGCGGCCGCGAGCAAAACTTACGGAACGCGCACGCGCAAGTCGCGGCCGTAGAGCGGCAGCAACGGGTGCTGCGCAACGGCGCGGAATTCGTAGGTGTGCCCCGGGGCTAAGCCTTCCGCGGTGGCTGTGAATTTTCCCTTTGCGGATCGCGCGCCGACGGGCACCGCAGTCCACTTATCGGGGCGGTCGTTGAGGTCGAGGCCGGTAATGTCGCGGTATTCGAAGCCGACGGTGAGCGAAGCGGCATCACCGAGATCGAGGAGGTTGCCCTCGCAGACGACGGCTCGCGTTTTTGCGTCGAAGCCGGCCTTGGTGGTGTCGATGCGCGGCGGCGTGAGTGCGGGCTGCACGTGCGTGAGCTTGAGCACGATCGGGTTGGGCCATTTGCGATCGTCGTGGAGGCGCTGCGTGTGCATGGCGCGGACGTGCAGGCCGTCGGTCTTTTGCTCGTAGGTAGTCTTCGGATCGACGGTGGGCTGGTATTCGAGCACCTTGTCGTTCTGGCCGAGGACGGAGACTTCGGTTTGTGGTGTGGCCCGGACGGATTTCAAAACGAAATCCTGCCACGTGCCGTCAGGCCACGGCGTCGCGCGTTGGACGATCGCGTAGAGCGTGTCGGCGTCTTTGCGCTTCGTGAACCAGAGGTTGCGCTCGTTGGTGATGACCCACGGACGCACGGCGTAGATGCACTCCTGATTGACGAACATCCACAGCGCGATCTCGCGGAGGCGATCCTCCTGCTCGATCGGGAGTTCGCCGTCGGGTTTCGGGCCCACGTTGAGGAGGAGATTGCCGCCTTTCGCGCGCGTCTCAATCAGGAGCGAGATGCACTGCCCGCCGGACTTGTAGGTCTCAAGCGTCGGCTGATATCCCCAACCATGGCCCATCGTAATGCAGGACTCCCATGCGCCGTCGAGCGGAACGCCGGGGATATTTTGCTCGGGCGTCGGAATGGCGCCGCGGGTCACGACGATGTTGGGTTGGGTTTGCCACGCGACCTCGCGCAGACCCTGCGGCTCGCCGTCGAAAAAAATCAGATCGATCGGGCCGTAGTTCGTGAGCAACTCGCGGATTTGCTGTTGGTCGTGCTTCAACAGGCCGGGATTTTGCGCAGGCTGCACGCCGGGGACGCCGCGCTGGATTGGGATGCTGTTTTTCCAGAGCCACCAAAAATCGTCGGGAGAGTGATAGAAACCGGGCGCAATGCCCTGGGCGCGGAACGCGTCCACGATTTCGCCGGTGAGATCGCGCTTGAAGGGCGTGTTGGCGATGGTGAAGTCGGTCGTTTGCGACGGCCAGAGGCAAAACCCGGAGTGATGTTTCGCCGTGAGCACAACATAGCGAATGCCCGCGAGCTTCGCGAGTGCGGCCCAATCCTCGGGATGAAATTTGCGCGGGTTGAACGTCCGCGGAAGCTCCGCGTAGTAGCGCGCGACGTAATCGTCGGACGCGCCGACGAGCGAGTGGGAGATCACGGTGCCGAGCTGCGAGTCGACGTTCCAGTGGATGAAAAGCCCGAAGCCCTGATCCCGAAACCATTCGAGGCGCTCGGGCTTGTTGAGCGAACCCTCGGTGGGATCTTGCACGGCGGAGAGTGTGACCGCGAGCGCGAGGGCGATCGCGGGGAGAACGATGCGGGGCGTTTTCACGCGGGTGACGACGGAGGGAAACTCAGGGCGCTTTCACTTCGCGCAACGCGGCGTGATCCGCGGTCAGCGCGCCAGAGGGCGGTGTGGGCAGGGTGACACTGCCGGTGGCGACCCACTCGGTGCCGCGGGCGAATGTGACTTGGAAGCCGAGCCCGTTCACGGCGTCGACGTAGTGACCGAGCGTGGTATGGAAGACGCGGCCCCGGCCGTAGGGGATTACCATGAGCATGGGCTCGCGTTCGTTGGTTTTGTCGGAGAGCGCGGAGGCGAGGACGGTCACGTTGTCGGCGGGGCCGCGGAGACCGTGGTAGAGTTCGTCCTTTGCGTGCATCCACTTTTCGGGCAGCCCGCGCAGGATCGGATGATCGGGGAGGCTCGCTTCGACGAGAAATTCGTGCTGCGCGCCATGGCCGCCGCCGGGACCGGGAGTGATATCGCGCGTCCAAGCGCCGTTACGCAGTCGCAAATAGGGCCCCGCCTTTTCGTTGCGACCGCCCCAGCCGCCGAGCCCGATCATTTTGTTATACTCGGGCCAGTCGGGGAAGGCATTGTTTGCAGCGTGGTAGGAGACGAAGCCGCCGCCGTTGTTCACGAAGGCGAGAAACGCGCTCTCGACCTCGGCGGGCCAGCGCTCGCCATTGTAGTTGGAGACGACGACGGCGTAGGCGGAAAAATTCGGACGCCATTTCGCCCACAGCGCGGGGGCGGCAGCTTTGTGCTCGGCAACGGCGATCGCATTTTTCTTCAGTGCTTCCTCATAGGCGGTCTTTTGCGCGGGCGTGGCATCTTTCGCGAGGCGGGGCGCAGCGGGCGCGGAAGGCGGTGTGGTCGAAACGTCGACCGTGAATCGCCCAGTGTCCTCGAGGATACGCTTCAGCAGCGGCGTGGTCGTGGCCCACTGGTGGTTGTTCTGGCCGTCGATGATCAGGACTTTGATCTTTTCAGGGGCGGCGAGGATGGATGCTGCGAAAGCGACACTGAGCAGGGAGAGGCGAAAGACGAGGCGCATGGGGAGAGCAGTGCTGGGGTTGGAGAAAATCGACAATACGAATGGAGCAAGCGCGTGAAAATCGAAATCGAGCTAGGGCTTACTGCGTGGCGGACGGACTGGGTTTTTCATTCGACGCCTGCAGCGGTGACTCGGCAGCGCGGAACAGGAGTAGCTCGTCGATGCTCCAGCCGGCGCCCGTCGCGGGGGCGAGTTGCGTGATGCGGATGAAGCGGGCGGACGTCGGCGCAAACGACACTTCGGCGATCGGGCCGTTGCTTTTGCCGCGGAAGACGGGAGGAAGCCAGGTCGTGCCGTCGGTTGAGAGTTCGATTTTGTATTCGCGGGGCGAGTTGCGCGGAGTTTTCAGCGCGCCGAGGCGCACGGCAGCGAGCGTGGTCGGCTCTGGCAGCTCGACTTGGAACCACGCATCGCGTGTCTCCTTCGGGTCGATCGTGAACCCGATTTTCACGGCCTCGGGTTTGCCGCGGTTCGAGGAGAATTTCCACGCGGCGCGATCGGTGAGCGGCTGCGGCACGCGCTGCTCCAACTCGGCGAGCTGCCACGGCTCCTTGCGGCCGACGCACGCGGCGCGCACGCGGGCGACATCCTTCGGCGTGATGATCGATGCCTTGTTGCCGAAGCTCGTTCGCACATAGGAGGTGACGGCGGCAATCCAGTCGTCGTCGTTGGCGCCCATCGGGACCATCTGCGCGTCGTAGTTGTGGTGCGCGATCGGGCCGGCGGCGCCGAGCAGAAGTACGTTGATGATGGCGTCGCGGTGACCGAGCACAGTGGCGGAGCCGGCGAGCGGCGGCGCGAGCGTGGTGGCCTTGCCGTCGAGCGGCGTGCCCTTGCCGTCGATGCCGTGGCACGCGAAGCACAGCTCCATGAAAATCTGCTGGCCGTGTTCGAGCTGCGTGCGCTCGGCGCCGCCATATTCGGCGGAGATCTGCGTGGAGAGCGGGTTGAGGAGTTGCGCGGCGATTTGCTTCACGCCGACGGAAGGACTGGCGACGGCGGATTTTTGGATCAGCGGTCGGGCTTCGGGCCACTTCAACAACGTGGCGGTCATCATCGCCTGAATCGCGACGTTCGGATCGGCGTCGGTGAACAGTTTTAGTGTGTCGGCGACCAGCGATTTGTCGCCCGATTTGAACAGGGATTCGCTGGCGCGCAACGCGGCGACGCGCACGTGCGAATCGGTATCGCGGATTTTTTCTTGCACGAGATCAGGAGTGAGGGTTTCGAGGCCTTCGAGCGTCCAGATCGCGTGGAGCCGGGCGAGTGGATTGGAGTGGGTGCGTGCCATCGCTTCCAACGCGGGCGCGGCGGACTTATCCTGCGCGAGCACGAGGAGCTTCTGGGCGGTGTCGCGCCACCAGCCGTTTGGATCCGCGAGATGCGCGACGAGTTGCGCGGACGTTTCGTTGAGGAGGTGCGGCGCCACACCGGGTTTCTCGCCGTCGTGCACAAGCCGCCAGATGCGGCCGCGGCCGATTGTTTGATCGAGGTCGTATTGCTTGATGATGCCGCGGAGGTAGGAGCCGGGTTTGGTCCAGTTTCCTTCCTGAATGATGCCGCGCGCCATGTCGGTGAGATAGAGCGTGCCGTCGGGTGCGGTCGCCAGATTTACGGGCCGGAAATAGGCGTCGGTCGAGCGGATGAACTCGGATTTGTCGTAGGCGTTTGTTAGGTAGGTCAGGCCGTCGCGGACCTCGATCTTGGTGCGGCGGACGAGGCGGCCGACGGGCTCGCAGTAGAGGAGATCGCCGACGAGATCAGCGGGCAGGCGATCGCCGCGGTAGATATCGGCGCCGCACGCGGCGGTGATGTGGTTGAGGGTTTTCTCCTGCGGACGGAAGCGGCTCGTGCCGCCCTGCACGTCGGGAATGGGGACGAGCGGCCAGACTTCCTTGTAGCCTTCGGCGAGCTCGTTGCGGATGCGGAACGCGCCGTAAACGATCGGCTCCTGAAAATTGATCGGGCCGAGTTCGCCGCCGGCGTTGACGATCCAAGGCTTGCCGTAGCTGTCTTGCGTGAGGCCCCACTGGCCACCGTTCGGTGCGGTGGGCTCCTTGACGACACCGCGCGGTGTCCAGCGGATGCGGTATGAATTGTAGGTCGTGTAAAGCCAGTTGTCGACAGACCAGATGAGTCCGCTGGTTTGGTGCTCGAGGTTCGCCTTGCGCTCCTCACCGGAGAAAAAAAGCTTTTTCTCGTCGGCGACGCCGTCGCCGTCGGTATCGCGATACTCGTAGATGTCGCCGGTGTCGGTCTCCTGCACGAGAATGCTGTCGCGCAGCGGCAGGATGAGCCGGGGCAAAACGAGGTGATCGATGAAGACGGAGTGGCGATCGTAGACGCCATCGTTTTTCGAGGACCAGTGCAGCGAGATGCGACTGATCGGGGCTTTCTCGTCGGTGCCGTCGACATCCTGCATGTAGGAGCGCATCTCGGCGACGAACATGCGGCCGTTACCGTCGAAGACCGTCAGCACGGGCTCGCGGATATCCGGTTCGCTGAGGACGAGTTCTAGGTGGTAGCCGGCGGGCAGTTGAAAACATTTCTGGCTTTCGGCCGGCGAGAGGAGCGGTGGGCGCGGTTGCTTGGGGAGTTTGGGCTCGTCGGCCGGCGCGGTGTCGGTGGGCGCCGGCGGCGTTTGCGAGCGTGCGCACGTAGCGGCGGCGAAGGCGGCGTACATGATGAGAGAGCGGAGGGAAATGCGGGAAGCCATAGGAGAGCGGGGAAAGAGCAGGCGACTATTTTTTATTTGGAAGAGTGGGTAGGGGCCAGTCGTCGCTGCGGAAGGGTGCGACGGGGAGGCCGTCGCGATTGTAGAGATTGCAGCGGGGGGAGTTGGCCCACGCATAGCGCACGGCGACGGGTGCCGTCACGGCGGAACTTGAAATAATCACGCCGTCGCCCTCGATGCGCCCATCGGCGTCGTGCCACTCCCGATCGGGGCCGGCGAGTGCGAAGCCGAGGAGGCGATCGGTGGGCAACGGAACTACTCCGTCGGCGCGCCATGGGGCCTCGCTGATTGCGAAGCCAAAGCCGGCTTCGTCGAAGGTTATGCGCGCACTCGGGCCGTCGAAGGTCACACCTCGAAACACCGGGCCGGACGCGACGATCAGTTCGCCATAGACGAGGCGGCGCGCGAGCAGCGCGAGACGGTGGCCGACGTCGAGTTTGTCCTTCGGGTGAACGTCATTCGGGTTTCCAAGGTCGATCGTGACGGCGAGGGCGGTGTGGGGAACGTGTTGCGCCGTGAGCGCCTGCGCTTCGCGGAGCCACGGCCAGTCGTGAAACTCGGCAGCCCGGGTATCGTGATTCCAACCAGGCAACTGCACGATCAGAAACGGAAAGTCTCCTTGGCCCCAGCGGGCTCTCCAGTCGCCGATCAGGCGCGGAAGCAGCGTGCGATACTCGACACCAGCGGCGCCGTTGGCCTCGCCCTGATACCACAGCGCGCCGCGAATCGCGTAGGGGGCGAGCGGGGCGATCTGGGCGTTGTAGATCACGCTCGGAACTGACGGACGGGCTGACGGGCTCGGCATGCCGATCGGATCGGGGTTGATGGGTTCGGGGCGCGCGGGCACGGGTTTCGGGCCGGGGGAGTTGGCGGCATTGTAGTCCTTCATCATGGAGTTGAACGCGGGCGCGACGTCCTTCTGCCACTGCTTCAAGTCCTGTTTATAGGTGACCGCGCGCGCGGGATCGGCGAGCACGGCACGATGCTGCGCGAGCGCCTCTTCCCATTGTTTTAGGTGGGCGGTGAACGGCGGATTCTTGCGCAGGGCGTCGAGGCTGAGCCACGTTTGGGCGGACGTACCGCCCCAGGACGAGTGCAGGATGGCGACGGGGCAAGCCAACTTCGCGCGCAATTCGCGGGCGAAAAAGTAGGCCGCAGCGGAAAAATTTTTCGCGCTCGCGGGGTTGGCGAGTTCCCATTTTCCACCAAGATCGGTTTGCGGTTCGGCGGCGGTGGCGTGCTGGACCGTGAAGAAACGCAGCAGCGGATCGTTGGCGGCGGCGAGAGTCTCGGTGGCGTTGTGCGCGGCGAAAACGGGCAAGGCCATGTTGGATTGACCCGAGGCGATCCAGACTTCGCCTACGACCACGTCAGTGAACGTCACGGTATTGCTTCCACGCACAATCAGTTCACGCGGGGCGGCGGTGGCGGCCAGCGGATCAAGTTTCAACTCCCACTGACCGGTCGAATCTGCGACCGTCGACTTTTGCTGATCGGCAAATCTAACGGTGATTTTTTCGCGCGGTTCGGCCCAACCCCAGATGGGAAGGGGCTGTCCGCTTTGCAGGATCATGTGATCGGCAAAAATGCGTGGCAGCCGGACTACCGCTATGCTGCGGCCGACCACGGCGAAGGCGACGATTGCTGCGAGGGCAGATCCGAGGCGACTCATGATGCCGCACGAGGCCTGGGAGATAGCGTCATGCAAAAAGTCAGGTGGGTGTGACGCTTCGCAACGCGGCTGGTTACGAGTCCTCAGAACCGCAACGTCCCGGTAAACTGATAGCTCCGTCCGACTTGCCAGTTCGCCGCATAAAAGCGTTCGTCGTCGGCGAGATTCTTGAGATTTAGTTTAAACTCAGCGGCGTAATTGCCCAAGCGAGTCCGGTAGCCGAACGCGGCGTCGTATACGTAATGGGACGGAACCTGCCAATCCGTGACGGTCGCGATGCCAGTCGAGGTGCTCACGGATACAATCTCCGCTTGGCGCGAACCCAAATATTTCGTGCCAAGGAGTAACCAGAAGCTCTTGAGCGGCCCGGAAGTAAAATCATAGCGAAGATACCCGGTGCCGGTATATTTTGAAATATCCGTGGCTGGCTGGCCCAGATACTTGCTCGAACTTCCGCCATTGGCGACGAACTGCTTCTGGGCGGCAAGGAACGTTGGATTGGGATTGTTTGGGGTTACAAACGGATCGATCGCGACGATAATGGCATTGTTCTCAGAAACTCCGACGTTCAGTCGCAGGTTCTTGGTCGGGAGATAGTCGAGCTTAAG
The DNA here is from genome assembly GCA_903896015.1 of uncultured Opitutia bacterium. GTDB lineage: Bacteria > Verrucomicrobiota > Verrucomicrobiia > Opitutales > Opitutaceae > CAITWF01. The sequence goes on along the minus strand of CAITWF010000024.1, from coordinate 22,910 downwards.
GTCGAACCCTTTGGAATCGGTCGTCGTCTTGACGAAGGCTCCAAACCCGGAGGTAAGAGTGGCACCGGAGCCGGCGGCGAAGAGCAGATTTTGGATCGCGGCCCCGTAGCTCACGGGTCGATTTTTGTCCTCCATTTTGAAGACGGAAAGATTCGCCAAAAGGGTATCCTTTAACACGTCGAGTTTGATCCCGGCCTCCGCATTGGTGACTTGCGCTGCGTTCAGCGGAACGCCGTTGCCGTCGTAGCCCGAGTAGGACGGTCCCGGGTCGAGCGCGCTCATGGCATTGGCGTAGAGGCGAACGGAGCTGTTTGGTAACCAAATGAGGGTGGCACTGGGAGCCGTGTTGCGGACTGGCTGCGGACGCCGAATTCCGGCTGGTGTGCCGGAAGGACTTCCCGCGGGCGGCGCGCTGCTCCACAAAAAGTTTCCCTGCGAGTCGTAGACGTTACCGCCGCGGTCGTTGCGAGTGTCGAAGACCCCGAGGATCGTCTGGATCTTATCGCTGAAGAAACCGCTCTGGAGATTGGCATAGAGGTTTCGATCCCAGAAAAGCGACGTCACATACGAGGCGTTTGTGCCATTGATTGCCTGAGGCCCCTGGGGAAACTGCCTGATAATTGCCGGGTCCCAATGTTGGACAGAAACGTAGTCGGTCGGGCTCCGAAAACGCGATAACACCACGCTGGCCGGCAGCGCTTCCCATGCCTTGGTGATGGCGTCAGTCGGCGAGGAAGTGTTGCCATAGTAGAAATTATCGTTCGGGGCGTTGTTGCCCGAGCGAAGGGGGCCGTAGCTCACGCCGACGATCAGGCGGTTGCTCACATGGGGTAAGTTGAAGGCGTAGTAGAGTTCCGATTTCCAGGTTGGGCGAACCGTCCGAGCAGACTCCGTGATGTTGTTCGGGCGTATGTCGAGCACCTGGGGTTGTGCCGTGCCTAAGGACGGCCGGAGTAAAGCAAGGAACCGGGGATCGCTTCGAATCGCGAGCGGTATGGAGCTGTCGTTCGCGTTGCGCAACGCAATGTTCCAGCCCTGCTCGTGGACATTGATGTCCTCGGAACTGAAGCCACCCCACCATTGGAGATGATCAGAAAACGCATAATCGACGCGGAAGGTCGTGACGTAGTCGCGCTCGCGCCGGTAAGTGTCGGGACCGTCGAATCGGAAGTCGCGCTGGCTTGGCGTTGTAAGCACCGCGGATCCTGGACGACCAGGAATAAGGGTTCCATATGGCTGCCCGGCGGGGTTGAGCGCGGTGTCGGTCAGGAAAAATGTGCTGAAGTCGTTGCGTTCATTGAACCGTGATTCGATGCTCGCGAGCAGCCGCAGTTTGTCGCCGACCTTGGCTGTCAGCGTCGGGACCATGACAAAATTATGAATGCGATAATACATCCAAGTGCTGCCGGTTTCCTGATATGCCATCGGCATCGCGAAGCCCACACTGCTGACCTTTGGTAGTGGCGTGGAAAACACCAATTCCTCTCGGCGAAAACCGAAGGAGCCGATGCTGCTGCTCGCTCGGATGGTCGGTTTGCTCCCGGCCGTAACACCGACGTTGTTCACGACGCCACCCGTTCCATTCTGTCCATACAGTGCGCCGCCAGGGCCCTTAATGATGTCCACTTGTGCGATCGTGACGGGGTCTACCGGGACGAATCGAGCGAAGCCGTCCTTTTTGTTGGCCGCCGAGATGCCTCGGACAAGCAGGGTTGAATTTTCCGGATTCCCCGTCGAGGCGCTCGCAGACGTGGTATTGTCGAGCTGAATTCCGCTCACGTAGGCGAGCGCATCGCGCAGGTCATTCGCCCCAATATCGCGCAAGAAAGCGGGAGTCAGCACCTCGATGTCCATGGGGAGGTTTTTGACGGGCGTGTTGTAGCGCGTCCCCGTGGTGGTGTTAGCGGCGCGGTAGGCGTCGTCCTCCTGCGCGCTGACCTCGAAGACGTTCAACTTGACGATGTCGCCTTCGGGCGCGGCGGCTTGAGCGAGGAGTGAAGACGGAACCGTGAAGAGGCTGACGATAGTCAGCAGAGGAATACGGGGGGTAGTCATGGGCGGTAGGCGGGGTTGGGCGGCATCGGTGCCGCGGGGCTCGGGAAGAGACGTTAGGAAAGACGCAGCTCGACAACCGCCGCGAGGGCTTTATCACTTTAATCGTAAAGTGAAACACGCGATCCGACCCTCGATGAAGCATGTGGCGCAGGCCGCGGGTGTCTCCGTGATGACTGTGTCCCTGGCGCTGCGGCGCGATCCTAGCATCCCGGCGGACACGCGCGAGCGGGTGCTGGCGACGGCGGCGCGACTGGGTTACCGGCGTAATCCGCTCGTTTCGGCGCTGATGGCCGGTCTGCGCGGCTGGCATCCGCGGGGAAACGACGCCCATGTCATCGCCTATGTGGAGAGCTACGCCGGCGCCCTGACGAGGCAGCAACACGCGACATTGCGCCGGTTTCGCGACGGCGCCCGCGAGGGCGCGGCGCAGCACGGCTACCGGCTGGAGGTGTTTCGCATGAGCGAAGAGGGCCTGTCCGAGGCGCAGTTGAAACGCGTGCTGGGCGCGCGCGGGATTCGCGGCGTGGTGTTTGCGCCGTTTCCACTGACAGGCTCCGCGTTGACTCTGCCCTGGGACGATCATGCGCTGGCGACGCTGGGCTTCTCGCTCGCGCGGCCGCCGCTGCATCGGGCGGTAAATCATCAGGTGCACTCGTTCCGACTCGCGCTGGCGCAACTGCTCGCGCTGGGCTACCGGCGGATCGGGCTCGTGATGAGCCGGCACGAGGACCAGCGGGTGGAGCGCAATTGGATCTCGTCCGCGCTGCTGGCGCAGCACGAGCACGCAGAAACAGATCGGGAGTTTCCGCTGTTTTTCGTCGAGCACGTGGAGCGGGAGGCACTGCTGGCGTGGCTGCGGCGCGAGCGGCCAGAGGCGGTTGTCAGCACGGAGCCGGGGGTCCAGGGGGTCGTGCAGGCGGCGGCGTTGCGCGCGAAGCGGCCGATCGGATTCGCCCACCTTCATCTCGCAGAGCGCGGGAGCGGTTGCGCGGGCATCGATCAAAACAACGAGCGAGTCGGGGCCGCGGCGATCGATCTGGTGGTCGAGCAACTCCACGGCAACCACTATGGCGTGCCGGCGAATCCTAAGACGGTGCTGATTGAAGGCCGTTGGGTAGCGGGCCGCACGGCAACCGGCCTGCGTCGGCGAGGCTGAACGTCTATTTCGCGACCTTCGTGTGCACGAGCGTGCCGAGCAGTTCGTGGACGACCTCGGCGGGCGGTTTTGCCTTCGGGGTGGGCTGATAGAAGCGTCCATCTGCGATCTTTTTTTCGGTGCGCGCGGTCTGGAGGGTGAAGGTGAGCTCGATTAGGTAGGTTTTGAAATCCCACTCCCAGCGATCCTCGTAGGTGAGGATGGCGTCGGTGTTGTCCGGCAGCATCGTCAGCGGGCCGCACGACGCGATGTGGCCGAGGCGCTGGAGTTCGGCGACGAACATTTCGTCTATGTGACGGTCATCGGTGAGGCGATGGACGACGTAGATGGTTTTGAACGGCGTGACATCGACGACGGCGCGGGTGCTGACGGAGGAGCAGCTGGCGAGGAAGGCGACGGCGATGAGAGCAGCGAGACGGAGGATTTTCATCAACGTTGTAGGCAAGACGCGCAGGGTGGCTGCAAGGATGCGGGAACGCAATCGCTCGGACGCTCCGGCGGGCTGCACGCTGGACAAGGCGGCGGCGGCGCGCTGCGATGAGGCATGGTTTTTGCGCGCCTGGCGCCCGCCCCAACGAAGGTGAAGCTGCCGTTCTGGCGGACGCCGCGTTTTGCAGCGCTGGCAATCGCGGTGGCGGCGCTGGCCGCATATCACAACAGCTTCGCGGTGCCGTTCGTATTCGATGACGAACTCGCGATCGTGACGAATCCTTCGGTGCGGGATTTGTGGGCCGCGCTGTCGCCGCCGCCGGAGTTGACGGGTCTGCCGATCTCGGGGCGGCCTGTGGTGAATTTTTCCTTTGGCGTGAGCTACGCGGTGAGCGGGAGCGGTGTGTGGAGTTACCACGTGATCAATCTCCTGATCCACGTGGCGGCGGGAATGGTTTTGTTTGGCGTGACGTGGCGGACGCTGTTGCAGCCGGTGTTGGTGGACCGGTTTGGCGCGCAGGCGTTCGAGATCGCACTGCTCGTCGCAGCGATTTGGACGGTGCATCCGCTGCAAACGGAATCGGTAACCTACATTTCACAGCGAGCGGAGGCGCTGCTTGGGCTGCTCTATTTGCTCACGCTGTGGTTTTCGATCCGGGCCTTGGAACCGGGTGCGGTGGCCAAGTGGCACTGGTTGGCCTGCTCGGTGTGCGCGCTAGGTATGGCGACGAAGGAGGTGATGGTGTCGGCGCCGCTGTTCGTCGCGCTTTATGTCCGTGCGTTTGCCTCGGACTCGTGGCGCGAGGTATGGAGGCTCCATCGGAAGCTGTTGCTCACGCTCGCGGGCACGTGGCTGGTGCTCGCGTGGTTCGTGTGGCAGGAAGGCGGTGCGCGCGGGGTGTCGGCGGGCTTCGGACTCGGCGTCTCGGCGTGGAGCTACCTGCTGACGCAATGCGAGGCCATCGTGATGTATTTGAAGCTGTCGCTCTGGCCACATCCGCTCGTGCTCGACTACGGCACGGGGCTCGTGGACTCCGCCGCCGACGTGTGGTGGCAGGGAATTCTCTTGATCGCCCTGTTTGCGGGAACGGTTTGGGCACTCGCGCGGCGGCCCGCGCTCGGCTGCCTCGGCGCGTGGTTCTTCATGATCCTTGCGCCGAGTTCGAGCATAGTGCCGCTCGTGGGCCAGACGATGGCGGAGCACCGGATGTATCTGCCGCTCGCCGCGGTCGTGGTCGGCGTCGTCCTTTTGACCCATCGGCTACTCGCGGGAAAAGGGCTCGCGTTGCTCGCGTGCGCGGCGGTTGTGCTGGCGATCGCCACGGAGCGCCGCAACGCCGACTACGCGACGGCGATCACGATTTGCGAGGACACGGTGACGAAACGGCCCGACAACGCGCGCGCGATGGCGCTGCTTGCCGATTATTGCCGGCGGGCGGGACGACTGGATGACGCGCGCCTGTGGCTGGAGCGTTCGCTGGCGGTGCAACCGGGAGTCGTCCCGGTTTTGAACAATCTTGGCGATGTCTGGCAGGAACTCGGCGAGGCCGGCAAGGCCGCGGGATATTTTCGACAAGTGCTCGCGCTGAAGCCTGGCGATGCCACGGCGCTGAACAATCTCGGCAACGCGCTGGTGCTGTCCGGCCACGTGGAAGAAGGCATCGATCAAATTAAGGAAGCGCTGAAGTTTGCGCCTAATTTAGCGGCGACGCGCGGGAACCTCGCGAACGCGCTCGCGCAAAGCGGGCGTATGACGGAGGCGGTGGAGGAGTTTGAGATTTTGCTGAAGACGCGGCCCGGCGACGCGGAGGCGCATGCGAATTTCAGCAACGTGCTTCAGGCGCTCGGCCGGCGGGACGAGGCGATCGCGGAATTGGAAACGGCGGTGCGGTTGCAGCCGCGCGAGGCGGATTTGCGGAACCGGCTCGGCACCGCCCTGGGGCGCGCCGGGCAGGTGCGCCAGGCGCTGGAGCAGTTTCAGGAGGCCTTGCGCCTGAATCCGGCGCACGAGTCGGCGCGCCAGAACGCAGCGCGCGCGCAGCGGATGTTGGGCGCCAACTGATCTATCGCCCCATGCATCTCGGCAAAAAAATCGTGGTCGTGATGCCCGCCTACAATGCCGCGAAAACACTGCGGCGCACCTACGACGAAGTGATGGCTCAGGGCGTGGTTGACGGCGTGATCGTGGTGGATGACGGTAGTCGTGACGAGACGGTCGGCCTCGCCCGGCAACTGCCGCAGACCGAAGTTATCGTGCATGCGCGCAACCTCGGCTACGGAGGAAACCAGAAGACGTGTTATCGGGCGGCGCTTGCGACGGGTGCGGACATCGTGATCATGGTCCACCCCGACTACCAATATACGCCGCGGCTGATTCCCGCGATGGCCGCGATGATCGCCGATGGGTTTTGCCCCTGCGTGATTGGCAGCCGCATCCTCGGTGGGCAGGCGCTGGGAGGCGGGATGCCGTGGTGGAAATACGCGGCGAACCGCGGGCTGACCTTCGTGGAAAACATCCTTTGCGAAACGAAGCTCGCCGAATGGCACACGGGCTACCGGGCGTTTGCGCGCGAGGTGCTGGAACAAGTGCCGTGGGCGGAAAACTCCGACGACTTCGTTTTCGACAACCAAATGCTGGCGCAGGTGCTGTGGTGCGGATTCGCGATCGCGGAGGTGAGCTGCCCGACGCGCTATTTTCCAGAGGCCTCGTCGATCGATTTTGGGCGGAGCGTGCGCTACGGATTCGGCTGCCTCGGCACGGGTTTGCGCTTTCGGCTGGCGCGGTGGCGGTTGATTCGCTCGCGCTTGTTTCCCGCGGACCGGCGTGTTCAGCGGATCGAATCGCGCGCGAGCTGAACGCTTTCGCGCAGGTGCGGATCGTTGGGGCGCAGGCGGAGCGCTGCTTCATATTCGGCGAGGGCCTCGCGCGGGAGATTTTGCAGCAGCAACACGTTGCCCAAGTTCGCGTGGGCATCGGCATCCGCGGGCGCTAGGCGGGCCGCGCTGCGCAGCTGTTCGGCGGCGGCAGGCAGGTGGTCGGAGCGCGCGAGCAGCACGCCGAGTTGGGCGTGCGCGGCGGCGTGATCGGGGGCGAGGCGCAGGGTTTCGTCGTAGTGACGCTCGGCGTCTGCGAACTGGCTGGCGCGCTCGGCGAGGCGTCCGAGCCAGTAATGCGCCTCGGGCAACGCGGGATTTTCTTCCAACGCCGCGCGAAAGTGTCCCACCGCATCGTCGTCGCGGCTCACATCCATCAGCGCGACAGCGAGGTCGTAGTGGGCGTCGGCGGCGGGCTTGAGGCGCAGTGCCGCCTCGTAGTGCGGGATGGCGTCGGCGGAGCGCCGCACCTGCATGAGGGCGTTGCCGAGATTGAGTTGGGCGTCGGCATGGTTTGGTGCGAGCCGGAGCGCGGTCTCGAACTCGGCGATCGCCTCGGCGGCACGGCCTTGATCGAATAGCGCTACGCCCCAGCTGTAGTGGGCGGAAATATATTCCGGCTGAAGCGCGATCGCGCGGGCGAAATGCGCGTTGGCCTCGGCGGATTTGCCCTGCTGCTGCAGTGCCCACGCAAGGTTGTTGTGGCCGCGCGCGACCTCGGGTTGAGCGGTGACGTTTTCGGTCCAAATCGCGACAGGGTCGCGGTAATCGTGATTGCGGGCGACGGTCGCGGCGCCGAGCACGAGCGCGACGACGGCAAACAGCCACCGCGAACGCGAGCCGAGCCGGCGGTGCGCCGTTATGACCGCGAGTCCGATCAGCGCCGCGAGCGGCAAATACATGCGGTGTTCCGCGATGGTTTGAGTCACCAAGGGCACGACGCTCGAACTCGGCGCGAGGATGAGGAAAAACCATGCGCCGACGAAACCGAGAGCAGGTTTTCGCACGAGCGCCCAGATCGTCGCAGCCAGCAGCGTGAGCACGATAAGACCCTGCCACCACACCTCGGCGATGGAGTGCGCCACCGCCGTGCCGTAGTCGAGCACGAGCGGGTGGGGCCAAAGCGCGAGCCGCAGGTAGAGGACGAGGGCCTCGCACTGGGTCAGTAGATAGGCCCAACCCGATACGCCGAGGCCGAAGCCGGCTGCCGCGCCGCGCGCGCCGCCGTTGCGCGCCACGAGCCACGCGAGGAGCAGCCAGGTGGCAGCGAGTGCCGAGTAGTAGCCGCGGCGGGCGCGCCACGCGGCGGAAAAGGATTCGGCAACGAACGTGCGATCGTAGAGCAGCACGACGAGCGGTGCGGTGACCATCACTTCCTTGGCGGCCATGCCGGCGAGACAGGCCCCGAGAGAGAGCGCCATCCAGCGCCGTGGCGCGGCGGTTTCGGTCCCGCGAACGAAGCCGTAAAGCGTCAGCAGGTAAAGAAATCCGCAAAGCAATTCGGTGCGTTGGGCAATGCCGACGACGGTTTCAGTTTGCAGTGGGTGAAGCGCCCACAGCGCGGCGGTCGCGAAGGCGACGGCGGTGGGCGATGTGAACTTGAGAAGCACTAGCGAGCGACGGAGGACGCCGAACAAAGCGAGGGCGGCCAGCGCGTGGAGCGTGAGGTTGAGCGCATGATAGCTCCACACGCGTTCGCCGCTGAGCGCGAAGTTGAGCGCATACGTGAGGTTGACGAGCGGCCGGCCGGTCGCGGTGCTGCCATCGGCCGGCGGGTTGAAAATATCGGGCGACCAGAGGCGCCGGATCGTGGGGTTGTTTACGACGGCGCCGGTGTCGTCGAAGAGGAAGGGGGCGTGAAGGCTGTTGGCGTAGGCGAGCGCAACCGCGACGAGGAGCAGCGCCGGCGCGAGCCAGCGCGCGGAGCCGCGGGAGTGGGCGCGCTCGAATGTGCGCGCGGCGCTGGATGGAGAGGACGACATCAAAAAAAAGCTCCCTCGGAGTCGAGGGAGCTTCGCGTGCCGCTTTCGGTCAAGTCAGCACAAATTGATCGCGCGGCTCAGAACGTGAACGTGGAGGTGAGCACGAACTGACGCGGATCGATGATACGAAACGACCACGGCGAACCGTCGAAATTGACCGCGGTGGGCATGAGCCGGCCGTTTTCGAGTGCGTTGTTGATGTTGAGCTGGAGCCGCCAGCCGATCTTGTCGCCAAATACTTTGCGCGAATAGGAAAAGCCGATATCCGTGTAGTAGTTGCCATGGTCGTAGACCGGCTTGGTCGGATCGGCGACGTTGATGACGGTGGGCGCGTTGACCGGATCGCCGACCTTGCCGAGGAAGCCGACCGCGGCTTTCGATTCCCAGCGTTCGTTGAACGTGATGCCGAAGCCCTTCAGCCGGCCTTCCGTGAACCGGTAGTTGGTCAGGATGGAAGTATGATATTGTCGGAGATCCGGCGCGGTGACGCCCTGTAGGGCCTTGGCGAGCGCGACCTGCGAAACGACGACGCTATTGAAGTAATCTTGGGGGCTCGTGTTGCCCGGGTTTCCGTTTTTCTGGGCGACGTTGGTGAAGCCGTAGCCGTTCCAGAAATTCTTGAGCGAGTATTGCACGCCGCCGCCGTCCGTGAAGTCGGCGATTTCCGGCGCGCCGATCGTTTGCCAGACCGGGAGGCGCACGGCGAGCCACGCGTCGTATTGGGGCGCCACATCCGTGTAGGAAGTTTTTGCGTGGTCACCGGTCCACTTGATGGTCCAGTTACGGGTAGGATTATAGGTGAGCTGGATTTCCGTGCCCTTGGCCTGGCTGTTCTGCGTGCCGCCCGTGACGATGCCGCTATAGTAGTTCAGGGGAAGTTTGATCAGGTCATAGATTTTTTGCTGGTTGACCGGATCGCTTACGTTATTGACGGCGTCGGTGTTCCAAGTGGCAACGGCCGTGTTCGCGCCGTTGCGGATGCGCTGTACGGCGCTCGCCCACGCGAGGCCCGTGGTCGTGTCCGAATAGGCCAGGCGTCCGAGCAGGGTGCTGGCTGCGGAGGTGCGCTCGTTCTGATTGTCGGTTTTATACCAGTTGACGCGCACCACGAGTTTGTTCTGGAACAGCGAGAAGCCGATGCCTTGGTCGGAGCCGCTGCCGGTCGGCTTGGGCAACGCTTTCTTGAAATAGTCAGTCTGGAAAGTAGTCGGGGGATTGAAATTGTCGGACTTGTTCAAGTACAGTGTCAGCCCACTGAGGAACTCCGAGGCGAGGGAACCCTGGCCGCCAAACTTGCGTGCGAATTCCATGTCCTTGAAGAGGTGAAGAGCTCCGCCCATCGTCTTGGTGTTGCCGGTGTAGCGATCCCAGCGCCACCAGCGACTCATGACGGCATCATGATTGATTAGACCGGTGTTGCCGTTTTGGTAGAGCTGCGCGTTGGTCATCGCCGGCGCGTAGACGACACCGTTCGTGTCAGTCAATGCGCCGACTGAAGTAATCCGAATCTTTACGTCGTCATGGCGCCAGCCCAGCGTGGTGACGAGCCGGTCATTCCAGAGGTAGCTCTGCACCGCCATCGTCTTACTGTTCAAATAGCGTTCACTGCGGAAACTGCCCGAGCTGGAGAAGAGCGCCTGTTCGACCACGGTGTCATTCTGAAACTGGCCGGTGTTGTAATTATAAACCTGCACTTGGGATGTGACCGGGCCGTTCCATCCTTGATTGCCGTAAAAACCGGACGAGTGGGTGACGGTGGCCTGCGGATCGCCGGGACTCGCGAGGTAGTATTTGCGCATCAAAGTGAGTCCGTTGAGCGCCGACTGCTGACCGGGGAGGGTGAGGTTGGGCACAAACCGCAGCGTGCCGTCGGCATCGCCACTCACATAGCCGTTGCGCCAGCGTTCGACCGCGCTTTTCGAGCCCTGATAGGACCATAGTCCGAGCACGCGGTGGCGGCCGAAATATTTCAGGAAGTTCTGTTGCTTGGTGAGGTCGAGATTATAGGCGAGCATCGCGCGGTAGTTGTCGTCCGTCTGCGGATGGTAGAAGGTATCCATGCCGCCGCCTATGCCCTCGTTGATATAGGGCAGCCCGAAATATTTGTTCGGCGTGCCGTCGATATTGTTTTTGTTGACGTCGATCTGCACCGTGTTGCCCGTCAGTGAACCCATCGTGTAATTCTCAGCCGAGTCGATGTCCTGCCGCAGCCAGCCCGCGTTGAAATACAAATCGGGGAGGATTTGATGTTCGACCTCGAGGCTGTAGTTGCCGGCACGGAGCGAGCCGAAGTTGGTTTGGACGTCGTTGTATTTTGTCCAGTTGTAGAGCGACTTGTTGGTGACGCCGGGATTCTGCCAACTGCCGTAGGTGTAGGTCTTGCCGTTGATCACCGTGGTGGGCTGCGGCAGCGCCGTGGATTGGGCCCACATCCGATCCATCACCACGTAGCGCGGGTCGCTCGGGAGGATGCCAAGACTTGCCAGCGTCGGGGTCGCCGTGGCGGGGTTCGTTTGAGCCGGAGCATAGAGCGTCGGGACGCTTTGGAAATAGGCGACGGTGTTGCTGCCGTCGATTTCGCGGATGGCCCGGGCGCTGCTGTCGGCAAACTGGATGCCAGGCACGAACAGGGAATTGGCGACGTTGGAAATGGATCCCGTGCCGGTCAAGCTGCCTGTGACGAAGCCGGGCGAACTCGTGGAAGTGGTGTAGGGCCCGATGGTCTTGCCGGTATCGAGCATCGTCACCATGCGCGTGACGGGATCATAGGAGGGACGGCCGGCCTGGAGCCACGGGGTCACCCAGTCGCGGGGCGTCATCGAATTCGGGCGGTTGGCGTTGTTTTGATAATTCTCTGCGAAACCGCGAATGACCGTTTTACTAAAGGGCTTGTAGGTGAGGGCGGCATATTCGCGACGGGTAAGATCACTGGAGGGCTTCCGGGCGAACTGCTGGTCATTGTAGAGAAACGCGCCGAAGACGGCGAGTTTGTCCTTCAACAGGGAGCGGTTCATCGAGAGCGAGCTGCGAAACGACCCGTAATTGTCGGTGCGAACCGCCACGGTGCTGGTGTCACGATTCAGCACCGCCTGGGCCGCGGTTTGATTTACGATGCCCCCCGGAGTACCCAGACCAAAGAGGAGGGAATTGGGACCGCGCGTGATTTCGATCGACTGGACGTTGTAGGCGTCGAACGGGAGGCGGTTGTTGGTCGGGAAGTTGTTGATGGCGGCGTCGGGGGCGGTCAGGCCGCGCACGCGGTTCGCTTGGGCGTTCGTGAGGGTCGATCCGTCGTTGCCCAGACTGTAGCCGCCGATGGTGTCCTTGGCCGTGCCGCGGTCCGTGACGACCGGCGTGTAGGTGTTGGAACCTTCGGTGCTCGCCTCATATTTGAACACGTCATTGATATCGAGCGAACCGGTATCCTCCAGTTGCTGCTTGGTGACGACCGTGATCGAGGACGCGAGATCGGCGAGGTTGGTGTTGAGACGGCTGCCGGCGAGGGTGTTCTCGGCGAAGTAGCCGGTGTCCTTTTCGGTTTTCACCTCGAAGGGGGAGAGTTCCACGATGTCCTTTGACTTATCGGCCGGCGGAGTATCGGCGACTTTGGGTTGGGCGACCGCTTGTGCGTGCGACACGGAGGGGACCGCAAGCGGCAGTACCAACAACGCGATCGCCGGACAGGCGGCGACGCGGAGTGAAGTGATTCGGGGTAGGTTCATGGGTTCGATCGGTTTCAAGGGGCGATCCCGCCGCGTGGGGGCGCGACAATGCTTGGGAACGGGGCGGGGTATCTAGCCGATATCCAAAAATGAAAGCTTGCCATAGCAACGGATCGGAGTGCTTGACAGTCAGGCGTGAAACCCGCGTCCACCCAGCCGACGATTCGTTCACTCGCCCGTGCGCTCGGGCTTTCGCACACGACGGTGTCGGATGCGCTGCGTGGCCGCGGCCGGGTGGATCCGGCGACGGTGCAGCGCGTGAAGCGCGCGGCGCGCGAGGCCGGCTACCGGCGCAATCCGCTCGCCGCCGCGGTGATGTCAGAGCTGCGGCGCTCGCGCGGCGGCACGTTTCGCGGAGTGCTCGCGGCACTCGATCTCGTGGAGCCGCAACGCCGCGATCCGCATGGCGTGTTTCACCGGGAGTTGATCGCGGGTGGGCGGGCGCGCGCGGTCGAGCTGGGGTTCAAGCTTGAGGAGTTTGTCCTGCGCGACGGCATCACGGTGCCGCGGCTCGATTCGATCCTCCAGTCGCGCGGCATTCACGGCGTGGTGCTGTTGCCGTCGTGGTTCGCGCCCAACTGGTCGGAACTCAACTGGTCGAACTACGCCGCCGTTTACACCGACTATCTGATCGAGCGGCCCGCGCTTCACTGCGTTTGCTGCAACCACTACCGCTCGATGATGGCGGTGCTCACGCACCTCATGGAATGCGGCTACCGGCGCCCCGGCCTCTACATCGAGCACGGCCGCGACGAGCGCACGCAGCATCGTTTTGGCGCGGCGTTTCGCACGTTTCAGGAGACGCACAGTGAAGTTGAGAAGGTGCCGATGCTCGTCGTCGAAGAGCGTCGGCAACGCGATTTCGAGGTCTGGTTCAAGAAACACCGCCCGGATGTCGTGCTCAGCCATTTTACAGACGTGATCGATTGGATGGAGGCGGCGGGGGCTCGCGTGCCGCAGACGCACGGATTCGCCAGTCTCAACGTCCTCTACCGCACCCGGCCTTGCGCCGGCCTTGATCAGCAGCCGCGTGAACTCGGCGCGCGCGCCGTCGAACTCGTGATCGCGCAGCTACAGCGCAACGAACTCGGCGTGCCCGCCTGGCCGATGACGACGACAGTGCCCGCGCACTGGGTCGAGGGCCCGACCGTGCACAAGGCGCCGCGAAAAACCTAGCCGATCCACGCGACCGCGCTCGACACACGCGATGGGCTGGAAAAGAAATCAGGTATGGTATCCCTCCGCCCCTTGCCCGCGTGGCTGATCCGGATTGGCGGCGCATTATTGTTCACGGCCGCTGGCGCCCGCAGCCAAATCGAGGACGCCTCCGCGCGTGCACAGCTTCCCGAGTTCAAAATCATCCCCGCGGCGACGTCCGCCGAACTCACGCCGACAAATGGACTGCCGATCGCGGATGCATTGCGCACGTGGACGGTATCGCATGGCGACGCCGGCGCGCGCCGCTACTCGGCCCTCTCGCAGATCAACAAGTCCAACGTGAAGCAGCTCGCCGAGGCGTGGACGTTTCACTCCGGCGACGGCAGCGCCAACATCCAGTGCAACCCGATCGTGGTCGGCGATGTGATCTACTTCCCGACCGTGGGCCGTGCGCTCGTAGCGCTCGATGCGGCGACGGGCGCCGAGCGGTGGCGATTTCGTCCGGAGATTCCCGCGCGGCCCGGGCTCGACGATGCACCTGCCCGCCGTGGACTCGTCTTTTGGCCGGGCGAGGGCGGCGCCGCGCCGCGCATCGTCTTTGCCTGCGGAAAATGGATCTACGCGATCGATCCTAAAGCAGGGAAGGTCGTCGAAGATTTTGGGACGCACGGGCGCACGCCGCTGCCGACAGGCGGCTCGGGTGTGGGCGTGATCTGGCGCGGTTCGTATGTGGTGGCGGGATTTTCGGGCGACGTGTTTTCGATCGACTTAAAGACGGGAGCGCAACGCTGGCGCTTTCACACGATTCCGCGCGACGGCGAATTTGGCGCGGAAGAATGGCGTGGCTCGAGCCATGAAGGCGCGAACCCGTGGGGCGGTCTCTCGCTCGACGATCAGCGAGGCATCGTGTTTGTCGCAGTCGGCGCAGCCCGGCCGGATTTTCTCGGTGTCGATCGACTCGGCGACAACCTGTTTAGTGACTGCATCGTCGCGCTCAATGCTACCACGGGAAAACGCCTGTGGCATTTTCAAAACGTCCGTCACGATTTGTGGGACGTCGACTGTCCCGCACCGCCGTCGCTCGTGACAATTACGCGCGAAGGCAGGAAAGTGGATGCGGTCGTGGCGGGAACGAAGCTCGGGAATTTTCTCCTGCTCGATCGCATGAGCGGAAAGCCGATTTTTCCGTTTCGCCTGCGACGGGCGCCGGCCTCGACCCTGCCCGGCGAAGTGACCGCGCCGTATCAACCGGACAACGAGCTGCCCGAGTGGTTGACGAACCCCGAGATCAAACTGAGCGAAATCACGACCCGCACGCCGGCGGCGCACGACTTCGTGATGAAACAGGTTGAGCGCTCGACGATCGGCTGGTTTGCGCCGCCGGAACTTGCGAAGCCGATGCTCTACCGATCGTCGCGCGGCGGCGCGGAGTGGACGGGCGCGAGCATCGACGTGCCGACGGGCCGGCTCTACATCACATCGAACGACGTGCTGTCGAAGGCGACGGTTTATCCGCTCGATGAACTTGAGCGCGATCCGGTGATGCCGCCGACGGCGGGAGAAAAATTTTATCAGCAAACCTGCGCCATGTGCCACGGACCGGCGCGGCTCGGTCTCGGCATGGTGCCGCCGCTCGTCGGCCTGCGCCACCGGATGAGCGACGCGGAGGTGGTGGCACAGTTGAAAACCGGCAAAGGCGCCATGCCGCCGCAGCCGGCGATGACCGAGGCGCAGCAGCGCGACCTATTGGACTTTCTCATGCGGCGAAACCAGCCGCTGCCCCGCCGTGCAACAGCATCGACCGACGGTCGGCCGGCCTATTTCACGGTGCCCTACAAATTCGTCGAAGACGACGAGGGCTATCCGGGCGTGAAGGCGCCGTGGGGCCAGCTCAACTGTCTCGATCTGAACACGGGGAAATTTTTGTGGCGCGTGCCGCTTGGCGAATATGAGGAGCTGACGAAGCGCGGCATCCCGAAAACCGGCACGGAGAATTTTGGCGGTCCGACCGTGACGGCGGGAGGCTTGGTTTTCTGCGCGGGCACGAAGGACGAAAAAATTCGCGCGTTTGACAAGGACACCGGCGAGGAGTTGTGGTCAGCGAAACTCCCTCGCGCGGGCACGGCGCCCCCGGCGGTCTACGAAGTGGACGGACGCGAGTTCGTCGTCATCACCGCGAGCGGCGGAGGCAAGATAGCCACGCCGACCGGCGACGCATGGGTGGCCTTCGCGCTGCCGACCGCGGTCAAGTGAGCGGCGGCACGGCGCGCCGGCTTATCGCAGCGCCACGGGCTGGCTGTTGGCTTGGGCTGATTGCCAGCACGCGTTGATGACTTGCTGGGTTTTCAGCGCGTGGGCCGGCCACTCGTCGTTGAGCGAGCCGTGGCTGATTTGAGCGGCGAAATTGCGAAACAGATTTGTCTCCTGTGCAGTCGTGTGCGGTGAGCCGTGCTCCGCTACGGCGATGCGCCGGCCGTTCGTCAGAAACGCAATTTCACTTTCGGCCCGCGGCAAAACAAAATCGTCGACGCTGAGGTTTCCCAGCGCGCCCGTGATCTCGGCTGATTGGTGAAATTCGGCGAGAAACGAGCAGCGGAAATCCGCCGTGAGCCCGTCGTCAAAAATCAGTTCGCCGGAAAAATCCGTTGGCACGGGCGCGGGGCTGTCGGTGCGGCCGAGTTGCGCAAGAATCCTGCCTGTGACGGCGCGCGGCAGTCGCCAGCCCGCCGCCCACAGCGAGAGCCGCACGCAATACCAGCCGAGATCGCCGAGGCAGCCGAGCGGCTCAAGCGCGCTATGCGCGCGGATGTTGGAGGTGAAGAAATTTTCCGGCGCCTGAAAACTGAAGTGACTCGTGATGCGCTTGAGCGGGCCGATGCTCGTGCCGTCATCGAGCACGGCTCGCATCCGCGGAAGCCGCGCGCTGTGCATGAACATCACGCCGTCCATGAATTGCACGCGGTGCCGTTCGCACGCACTGAGCATCTCGCGCAGATTGGCGCCGCTCGTCGCGCAGGGCTTTTCGGAAACGATGTGCTTGCCGGCCGCCGCCGCTCGGAGGACCCACTCTTGGCGCAGACCGGTGGGTAGTGGAATATACACTGCATCGATGTCCGGCGCGGCGAGCAGCTCGGCGTAATTCCCGATTGGACACGGCGCGATCGCGAACGGTGCGACAGCCTGGTTCTCAGCGATAAATTTCTCCGCGCTCGCGCGCGATCGGCTTGCGACGGCAGCGATGACCCCGTTGCCCGAGAGCTGGATGGCGCGCCAGTTTTTCCGTGCGATGTGCGCGGTGCTGAGGATGCCCCAGCGGATGGGCTGGCCGATCATGCGAAGCAGGCGGAATCGAACTCAGCCGTGCAGATAGGTGTTCAAGAGATTTTCCAGATACTCCTGCTTGCCCGAGCGCGGCTTCGGTTCGCCGAGCTTGCCCTGCACGAGTTTGTTTAGCTCGCGGAAGTTCGTGCGCCGCTTCTCGATCGCGCGGCCATAGCCGGTGTCGAAGCTCGCGTAGCGATCGGCGACAAACGCCTCGAATTTTCCGTCGGCGAGAATCTTCCGCGCGACCTTGAAGGCGAGCGCGTAGGCATCCATCCCGCCGATGTGCGCGTGAAACAGATCCTCTGTATCGATCGAGGGGCGGCGGAGCTTGGCGTCGAAATTGAAACCGCCCGTCCCGAGGCCGCCGGCGCGCAGGATCGAAACCATCGCGAGTGTCAGCTCCTTTACGTCGGTGTTGAACTGATCGGTGTCCCAGCCGAGAAGGAGATCGCCGGTGTTGGCATCGATCGAGCCGAGCATGTTTTGCGCGGCGGCGACTTCGATTTCGTGGTTGAAGGTGTGGCCGGCGAGCGTCGCGTGGTTCGTCTCGATGTTAAACTTGAAATGTTTCTCCAGTCCGTAGGTGCGCAGAAACGCAATGCCGCTCGCGACATCGAAGTCGTATTGGTGCTTTGTCGGCTCCTTCGGCTTCGGTTCGATGAGGAACTGGCCCTTGAATCCGATCGACTTGGCGTACTCGACGGCCATATGCAGGAACGTCGCGAGGTGATCCTGTTCGCGCCTCAGGTTGGTGTTGAGGAGCGTCTCGTAGCCTTCACGGCCGCCCCAGAAAACGTAGTTCTCGCCGCCGAGCTGCTTCGTGACGTCGAGGGCTTTCTTCACCTGGGCGGCGGCGTAGGCAAAGACGTGAGCGTCGGGGTTCGTCGAGGCGCCACACATGTAGCGCGGGTTCGAGAAAAGGTTTGCGGTGCCCCAGAGGAGCTTCACGCCGGTTTCCTTTTGGAGCGCTTTTGCGTGCACGACAATCTGGTCGAGGTTGCGATTGGACTCGGTGAGCGAGCGACCCTCGGGCGCGATGTCGCGATCGTGAAACGCCCAGAATGGCGCGCGGATTTTTTGGAAGAACTCAAACGCGGCATCCATCCGCACCTTTGCGATCGAGACGGGGTCGGTGCCTTTTTCCCAAGGGCGCTGGATCGTACCGGGGCCGAACGGATCAGCGCCGACGCCGCGGAACGCGTGCCAGTAGGCGATCGAGAAGCGCAGGTGGTCGCTCAGCGTTTTCCCGTCGATCTTTTCGTCGGGGTTGTAGTGGCGGAACGCGAGGGGGTTCGCGGTGCCGGGACCTTCGTAGGCGATCGTTTTGATTTTCGGGAAATGCGCGCGGAATTTTTTCATGCGAAAGAGGGCAGACGCTAGGCGGCCGGGCGGGCGCGCGACGAGCGCGAAGTTGGTCTACCGTTAGACAGCCGACGTGGCGGCGCGCCGCAGCGTCAGCCAGAAAGTCGCGCCATGGCCGGGCTCGCTTTGGCAACCGACCGCACCGCCCATGCCTTCGATGTAGTGTTTCACGAGCGAGAGTCCGAGTCCGGTGGAGGTTTCGCCGCCGGTCGTTTTTTTGCCGAGCATCTGATAGGGCTGGAAGAGATTCGCCTGCTCGGCGCCCGACAAGCCGGGACCAGTGTCGGTAACGGACACGAGCGCGCGCGGGGCCAGGCCGGGCGCCACGTCGATCCGCACGGTGACGATCGCGCCGAGCGGCGAATATTTGATGGCGTTGTCGAGGAGGTTGCCGAGCGCGCGGTCGAGCAGAAGTTCGTCGACGACGATCGTCTGACCGGGGACGACGGCCGCGAGCTGGATGGATTGCCGTTTGTGGGCGGCACCGATCTGGGCGTGGGCGACGGCACGTTCGACAATCGGATCGAGCGTCACGTCGGCGAAGTTGGGGCGGGCGGCGGCGCGTTCGAGGGAGCGTCGTTCGAGGAAACGGTTGGCGAAGGAGTCGACGCGTTTCGCCGAGCGCGTGATGTCGTCGAGCACCGCCGCCCGGCTTTGAGGAGAAAGCGCTTCGCCGAGGCGCAACTGATCGGTGCCCAGCAGCACGGCGGTGAGCGGCGAGCGCAGGTCGTGGAGGACGCCGGCCACGAACTCGTCGCGCTGGGCGATGAGTTGCTGGAGCGTGTCGTTTTGGGCGCGAAGTTCCGCGAGGAGCCGATCGCGCTCGCGGCGGTGGGCGTAAAGGGCGCGTTGCTCGTGCTCGCGCCAGCGGGCGACGAGAAACAGGCCGCTGCCGCACAGCGCATACGCGATCGCTGTTGTGACTAGCGCAGGTGCGCCGTAGCGGGGAGCGATCAACGCGCCGATTCCCACCAGCGCGATCACTAGCACGCCGAGCGAGGCGCCGGCGGTGGCGCGGGCGTTCAGCGGCAGTGTCATCGCGACGGCCCACAACATCGCGATGGGCGTGAGCCACAGCGAACGAAGCGACATGGCGGGAGTCCACTCGAGGAACCATTCGAGCGAGTGTGTGCCGACGGCAATCGCCACGGCGAAACCGATGAGCGGTTGCAAGTGGGCGCGGCCCCACGCCGAGCGACACAGCGCAGCAGACAAGAGCAACGACGGCACCAGCACGCCGAACCGCAGCACCAGCCACGCCGTCGGAGTGGGCGTATGCTGGCGGGCGTTCGTAAAGATAAGAATCGCGCCGAGTGGCACCAGGAGGGCGGCGAGGGTGAGTAACAACCCGGCGGCGCGCCGTGCGTCGCGATCGCTGCGGTCCTTTTGGTAGTCGGCCTCGAGAGCGGCGTCGGTGAAACGCAGCGAGCGAGACAACTCTAGGGGCGAAAGCATGGCGAAGCGTGGGCTGGACCCACAAAACCGCCCGCCGTGCCGGGCGCAAGCCGGCTGTCGGCGCCAGCTGGCTGTCTGTTAGGGCTGGCTGGCGAGCGCCGTCAGCGTGGGGGCGGGAAGAGAGGCGGGCCAATGATCGCCAACTGGCGTGAAGAGAAGGGCGAGGCGCACGTCGGGGGCATCCGCGGAAAATTCGGCGGTGAGTGCGGTGACGCCGTTGTTTTGTTTCTCCGCGGCCGTGGGCGGCCGGGCGAGCGCGGATGAAAATTTCGCGCCGGCGGGCGCGAGGATTTCGGCGCGGAGCGTGCGGCCGTTTTGCGTGAGGGTGGCGGTGCGCGCGTCGGAGGAGAGCGACACTCTTGCGCCCGTCAGCACTCGGGACGTGAGGGCGGTGCCGGGTTTCACGCCGGTCAGATCATCTTGCACGAGGACGCGGGCGCGATCGAGGAGCGCGACGCCGCGGAGGATTTTTTTCGCGGCACCGGGATAGGCGCTGGTGAGGTCGGCGACGGCGATCGCGCGGGCTGGCGCCGATTCATACGCAACGATCGGCGCGGCGGCTTTCGGATCCTGGAGGGCGTCGCCGGGGGTGAGCGTATTGTGGCTGCGGTTGTTCAGCCGGTAGTAGGTCCAGCGTTTGTTGCCGAAGTAGGCAGGGAGGTTGTAGTCATCGGGGCCGAGGTCCTGCGCCCAGCGGACGCCGTCGGCGTCGAGCACGAATGATCCGAGATCGAGGTGGGCGTGGTTGACGTCGTTGCGGCCGACCTTGAGACCGATAAAGAGCGCGCGGGGGTCGTGCCACGCGCTGCGGAAGATCGCGAGCTCGGCGTGACCGCGGAAACGGGCGTCGAGCGGCGCGTCGGCGATGTCGGCGCGCGGCAGCACGGGGAACCACACGGCGTGGAGTGCGGCGAAGCGATCGGTTTCGGAGTTGCGCAGCTTTTTCGCGAGGGCCTCGGCGATCAATTCGCGGCTGTGCGCGAGCGCGGTCGCGTGGTGGTAGCGGTCGGCGAGCCACGTGTATTCGGCCTGCGCACCCATGTTCGCGCCGCCGTCGGCATAGTTGAAGGCCTGTCCCGCGGGGCTCTGCACATAGAGGCGATAGAGCGCGGTGCGATCGAAGGCGGGCGCGGAGCTGAGACCGAAATCCGTGCCGAGCGCGCTTTCGAGTTCGGCGATTGCGATTACGTTGTAGCTCGTGCCGTAGCCCCAGTAGCCTGGGCCCTCTGGATATGCGCCGTCGGGTTGATAGGCGTCCATCGCGAGCGGGAGCGATTTGCGCGCGCCGTTGATGACGAGCCGGGCGAGGTCGGGCTCTTCGTCGGCGAGGGCGAGAGCGGCGGCGAGGAGGCCGCCGTTGCAGACTTGGTTCCAGTTGTGCTTGGCGGTGACGAACCACACGCGCTTGTCGGTCGGACCGCCGGCGGCGTACGCGGCGCGGGCGAACGAGAGGCTGTTTTTCAGCAACGCGGCTTTGAGCGTGGCGCGCTCGTCCGGCGAGAACTGCGCGTAGAGCCAGTCATAGCCGATCGCGAAGGCGAGGCTCATCTCGGCTTCGTCGAGGAAATGGGAGGGGTTCCAGTCCTCGAAGGCGGCGGCGGTGAACAATTCCTTCTTCGCGCGCTCGGCGAACCGCAGATCGCCTGTTAGGCGAAACGCCATCGCGCACGTCATCACGCGGCCGAGGGCGCGGCGCGATTGATCGAGGAGCCGCGGGCCGATGAGCACGTGCTTGATGGGTGTGGTGGTAAGCTCGGCTGTGGCGACCTCGATCAGGCGCGCATGGAGCTGGGCGCGGAGCGGATCGGTTTTCGCGGCGGCGAGGGCGGCCGCGAGTTGCTCGTCGGTGAAGAGCAGGCGCGGATGGCCGGGGCGCAGGTGCGCGAGCACGTCGGCGTCGGCGTCGGCGGCGCGCGCAAAAACGGAGGTGAGAAAAAATAGCGAGGCGAGAAGTAAGCGCATGGGGTCGCCAGGTGTAACCGGCAACAGGCGAGACGCCGTCGTGACGGCGTTGGTTGCGTGCGTCAGCTTTTTCTCCGGCGAAGCGAAATCAGGAGCGTGCCGCAGCCCGCGAGCAGAAGCGTCCACGTGGCGGGTTCGGGCACGGGGACGAAATTGGAGAGGACGAGGCTGTTGGTGGCGAACGCGCTGCCGGCGCCGTAGTTCACGAGGAAGGAGCCGCCGTTGACGAAAAGGATTTGGCCGTTCGGGACGTTGGCGAACGTGCCGCTCAATCCGCCCGAGGCGGTCAGGAGGGTGAAGGTTTGGCCAGCCGCTGCGGAAAATCCGCTGGTCAGGCCGACGTTGAGCTGCGCACCACCGAGCGCTGTTGCGCCGGACACCGCGATGAAATCGTAGTCGGTGCCGGGCTTGGTGCCGCTGCCGAGTTCGAAGAGCAGCGACGAGACCGCGAGCAGGCTGAGATCGCCGGTGAGGTTGAGCTGGCCAGGGGTGGCGGCGGGGTTGAACGAACTGCTGCTAGGCGAGATGACACCGGAGGAGGTGACGTTGCCGACGACGTTGCCGCTGCCGATGAGAGAACCAGCGGCGAGGGCGAGGCCGCCCGATTGATCGAAGCGGAGGGTGGCGCCGTTGCTTACCTTGAGCGTGCTCGAAGAGCCGGATTGGGCGAACGTGCCGGCGAATTCGAGGGTGCCGGTCGAAACGGAGACGGAGCCGGTGTTGTTGAAAACAGCGTCGATGTTGGAGGTGCCGGTGCCGCCGGACTTGGTGAGGGTGCCGGAATTGTTGAGGGTCATCCGGGTGCCACCGTAGTAGTTGTAGAAACTGTCGTTGCTGGTGAGGTTGAAGGTGCCGGCGTTGTTGAGAATCGCGCCGGTGCCCTCATAGATCGTGCCGCCACTCCACGTGGAAGTGCCCGCGAGGTTGAGGGTCTGCGCGTTGTAAATGCTGACGTTCCCTATAAGCGAAATGCCGCCGTTGGCGTTGAAAATTCCGGGACCATTGAGGGTCGTGCCCGACCACGTGAAGGGCCCGCTCACATTCAACGTCCCAGTGCCGGAAACATTTCCGCCGGTCATCAAAAAGTTTCCGAGGCTGAGCGTGCCGTTGATCGCAATCGTACCGCCGGACTGGGCGAAATTCGTCACCGTTGTCGCGCCGGCGATCGTGAGGGTGCCGCCTGTCTGCGTATACTGGCCGAGGCCGGTGAGCGTGGCCCCACTTGAGAGCGTGTAGCTGTTGCTGAAAATCGTCGTGGCTCCGCTCGCGGTTGCGAAGTTCGCCGAACTCGAGCCGCCAGCGTTGAGGTTGAGGGTGCCGGAGTTGACGTTGACGGTGCCGGAGTTGGCGAAGGAGAGACCAATCGTGGTGGTGCCGGCGGCGTTCTTGTTATAGGTGCCTGCATTGGTGAAGCCGAGGGCGCCACCGAAG
>CAITWF010000023.1 GCA_903896015.1 uncultured Opitutia bacterium | reverse complement strand
TGCGTAAAGGCCCCAAGCACTACCGCTCACGCAGGCCGGCGCCCACGTAAAAGCCCGATTCAATCCGTGATCGCTTCTAGTTGGCGCCGACGTCGAAGGTGAACTGGCGTTCTACACCGAACTCGGGGAAGTTCGTATCTCCCTCGCAATCGCCCGGACGTGGAGACCTACTCGCGCCGCGGTCTTCAGGATGAGCCGAATGACCTTGGGGTCCAGGGGAGGACGTCCCAACCGTTTGCCCTTCTTGCGTGCAACTTCCAATCCGGCCATGGTCCGCTCTTTGATGAGCGCCCGTTCGAACTCGGCGACAGCCATGAGGACCCCGAGTTGGAGCTGGCCGACTGGATTTTGCTTGGAGGTATCGATGCCCTGGCTCGTGCAGATTAGGGCCACGTTGCGCGTTTGCAGCTCGTTCACGATGATGGCGAGGTGAGTGAGGCTGCGACCTAACCGGTCTAGCTTGTAGGTCACAACCTGATGGACGCCACCGGCTCTTACCAGCGTTAGCATGGCCTCGAGTCCCGGCCGCCCGGTGGTGGCGCCAGAAGCGGCGTCGCGCAGGACGAGTGGCTCCGGCCAGCCACGGACCCGGCAGTATTCCAGCACTTGGTGTTCCTGTGAATCGGTCTCCTGCTCCGCCGTTGAAACCCTCAGATAAACGATGGTTGGATTTTTTGTTTTCATGGTGCGATGCGTTCTGCATCGCGCTCACCGTAATCCGTTCCCTTCGATCTGCGCTCCGGCCCGGCAGAACCGCGGCCCTGCGCCAAGACTTTCGTCTGCAACGGCCGCATTTTAGCTCGCAAGGGATTGATTTCCGCCGGGGACCACCGGCCGCACCTGGCGGCGCTTCGGGCGGGCCGCGACACGCCCGGCCCTGCGCTGGCCAGCGAGGCGGGCCTAAACCTCGTAGGGAATGCGAATGCCCGGCTCCGACGCAGGAAAATCCTTGGTGTTTCTCGTCACCAACAAACAGCCTTGGCTCCGCGCCGTCGCCCATACAATGGCGTCGGGCAGCCGAATCCGGAATTCTTTTCGGATCTTAACGGCTTCGCTCGCGACCTCCATCGAAAGGTGATGGATGGTGAAACTATTCAGGAATCCTTGGCATGATTTCTCTTCCTCCGGTGAATCCGCTCCCGCCATTATCTCCATCCACGAGACAATGCTCATCTCTCGTTTCGGATACCGATCCAACTCCGACTTTGCCTTGTTGAGCCCCTGGAGATAATCGATCAGCACATCGCTATCGATGATCGCCCTCATCGGGCACCCCATTCGGCGCGAAGTCGGTCAACGTGTTTGCGGCCGTCGAGGCGCTTGTGCTTCCACAGGCCGAAGCCGGTCTCTTTCGGCACGGCCGCACTTTCGCCCGTCAAACGGTCGACGGCGCGGCGGACGGCTTCGGCGCGCGAAATCTTTTGCTCCTCACACAAGCGAGCGAGGGCTCCCACTTGCTCCTCGGTTAGGTCGACGATCGTTCTCATGAATGATAACTGATAGCGTCATCATGATAACGTCAAGCCAGATCCCGCTGAACTGTATCTGCCTTTGGCGTCACCTACGCCGTTTGCCGGCGCCTCATCCGTGCCCCCGGTGATAACATCGATGCCGGGCATAGTCGCCCGTGAGGTTGATGTGCTCCCAGCCAATCGGAGACAGATGCGGTATGAGACTCGGGTCGACGTGCCGGCCTGCCGACTGCAAAGCGCTGATGGCGCGATCGAGGTAGACCGTGTTCCAGAGGATGATGGCCGCCACCACCAGGTTGAGCCCGCTCGCCCGGTATCTTTGGTTTTCAAAACTGCGATCGCGCACCTCCCCAAGCCGGTTGAAGAACACCGCCCGGGCGAGCGCATTCTTGGCCTCGCCCTTGTTCAATCCGGCATGGACACGCCGCCGCAACTCCACGTCTTGCAGCCAGTCGAGCGTGAACAACGTGCGTTCGATCCGGCCCAGTTCGCGCAATGCCACGGCGAGGCCATTCTGCCGCGGATAGCTGCCCAATTTTCGCAGCATGAGCGAAGCCGTGACCGTGCCCTCCTTGATGGAAACCGCCAGCCGGAGGAGTTCGTCCCAGTGGTTGCGGATATGCGAGGCGTTGATTTGATCGCCAATCAGGGAATCGAGGGCGGCGTATTCCTGATCGTCGCCGGGCACAAACAGCCGCTTGTCCGCGAGGTCCCGAATCCGCGGGGCAAAGCGATAGCCGAGCATGTGCATCAGCGCAAAAACGTGATCCGTAAACCCGGCGGTGTCGGTATAATGTTCCTCGATGCGGAGGTCGGACTCGTGGTGCAGGAGGCCATCCAAGACGTAGGTCGCGTCGCGGACGCCGACATTGATCACCTTCGTGTGAAATGGCGCATATTGATCGGAAATATGCGTGTAGAACAGGACGCCGGGTTCGCTGCCGTATTTTGGATTCACGTTGCCCGAGAAGCCCGCCCGGCCGCCCGCGCGGAATCGCTGGCCATCGGAGGACGACGTCGTGCCATCGCCCCATTGGGCCGCGAAAGGTTGCCGGAATTGGGCGTTCACCAATTCGGCGAGCGCGGCCGAGTAGGTCTCGTCCCGAATGTGCCAAGCCTGCAGCCACGACAACTTCGCGTAGGTTGTGCCGGGGCAGGACTCGACCATCTTGGTCAACCCCAGGTTAATCCCATCCGCCAGAATCGCCGTCAGCAGGAGAATCTGATTGTCCGCCGGTTCGTTCGATCGGATGTCGGTGAAGTGCCGGGAGAAATGGGTCCATTGATCGACCTCCAAGAGCAGCTCCGTTATCTTGACGTGGGGCATCAGGGCATAGGCCTGTTGCATCAGTTGCTCGACTTGGTCGGGCACGGCATTGGTGAGCGGCGTGATTTTCAAACCCGCTGCGTTGACGATGGCGTCGGGCAGCTTGTCGGCTTTCGCGAGGTCGTTGACGGTCGCCAATTGCCGTTCGAGCTGGCCGAGCCGGTCCTTCAGGTATTGGTCGCAGTTCGAGGAAATCGCGATGGGCGACTCCGCCGACTGCTTCAGCGCGGCAAAACGGTTCGCCGGCAGGAGGTATTCGTCGAAATCCTTGAACTGCCGCGAGCCAACGACCCAAATATCGCCCGAGCGCAGGGAATTCTTGAGTTCGCTCATGGCGCACAGCTCGTAGAATCGCCGATCCAGCCCATCCGTCGTGAAGACGACCTTCTCCCAGCGTTTTCGCACAAAGGCCGTGGGCGCATTCTTTGGCACCGTGCGGATGCGCAGTTCGTTCATCACCTTCACCGTCTCCGCGGCATCGAAGACATCGCGCGCGGCCGACGACGCCTGAAAATGCAGGGCATTCAGAAACGCGTCCGTGTAGCCGTGAATCCGGCCGTAGCCGTCCGCAAGCCGGGGCAGGAAATCGAAGTCCTCACCTTGAGCAAGCTTCTGCGCCTTAGCGACCGAACGCTCGAAGGCAGGCCACGGGAGCACGCGTTCAATCGCTTCAAAAGGATCCGTGCCCTCCGCTTTGGCCGTCAGGATGGCCTGACCGACACGTCCATACAGTCGGACCTTTTCGTTGATCGCTTTGCTCGCGTCCTGAAAATCCTGCTCCTGCCGATGTTTGGCACGATTGAACAGGCTGCCGATGATCCGGTCGTTCAGATCGACGATTTCGTCGATGACCGTGGCTTTGCTTTCCAGCATGACCGCCACCAACGTCGCGTGACGACGAACCGTTTCCAGCTCAGCCAAGTGCTGGGGCGTCATTTGGCCGCCTTCGCGGGCAATCTTGAGGAGGCGATTCTGATGCAGCTCCCGGCCGGCCCTCTCGGGTAGGTCCAGCGCCTCGATCGTTTTCAGGCGGTCGATATGCTCGAGGAGATTCCTCGCCTTCGGGGCACCCGGCGGCTCGCGCAGCCAGGTGAGCACACTGACCTTGCTGTCGTCGCGCAGTTTCAACAGGGCGTCGAGCCCGCGGCGGTGGGTCTCGGTCAACGTGGCCGTTAGCGTCCGAAATATTCGGCGGGTCGCCTTGGTCGCGGCCTCCGCACAAATGCGCTCAATCACATCGATGGTCGGCAGTAGAATTTGGCGACCGCGCAGGAATTGAATCAATGCTATGGCAAGGACGATGCCTTTGTCGGTCTGGCGCGCCAGTTCGTCCAGGCTTTGAACAGCAGTTCGATAGTGGACCGCTGTCTTGAAAGTCTGAAAACCGAAGATCGATTGAAGCTCCACAAGGTGCTCTCGGCGTGTCTGTGGGCGATCACCGTATTCTTTCCAACTGACCGGGACGTTTAGCTGACTCGCGACGTAATGGAGCAATGGCTGCTGTGGCTCATCATCTACGCCAAGAATCACGCCAGGAAAGCGCATGTAACAGAGCTGAACGGCGAATCCCAAGCGGTTGGCAGGACGGCGATGTGCGCGAATGATCCTGAGATCGTCCTCGGTGAAAGTGTATTGCTTGATTAACTCGTCTTGATTGTCAGGCAGCGCCAACAGACTTGCACGCTCGACAGCGGTGAAAATGGACCGGCGTGGCATGGGCGGGCGGGAATGCAAAATCGGGCCAGACCCGGACCCGTTGCTGCAAGGTAAAACGAGGCCTGGCCGGCAGACACCTATTTCGCAGATTTTCCTTAGCGTGCTTTAAGTTCCGTTTCGTGCGGTGACCCCTTTAGCTTCTCTGCCACCGGCTATCTCTCGAACCGTTGGTTCTATCGCATGATGCTGAATCGCATCACCCCGAGCCATCAGATTAACGTGAACACCATGACGGTGGGTGCGGGTATTTGGCTTGGGCAGGGCGAAAAACCCATGCGTGGCCAACTCGGCGATGCCCCGGAGGAATATGCCTACGTGACCGAAAACGAGTTCACGCTCTTCGGCGGCCAGAGTGTCGTGAACACGTTCCTCAGCCAAAGCGCTCGCGCCTATGCCGGTGAATACCGTCGCGGTCTCCTGCCGCATCTCGATTTGACCGCCTCGGTCGTCTACGAAGGTGATCCCGAAATCGTCCGCCGCAGCGGCCTCGCCACCCAGCTCTGGTTTGTGAACACGTTTTTCCATGAGCGCCTCACGGTTGGCGTCGGCCTCGGATCTTACGTTTATCTTGATCGCAAGGACTCCGCCCGAGTGGGACGGAGCAATCCCGCAGCCATCGCGCCCCTGGCCTCGCTCACGGTCTCGACGCGGCTTTCCGAACATTGGGTCGCGCGAATTGTTTTTGATCGCGTGACAACCAGCTACAATCGCGACGCCGATATTTTTCTGGCCGGGGTGGGTTATCGTTGGTCGCACCAGTGACGCGCGTGCTCGGCTTTTGGTTGTCGCAAGGGCTGGAGTGCAACGCGTCGTTTTCATTCTGATCGACGGTGTTTAGCGCCAGGGATGACGCGGCTGCGATTCCACTGATATTTCCGCGTTGCGGGAGGACGTTCGCGCGGGTCCCGCACACGTGCGATCACGTGAAGTCGGGTAACACCTCATATCGCGCGTGTGCCGGCTCGTATAAAGTCGCGCACCATGCCTGAACCTTCTGTTGTCACCCCGGCAAAGCCGGCTACTCCGGTCCCTGCCGTTGAAAAAGTTGCCGCACCCGTTCCCGCCCCGGTGAAACCCGTCGCCAAGACGGCAGTCCCCGCTGCGCCAGCCGCGCGGACCGATACCGGCGACTCGGACAAGCAGGGCGCGCCACCGATCCCCGTCAAGACCCCGCCGCACGTGATCGCGTTGGGCGTGCTTGCGGCCGTGCTGTTCATCACGGCTGGCTTCCTTTGGACCCAATTGAGCGCGCGCAACACGGCGATCAGCGAAGAGAAAAATCACGCGACGCAGCAGGAAGCGTCCGCGACGGTGATCATCGCCCAGTTGGCCGACGCGAAGGCGGGCGCGATCAAACTGCAGCGTCAGGTGGATCAGGCGGACACGGTGGCCGCTCAACTGAAGACCCAGGTGGACGAGGGCAAAGCCGCGGCCGCCGACCTGCAGGAGCAACTCGACAAGGCGCGGGCGAGCGCGAACTCGTTTCAGTCTCAGATGGAAGAAGCCAAAGTCACCTCGATCCGGAATCAGGGTGAGATGGAGTTGGCGAAATCACAGGCGACGGTGGTCAAGGCGCAGTTTGCGGATGTGACCGCCGATGTAGCCCGCTTGAAAGCCCAACTTGACGACAGCCGAGCGCGGTCGGACGACTTGCAAGCGAAGCTGGCGAAGGCGGAAGACGAAATTTCCCGACTACAAAAAACGCTTCCGGTCAAAAAATGATTCGGTCAGCGCGAACCATCACTTCGTGGACGGGCCGGCCTTCATGTGCCGGTGCACAAACGCCCAATAGATCGCGCCCATCACGACCACGATCCCGCCGACCCACAACGCGAGATGGCCGAAGTCACCGTTGACGAGTTGCTCGTCCTGACCGGCCTTTACGCCCACCCATGCGAGCACGCCGCACCAGACGATCGAACCGAAGAGCGTGTAGATTGAGAAGGTGCCATAACCGAGGCGCACGATCCCGGCGGGGATGCCGATGAGATGGCGCACAACCGGTAGCAACCGCGACGCAAAGATGCCGAAGCTGCCGAAGCTCGCGGCCCAGCGCTCGGCCTGCTCGACCTTCTGTGGTGAGATGAAGAAATACTTTCCGTAGCGCAGCACGAGCGGCCGCCCCGCGAGGCGTGAAGCCCAATACATCACGGTCGCTCCGATCCACGAGCCCAGCGCCCCGGCCAGCACGACGCCCACGACACTCATATGGCCGCGCGTCACGGCGTAGTGCGCGGCGAACGGAATCACGAGCTCGCTCGGCAGCGGCACGAACGAGCTTTCGATCGCCATCAGCAAAACGATCATCGGGTAGCCGCCGCCCTCAAGCGCCTGGCGATACCACGCGGCCAATTCCATCAATTTGTCGTGCATGGGGAAAAAAAAGGCAGGCAGCGTTAAAACTGCCTGCCGAAAGGGGCGAGAAGGAGCTTAGACGTCGGGCTTGGTCTTGCGCAGACCCTGCACGCGATCGCCGGCCTTCCACTGGCCGCGCTTCTTGAGAATATCGATGCGCTCGAAGCGCTTGAGGACGTTGCGTTTCACGACGAGGCCGGAGACGCCTTGGAGACTTTTGTGCTGTGACATGATGTTAAAAGTGAGGGTTGCGAGTTGCTAAAGGGTCGGAGAGTGAACGGTCGCCTTGGCCCATGACAAGTATTTTTCTCCCACGTCTTCCGCCCGCACTGCGAGCCACTCGGGCGCGTCGTAAGGATGGGCGTTCAAGACGAGGTCCCGGAGCGCAGAAAGGTGCGCCGGCATGACCTTGAAACACAGCCGAAACTCCTCCACGCGCTCAGGTTTCTCCTCCCACCGGAAATGCGAGACGATCGGTCCGTCGACCTGTACACAAACGGCCAAACCCGCGGCCACGGCATCGACGGCCAGCCGGTCAGCGTCGGCGCTGGTTCCTACTGTCGTCCACGCGATGAGCATGCGCGAGGGTCGTGCCGGATGAGACCGTCACGCAAGCCGGGAAATTGACCCTTGACGCCTGGGCCGGCTGTCTGTGTTTTTGCGCGTTTTCACCACCGCATCCGCCCAGCCATGAGAGACGATTACATCAAAGACGCCCTCAAATCCATTCCCGATCCGAACGTGCTCATCAACGTGATTTCACGCCGCGTGAAGCAGTTGAAGCGGGGCAACCGCCCGCTCGTCGAGTCGTTGGAAAAGCTCACGCCCGAGGACACAGCCCTCCGCGAGGTCATCGAAGGCAAGATCAGCCACGAGCTCGCGACGAACTGAGTCTCGCGAACAAATCATTTCCTTGGGCGGCCCGCTTGTCGGCGCCGCCTTTTTTGTTTACATCTTTCGATACCACCATGTCCGCCCAGAAAAAAGACGCCACCCGCTTCACCGAGATCCGCAACTCGAAGGCGCTGCGCGACTATTTTATCGATGAGCGTTTCGAGGCTGGCATCCAGCTCCGCGGCACCGAGGTGAAATCGATCCGCGCGGGCAAGGCGCAGATTAGCGATGCGTTCGCGCGTGTGGAGAAGGGCGAGGTCTGGCTCCACAACGCGCACATCGAGCAATACGCCTTTGGCAACATCCACAATCACGACGCCAAGCGCATCCGGAAACTTCTCCTGCACAAACGGCACATCGAGAAAATCCGCCACGCGCTCGAGGCCGGCGGTCGCGCACTCGTGCCGCTGCGGATGTATTTCAAGGAGGCGCTCGTGAAGGTCGAAGTCGCGCTCGGCACGGGCAAAAAACTTTACGACAAGCGCGAGGATCTGAAAAAGCGCGTCGTCGATCGCGAGATCGATAAGGCTATGAAGTTTCGGCGCGGATGAGCTCAGGCCGCGACAGCGTGACCGTGCGCGTGCCCGGCAGTACGTCGAACTGTAGCGCGGGGTTCGATACCCTCGGCCTCGCCCTCACGATCTACAATCGCGTGACTCTCGCCCGCGCGCGCGAAGTCGTGGCGCCGCAGCCGGAGCGCCCGGCCGATGCACGCGCACTCGACCTCGTCGCGACGGCCGCGGATCGCTTCTTCGCGGCCGCCGGGATTTCACCGCATGGCTTCCGCTTTCGCATCGAAGGCGACGT
Source organism: uncultured Opitutia bacterium (assembly GCA_903896015.1). Taxonomy (GTDB): domain Bacteria; phylum Verrucomicrobiota; class Verrucomicrobiia; order Opitutales; family Opitutaceae; genus CAITWF01. The sequence continues at coordinate 3,693 of CAITWF010000023.1, read as the reverse complement.
GCCGCCGGCGCGCGGGCTTGGATCGAGCGCGACGATTTTGGTCGGCGTGCTCGCGGGCCTCGATGAACTGCACGGCACGAAATGGTCCGCCGAACAGCTCGCCGCGCTCGGCACTGCGATCGAGGGCAACCCGGAAAACGTCTGCGCGGGCATCTTTGGCGGCTTCACCGTCACGCGCTGCGCACCCACCGCCGCCGACTATCGCGACACGATTCGGGCCGCCGTGCCGCCGGAGATCGTGTTCGTCGTCGCTTCGCCCGCGATCGAAATGAAGACGAAGGAATCGCGCAGTGTGCTGCCGGCGACGCTTCCCTTGTCCGACGCGGCCCGCAGCGTGAACAGCGCGGCGATGGTCACAGCCGTCTTTCTCACAGGGGATTTCGAAAAACTGCGCACTGCCGCCGGCGATTTCCTGCACGAGCCGTATCGCCTACCGCGCATCCCCGGCGCCCGCGCCGCGATTGAGGGTGGGGTTGCGGCGGGGGCGTTGACGGGCTGGCTGAGTGGCAGCGGATCTAGTGTGTTGTGCGTTGCGCGCCCGCAGCAGGCGAACACCGTGCTGGCCGCGATGCGCACGGCGTTCGGGCAGGCTGCGGTGCCGTGCGAGGTGCGCGTGCTGATGGCCGACAACGGCGGTTTGCGCCTAGAGTGACGTTGCGTCCGCCTTGTGCATCGGCGCTGTCGCCTGCTCGGGCCACACGCGAATGATTTCGTCGGCGAGTTTGCGCCAGCCGAAGGGCTTCGCCAAAAAACCTTTGAGCGCGGTGAGGCGATCGAGTTTGTCCTGATCGGCTGAGAGGTTGTGGCCGGTGATCATCACGAAGACGGCGTGGGGCACGATCGCGGAGGCCTGGCGGATGAATTCTAGGCCGTCGAGTTGCGGCATGAAATAGTCCGTCACGATGACGCCAGGATCGATTTGCGGGAGCGACTTCAGCGCCTCAAGCGGACGCGTGAAGCCGTGCACCGTGCAGTCGAGATTGTCCGCCAGCATCTGCGTCATCAGCTCCGTGTAGGAACGCTCGTCGTCAACGAGCACTATGGCTTTGGGGGGCGAGCGGTTCACGGCGGGACGCCCCAACCATGATGTCGGCCGGAATTGAAATCAATCCGCGAGAGTGCGCTTGATCGACGGATGTTGCGTAGCGGAGAATGCGCAGATGCTGCACGTAATTCTCTTTCAGCCTGAGATTGCGCCGAACACCGGCAACATCGGCCGGATGTGCGCGCTCACACGCTCACGGCTGCACCTCATCCATCCGCTCGGCTATGTGATCAACGATCGAAATTTGCGGCGCGCGGGGATGGATTATTGGAATCAACTCGATGTGCACGAGCACGCCGACTGGAAAACGTTTCGCGCAAGTCCGCTTGCGCCGCAGCGGCTGTGGCTTTTCACGACGAAGGCGGAGCAAAATTTCTGGCAGGTTAATTTTGCCGACGGCGACGGCCTCGTTTTTGGCAACGAAGGTTCGGGCGCGCCCGATTGGCTACATGACGAACTGAGCGCCACGCGCGTGACGATCCCGCACGCTAACGCGACTCTGCGATCGCTGAACCTGAGCACGGCCGCGGGCGTCGCGACCTACGAGGCGCTGCGGCAAATCGGAATGCCGCAGGCCTGAGCGGGCGGAGCACTCACGGCTCGCTTGAGCCGGAGTTCGAACGCGAGCCCGATCCGCTGCCGCCGTATTTGCCGGGTTTGTCGGTGTGGGCGACGACGGTCGCCTTCGCCAAATACTCCGGATCAATTTCAAGGCCCATGCCCGGGGCTGTTGGGACTTTGATTTTGCCGTTCGTGATTTTGAAATCCGGCTTATACCAGCCGGGCGGATCGATCGGGGCGCGCCATGGATATTCCATCATCGGGCCGATATTTTGGGTGCACGAGGCGAACTGAAGGATGTTCACGGAGGCGACGCCGGTCTGCGTGTTGTGCGGCGTGATCTTCTTGCCGAGGCTTTCGGCGATGCGCGCAACGCGCTTCGCGCGGATAAGGCCGCCATTGTAATTCATGTCGGGCTGCACGATGTCCATCACTCCATTCTCCAGCATCCAGCGGAATTGCCAGAGCGAGTAATTCTGCTCGCCGAACGCGATCGGAATCTTGAGCGCTTTGCGCACGGCGATCGTCTCGGACAATTCCTCGAACGGGCACGGCTCCTCGTAAAACGAGTAGTTGAGACTTTCGATCAGTTTGCCGATGCGGATCGCATTGGGGACGTCGTAGGAGCCGTTCGCGTCGGCCATGAGGACGCAGGTGTCGCCGAGTTTTTCGCGCGCGTGCACGAGCAGTTTCTCCGTGCGGCCGGGGTAGGTATCGACGTTGCGACTCATGCGGCCGCCCATGTGAAACTTCACGGCATTCGCGCCCGTCTCGGCGACGCCCTGAACGTAAACATCGATTTCCTTTTCGGCGGTGAGGAGGCGTTCGGAGCCGGAGAGATAGATCGGGATTTCGGAGCGGATCACGCCGCCGAGGAGTTCGCCGACGGGAATCTTCGCGATTTTGCCAAGCAGATCGAGAATGCTCTGCTCGCAATAGGCGATGCAGCAATGCAGCGGAATGCTCGCGAGCTTGTAGTTCTGGCGGTAGGCGTAATCGACGAGGCTCTCGATCTCGCGGGCGTCCTTGCCGATGAACTGCGGGGCGACGAGACGCTCGAAGATCGGCAGAAAGTCCTCAACCTGCTTGGTGGCGGTGAGGCCGACGGCGCCGTTCTTCGCGCGCGTGCGGACGAAGAAATTCGTGCCGTGCTTCAGCATCTCGATCGACTCGATGATGATTGGGGCGGAAAAGCGCGTGGGAATGTTGAACATCGGCTGCTCGGCGTCGCGGATCGCGGGCAGCACGTGCTCGGGATATTCGATGGGCACGGGCGCGGCGTCGAGGTTGCGGGGAAGGGCGGCGGCGAACGCCGCAGTGCCGGTGAATTTCAGCCAGTCGCGTCGGGTAAACGGCATAGGGTATGTCGGGCCTGACGTTGTAGAGGATGAATGGTTGCGTCGCCGGCGGGCGGTTATGCGCGGCAGAACAGGCCGTTGGCGTTTGTCAGAAAGGAATTTCGCAGACTCCTCTGCTGTGCTGGCACGTTTTTGCTATTGCGTGTCATGGGTGCTCACGCGACGGTCCAACTGCACCCATGTTGATCGACCGCGCACAACGCGAACGACGTGAGATCAAATACCTCATTCGCGAAGAAGAGGCGTTGGCGGTGCGGACGTTCGTGAGTTGTTATCTGGAGCCGGACGAGTTCGCGGCGGGCCGGCCCGACAATTCTTATCCCGTCCACTCGCTCTACTTGGATTCCAACCGTCTTTACACGTATTGGGCGACGGCGAGCGGGGACCGCAATCGGTTCAAACTCCGCATCCGTTACTATGACGACAATCCGTTTTCACCGGTCTTTTGTGAAATCAAGCGGCGCATCAATGAGGGCGTCGTAAAGCAGCGAGCGCGGGTGAGGCGGGATGCCATCGGCCTGTTGCTCGCTGGTGAGAGCCCGCGGCGCGAACACCTTCACGCCTGGAATTCCCAGTCGTGGGTTGATCTTGTGCTGCCAACCTAACTACAGGCGTATTTTCGCGGTAAATTGGGTAACACGTTTTGGTTGATTGAGACGGTAATCAGGCCCTGGCAGCGGAGCCAGGTTTCCGCGGCGAGCCGCCAAGCGGCGGCGACGCTGCGGTGAT
>CAITWF010000022.1 GCA_903896015.1 uncultured Opitutia bacterium | reverse complement strand
GGCTACGCCCCCTCCCTTAAACCCTCCCCATAAATCTTTTTAACTCACCAAACCATCGTACCACCAATCCACTTTTGCTGAACTTGACGGACACAACTTACGCTTCCGGGCTTTGATCAGACGAACGCCTCGCGACGCCGCCCTTGCGCTTCACTACCCTTCGCCCTGATCAGGCTGGGAGAGAAACTTTCATTCTCATAGCTAGGTGACATGCTGGGCATACAAAAAAGCCGCGCACCTTGTGGTACGCGGCTTGGAAGTTTTTTGAGCGCTTAGCTCGCCGTGGCCTCGGCTGCCTTGGGCTCGTCGACAATCTCGGCACCAAAGGGCAGCGAAATCTTGAGCTGCTTGTATTTCGGCAGGCCCGTGCCCGCCGGAATCAAGTGACCCATGATGACGTTTTCCTTGAAGCCCTTCAGGAGATCGACCTTGCCGAGTGTCGAAGCGTCGGTGAGAACACGCGTCGTCTCTTGGAAGCTCGCGGCCGAGATGAAGCTCTCGGTCTCGAGCGACGCCTTCGTGATGCCGAGGAGGATCGGTTCGGCTTCGGCGGGTTTGCCGCCGGCCTCTTCGATGCGCTTGTTTTCAGCCAAGAAGGTGGCGCGATCAACTTGCTCGCCCCAGAAGTTTTCCGTGTCGCCCGGATCGGTGATGCGGACTTTGCGGAGCATCTGGCGGATGATGATCTCGATGTGCTTGTCGTTAATCGTCACGCCTTGGAGACGATAAACTTCCTGCACCTGAGAAATCAGGAAGTCGTAGAGCGCGGACGGCCCGAGGATTTCGAGGATCTCGTGCGGGTCGGCGGCGCCTTCGGTGAGGTGCTGGCCTTTGTGCACGACGTCTCCGGGCTGCACAATGATGTGTCGGCCGGTGGCGATCAGATGCTCTTCTTCCTGCTGGGTCTCCTCGTTCTTCACGACTAGCTTGCGCTTGCCGCGGACGGTGCCCTCGAAACCGACGATGCCGTCGATGCGGGACATTTCAGCGGCTTCCTTCGGACGGCGGGCTTCGAAGAGCTCGGCGACGCGCGGGAGACCACCGGTGATGTCCTTGGTCTTGGACGCTTGACGCGGGGTCTTCGCGAGCAACGCACCCGGTTGGATGATGTCGCCCTCGTTAACCGCGATCTGCGCGCCGACGGGAATCGAATAGGCCGCGAGCGGCTTGTTCTTCGCGTCGCGGATTTCGACCTGGGGATTAAGGTCTTCCTTGTGCTCGATGACGATCGTGGCGATGCGGCCCGACGATTCGTCGAGTTCGCGCTTCACGGTGACACCGGGGATCATGTCCTTGAAGTGCAGCGTGCCGCCCTTCTCGGAAAGAACCGGAATGTTGTAAGGATCCCATTGCGCGAGGACCGCGCCCTTCTCGATCTTCTCGCCGTCGCCGACGTGAAGGAACGAACCGACCACGATGTTGTAGATTTCGAGTTCCTTGTCTTCGGCGTCGAGCACTTGGATGGTGCCGGTCTTGTTAAGCACGATCGCGGCGCCGTCAGCGGTTTCAACGAGGCGCAGGCCCTTGTATTTGACCTTGCCGCTGGAGCGGACGCGAATTTCCGGCGTCTTGAAGCCGCCAGACGCGACGCCACCGATGTGGAACGTGCGCATCGTGAGCTGCGTGCCGGGTTCGCCGATCGACTGCGCGGCGATGATGCCGACCGAGTCGCCAATCTTCGCGACCTTGTTGGTCGCGGGATTGATGCCGTAGGACTTCGCATCGATGCCACCCTTCGTCGAGGACGTGAGCGGGGACATGACCTTGACGCGCTCGATGCCGAGTTCGTCGATCTTGGAGGCAATTTCCTCGGTGATGAGTTCACCCGAGCCGACGAGAATCTCAGAAGGATTGATCGGGTTGATGACGTCGTCGCTCGAGAAGCGGCCGATGAGGCGCTCCTTGAGGCCGACGATTTCGTCGTCACCTTCGAAGATCGCCTTCTTCCAGACGCCGTCGCGCGCGCCGCAATCGTCTTCCGCGATGATCACGTCCATCGCCACGTCGCAAAGTTTGCGGGTGAGATAGCCGGCGTCAGCGGTCTTGAGCGCGGTGTCGGCGAGACCCTTGCGGGCACCGTGGGTCGAGATGAAGTATTCGAGCACGGTAAGACCCTCGCGGAACGACGAGAGAATCGGGCGCTCGATGATTTCGCCGGACGGTTTGGCCATGAGGCCGCGGGTGCCGCACAGCTGGCGAACCTGCTGTTTGTTACCGCGCGCGCCGGAATCCATCATGATGTAAACCGGATTCACCTCAGGACGGCCGTCGTTGTTTTCCAGTTTCGCGAACACTTGTTTCGCGATCTGGTCGGTGGCGCTAGTCCAGATGTCGACGACCTTGTTGTAACGCTCGCCATCGGTGATGATGCCCTTGTTGAACTGGGCCTCAACCTCGGCAATTTTCTTGCGCGACTCGTGGACGATTTCCTTCTTCGAGTCCGGGATGATCATGTCGTCGATACCGATCGAGATACCGGCCTGAAACGCGGTCTGGAAACCGAGTTCCTTCAGCTTGTCGAGGGTTTCAACGGTGATGTGATTGCCCGAGATCTTGTAGGTGTTGAGAATCAGGTCGCCGAGTTTGCTCTTCGGCACCGGGAAGTTCACGAAACCGAGACCCGCGGGCCAGATCTGGTTGAAGATCACGCGGCCGACGGTGGTGCGCAGCGTCTTGCGCTTCGCGTCGCCGAACACGGTTTCCTTGCCGAAGTCCGGATTCGGAACCTCGATCCAGTCGTGCATCTTAAGGGCGCCGTCGGCTTTGGCGTAGAGCACTTCCTGCAGACCGCTGAGCAGCGGAACGCGGACGCCCTTCGCCGGCTTGGTGCGCGGCTCGATGGTGAGATAGTAGGCGCCGAGGACGATGTCCTGCGACGGCGTAAGGATCGGCTTGCCGGAGGACGGCGAGAAGATGTTCGACGTCGCCATCATGAGGAGTTTGCACTCCATGATCGCTTCGAGGGAGAGCGGCACGTGGACCGCCATCTGGTCACCGTCGAAGTCCGCGTTATAAGCGGTGCAGACGAGCGGATGAATGCGGATGGCTTCGCCCTCGATAAGAATCGGCTCGAAAGCTTGGATCGACAAACGGTGGAGCGTCGGTGCGCGATTAAGTAGGACCGGATGGCCCTTCGTGACTTCCTCAAGGATGTCCCACACTTCCGGGGACTTCTTCTCGATCATCTTGCGAGCACCGCGGACGGTGTGCACGAAGCCAAGTTCCTTGAGGCGGCGGATGATGAACGGCTCGAAGAGCACAAGCGCCATCTTCTTCGGCAGACCGCACTGGTTGAGCTTGAGCTCGGGACCAATGACGATGACCGAGCGGCCGGAATAATCGACGCGCTTGCCGAGCAAGTTCTGGCGGAAACGACCCTGCTTGCCCTTGAGCATGTCGCTCAAAGACTTCAAGGGACGGTTGCCGGCACCCGTGACAGGGCGGCCGTGACGACCGTTGTCGAAGAGCGCGTCGACGGCTTCCTGCAGCATGCGCTTCTCGTTGTGAATGATCACATCGGGCGTCTTCAGTTGCATCAGGTTTTTCAACCGGTTGTTGCGGTTGATGACGCGGCGGTAGAGATCGTTGAGGTCGGAGGTCGCGAAGCGGCCGCCCTCGAGCGGGACGAGCGGGCGCAAGTCCGGCGGGATCACGGGCAGCACTTCGAGCACCATCCACTCCGGACGGCTCTTCGAGTGGATGAAACCCTGGATGACCTTGAGGCGCTTCGAGAGCTTCTTCTTGATCTGCTTCGATTTCGTCGCGCGCATCTGCTCCTGCAGCTCGGCAACGGTGGCCTCCATGTCGGTCTTCGTGAGAGCATCACGCACCGCTTCGGCACCCATCTTGGCGACGAAAGAGTCGTCACCGTATTCGTCGAGGGCCTGGCGATACTCGGTGTCCGTGAGAAGCTGCTTCATCTCAAGCGGGGTCTTGCCCGGATCGACGACCATGTAGTTCTCGTAGTAGATCACGCGCTCGAGCGAGCGGGCGGTCATGTCGAGCAGGAGACCGAGGCGGCTCGGCATGCTCTTCAAAAACCAGATGTGTGAAACCGGCACCGCGAGTTCAATGTGCCCCATGCGCTCGCGACGGACGCGGGCGATCGTCACTTCGACGCCGCAGCGATCGCATACGACATCCTTGTATTTGATGCGCTTGTATTTTCCGCAGGCGCACTCGTAGTCGCGCACCGGTCCGAATATCTTCTGGCAGAAGAGACCACCCGGCTCGGGCTTGAAGGTGCGGTAATTGATCGTTTCGGGATTCTTCACTTCGCCCTTCGACCATTTGCGGATGATCTCGGGTGAAGCGACGGTGATGGACACGCAATCGAACGCGGCGGACTCGTCTCCGAGGGCTTCGCGAGCTTCCGTGCGGGTGGCGGCGGCGGTGTCGTTGGGTTGAATCATTTTATTGTCTCCGTGTTTTAAAAAGTGAAAGCGGTGCGATGAACGGGCTCAGGAGCCGTAGCTCAGCGCGTCGCGTTTCTGGAGCTTGATGTCCAATCCGAGGGACTGGATTTCCTTGATGAGAACGTTGAACGACTCCGGCGTGCCGGCGACGAGCGTGTTGTCGCCCTTGACGAGCGACTCGTAGATCTTGGTGCGGCCCTGCACGTCGTCGGACTTGACGGTGAGCAGTTCCTGCAACGTGTGCGCGGCGCCGTAGGCCTCGAGCGCCCAGACTTCCATTTCGCCGAAGCGCTGGCCGCCATATTGGGCTTTGCCGCCCAACGGCTGCTGCGTGACGAGCGAGTAAGGACCGACCGCACGCGCGTGAATCTTGTGCGACACGAGATGGTTCAGCTTCATCATGTAGATGTAGCCGACGACGACCTCTTGATCGATTTTCTCACCGGTGCGTCCGTCGAGGAGCGGGCTCTTGCCGGAAGAAGGCAGCTTGGCCTCCTTCAGGTATTCGCGGACTTTCTTTTCGGGAATACCGTCGAACACGGGTGTCGCCACCTTGATGCCGAGCTTTTTGCAGGCCCAACCAAGGTGGGTCTCGAGCACCTGGCCCACGTTCATGCGCGAAGGCACGCCGAGGGGGTTGAGGCAGATTTCGACAGGGGTGCCGTCCGGGAGGAACGGCATGTCTTCCTCAGGCACGATCTTCGCGACCACGCCCTTGTTGCCGTGACGGCCGGCCATCTTGTCACCCACCTCAAGCTTTTGCTTCGTGGCGATGTAGACCTTAACCTGCTTAATCGCACCGTCGGCCGAACCTTCGCCGGACTCGATGCTGCCGAGCTTACGCTCGCGGTCGCTCTCAAGCTCGTCGAACTTCGTCTGGTAGCTGCCGATGATCTCCATGATCTTGATGCGAACCGGGGACGGGTCGATCTGAACGTGCTTGGAGACGGCGGCGAGTTTACGCAGGAGTGTCTTGGTGATCTTGCGGTTGGCCGGGATGATGATTTCGCCGGACTCACCGTTGATGACGTCGAGCGGAATCTTTTCGCCGAGGAGGATGTTCGAGAGTGCTTCGGTCAAACCCTCGCGGAGTTTGTCCATCTGCGTCTTGTATTCTTCCTGAATCTGCTTGGCTTGGCGGCGGCGATCGGACGGGGATAGTTTTTCCTCCTGGTTGTCGATACGCGAGGAGACCTTTACGTCCATTATGATGCCGGTGACGCCGGACGGGACGATGAGCGAGGTGTCCTTCACGTCCGCAGCCTTTTCGCCGAAGATCGCGCGGAGGAGCTTTTCCTCGGGGGCGAGTTCGGTTTCGGACTTCGGGGTAATTTTGCCCACGAGAATGTCGCCGGGCTTCACTTCCGCGCCGACGCGGATGACGCCGTTGTGATCGAGGTTCTTGAGCGTTTCTTCACCGACATTCGGAATGTCGCGCGTGATTTCCTCCGGCCCGAGCTTGGTATCGCGGGCGGTAACCTCGAATTCCTGAATGTGGATCGAGGTGAAGATGTCTTCGCGGAGCACTTTCTCAGAGATGAGAATGGCGTCTTCGAAGTTGTAACCGTTCCACGGCATGAACGCGACGAGCACGTTGCGGCCAAGGGCCATTTCGCCGCGATCGGTCGAGGGACCGTCAGCGATAATCTGATCTTTTTTGATCTTCTGGCCCTGCTCGACGATCGGCTTTTGATTGAAGCACGTGCCGGCGTTCGAACGCATGAATTTCCGCAGCTCGTAAACGTAGGTGTGGCTCTTCGGGTCAGTCTTCAGGGTGCGAGGCATCTCGCCGTCCTTGGTGACGACGATGCGCTTCGCATCCACCGAAGCCACGACGCCGGCTTCTTCGGCGACGACGACGATCTTCGAGTCGCGGGCGACGCGCTCTTCGATGCCGGTGCCGACGAACGGCGCTTCGGCCTGAAGGAGCGGAACGCCTTGGCGTTGCATGTTCGCACCCATGAGCGCGCGATTCGCATCGTCGTGCTCAAGGAAGGGAATCATGCCCGCCGCGATGGAGATGACCTGCTTCGGCGAGACGTCCATGAGGTGAACGTCGCCGGCGGGCACTTCGATGAAGTTACCGTCCTGACGGGACGTTACCTTTCCGATGAAGTGGCCTTTGTCGTCGATTTCAGCGTTGGCCTGAGCGATGACTTTGCCCTCTTCCTGATCGGCGGTGAGATACTCGATCTTCTCGGACGCGCGACCGTCTTTGCAAACGCGGTAGGGCGTCTCGATGAAGCCGAACTCATTTACACGGGCGTAAGTCGAAAGAGAGTTGATGAGACCGATGTTCGGACCTTCGGGCGTTTCAATGGGGCAAATGCGGCCGTAGTGCGACGGATGGACGTCGCGGACTTCGAAGCCAGCGCGTTCGCGATTGAGACCGCCCGGCCCGAGCGCGGAGAGGCGGCGCTTGTGCGTGACCTCGGCCAGCGGGTTGATCTGATCCATGAACTGCGAGAGCTGGGAGCGCGCGAAGAAATCGCGGATGACGGTCGTCAGCGCCTTCGGGTTGATCAGCTTCTGAGGGGTGATCGAGTCGACGCTCTGGTCATACATCGTCATGCGCTCGCGCACGAGACGCTCCGTGCGGCTGAGGCCGACACGGCACTGGTTGGCGAGCAACTCGCCGACGGTGCGGACGCGACGGGAGCCGAGGTGATCGATGTCGTCAACGACGCCGACGCCGCGCTTGAGACGGACGAGATACTTCGTGGCGGCGACGATGTCGGCGCTCTCGAGAATGCGCTGCTCGAGCTCGGCCTTGAGGCCGAGTTTCTGGTTGACCTTGTAGCGGCCCACGCGACCGAGATCGTAGCGTTTCGGATCGAAGAAGAGGCGCTTGAGGAGGGCCTTCGCGTTTGCAGTGGTCGGCGGCTCGCCGGGGCGGAGGCGCTTGTAGATTTCCTTGAGGGCTTCCTCTTCGTTGCGCGTCGGATCTTTCTTCAGCGCGCGGATGATCGCGCCCTCGTCGATCGAGGTATCGATCACGCGGAGCGTGGTGATGTCGTGTTTCTCGAACGTGCGGACGATTGCCTTCGTGAGCGGCTCGAACGCGCGCGCGAGGACGACGCCCTTCTGGGCATCGATCGCGTCTTCGACGAGCACGAGCGTGGAGACGTTCTCCATGTCGAGCGCCTTGGAAACTTTCAGGTCCTTGATCTCGTAGAAGAGATTCAGGAGATCGATGTCGCTCGAATAACCGATCGCGCGGAGCATCGTCGTGATGAGGAATTTCCGGCGGCGGCGGCGGCGGTCGAGGTAAACGTAGAGCAGATCGTTGTTGTCGAACTGCACTTCGAGCCAGGTACCGCGATCAGGAATGATGCGGAAAGAGTGGAGCGGCTTCCCGTTCGGGTGGGGTGTGACTTCGAACGCGATGCCCGGTGAACGGTGGAGTTGCGAAACGACGACGCGCTCGGCGCCATTGATGATGAAGGAGCCACGCTCAGTCACCATCGGGATTTCGCCCATGTAAATATCCTCGTCCTTGATGAAGTCTTCCTCGCGGAGGCGGAGCTTCACGTAGAGCGGAACCGAGTAGGTGATGCCTTCGCGCAAGCACTCGAGCTCGGTGTTCTTGGGATCGCCAAGATTGTAGGAAACGTATTCGAGCGTCAGACGCTCATCGTAGCTGAGGATCGGGAAGACCTCGCGGAACACGGCCTCAAGGCCCTGCGGCTTGCGCTGCTTCTCGGGGATGCCCTTCTGCAGGAAGTCGAGATACGACGTGATCTGAATCTCGATGAGATTCGGCGGCTGGATGACTTCGCGGAGTTTGCCGAAGTTGGCTCGTTCAGTGTGTGTGCGGTCGGCCATGAGAGTTTCCCGGTAGAGATTTAGAGACAAAGAGGACGCGTAGCGCCGAGGAGATCAGCGCGAGAGTCGGGCAGCGGACAGAAACGAAAGAACAGAATGAGAAAAGGCAAAGGACAGGCCGAGCACGGGCGCGGCCTGTCCCGAAAAAATTGGAAGTTTTGCGAAGGAATTCGCCAAGCTTCGCAGTGGATTACTTGAGCTCGACCTTGGCGCCAGCGGCCTCGAGCTTCTTCTTGATATCCTCGGCTTCGGCCTTCGGAGCGTTCTCCTTGACCGGCTTCGGCGCGCCTTCGACGAGGTCCTTGGCTTCCTTGAGGCCCAGGCCGGTGATGGCGCGGACTTCCTTGATGACGCCAATCTTGTTCGCACCGGCCTCCTTGAGGACGACGGTAAACTCGGTCTGCGCCTCTGCGGCGGGAGCGGCAGCGGCAGCGCCACCCGCAGCGGCGGGAGCGGCGGCAGCGGCGGCGGACACGCCCCACTTGGTTTCGAGATCTTTGACGAGGGCGGCGAGCTCCAGCACGGGCTGCGCGGACAACCACTCGATGACTTGGTCTTTGGTAACGTTGCTCATGGTATTTGCTCCTGAAGCGGACTAGCGGTTTCGGAAAGTGAAACGCGTTTAAGGGACGTATCCCCTAGCCTGCCTCGTTGGATGTTTTCTTCCCCGGCTTACACCGGAAAAATTGTTTTTGGTTAAAGATTTGTTTTCCGATCAGGCTGCCGGGGCAGCGGGCTGCTCCTTCTTGACCTTGGCGTCGAGCACGCGGACGAAGGCCGCGGCGTTTTGCTTGAAGAGACCCCGGAGCTGCGAGCGCAGCGCCTCGAACGACGGTAGATCGGCGATCTTGGCGAGGTCGGCAGCAGAGACAATTTTCTTGTCCATCACGCCGACCTTGATTTCGAGCTTCTGTTTTTCGTCGAAGAACTTTTTCAGGATCTTCGCGACGCCGGCGGAATTCTTTCCACCCACGACGACAGCGGTCGGACCCGCGAGCGCGTTCTCAAACTCGGGCAGGCCGAGCGCTTTGGCGGCGACGCGGAGCGAGCTGTTCTTTACGACGTGAAACTCGGCCTTCTCGGCAGCGAGGCGCTTGCGCAGCTCGGCCGTGTCGGCGACGGTCACCTTCGTGTAGTTGGTGAGAATCACGTAGTCGCTCTTCTTGAGGTGCGTATCGACCTCGGAAATCAGGTATTGTTTTTCGGCTCTCATGGTCGGGCTCCTCTTAGAATTTGCTGAACTCGGTGGAGGCGATCTTCACCGCCGGGCTCATGCTCGACGAGATGCTGACGCCCTTGATGAACTGGCTGCCCTTGAACGTCGCGGGCTTCGACTTGCCGACGGCCTCAAGGACCGCGGCGGCGTTTTCCAGAATCTGCGCGGGCGTAAAAGAGCGCTTGCCGACGCCGACGCCGATGTTGGCGGTCTTGTCCATCTTGAACTCCACGCGGCCAGCCTTGACGGCCTTGATGCCAGCGGGGATGTCGTCGGTCACGGTGCCAGACTTCGGATTCGGCATCAGGCCCTTCGGGCCGAGGACGCGGGCGAGCGTGCGGACTTGCTTCATCGCCTCGGTCGTCGCGATCGCGACGTCGAAGTCGAGCCAGCCGTCGCTGACCTTCTTCATGAGGTCGGTGAGGCCGGCCTCATCAGCCCCGGCGGCGAGCGCCTTCGGTGCATCGTCGGTGAAAACGATCACACGGATTTTCTTGCCGGAGCCGTTCGGGAGCGGCGTGGTGCCGCGCACGTTCTGCTCGCCGGAAGTGGCGTCGACCCCGAGCCGGAACGAAAGCTCGACGGTCTCGTCAAACTTCGCCTTCGGGAATTTGGTGAGGATCTCGACCGCTTCCTTAAGCGCGTAATCCTTGGTGAGGTCGGCGACCTTCACCGCATTGTGATATCTTTTGCTGTGTTTGGTGGGCATGGGTGACTCCTTGCGGTGCGAACGTCCCGGACGGGACTCCCGCGGTGAGTTTCGTTTTTATTGCGGACGAAAATTAGTCGACGACTTCGATGCCCATGTTGCGGGCGGTGCCGGCGATGATCTTGATCCCGGCGGCCTCGTCGTTGGCGTTCATATCGGCCTTCTTGATCTTCCAGATTTCGGCGAGCTGCTTCTTGGTGACCTTGCCGACTTTGTCCTGATTCGGCTTGGCCGAACCGGAAGCGATGTTGGCGGCCTTTTTGAGGAGGACCGACGCCGGCGGCGACTTGAGGATGAACGTGAAACTCTTGTCGCTGAAGACCGTGATCACGACCGGCAAAATCATGCCGTTCTGATCCTTCGTGCGGGCGTTAAAGTCTTTGCAGAACGCCATGATGTTGACGCCTTGCGCACCGAGCGCGGGACCGACGGGCGGCGCGGGATTCGCGGCGCCGGCAGGCAACTGGAGACGGATGTAACCTTGGATTTTCTTGGCCATGGTGAGCTAGCTTTCGGATGGGTGATTTATGATTTTGAGATTCTTGATTCCGATTTCGCGAGAGGCGCGGGAAACCATGAATCGAAAATCATCGATCGGAAATTATTCGGTGGTGCGCTGGACTTGCCAGTATTCGAGTTCGACCGGCGTGAAGCGGCCAAAAATGGAGACGGAAACCTTTAACTTGCCGCGGTCCGGATCGATTTCGTCGATGCGGCCGGTGAGCGAGGCGAACGCGCCGTCGGTGATCTTCACCTCTTCGCCAACCGTGTATTGAATCTTCGGCACTTCCTTGCCGTTGGCAGCCTCGATACGTGCGTGAATCTCGTCGATTTCGGATTGGCGGAGGGCCGCAGGACGATCGCCGCCGACGAAACCGATCACGCCGGCGACTTCCTTCACGAAATACCACGGCTTGTTGACGACCTTGCCGTCCTCGCCGTAGAGCTTCATCTGGATGAAGACGTAGCCCGGGTAGAGTTTGCGGACCTTCGTGGACTTCTTGCCGTTCTTGACCTCCGACACGACCTCGGTCGGAAGCAAAATCTCGAAGATGTCATCGCTGAGCTCTTCGGCTTTTTTGAACTTCTCGATGTAGTTCTTCACCTTGTTCTCCTGGCCGGAGAGGGTGTGCAGGGCGAACCACTGGGTGCCGGCGGGCGCGGTCGTTTGGGCGGGCATGGCGAAAAGTTAGCTAACCCAGTCGGTGAAGAGCGAGACGACCTGATAGAGCGAAAAATCGCTGATGCTCGTGAACAAGCCTAGGAGGAGAGAGGCCAGCACGACCACGACAGTGGAATCGCGCAGCTCAGCCTTGGTTGGCCAGGTGGCCTTTTGAAGCTCACCGACCATTTCACCGAGGAAGATACGAGTGCTGCGGAACGGATTTTTCATGACAAGTTTCGTGCGAAGAGTTGGCAGGCGCGGAGGGAATCGAACCCCCAACCAACGGTTTTGGAGACCGCTACTCTACCAATTGAGCTACGCGCCTGTAATGGGCTTTTAGACGACGCAGCCGAGGCCCCGGATTCGAGACCTCGGCAGAGCCGAGTTAGAGGGTTACGAGACGGCTTATTCCGTGATCTCGGTGATACGGCCGGCACCGATGGTGCGACCGCCTTCGCGGATAGCGAACTTCTGTAGTTTCTCCATCGCGATCGGAACGATGAGTTCGAGATCAACCGCGATGTTGTCACCCGGCATGATCATTTCGACGCCCTTCGGGAGGGTGACGACGCCCGTCACGTCCGTCGTGCGGAAGTAGAATTGCGGGCGGTATCCATTGAAGAACGGCGTGTGGCGGCCACCCTCGTCCTTCGAGAGGACGTAGATTTCGGCCTTGGCCTTCTTGTGGGGGGTGATCGACTTCGGGGCGGCGAGAACCTGACCGCGCTCGATGGCGTCCTTTTCAATACCGCGGAGGAGGATGCCGACGTTGTCACCGGCTTGGCCGCTATCGAGCAGCTTGCGGAACATTTCGATGCCGGTCACGACGGAGACGACGGTGTCCTTGAGGCCGACGATCTCGACGGAGTCGTTGACCTTGACGATTCCACGCTCGATGCGCCCCGTCGCGACGGTGCCGCGGCCAGTGATCGAGAAGACGTCTTCGACGGACATCAGGAAGGGCTTGTCCATCTCGCGGACGGGCTCCGGAATGTCGGTGTCGATCGCGGTCATGAGATCGGCGATCGCCTTTTCGCCGGCGGGCGTGCCCTCAAGCGCGGCGGTGGCTGAACCACGGATGATGGTGGCCTTGTCGCCGTCAAATTGGTATTTCGTGAGCAGCTCGCGGATTTCCATCTCGACGAGGTCGAGGAGCTCGGCGTCGTCAATGAGGTCAACCTTGTTGAGGAACACTACGATCTTCGGCACGCCGACTTGGCGGGCAAGGAGGATGTGCTCACGCGTCTGCGGCATCGGGCCGTCAGCGGCCGAGACGACGAGGATCGCGCCGTCCATCTGGGCGGCGCCCGTGATCATGTTCTTGACGAAGTCGGCGTGGCCGGGGCAATCGACGTGCGCGTAGTGGCGCTTGTCGGACTCGTATTCCACGTGCGCGACGGAGATCGTGACGATCTTCGAAGCGTCGCGGACGGTGCCGCCCTTGGCGATGTCGGCGTAGGTCTTTACCTCGGCGAGACCTTTGCGGGCCTGGACCGCGAGAATCGAGGTCGTGAGCGTGGTCTTGCCGTGGTCAACGTGGCCGATGGTGCCAACGTTCACGTGCGGTTTCTTGCGTTCGAATGTGCCTTTAGCCATGTGAGACGAGTGTTTGGGTTGAGATGTAAAAGTGACCTCGAGATTAGCGTCGGGAAGCCGTCCGACGTTGTTTTTTGGCACTGGAGCCCAGAACCGGATTTGAACCGGCGACCTCGTCCTTACCAAGGACGTGCTCTGCCAACTGAGCTATCTGGGCAGACCAAGGGAGTGACAAAAAACGAAAAGAGCCGAGAAACGTGCAGCCCGTGATTGGCGTGGTCAACAGCAAATTGACCTATTTTCCAAAAATCTACGGCCCGACGGAAATACGGTAGAACCCCGGCGGCAAACGCTCCCCCATCCGCAGCGTCCGCGCGAGGAAATTCCGAAAGTAAGTATCGATCTCCTCGACCCCCGACCGAGTGGTCAACGTCAGCGGCGCCACGAGCCCCGCAGGATCGACCACCGCGAGAAACTCCATCGCCTGCCATGGCCGACCAGACGGCGGCCGCGCCCCGGTCGCAAGTGTTTGGATCCGGGCCATCGCTGGCGCCGACAGCGCCGCCCGCCCCGTCCCCGCCACGACGATGTCCACGATCGCTCCGCGCGGCGGAAGCGACGGCACCGGTTCATTGGTTCGACCAAAACCCACCAAGATTGGCCCGGGCATGGCGTCTTCAAGTGCATCCGCCGGTTTCGCCGGCATCGCGACCGGAGGCGGCAAATCCAGCGACGCGCGCGGCGCAGTCGCGTCCTTCGGTTTCGCGCCGGAATCGTTCGGCTCCGGGCGAGCCAGCTTCAGTTCGTTCTCCGCAAACAGCCAGTGCGCCGGCACCCGGTAACTTTGAAACGTCCCGCTCGGTTCCGGTCGCTCGACGCTCATCTGGGTCGTGCTCCAGCGCGTCGGCTGAAACAGCGGCGTGGGATCCAGCAGCGTCGCCTCGTCGTCGAGCGCGGATTTTTCGCGACGCTCCGTGAGGTCGATCGCGAGCCGGGTGCGGGGGCGCGCGGGGGCCGGCGGGGGCGCGCGGGACAAGCCAAATAGCGCGAACAACAACACCGTCACGAGGACCGCACCGCTCGCGGCCCAGGCCCAGCGTCGTTTCGTACCTAGCGTGGGCGCGTTCATCTCACTTTTTCTCCGCGATCGGTTCCTCGGCCGCTTCCTGCACGTGCACGAAGCCCGCGGCCGTTGCGAGGCTTGCGATCTCGACGATCTTTCCCTGCGGGACATCCTTACTCGCGATGATGAGCAGCGAGGGTTGCCGCGTTTTCTTCGCCTCTGCCGTCAGCCACTTCGCCAGCCGCTCAAGATCCGCCGGACCATCCTCGATGTAGATCAGGCCCGACGGCTTCACCGTGATTCGGTGGGTGGTCTGCGCGGCGCCGCTGCGAGCGCCTGGCATTGACGGGAGGTGAAAATTCAACCCGAGCCCCGGCGCCAGCACGAACTGCGAGCCGAACAGGAAAAAAAACAGCACGATCAATCCGCCATTCACGAAAAACAGCAGATCGAGACTCCGCGGCGGCGGCCGGAGCTTGGACGCGAGATCGAGCGGGCGCGTGAGCATCTTCTTATTTTCCCGCCACCGGTGCGTCGCCGTCGCCGGGAGTTTTGCCGCGATATTCCGTCAGCAGGTATTTCATGATCTCGTTGCCCGACCACTCGACGTCGCGGACGATCGCACGCACGCGGCCGCTAAGGAAATGATACGCCAGGTGCGCCGGGATCGCGAGCATGAGACTGCCCGCCGTGCTGAGGAGCGCCTGTTTCATGCCGCCGGCGAGCGAACTCGCCGTCACATAGTCGCCTTTCTCAAACGCCACAAAGGTCGTGATCATCCCCAGCAGCGTGCCGAGCAAACCGACCAGCGGCGCGACCTGCGCAATCGCCGCAATCGCGTTGAGCCGGCGCTCGATCGCGGGCAGTTCCACGATCGCCGCCTCCTGCACGTGAAAGCGCATGGCGACCGCGTCGTCATCTGCGTGCAGCAGCGCCGCCTTCACGACGGCGGCGACAGGGCCGGGCGTCTCCTCGCAAACCGTGAGCGCCTCCACCAGCCGGCGCTTCGCGAGAATATTTTTCAGCCCCTCGAGAAACGCCTTCGCGCGGATTTGCCCACGATGGAGGTAGAGCGTGCGCTCGATGAAGAGCACGAGCCCGAAGACGCCGAGTGCCGCGAGCACGACCATCATCGGGCCGCCCTGGGTGAAGAGACTGAAATCGAAGCCGGACATTTTCAAAGGACGCTAATCGATGTTAATCATGATCGAAGCAAAAGTTCTTTTTAAATCGCTCACGGCTTGGCCTCCGCCACGCCGAAGCGCGACAGCCGCACGCGCGCGAGCGCGTCGTAGCCGAGTTTCGTTTCGAGGATCAGCGACCACGCGCGCTTCGCGTCCTCGAGCTTGCCCTGCTGCTCAAACACATCGCCCACACGCACGAGCGTGCGCGCCATCCAGTAACGGCCGTTCACGTTGGGCCGCATCTCTTCGCCGAGTAGGTTTTTCTTTTTCGCCGGATCTTTCAGCAAGAATTCAAACACCACGTCGCGCCACCACACTTCGACCGCCTTGTCCGCGCTGTCCCGGCGCACGAGCAATTCCCCGAGATTGTAGCCGGCCTCGACCCGCACCTCCTCCCGCGCATCCACCCGGTAGAGCAACTGCTCAAATTTCGCTTGAGCCGCGGCGAGATAGGACGGGTTGGCCGAGGCTTGCGCGTTGAGGCATTTCGCGAGTGCGAGCTGCGCTCGCACCACGTCGCCATGATGCGGAAATTTATTCTCCAGCTCCTGGTAAACTCGCTGCGCCGAGGGCAAGTCATTCAGTTTTTCCAGCAACTCGCCTTCCTTCAACTGCGCCGGAAACACCAGGTCGCTCGCCGGATATTTCTTCACGAGATCGACGATCAGGCGGTTCGCCTCGCGGTAATTGTCATCCTGCCCGAGCCGTTCGGCGAGCACCGCCGCCTGGTAAAGCGCGTAGGGCGCATAGAGGTTGTCGGCAAAATCGTCGGCGAGTTTCGTGAGGAGTTTCTGCGCGTCGACAATCCGATCCGCCTTCTCGTCATAGTCCGCCTCGATCAAATAGGAGGACGCCGCGGCGTCGGACTTTGGAAAATCGGCGCGAAGTTTTTTTAGTGTCTCCACTCCGCGCGGCTCGTCGCGGAGCCCCACCAACTGCGCCTGTGCCTTCAGGAGCGCGCCAGTGCTGGCGATCTCTTCGCGGAGCCGTGCATCGACGCCCTCCGCCTGTTTCGCGAGGCCGTCGGCTAAGGCGAGGGTGCGCGCATATTCGCCGGCTTCGAAAGACAACCGCGCCTGCAGCCAGGCCATCCGTGCACGCAGCTCCGGTTTGATCGCCGCCGACGCGGGTGCGGCGTCGAGCAACTGATTAACGCGCGCATAGGCCTGCTTGATGCCGTCGTCGCCGCGCGTCTGCAATTCGCGTGCGAGATTCCATTCGGCCTGCCAGCGGCTCTCCACGTCGAACGCCGGGTCGGCCTCGACTTCGTCGAGCGCCTGCGCGGCGTTGGTCGAGCCCGACTTGATTTCGGCCAGCACGCGCTGAAAACGAAGATCGTTCAGTTCCTGCGGGGTCAGGCCCGCTGGGCGCTCGCGCACCAGCGCGGCATACGCGGCAGCGGCGTTGTGATAATCATCCGCGTCGCCCGCACGAAACCACGCTTCGGCCTCAAGCACGCCGAGCCGGGCGCGGGTCTCGATCAACGCCGAATCGGTCGCGGTAGCGAGTTCGACGCGCGCCGCGCGCGCGTCATTCGCCGTCAGCCGGTAGCGGCCCTGCTCCCAAGCCGAGCCGGTGAGCACCCCAAACGCATACACGCGCAACGGTGAGCCGGGGAAACTTTGCAGCAGCGCGTTCGCGTCGTCCTCCGCCTGCGCGTAATTTTTCGCCGCGAGCGCGAGCTGCGCGCGGTAAAATAGCATGCTCTCCTTGATCGGATGCGGCGTCGGGACCGCGATGAGTTTTGTCAGCTCCGCGAGAAACTGCCCGCGGCCCGGCTCCTGCGCCGAAGCGCTGGCGAGGAGTTGCAAAGCCTGACGCTGACGCTGCGGGTTAATGCCGGTCTCCAGCAGCTGATTCAGCGCCGCGCGCGCCGGCCCCGCCCGCGACGCGTCGCCGATCAGGCCGATCAGGAAATTAAACTCGTCGCGCCACGCCCGCTCCGATGCCGGCAACGTGATCAACACTCGCCGCTGCAAAAACTCCACCGCGTCCCCTGGGCGGTTGGTGGCCGCCAGATCGATCGCGTAGGATTGCGCGATGCCGTAGCCGGTCACCGTGCCCTGGTATTTCTCGAAGTTCTTCAGCGTCTGATCGACCACATCGGCCGGCGGCACCGGGAGCAGCCGCAGCCGCACTTGTTCGCCCGCGAGTTGGAAACGCGCCCGCGCCAGCTCCGTCGTCGCCGCGGCCTCGGCCTTCGTGTAGAAATCATTTGCCTTCGTCAGATCGCGCACCGCCGCCGTGTCGTAGAGCGCACCCGTCAGGAAAAAATACCACGCGCGATCCGCGGGCGCGACTTCCTCAGCCTTGATCGCATTCCATGCGGCCTGCGCGGCGTCGCGCTTGTGCGCTTGCAGCGCCGCGAGGCCCACGCGCAACTGCCAGGCGGCGTCGTGCGGAGGCGCCAACCCATCTAAAACCTTCTGCGCCTCGGTCGCCTCGCCAGCATCGAGCAGCGCCGTCGTGAGCGCGAACGCCAGCGCCACGCGCTCCGCGCCGACCGCGGTCTCGATCAGCTGCCGATAGAGCGGCGCCGCGATTGCGGGCAGGCCGAGTTCCTGCGCGCGTTTCGCGGCGGCAAACGTCGCGTTGAGCGCACCGGGCGACATCGCGGTCGCGACTGCCGCCGGCTTCGCGAGCGGCACGGGCGCGTTGAGCGGTCCGAGGTTCAGCCGCACTTCAGGGCCGGTCGCCGCCGTTTGCGCGCGCACCTCCGCGCCCGCCGCGCAGAGCGAGGCACCGAGGAGGAGAGGTTTAAGGAGACGCATGGACGGGACGGACAGGTGGACGCGAAATTGCTTCGCCGGTTGGAAACAATCAACCGCGTTGTAACCAGTTCCATCTCGCACCCGGAAGTTCCCTTTGCACACTCGCCCGCCGTCAGGTTTCTTCGTCCCGCTTTCGTCCGACCCTTCTTTTCCCATGAAAATCCTCGTCATTGTCGCCCTCGTGTTCGTCGGCCTCGTCATCGTGCTCGGCGCCTGGATCGCCGGCATTTACAACACCCTCGTCTCGCTCCGCAACCACTTCAAAAACGCGTTCAGCCAGATCGACGTCCAGCTCAAGCGCCGCTACGACCTCATCCCGAATCTCGTCGAGGTCGCCAAGGGCTACATGAAGCACGAGAGCAGCACGCTCGAAGCCGTCATCAAGGCCCGCAACATCGCCCTCGCCGCCTCGCAGGCCGTCGCCGCCAATCCCGCCGACGGCAACGCGATGAAGTCCCTCGTCTCCGCCGAGTCCGGCCTCGGCGGCGCGCTTTCCCGCCTCATGGTCGTCTCCGAGCAATACCCCGAGCTGAAGGCCAACCAAAACATGCTTCAACTCACCGAGGAGCTCACGCACACCGAGAACACGATCGCCTTCGCCCGGCAGGCCTACAACGACAGCGTCATGAGCTACAACACGACACGCGAAGTTTTCCCGAACGTGATCTTCGCCGGCATGTTCGGCTTCCTCCCCGCCGAACTCTTCAAGATCGAAGACCCGACGGAGCGCAACGCGCCGAAGGTGAGCTTCAGTTGAGCGTGAAATGATTCCGACGATGAAGGTTCGCTTAGGCCTGATGTTCATGTGGCAATCGCCTGCGCATCATTATTTCTATGGACAGAAAAAGTGACGTCTTTCGGACTACGGGTCGTTACGCACTGCAGGCCTCGCGTGGCTGGCTTTTGCCGCGTCGCGAGCAGCGAGACGGTATACTAGCAGAACGCCGAAATCATAAACATTCTCCATCCCATGCATAACACCACCAACCCCACGCTCACCGGGTTTCGCGTCACGAAGGAACTCGGCACCGTCCGCGGCATTGTCGTCCGCTCGCGTTCCGTGATCGGCAACATCGGGGCGAGTTTCCAGACGCTCTTCGGCGGTGACATCACGCTCTACACCGGGCTCTGCGAACGCGCCCGCGAAGACGCCTACCAGCGCATGGTCAGCCATGCTGCCGCGATCGGCGCCAACGCTATCGTCGGCCTCCGCTACGACGCGACCGAAATCGGCACCGGCGTCACCGAAGTCCTCTGCTACGGCACCGCCGTCGTCGTCGAGCCCGCATAATTCTTCGCGCTGGAGCTGAAAGCTGGCAGCTACTCGCTACTCGCTACTGGTACCGATGGATTTCTTCGAAGCCCAAGCCCACGCAAAGAAACGCACCTCACGCCTCGTCTGGCTGTTCGTGTTCGCGGTGCTGGGCACCATCGCGCTCGCCTACGCCGCCGCCGTCTTCGGGCTGAATTTTGTCCAAGGCTCGCGTCCCTACTCGCCGAGCTTCAACCGCCGCACCTACGAGAACCGCTACGCCGCGCCCGTCGCTGAGCCCACGCTCTGGCAGCCGCGCGTGCTCTTCGCCGTCACCGCCGGCACGCTCGCCGTCGTCGGCCTCGCCTCGCTGTACAAGTGGAACGAGTATTCCTCCGGCGGCTCCGCCGTCGCCGAGAGCGTCGGCGCCCGCCGCGTCGACCCATATACGACGAACGCCAACGAGCGCCGCCTCCTCAACGTCGTCGAGGAAATGGCCATCGCCTCCGGCATCCCCGTGCCCGCCGTCTGGCTCATGGACGACGAGCCCGCGATCAACGCGTTTGCGGCCGGGCTCACCACGAGCGACGCCACCGTCTGCGTCACGCGCGGCACGATGGAAAAACTCACGCGCGAGGAATTGCAGGGCGTGATCGGCCACGAGTTCAGCCACATCCTCAACGGCGACATGCGCCTCAACCTTCGCATCGGCGCGATCGTCTTCGGCATCCTCGTCCTAGGGCTCGCTGGCCGCGGCATTCTCTGGTCGCTGCGCGGCGTGCGCGTGTCGCGCGAAAAAAATTCTGGCGGACTCGTTGTCGCGATCGCGTTCGCCGGCGTCGCTCTGCTCATCATCGGCTACATCGGCTACTTCTTCGGCCGGCTCATCCAGGCGGCCGTCTCACGCCAGCGCGAGTTTCTGGCCGACGCTTCCGCCGTCCAGTTCACGCGCAACCCCGGCGGCGTCACCGGCGCCCTGAAAAAAATCGGGGGCTATGCACTCGGCTCGTCGCTGCAAACCTCCAAGGCCGCCGAAATCGGCCACTTCTTTTTTGCGCAGAGTTTCCTCTCCCAGTTTGGCGGCCTGTGGGCCACGCACCCGCCGCTCGACGAGCGCATCCGCGCGATCGATCCGCGGTTCGACGGAAAAATGTTTACGCCGCCCGAGGTCGTCGACGTGCGGCACGAATCGTTTGTCACCGCCGGCCTCGCCCCCGCGAAACCCGCGCCGCGCGATCTGACCGCGCGCGCCGCCCAACCCCTCGCCGCCATCGCCTCGATCGGCACGCTCACTTCCGACCAGATTCATAACGCAGCGGCCATGCTCGACTCCGTACCCACGGAGCTGCGCACCGCCACCCAGTTGCCCGAAACCGCCACCGTGCTAATCTGCGGCCTGCTCCTTGACGACCGCGCTGAGATTCGCGCCCAGCAATACGACCTCGTCACGCAGCACGCCGGCGACGACGCACGCCGCGCGCTCGAATCCCTCGACGCCCCGCTGCGCGCGATGCAACCCGGACAAAAGCTCCCGCTGCTCCAGCTCGCGCTCCCCGCGGTGCGCCAGCTGGATCCTTCCGATCTCGATCCGGTCATCGCCACGCTCAACGCGCTCATCCTGGCCGACGGTCAGGTCACGCCCTTCGAATTCGCGTTGCAGAAGATCTTCACGCGCTCGCTGGAGCTGGGCCGCAAACCCGGCGGCGCAACCGTGCAGTTTTATTCGTTCAACGCGCTCACCGCCGAGATTTCCGTCGTGCTCTCCGCGCTGGCGCACGTCTCCAGCAACGTCGATCTCGACGCCCGCGCCGCCTTCACGGCCGGCGCCGCGCAGATCAAGTTGATCGAATCGCAGCTAGCCTACCTCGACGAAGCCGCCTGCGGCCTAGCCCAGCTCGATGCCGCGCTCGACAAGCTCGCCGCCGCGAGCCTGCCGATCAAGCAGCGCACGCTGGTCGCCGCCGCGCACGTCGTCGGCGCCGACGGCCAGATCCTGATCGCCGAGGCCGAACTCCTCCGCGCGATTTCCACCGCGCTCGACGTGCCCATGCCCCCGCTCGCCGCGGCAGCGTAACCCCGCGGTTTTATTTGGAGTGCGGCCTCGCGAGGGCGCTTTCAGGAGCGGCGACACGTCGCCGCACTCCAAAGCGCCGCGCCCTCGCCGCATCCCGCCCTGTAAAGCCGCCCTCTCCGAAAATTTTCCGGCCGATCGTTTAGGCCGCGTGTGGCAGCGGAGCCAGGTGGCCAACGACCGCGCCGCCGTGGAGGCGATCGCGATAGGCCGACGGCGCCTCGCCGGCGATCCGGCGGAAGGTGCGGTTGAACTGCGAGAGCGATTGGAAACCGGCCGCGTAGGCCGCCTCGCTCACGCGCGTATGCGGGTTGAGCAGGAGGTGGCGGACGGACTCGATGCGCACGCGCGCCACGTAGTCGGTGAACGTCAGGCCGGTCGCGCGTTTGAAGACCTTGCAGAAATAAAACGCGCTCATGTTCACCGCGTGCGCAACTTGCACGAGGGAAAGTTGCTCGCCGAAATTGGCGGCAATGAATGCGCGCGCCTTCGCCACCGCCGGCTGCTCCTCGTTGGACTCCTGCACGAGCAGCTGATTGCTGACCGCCGAGAGGTGCTGCGCGAACACGCCGAGCAGATGCACGACGCCGTCGTATTGCTTCTTCGCCATCACGCGGGTCGAGAAATACGCCGCCTCAAGCTGACGGGCGTCGACCTTCGCGCTCCACGCGGCGAGCTCGCGGAGAACGGCTTGGAAACGCGTCTTTGTTGGACGCGCGTGCAGCACCTGGCCGGTCTGAAGGTGCCCGAGGGTCTCCTCGCCGAGGCGCACCGGCACTGCTGATTCGCTGAAGCCCGCGAAGCATTGAAAGGTTTTTGCTTCGGTCGCGGCCTCCGCCTCGATCCGCTGCTGGACCCGCAGGCAGGCGGCGCAGGTGGCGTTGTTCGACGCCATGAGCGCGCAGAACGCGTTCACTTGTTTCGAGGCGTGGAGCGGCGACTGAAAAGTGCCCGTGGCGCGCAGTGCGAGCGGCAGCCCGGTCGTGGTTTCGAAGGCTTGCTGATAGCCGCGGAAAATCTCGGAGCGCTGCAACTGGGGAACGATGCTCGGGCGCGCGTGTGTTTCGTGGTTCGCGGAAGCGGTGAGTGGGAAGGTGGTCGCTTGCATGGCCCCACTTTACGGCACAATGGCGCGCGGGAAAATTGGAGCCGCGGCGGGATCTCGCTAAAGGATTTCCCTAGGCGCTCCGGCCTTGCGGGCTTCCCGCCGACTCAGCCAAGCTCAAGTCGCGTGGCTTCTCCCGACTACACTTCGCTGACCAATAACGAACTCATCGCGCGGTTGCAGGCGATGGAGCGCGAACAGGCGGGCTTCGTGCAGGAGTTGCGCGACGTGAAGGCCGCACTTGACGAACACTCCATCGTCGCGATCACCGATGCCGCCGGAAAGATTACCTACGTGAACGACAAGTTTTGTGCGATTTCGCACTACCCGCGCGAGGAGCTGCTCGGCCAGGATCACCGCATCATCAACTCGCGTCACCACTCGAAGGAGTTTTTCCGCGACCTCTGGACGACGATCGGCAACGGCAAGGTCTGGCACGGTGAAATCAAAAACCGCGCGAAGGACGGCACGTTCTACTGGGTCGAAACGACGATCTTTCCGTTCCTCAACGCCGCGGGCAAACCGCAGCAATACGTCGCCATCCGCACCGACATCACGCGCCGAAAGGCCGACGAACTCGAACTGCAGCGCGTCGCGACGGAGCTCGCGGAAAAAAACAAGGAGCTCGAGGCGATCCTTTACACCGTTTCGCACGATCTGCGCTCACCGCTCGTCAACGTGCAGGGCTTCGGCAAGCAGCTCGCGCGCGCGTGCGAGAAGATCACCGCCGCGACCGCCGCCGCGCGCGACGGCGCCGTGCCGGCTGCGGCGCTCCAGCAGCCCGTCGAGGAGACGATCCCGCAGGCGCTCCGCTTCATCAATGCCGGCGTCGCGAAAATGGAGATGCTGCTCTCCGGTCTGCTGCGCTACTCACGGCTCGGCCGCGTGGCGCTCACGATCGGGCCGATCGACATGAACGCGCTCCTCGCCGGCGTAATCGCCGCGATGAAATTCCAGCTCAACGAGGCGAAGGCCGAGATACGCGTGGGGCCGTTGCCCGGCTGCCTGGGTGACTCGGCGCAAACCAACCAAGTGTTCGCCAACCTCCTCGACAACGCGCTCAAATACCGCGATCCCTCGCGGCCGCTGCGCGTGACGATCGAGGGGCGCGTCGAACACGGCCACGCGATTTTCCGCGTCGCCGACAACGGCATCGGCATCCCGCGTGAACACCAGCCGAAAATCTTTGAGATCTTCCACCGGCTGAATCCGGAGGCCACCGCCGGCGAGGGCCTCGGCCTCACGATCGCGCAGCGCGTGCTGGAGCGGCAGCACGGGCGGATTTGGGTTGAGAGTGAGGAAGGGGTCGGCTCCAACTTTCAGGTCTCGCTGCCGGCGAGTTGAGCTTTCCACGTTCCCGGCCCATGAAAACCGAACCCGTCATTTTGATCGTCGAAGACGACGAAGGCCACGCCATCCTGATTCGCGAGAATCTCATCGCGGCGGGCCTCAGCAACCGCATGGAGCATTTCCGTGACGGCCAGGCCGTGCTCGATTTCTTTTTCAAGTCCGGCGCCATGCCCGCGCACGAGGCGGGTCAAATGTATCTCGTGCTGCTCGACATTCGCATGCCAAAGGTCGACGGCATCGAGGTGCTACGCCGGATTAAATCCGACCCCGCGCTGCGCAAGCTGCCCGTCATCATGCTCACGACGACCGACGATACCCGCGAGGTCGATCGCTGCCACCAACTCGGCTGCAGCGTCTACATTCAAAAGCCGGTCGACTACGAAAAGTTCGCCGAGGCGATCCGCCGGCTGGGGATGTTTGTGACGCTCATGCTCGTGCCGCCGCTCAACGGCGACTGATCCTCCGTGTGCGCCGCGAGCTCAGTCGATCGGCCCGAATCCGCCCCCGCGCCCTCGGTGTTCGTCGTCGACGACGACGAAGGCCTGCTCTTCCTGATGTCCGAGGCGTTGCGCGCAGAGGGCTACGCCGTCACGACCGCCACCCGCGGCGCCGAGGCGCTCGCGCTCATCGGCCGCCAGCCGCCCGACCTGCTGCTGCTCGATCTGAAGTTGAAGGACGTTGCGGGGCAGGCACTGTTGAAACAACTCCGCCACGACGACGTCGCGGTGCCGTTCATCGTCGTTACCGGCCAGGGCGACGAAAAGGTCGCCGTCGAGCTAATGAAGCAGGGCGCGCTCGACTACGTGATGAAGGACACCGCGCTGCTCGAACTGCTGCCGACGGTCGTGAAACGCGCGCTCGCCGCCGTCGAGCGCGACCGCGCGCTCGCCGCCGCCGAGCGCGACCGCCAGCGCCTTGAGCGTGAAGTGATCGAAATCAGCGAACGCGAACAGCACCGCATCGGCGAAGATCTTCACGACGGCGTCGGCCAGATGCTGACCGCGATCGAAATGTTTTGCACGTCGCTGAAAGAGGACGCCGCCGTCGGCCGCCCCAACGTCGCAAAAGACCTCGATCAGATCAGCAAGATGCTCCGCGAGGCCATCACGCACGTCCGCATGCTTTCGCGCGGCCTCGTGCCGGTGAGAGGCGAATCCGATGCGCTCCAGACCAGCCTGATGGAGCTCGCTGAGCGCACGCTTTCGCTCGGCCGCTGCCATTGCCGCCTCGACTGCCCGGAGGCCGTGCTGCTGACCGACGCGATCGTCGCCGGCCACCTCTATCGCATCGCGCAGGAAGCGGTGAACAACGCTCTCAAGCACAGCCGCGCCCGCGCGATCGTGGTCTCGCTCAAGCGCCAGCGCGGCTTCGTGCAGCTCAAGATTTCCGACGACGGCTGCGGCCTGACGAAAAGCAAAAGTCGCGGCATGGGCCTGCACGTGATGCGGCATCGCGCCGGCGTCATCGGCGCGGAGTTGAAGATCGATTCGAACCCCGGAAAAGGAACTACGATTATCTGCCGCTGGCCCGAAAAATCATGACCCGGTCGAAAACTCCGCCGCCTCCTGCGCGCAAACGCGTCCTCCTCGTCGACGATCATCCGTTCATGCGCGCCGGACTCGCGCAACTAATCGATCGCCAGCCCGACCTCGTGGTCTGCGGCGAAGCCGGCGATCCCGCCGCCGCGATCGCCGTCCTCGGGAAGACGCCCGTGGACCTCGTCATCACCGACATCACGATGCCCGGCCGCGGCGGTCTCGAACTCATCAAGGATCTCCAGGTCTCGCATCCCGACCTGCCGATCGTGGTCGTCTCGATGCACGATGAAGTGATCTACGCCGAGCGGGTGCTGCGTGCCGGCGCGCGCGGTTACGTGATGAAGGAGGCGGGCGGCGAGGCGCTGCTCGCGGCGTTGCGCCGCGTGCTCGGCGGCCAGGTTTACCTAAGCCCGAAAATGTCCGCGCGCATCCTCGACAATCTCACCGCGCGCAAACCGCGCGGCTCAAGTTCACCCATCGAAAAACTCACCGATCGGGAGTTCGAGGTGTTTCAACTCATCGGCCAGGGCAAGAGCACGCGCGACATCGCCCAGCAGCTAAACCTCAGCACGAAGACCGTCGACGTCCACCGCAGCCACATCAAAGAAAAGCTCGAACTCAACGACGTGACCGCGCTCGTCCGCCACGCCGTGCGGTGGATGGAAACCCAAGGCGGATCGTAGCGGCGGTGCGTGAACGGCATGCACTCGACGCGCCAGCGCCCCCGCTCGCTGCCGCAGCGTGGACGCGGGGGCCGTAGAACGCATCAGGTGGCGTAGCGCGCTGCCAGGTCAGCGGTGAATTGACGGCAAAACGCGGGCATAGGAGTTGACCGTCGGTGCGTTCCGGCCGCCGGATTCTTGTTAACCGCGACGACTCGTAATCGGTCCATTTTCGCCCAAAGGTCCCGCACCCGATAGCGGGTCTGGGCCGAAGAACTGTCACGGAAGGTTGGGGTTTCAACCCATAGGTGCAATTTTACCTGCTGGCATACTCGCGCAGCTGGGAACGAGGGCGCCTCCTGTTTTGTCCGAACCAGGCGCACCCGCACGGCGGTCCTGAACATTCCATGTCCCTCTCCAGAGCGCGCCCCTTGTTTCTCCGCGCCGCACTACCCCGGCCGGGGATAGCGGCGATCATTTGGTTTTTCTACTGGTCGGTGCGGACGAGCGGCGGCTTCGAGGCGCCCGGCGAAAAGTACTACTATAATTTCTTAGTGCAAGGCTGGCACCAAGGCCACCTGCACATGAGCAAGGAGCCACGTCCCGAGATGCTCGCGCTGGCAGACCCCTACGACCCGGCGCAAAACAGCAACGTGCGGATGGGAGATGCGTCTTATTTCCGCGGGCACTACTATCTTTATTTCGGCGCGGCGCCGGCGGCGGTGCTGATGCTGCCGTGGCACGCACTCACTGGACGCGAACTTGGCACGACCACAGCGATTTTCATTTTCTGCACGATTGGTTTCTTGGCGGCAAGCGGACTATGGCTCGCGATCCGGCGGAAATATTTTCCCGCCAGCGCGCGCTGGGTCGGGCTGGCGGGCGTCGTGTTGCTGGGGCTGGCCTCGCACGCGTTCGTGCTGCCGCGCGAACCGTTCGTGTGGGAGTTGGCGATCGCGGCGGGTTACGCCTTTGCGATGCTAGCGCTGGCGGGAATTTATTGGGCGCTGCACGGCAAAAGACCCGCGCTGGCACTCGGCCTCTCGGGCTTTGCGATGACCCTTGCGGTCGGCTCGCGACCGACGTGCCTGATGGGAACGGCGATGTTTCTGCCGGCACTCTGGCATCTGCGATGCACTCTCGCCGATCGCGCGCAGTGGTGGCGGTGCGTCGCTGCGCTTTCGGTCGGACTTGGCGTCTGCCTACTCGCGATCACCGCTCACAATTTTGCGCGTTTTGGAAACGCGCTCGAGTTCGGTCAGAACTTTCAACTCTCCGGCGTCTACGAATCCAAGATGCGCCACTTCCGCCTCGCCTATGTGCCCTACAACTTCGGGATCTATTTTCTGCAACTTCCCGGTTGGACGCGCGAGTTTCCCTTCATTTCGGCTAACGCGGTGCATGGCGGCCCTGACGGCTACCTCGGCGGATGGAATGGGCCGGTCTGCGGCCTCGCCGTCACGCTGCCGTTTCTCTGGCTCGCCCTCACGGCGCCGCTGGCCTGCCACGAAACAATCGCGATCGATCGCGCGCCGCTGCGCGCGATGCTCGCGGCGATCGGAATCTACTTCGCGGTCATGGCGGCGACCATCCTCAGCTACTTCCTGGCCACGCCACGCTACCTCGCAGACTTCACACCCGCGCTCGCGCTGCTCGCCGCGATTGGGTTGCTCTTCGCCGAGGGCTGGGCGCAGCGCGGCGGTGCGCGCAAACTTGCGCTGCCACTCCTCGCGACCGCCTGCTTCGCCACCGCGATCTCAGGCACGCTGCTGAGCTTTGACTATCATGCGCGCGCCCAGCGGATACGCTGGGCCAACGTGGAGAGTTTTTCACCGCGCTGGTCGCCCTCAAAGACAGTCGTTGAACCACGCCCATGCAATTCGTCAGGTCTGGCTTTCAGCTGACCACTATGCCGCGCTTGTCGTTGGCGTAATGTTCATAGGCGAATCCGCCCAGCGCTCCGCTCAGGGCGGAAAGCGCGGCGTTGAGTTGGACCCCGGGGCCCGGGATGGGGGAAAAGATTCGGAGCCCGTCTGGCGATCCTTGCGCTATCCTGGGGCTTTCCTTGGACCACCGTCGAACCCGCTTGGGTAATGCTTCGATCCCCAGGGCTCGTTTTTCGGCGGCTTGTCGCTACTCCGCCTCCGCGCTCGCCCACTCGGGCCACGTTTCCTGCGAGTAACGCTCCACCTCGTCGAGCACCGCACGCACGAGTGCTGAGGGCTCACCGCGCCACAGCACGCCCATGGTCATCGGGGTGAAACCCTCCAGCGGCAGCACGCGCACGCCGCGCTCCTTCATCACGCTGGGAATGGCAAGGTTTACGCCGCACCCTTCGCCATTCGCCACATACCGCGCGATCAGTTCGATCGACGCGACCTCGACTGTTTGCGGCCAAGAGATGCCGCGCCTCTTCAGGCCCGCCTGAAAATTCCGCATGATGCTGGAAGTCGCAGGCAGACCGATGAGCGGCTCCGTGATCTTCTTCTGCCGCAGAATTTCTTCGGCCGACTTTGTCTTCGATCCTTTCGCCAGCATTAGCACGAGTGGCACATGCGCGAGCGCGAGGCGTTGCAGCCGCGCCGGCGCCCTTGTCTCGACCGGCCCAATCGCAAGATCGATCTGATCATCGCGCAGCCACGTTTCGAGTTGGCTTTGGTGACCCGAGCGCAGGCTGAGCCGCATGCGCGGATGCCGCGAGCGCACGCGCTGCATCACGAGCGGGATGTGATCGCGCAGCACGAGTTCCGACGCGCCGAGCCGCAGCTCCGGCTCGACCTCCGTGCGTAAGGTCGCCGCCACGCCGCCGAGATTTTCGAAGAATGGCGCGACGTGCGCGAAGAGTTTCTCGCCCGCCAACGTGAGCTTGAAAGGGCTGCGCTCGAACAGCACCGCGCCCGCGTTCTCTTCCAGCGCTCGCATCTGCCCGCTCACCGCTGGCTGCTGGATACCGTAGGGAATGTGCCGCACCGCCGCGCTGATGCCGCCGTGTTTTGCCACGTAGTAGAACAGCTCGAGGTGGTGCACGTTCATCGGCCGCCGAGAAAGTCGCATCGCCCGATCCGAGGCAAGCGCGCACCCCATCGATTCCTTCGATAGCCAGCATCAACTTTATCGAATCACGCCCCGCGTTGATTCCCGTTATGATGTGAGCCGTTCCCGCGACACCCGTCGCAACCACCTCAACTCAACCGCTCCTCCGCCATGCGCGCTATCCTCCTCAGCTTCGCCCAAGCCGTCGGTATCGTGATGCTCGCCGATTTCGTCGCCGGCATCATCCACTGGATCGAAGACGCCTACTTCACCGAAGACACACCCGTCATCGGCCGGGCATTCATCAAGCCGAACATCGTCCACCACCACCTGCCACGCTACTTCACGAAACTTACGTGGTGGCAAAGCTCGGCCGACCTGCTCGCCGTCGGCGTGCTGCTCCTCTGCGCCGGCTGGTGGTTCGGCTTTCTCTCGTGGCAGCTCTGGCTCTTTGCGGTCGTCAGCGTCAACGCGAACCAGGTCCACAAGTGGTCGCACCGTACGCGCAAAGAGAACGGACCCATCATTTCGTTCTTTCAGGATATCCGTGTGCTCCAGACACCGCACCAGCACGCGCTCCACCACACCGATCCGAAAAACACGTTCTATTGTCCCGTCACGAATCTCGTGAACCCCGTCCTCGAACGCATCCACTTTTGGAACCACGCCGAGAATCTGATCGAACGCGTGACCGGCCTCAAACACCGCGACGACACGTCGAACCGCGGCGCCGGGCCCGGCCCCGCGTGGCTCGCCGAGTTTCGCCTCGCGCGTCCGACGGTCGCTTCCCTGGCGGCGTCGACCGCCTCCATCCCGCGCACGCTATGCGGCCGCACCGGGGCTTGCAATTGCGCCAACTGTCCCCGTCGCGTCGCACACACCACCGTCGCGCAATTCGACCGAGCCGCGTAATTCCTGCCATGAAACATTCCCTCACCTCTTCCGCCCGATCGCCCGGCCCTAAACGCTTCGCCCGATCGGCCCGACCCCTGCGGGTTTTTTCCGGCCGCCGGCGTGTTCGCCTCCACCGTGTTGCTCGCTTGGCTGTTTCCGCTCAGCCGTTTCGTGATGTTTCCCTACGAGTTGCTCGCCGTGCGAGATGGCAGCCAGCACTGGCAGCACATCCTCACGCATGCGCAGGCGTGGCGGCTCAACGCGCTGCAGTGGGGCTCTGCCACGATCGCGTTTGGCGCTCTCGCGAAACGCGAACAGTCCGTGGTACTCGTGCCGGTGGCGATCGCCTCCCTCACGCTCATCACGATCGCGATGCACGCAATCGTGGGCTGGCTCGGGCTGGGTTTTTACTGGGACCTCTGCACTGAGCGGTGCCAGCGATCGTCAGTGGCCCGCCGCGGGCAAGAGGTAGTCCGCGAGCGGGCATTTTTCGCGAAGCAACTTCAACCCCTCAGCCATGCACTCGGCATTCACCCGCGCGCCGATCTTTTTCGTGTGCTGGGTGTCACTGAAATACAACGCCGTTTTTTTCTGACCGAGCGCATCCCACTGATCGGCAGCGATCGTGTCGAGATCGATAAAGAGAGCTCCGCTGACCTTGGCGGCGTCGGCCGCCCAGCGCGCGTAGCCGTCGAAGCCGCGCTTGATTTTGCCCTCGACCCACGTGTTGCGCGGGACCGGCGAGCACAGAATGATCGTCGCCCCCTTGGTCTTCGCGTCTTTCACATACTGCTGCAAATACCAGCCGTAGGTGTAAATCGACTTCCGCTGGTCGCCCACGCCAATCTGGATCGATTCGTCGCCGCTGCCCATGATCGTCGTGCGATCGGGATAGTTCGCGGAGTTGGCGGTGTCGTTGTGGCCGAACATCACGATCACGAAATCGCCCGGCTGCATCCGCTCGACGACCTTGCCCCACAGGCCTTCGTCAATGTAGCCGCGACTGCTGCGGCCGCCGGCGCCCTCGTTGTAGACGTGAATTTTCGTCGGATCGAACATCGGGGCGAGTTCGTAACCCATGCCCCACGGTCCCGTGTCGCCCGGCGGCGTGCCTGTCTTTGTGATCGAATCGCCGACGAGAAAGAGCGCGGGATGCAGCGTGAACGGCGGCGTGCGTTCCGGCGCCGGCGTCTGAGCACGCGATGATGCACAACACCACACAAGCGCCAGCACCAGACTGCGACGAATCAAGCAGCCGAGAGCACAGGATTTCATGGCGAGTCTGGGAAATTAGTTGAGGTAAGGGGCGAGTTCGGGCACGACGCGCTTCAGTTCATCCGCCACGACTCTGCCCATGGCGGCACTCCCCTCGGCGTTGAAGTGCGTCTTGTCGAGAATGATGACCTTCGGGTCCTTCGGATCGGCTTTGGGGAGGCCCCACGTCTCGCTGACTTTGCGCCCGACCTTCAGGTAAAGATCGACGGCGCGCTCGTGCAGCTCCATCAGCGGCACTTTTTTTTCCTCGGCGACGCGGCGCATGGCGGCGACTTTCCCCCCGAGGTCGTCCTTGATCGTGCCATCGTCCTGCCAGTAACGGCGGCTCACGGGCGTCACCAAAATCGGCTTGATGCCGGCGGCGCGCGCTTCGTCGACGAACTGCGCGAGGTTCTTCGCATAAGTCGCGTCGTCCATCACCCCGTTGTCGTTGTGCCCGAACTGAATCATCACGTAGTCAGGCTTGATTTTGAGAATGTCGGCCCAGCGACCGTCCTTGCGGAAGCTCACCGTCGTGCGCCCGCCGCGCGAGCGGTTGATGATCTGAAGCTGTTTGTCGCAGTGCGCGCGCAACCCCGCCGCGTAGCCGGCGTTGTAGGTCACGGTCGAATCGCCCGCGAGACCGAGCACGATTTTCCCCGTCTTCGGCGTGTCGGGTTTGTCTTCCTGCTCGTTGAGCGAGCCCTTCGCGTAGTCGAAGGTCTGCGGATCGATCGCCGCGCGCAGGGCGACGGTCGCGCCTAGCAGCGCGAGCGCCAGTGAGAGTTTACCGAGATGCGGGGCAAGGTTCATGGGAAAATTGCGACCCGTGTCGTCGCCTTCAGCCAAGACGCACGCGCGCGCACCGCGATGCGCAAAAACTCACGCGCCTTTCTTCGCGATCAAAATCTCACCGGCCTTCGACTCGTCGAGCGCGCTGTCCCACTTCGCCACGACGAGCGTGCCGACGGTGTTACCGATCAGGTTCGTCAGCGTGCGAATCTCCGACATGAACCGATCGATGCCGTAAATGATCGCAAGGCCGGCGACGGGAATTTTGCCCGTAGTCTCAAGCGTAGCCGCCAGTACGATAAAACCACTGCCCGTCACGCCCGCCGCGCCCTTCGACGTAAGCAGCATCACGAAGAGCAGGCCGATCTGTTGCGCGAGTGACAGCGGCGTGTCTGTCGCCTGCGCGACGAAGAGCGCCGCGCACGTCAGGTAGATGCAGGTGCCGTCGAGGTTGAACGAGTAGCCCGCGGGCACGACCACGCCCACCACCGGCCGCGAGCAGCCCACGCGCTCCATTTTTTCCATCAGGCCCGGCAGCGCCGACTCCGACGACGACGTGCCGACCGCGATGAAGATTTCCTCTTTCACGTATTTCAGCACGCGCCAGAAATTGAAGCCCGCCGCGCGCGCAATGCTGCCGAGCACCAGAATGATGAAAAGCGCGCAGGTCAGATACACCGTCGCGAGCAGCTGCCCGAGCGACACCAGCGCGTGGAGCCCGTATTTCCCGATCGTGAAACCCATCGCGCCAAATGCCCCGATCGGCGCGAGCCGCGTGACGATCGCGACGATGCCAAAGATCATCCGCGCTACCTCGTTGATCAGATTCGCCACGGGCCGGCCGTGCTCGCCGAGCCGTGCGAGCGCGCAGCCGCACAGGATCGCGAGCAGCAGCACCTGCAAAATTTCGCCCTCGGCAAACGCGCCGACGAACGTCTTCGGAATCACGTTCAGCAGAAAGTCCTTCGTCGACTGTGACTCGCCGGCCTTGATGTAGCTGGCGACTGACTTGGTATCGAGGGAGGCCGCGTTCGCGTGCATCCCGCTGCCCGGGTGAAATACGTTCGCGACCACGAGCCCGATCAGCAGCGCGACTGTGGTGACAATTTCAAAATAGATCAGCGCCTTAAGTCCGACACGGCCCATCCGCTTCAAGTCGCCCATGCCCGCGATGCCCGCCACGACCGTCGTAAAAATGATCGGCGCGATCAGCATCTTGATGAGCTTGATGAAGCCATCGCCCAGCGGCTGCACGGCGACGCCGGCGTCGGGGAACTTCCAGCCGAGCAGCCCGCCGAGAAAGATTCCCACGAGCACTTGCAGATAGAGCGTGTCGCGTTTTTTTGGCACGGCGGGGGCGGTCGCGGGCATCATTAGCCACGATGTTGAGCGCCTCCCATGCCATGCGTCAAAGACGGAAGGCTGAAATGTTTTTCACTTTTCGCATGGCGCCGCTGAACGACGCTGCTTTTGCTGGCTACGTAGTTACCTCAGACTGCCGCGATGGCTGAAACCCGCCCCGCCCCCGAACGTCTTTACCCGCAGACCCGCGTTCCGGTTAGCGTTTCCCAAAATTCCCACTCCCATGTCCTCGCGCCACGCCGATCCTTCGGATCACCACCACCATGCTCCGTGCTGCGGCATCTCGACCAACATCGAGGATTACTTCCAAACCCGCCGCCAGTTCCTGAGCCGCATGGGCATGGGCCTCGGCGCGCTCTCCCTCGCCAACCTGATCGATCCGCGCTTCCTCATCGGCGCTCCGGCCCCCGGCAAGATCGTCGGCAACAGCCCCCTCGCGCCCAAGCCGCCGATGTTTCCCACGAAGGCCAAGTCGATCATCCACATCTTCGCGCAGGGCGCACCCTCGCACATCGATACATGGGATCCGAAGCCCGAACTCGCCCGCATGAGCGGTAAGTCGATCGACGGCGGCACCGCGATGGGCTCGCCATTCAAGTTTCAGAAATACGGCCAGTCCGGTCTGGAGATCTCCGACCTCTTCGCCAAGACCGCGCAGCACGCCGACGATCTCGCGATCATCCGTTCGATGTGGACGGACATCCCGGCGCACGAAGTCGCCACGGTGTTCATGAACACCGGCTCGCTCCGCATCGCCAAACCGAGCATGGGCTCGTGGATGGTCTACGGTCTCGGCACCGAAAACCAAAACCTTCCCGGCTTCATCGCACTGCGCGGCGGCCGGCTTCCGCCCGGCGGCTCCGCCAACTATCAGGCCGCGTTTCTCCCCGGTGTCTACCAAGGCGCGAGCATCAACACCCAGGCCCCGAGCGTGCCGCAGATGATTCAAAACATCCGCAACCAATACGTCGGCGCGCGCGAACAGCGCCGCCAGCTCGACTTTGTGCAGCAGCTCAACGAACTCCAGGCCCAGAATCTTCAGCGCGACGCCGCGCTTGAAACGCGCCTCGAAAGCTACGAGATCGCATTTCGCATGCAGGCCGAGTCGCTCGACGCGTTCGACATCATGAAGGAAACGCCCGAGACGCGGAAAGCCTACGGCATCCCGGAGCGCGGCAACGGCGGAGATACCGCCAAACAACTCCTCATCGCGCGCCGCCTTGTCGAGCGCGGCGTCCGCATGGTGCAGGTCTGGCACGACGGCTGGGATCATCACCAGGACCTTGAGGCACGCATCACGACCAAGGCCGGCGAAATCGATCAGCCGCTCGCCGCGCTCCTCTCCGATCTGAAGCAGCGCGGGCTGCTCGATTCGACGCTCGTGATTTGGGGCGGCGAATTCGGCCGCAAGCCCACCGTCGACAAGAACAACAACGTCACCGACGAAAAAGCCGGCCGCGATCACAACGCGAAGGCGTTCTCCGTCGTCATGGCTGGCGGCGGCGTGAAAGGCGGCACCGCTTACGGCTCAACCGACGAATTCGGCGGAGCCGCGATCAAGGACAAGGTGCACGTCCACGATCTCCACGCCACGATCCTCGCCGCGATGGGCCTCGATCACACGAAGCTCACGTATCGTTTCAACGGCCGCGACTTTCGCCTCACCGACGTCGCTGGCAACGTCGTCCAACCGATCCTCACCTGAGCGCCATGAAGTTCGTTTCTCGTCTTCTCCGGGGCCTCGTGCCGGTGTTGCTGCACACGTCCGCGCTCTATGCGGCGAACATGGCCACCCTCCAGTCCGCCGTCGCGCAGAAAATCGCGCCCGGCGATCTCCAGTTTTTCGAAACGAAGATTCGCCCCATCCTCACCAACAGTTGCTACAAGTGCCACAGCCGCGACGCCGACAAAATCAAGGGCGGCCTCATGCTCGACACGCGCGAGGCCTGGCTCCACGGCGGCAACACCGGCCCCGCCATCGTGCCCGGCAAGCCCGATGATTCGCTCCTCATCCAAGCCGTCCGTTACAAGGACGAGGATCTTCAGATGCCGCCGAAGGGCGAAAAACTTTCCGATGCCCAAATCGCCGATCTGACCGAGTGGGTCCGCCGCGGCGCCCCCGATCCGCGCACGCTCGTTGCCAAGGGCAGCTCGTCCACCTACGGTGGCGTCGGCAAGGCGCACTGGGCATTTCAACCGTTGAAAAAACCGGGCATTCCCGCCGTCAGCAACAACGACTGGGTGCGCACGCCCGTTGACGCGTTTATCCTCGCGAAGCTCGATGCCAACGGTATGACGCCCAATGCCCCCGCCGACAAAAGCACGCTCATCCGGCGCGTGACGTTCGATCTCACCGGCCTCCCACCGACCGAAAAGGAGATCGAAGATTTCCTTACCGACACGTCGCCCGACGCCTATGCGCGCGTCGTAGATCGACTGCTTGCTTCGCCGCACTACGGTGAACGCTGGGCGCGTTACTGGCTCGATGTGGCGCGCTACTCCGATACCAAGGGCGAGCCGCCCAAAAAACAAACCGACCGCGATCAGGACCCGCGCTTCCCGTTCGCGTGGACGTATCGCGACTACGTGATCGACGCGTTCAACTCGGACAAACCCTACAACCAGTTCGTCACCGAGCAGCTCGCGGCCGATATCATCCTCAAGAACCAACTCGCTAAGGCCCGCGCCAAGGACAAAAACGCGCCGCCGCCAGCCGACGAATCTTCGCTCGCCGCACTCGGCTTTCTCACGCTTGGGCCGCAATTCGAGGGCCGCATGGATGACATCGTCGGCGACCGCATCGACGTCACGACGAAGGCGTTTCTCGGGCTCACCGTCGCCTGCGCGCGCTGCCATGACCACAAGTTCGATCCGATTCCGACGAAGGACTACTACTCGCTCTACGGCGTCTTCGCCAACACGCAGGTGCCCGACGAGCAGCAGTTGCCCGCGCTACAAACGCGGATGCCGCGCACGCCCGAGCTGCTCGACTACATCGCGAAGTCCGACGACCTCCGGAAAAAAAGCGATCAGGTGATCGCGGATTTCGCCGAGTTCCGCCGCGAACGCGCCCGCGTGAAGACACCCGATCCCGAAAAGCGCAAGGAGCTCATCAAGCGCCAGCGCGCCGTCGCGGCTGAAATTGCCGACCTCGACTCGTCGCACCCCGGCGCGATCCCGCGCGCCAACGTCCTCCTCGATGTGCCGCGCTCGAAGGATTATCCCGTGCTGCTCCGTGGTGAAACGCAGAACAAGGGCGACATCGTCCCGCGTCGCTTCCTCGAAATTCTTTCGTCGGATCCGAAACACCGCACCGAGTGGCGCGAGGGCAGCGGCCGCTTCCAGCTCGCCCAGTCAATCGTTGATCCGAAGAACCCGATGACCGCCCGCGTGCTTGTGAACCGCATCTGGCAGCAGCATTGGGGCAGCGGCATCGTCCTCACGCCCGACGATCTCGGCAACCAGTCCGCGCCGCCGTCACACCCCGAGTTGCTCGACTACCTCGCGGCCACATTCATCGAGAACGGCTGGTCGATCAAGGCGCTCCAGCGCACGATCGTCCTCAGCAACGCCTACCAGCAGAGCGCCGCAAACAACCCGAAGTTCGCCGACCTCGATCCCGACAACCGGATGATCTGGCGCTACAATCTCCGTCGGCTCGACTTCGAGGAGATGCACGACGCGCTCCTCACCATCACCGGCGAACTCGATCGCACGATGGGGGGTCGCCCGGTCGCGATCACGAGTGAAGGCTTCGCCTCGCGCCGCGCGATCTACACCAGCATCGATCGGCGCAGCCCGCCGGAACTGCTCACGCAGTTTGATTTTCCGAGCCCCGACACTGAGTCCGGCCGCCGCTACACAACGATCGTCCCGCAGCAGGCGCTCTTCCTCATGAATAGCCCGATGGTGATCGAAGCCGCGCGCAAACTCGTCGATCGCGCCTCGTTCGCCGCGCTCAAGTCCGACGAGGAGCGCGTCGCCTCGCTCTACCTCGCGGTCTATCAGCGCCCGCCGTCGAAGCAGGAAATCTCCCTCGCGCTCCGCTACGTGAAACAAAATCCTACCGGCTCCGCCGTCGATCTCCCGGCGCCTCTCGCGGCCGATCCGGCGCCGAGCGCCAAGGATCTCCGCAAGGACGCGAAGCAGGCGAACAATCCTAAGCGCCCCGCGCCCGGCCGCTACGCCGTGCAGGTCGGCGGCACCTACGACACCCACGTGATGCCCGACGCCTGGACCAAACTCGCCCACGCCCTCTTCCAGTCGAACGAGGCGATGTTTTATCAGTGAGGCGGATCGAAAGGTAGGGCGCGACCGCTGGGCGTGCCGCACCGAGAGTGTTCACGAAAAATAACGCGCGGCAGGCGCAGCGGTCCCGCACTACCCACAGGCTCCGCGAATTTTACGCCGTCCGCGCCTTCGCGATTTTTGCAATCATGGCCGAAGCAGGCCAGATCGAAAAGCCGGGGAAGGTGTAGAACACGGCGACGCGCGCGTTGAGCGCGTCATCGAGAAACATCGCGAGCAGCCCGAGCAGAATTCCGGGCGCGAAGCCCTTGACCAAAAAATTCGAACGGCTTCAGCGAGCCGTGAAATGAAAACCACATCCTGAGAAGGTTCATGGGAGGATTGGGTTGCAGGGAACGGCACGACGGGCGACGCCGTTATTGGGCGAATTTTCCCGCGAAACACAACTCTGCTCCTCCCGGCCCGGCGCCCGCGGTCACGGCCCGAGCAGTTTCGGCTTCTCGACGTCGTCCCAACCTGGGTTTTCGTTCGACACCGGATCGATCGCTTCGACGAATTTCACGCCGTGCTCGAAGGTCCACAGCCAACTCGCGCCGTCGAGCGTGTCGTGCACCAAAATGTAGTCCGGCGTCTTCTCGCGCGAGGCGCTGACGAATGAGTAGCCGCCCTGCGTGAATTTCTCGACCGCCTCCGGGAGCAGTGTCATCGGCGCCACGGGATCGAGCGTCACCGTCCAACTACCGCCGATCGCCACCGGCAAATCGCCGCGGAAATAGTAGCCGAAGAAGCGCGGCGGCACGAAATGCCCGGTCGCGCGCAGCCGGCGCAACTGAAGATCGACGAGCGTGATGAACCCGACCCGCCACGGAAAATCTCCGGGCAGGGCGAATCCAGACAGCGGGATGAGCACGTTGTCAGTCATGTTGGCAATCACGTGACCTCACTAACGGCTCGTTTCAGCTGGGACTGAAGCCGCCTTTTGCTCACGGAGGAGCGCGCCTTGCGCGCGCCTTCCCTGAGGGTGCGGACGAACCGCGCCCCTACGAAAGTCGATCGCGCCCGCACGCGGTCATCCGAAATACTAAATTCCCTTTGCACGTTCTGCGCCTTTTTGCGGCCATCTTTTCCCAACCCGTGACGCTCGCCGCAAAACAGCACCAACTCGCCGCTGACCTCGCCATCATTGACGACCCGCAGGAACGGCTCGCCGTCGTCGTCGACCGCGCGAGAAAGCTCCCGCCGCTCCCCGCCGCCGAGCGCACGGACCAGCACCGCGTGCGCGGCTGCGTGTCGGTCGTCTACCTCGTCGGCAAAGTCGACGCAGACAGGCGGTGCAGGTTTCGCTGCGACGCCGATTCGCCGCTCGTGCGGGGGCTCGTCGCGCTGCTCTGCGAATTTTTCAGCGACGCGCCTGCCGCCGAAATCGCCGCGAGCGACGCCGATCCGCTCGGCGCGCTCGACCTCACGAAGAATCTCTCGCCCACCCGCCAAAACGGTCTCGCCAGCGCCCGCGCCGCGATCCGGGCGTTTGCCCAAAGCCACCAAACTTGAAACGCGGAGACCGCGAAGAATTTTCGTCGCCTTCGCACTCTCCGTGTCCTGCGCGTTTCCAAAAATGAATCTCTACGACGCCCACTGCCACGACCACGATGCTTGGCTCACACCGCACCGCGCGCAGGTCTTCGCCGATCTCGCGGCGATCGGCGTGCGGCGCGCTGTCGTCAACGGCACGTGCGAGACCGACTGGGCCGACGTCGCTGCGCTCGCGAAAAAATTTCCGGTGGTCATGCCCTCCTTCGGCCTGCACCCGTGGGACGCCGGCAACCGCTCACCCGACTGGCAGAAAAATCTCCTCACCGCGCTCGACGCCGACCCGCGTGCCGCGCTGGGTGAATTCGGACTCGACCGCTGGATCCTCGACCGCGCGCGGCCCGACGATCCGCGGCTCGCCGGGCTGCGGCGCGCGCCGATCGAGGAACAGCTCGAAGTCTTCCTTTGGCAGCTTGACCTCGCCGCGTCGCGCAACCTGCCGGCCTCGATCCACTGCCTCGAGGCGCATGGCGCGCTGTTCGAGGCGATGAGCCACGCAAAACTTCCTGCGCGCGGTTTCGTGCTGCACGCCTACGGCGGCTCGGCCGAGATGGCGAAACGCTTCGCCGATCTGGGCGCGTATTTTTCGTTCAACGGCTACTTCCTCAATCCGCGCAAAACCGCGCTCCGCGCGCTCTACGCCGAGCTCCCCGCCGATCGCCTGCTCGTCGAAACCGACGCGCCTGCGATGCGCCTGCCCGAGTCGCTCGAAAAATTTCCACCGTTTGTCGCGGCCGACGGCTCGCTCGCCAATCATCCGGCGAATCTCGCGATGACTTACACATCCCTCGCTGAATTGCGCGGCGTCTCGCTCGAATCACTCGCATCGCAGGTCGAGGCGAACTTTCAGCGCCTTTTCGCAACCTAGCGCTTTTCGTCGACCAACTCAGTTCGCCATCACCGCCAGGCCAAACGTATATCGTGACAGCGCAAGGCGGCGCGGCGACCTTGCAAGACCACAAAAAAGCCCGACTCACGCGGCGCCGAGCCTAGCCTAGGCGAAAACTTCAAATTAGGCTCGATTCGATGCAAACCGACGCCCAAGCGCAACGAGCCCGAGCACCGAACCCGCCATCATGACCAGCGTGCTGCCCGAATCGGAGACCGAAGCGCTGTCATCGGAATACGTGCGAAACCCGAGATCGACGTAATAATTGTTATAGACGTAGCCACCGATGCCAATGGCGCCGAGTGGATAGCTATTGTAGACGGTATAGGTGGAGGTGAAATTTGAGGATGTCGTGCTAGTGATCCCCAAATACAGCGTGGCATTGGGTGCCACGTTAATCGGATTCCAAAACGCATCGACCCAATTCCCTGGAGTTCCCGTCGCAGTGCCGCTCGCGAGGAGCGAGCCGGGATTCGCC
Source organism: uncultured Opitutia bacterium (assembly GCA_903896015.1). Lineage (GTDB taxonomy): Bacteria > Verrucomicrobiota > Verrucomicrobiia > Opitutales > Opitutaceae > CAITWF01. The sequence continues at coordinate 5,561 of CAITWF010000022.1, read as the reverse complement.
GACGGCTCGGCTGAATAGACCCCGATGGTGAAGGTGTCACTGCCGCTGCCACCAGCGCCAAGCAAAAAACCACCGCCGGAGATGTTGCCCGCCGATTGCTGAAAAGACTGCGACCAATTACTCTGGATGCTACTGTAGATAGGCGACCAAAGGTATACCGGGTCCGCATTATTCACTTGGTCAAGGATCGGCGTGGCAAATGCAGCCGCGCAAATGCCGAGCGTGCATACGGATAGGAGGTGACGGAGTTTCACGTGTTTTTTGCCTTAAACTGAGGATTTGGCGACAAACGAAATTGAATGAAGCAGCCAATAAGCCGGTTATGTGCCATCGGCAAACGCGTTATTTATATCGTTTATTTTAAGTAGTTTAAAAAACGTATCTATTTCGGCTCAAATTTGAGACAGAATTTTGTAAGCCAAATCGACAAAACCCTGCCGTTCAGACCATCGGGTATGACGATTCGCCGGCGTGCGCGGCGTCCCGGCCAACCGTGGCAGCGCCTTCAGGTCTCGCCGCACTTCTCGGCGTTGCTCCCGCAGATCTTGCGCCACAGGTGGAGGACAATTTCCGCGCATTCTTTTTGAGCGGGTGCACCTAGTGCGGGCTTCCTCTGCGTGCGCCGGGGTCCAACACTGATCGGCTGATCGGCGCCCCGCGCCGATCCATCGCACCTGCATCGCCCGTCTCTCCTCCTATGCCGCTCTCCCCTCCCACGATTATCCAAGGCGGCATGGGCGTCGCAGTCTCGAACTGGCGGCTCGCACGCGCGGTCTCACTCACCGGTCAGCTCGGCGTCGTGTCCGGCACGTTGCTCGCCGTCGTGCAAACGCGTCTCCTGCAACAAGGCGATCCCGGCGGCCACCTGCGCCGCGCGTTTGATCACTTCCCGTTGCCCGCGATCGCCGAGCGGGTGTGGCGCGATTATTTTGTCTCTGGCGGCCTGCCGAAGGGCATGCCGTTCAAGGCCGTGCCAATGCCGACGCTCGATTCGAGCGCGGCGCTGATCGAACTGACCGTCCTCGCCAACTTCGCCGAGGTCTGGCTCGCGAAGGAGGGCCACAGCGGCCACGTGGGCCTCAACCTTCTCGAAAAAATCCAGCTGCCCACGCTGCCCTCGCTCTACGGCGCGATGCTCGCGGGCGTCGATCACGTGCTGATGGGTGCGGGCATTCCCCGTGCGATTCCCGGAGTGCTCGATCGACTCGCGCGCGGTGAAGCCGCCGAGTTGAAGATCGACGTCGCGGGCGCGCTGCCCGGCGAGGAATTCGTCGGCCGTTTCGACCCGCGCAGCCTGTTTCCGGAAGGCCCGCCGACGCTCACGCGCCCCGAGTTTTTCGCGATTGTTTCTTCCGCGACGCTCGCGTTGACACTGGCGCGCAAATCCACCGGCCGGGTCGACGGCTTCATCGTCGAGGGTGCGCTCGCCGGCGGTCACAACGCTCCACCGCGAGGCGCGCTCCAACTCTCGGCCTGCGGCGAACCGATCTACGGCCCGCGCGACATCCCAGATCTCCCAAAAATCCGCGAACTCGGCCTGCCATTCTGGCTCGCGGGCGCGTTCTCCAGTCCCGGCAAAATCGCCGAAGCCCAGGCGCACGGCGCCGTCGGCGTGCAGGTCGGCACCGCCTTCGCGTTCTGCGAGGAATCGGGCATCATCCCCGATCTGAAGCGCCGCGTCCGCGAACTCGTCCGCGCCGGTGCCGCGCGCGTCCACACCGATCCGTTCGCCTCGCCGACCGGCTTCCCCTTCAAAATCGCGCAGCTCGCGCACACGCTGTCCGACGCCGTCACTTATGCGGCGCGCGACCGCCTCTGCGACCTCGGCTATCTTCGTCAACTTTTCCGCCGCGCCGACGGCACCGTTGGGTATCGTTGCGCCGCCGAGCCCGCCGCCGACTTTCTCCGCAAGGGCGGCACCGAGCCCGAACTCGCCGGCCGCAAATGTCTCTGCAACGGCCTCGCCGCCACCGTTGGGTTAGCCCAGACGCGGGCCAACGGCTACGTCGAAGCCGCGCTCGTCACGGCCGGCGATGAACTCGCGCAGCTCGCGCGCTATTTCGATTTCGATTGCGATTCCTACCACGCCGCCGACGTCATCCGCGTGCTGCTCGGCCCGCCCGCACTCGCCTGAGCACCCGCTCAGGACTTCGTGATCACCTTCACCGCCTCGCCCGCCGCCGCGAGGCCGAAGGCCCCCGTCACAAACACCGCCGAGCCAAGACCGCTCGCGCAGTCGAGCCGTAGATTTCCATTAGGCTGCGGTATCGCCCGGCACGATCCATCCGCCCACGGAAACACCGGCAGCTCTTCCGACCAGACGCACCGCACGTCGAATTTCATGCGTCCGCGCGGCGCGCCTGAAGCAAAGCCGTAGTCGCGCCGCAGTTTCTTCCGGACCTGCCTCAGCAACTCGTCGTTGTTCGCCTCCCCAAGATCACCAGTGCGGATTTGTGCGGCCTCGCGCCGTCCGCCCGCACCGCCCACCGTCACGCACGCGAAGCCGCGTGCGCGCGCCAACGCGATCAGCCGCGCCTTGTTCGACATCAAATCCACCGCATCAATCAGCACGTCGTAGTCCGGCGCGAGCAGCCGCTCGGCGCTCGCCTCGGTGAAAAATTCCGTGAGCGCCTCGACGCGGCAGTTCGGGTTGATGAGCTTCACGCGCTCCGCGAGCACGGCCACTTTCGGCCGGCCGATCGCGCCGTCGAGCGCGGGGAGCTGACGGTTGACATTCGTCACGCACACATCGTCGAGATCAACCAGCGTGAGCGCGCCGACGCCGCTGCGCGCGAGCCCCTCGACGGTCCAAGAGCCCACGCCGCCGACGCCGACCACGCACACATGCGCTGCGCGCAACCGCTCCAACGCCGACGCGCCGAACAATCGGCCCAATCCGCCAAAACGATCGAGATAGTCTGACTCCAATTTCATCCGCGCGAACCGAGAACTCGTTTCGCCGCACTTGGCAACACCGCACTAGCCGTCCACCGTCCCTCCCTGATGAAACCCCTGCTGCGCCGCCTCGCCCCGCTGTTGTTAGCCCCCTGCCTCTTCGCCCAATCGCCGAACCCTGCGCCGGTCGCGGCGACTGCCATCGATACCGGATTCGTGCCGATCTTCGACGGCAAGACACTCAACGGTTGGGACGGCGATCCGAAATACTGGCGCGTCGAGAACGGCTGCATGGTCGGCGAAATCACGCCGGAAAACATCATCAAGCGAAACACGTTTCTCATCTGGCGCGGAGGCGCGCCGAAGGATTTCGAGCTGAAGGTCGAGTATCGGATCAGCGCGCAGGGCAATAGCGGCGTCAACTACCGCAGCGTCCAGCTGACCGATGCGAAGTGGTCGCTCGCGGGCTACCAAGCTGACATCGACGGTCAGACGAGAAACAAACCGCCGCTCCGCCACACCGGCCAAAATTACGAGGAGCGCGGTCGCACGTTTCTCGCGCGGCGCGGCGAAATGGTGTACGTGGACGAATCCGCGAAGCCGATCGTCATCGCCTCGCTCGGTGACTCGGAGGCCCTAAAATCATTCATCAAGGAGGATGACTGGAACACGTATCACCTGATCGTTCGCGGCAATATGATGACGCACATCCTCAACGGCCACGTCATGAGCGTGGTCGTTGATGACGATTCCGCGCACCGCAAATTTGACGGCCTCATCGGCGTGCAAGTCCACGTCGGCCCGCCGATGAAAGTCGAGTTTCGCAGCTTCCGGCTAAAGCAGTTCTAGCGCGCCAGCACGCGCTCTACTGCCACGATCGCTGCGCGCTCGCGCGTGAATCGATCACCGCGGATTTCCACGAACGGCAGCGCGCGTGACATGAGCGCCTCACGCCACAGCCGCCGGCCGCGCTCGCGGTTCGCCTCGTCCGGAAAACTGCGCTGCGGATCGATCGCCCACGGGATGTCGGTGTCGCACAGCAGCCAGAGCGAAACCTCCCGCGCGCGCGCTTCTGCTTCCTCGCGCACCCACGGCGGACAGTGGCCGGGAAACAGCCAGTCATCCCACAGCGTGCACGTGATCAAATCCGTATCGAAGAATACGACGCGCCTCCCCCGCGCGATCGCATGATCCTCGTTAGCCATCTGCCCGAGCGCGATCGTCCCGAGATCCTCGGCGGTAATCTTACCGTCACGCAGTTCCCAATATTCGCGGACGAACTCCGGCGCCCAAGGCTCGCCGAAATGCGCGGCGAGTTTTCCCGCGAGCGTCGTCTTGCCCGTCGACTCGGTGCCGAAGACGACGACGCGGCGGAGGGCGGCGGGTGTTTCCCCATATTTCAAAATGTTAGCTGGAATATTCAAAATGTTAGGTGACCAAACCCAAATGCAAATCGCGCGGTGGGTAGAGAAAACCTAATAGCTTCCTTTCCCTTTTGCCGAAAGAGCAATGCCTGGATGCCCATCGGGCCAATTTCGGCTCGGTGCGTAGTTCTACGATTGCCCAGTTTGGCGCAGCAAAAACCAAAAATATCCACCCAAAAATGAAAGACCTGTCGTTGAATCTTCAAAAATTCATTCACGCTTCTATGACATCAACCAGTGCTCCTCGGTGGAGCCCCTCCACAGTGTTCAATCACTTGGACAAAACCCACCGTCCATTAGGGACCAGAGTGACGGCCGACGACCAAGCGCACATAATAAGTGAAATTGCTCGGTGAAGAGTTACCGCTCCCAGATCGACGCGTATACCAACCTCGAAACGTTCTTCCGCTTCTACAACGAGCAGCGGCTGCACAGCGCCTTCGGCATCACCAGCCCGAGAGCGGCGCTGGAAGTCTATCGGCAACCCATTGCGCTTGCCATCAACCAATGACGCCACGATCCATCCGTCCGACCACGGGCCGACTCCTGCGGCAAGCTCTTCGGCTCCTGTCCTCGGAGTCGGCCAAGGCATCTAAAGCGCATTTGTCTCTCATAACTTAATTTAGTCGTACCTGAAAAAGTCGGTTTACGCCGCGACTGCAGGAGAAGCACCCCGGAGCAGTGAGCAGAGCGACGCCATAAGGCGGAGGCAAAAGAGCCAAAAGAAGCTTTGGAGCTTCTGGAAGTTCATGGCGGCGGCGCTGAGGATGGCGTTGATGGCATCACCGGCGGTCCCTTTGAGCCGGTTGCGTTCGAGGCGGTGTTCGGCCTTGAGGTGGCCGATAGTTGGTTCGACAGCGGCGCGGCGTTTCATCCAACGTTGCGAACGCGAGCGAACCGATGAAGATCAACTCCGCTTCGCGTTCAATTCGGCGATCACCTTCAGCGCATATCGCTTTGCTTCTTCGATCAAGCTGTCGGGATCGACGCCGGACTTTTCGAACGTGCGCCCGGCTTCGTCAACGGCGAGCGTGTCACCGTGAAGGCGGCGCAGCGCGAGCGGATCACGCTCACCGATGGGCGCGAGCTGCCGCGGGAGTATCGTAAGCGTTCAACTCCGACAGGGGGACGCCGCGAGCGATTTCGGTTAGACTCTGCTGATGGAATCAGGCGACGACGGCAGGAGACGTGATGGCGGTGGGCGTCGCCACGCGCGCGTTTTTCCACGCACGCGGGAGCAAT
>CAITWF010000021.1 GCA_903896015.1 uncultured Opitutia bacterium | reverse complement strand
CGCGGACTTCTTGGCTGTGGATTTATTGTTCATACCTCCGCCAGCCTTGCCGATCCCGGCCGCTTCACCCAACCTGCACGTCATGACCGCTCGGCCCCTCGCTCCCGCACCCCTGCGCCGCGTAGCGGCTTCGTTCAACCACTTTCCACTGCCGACGCGGGGCGCGGCAGATTAAAACGTCTCGGAAGAAAAATACGGCGCGCGTTAAATGTCCGCATGAAATACAGGATCACGGGAATTCGCTTAAAGACTGTTCAGGTTGTCACCGAGCGAGAGTTTTCAGCGACCGACAACGTCTTGGAAGGGGCGGTACCAGCCGGAGGCGAAATTTTGAGTGTGAAGTGCAGAGGACGCGACATGCGTGCTTGTATTGTCTGGGGAAATTGGCCCGGGAGAGAAATCGAGCATCCTCAAGCGAAGCCCCACCCGTTGCGTGTGGAAGAAATATGAGCCGATGAGAACGAAGCCGAACTGTCCCCCGCCGACGCCGAGCGCGCAGTTATAATGTCTCGGCAAAAGAGCAGCATGCGTGCACTGTTGTTCCTCATCGCCGTAGTCAGTTTGTCAGGATGCCAATCTGCGCCACTGTCCGGCTCGGTCGAATCGACTAGAAGCTACATATTGGAGCAGACGCCGCGCGGGTCATCTTGGAAGGAAGTCGAAGGGTGGGCCAAAAGCAACGGGTGGAAAGTCGTGCCCACAATTGATCCCGCGGTTCGCGTGTATGCAGAGCATCCAATTCTCCCAGAACCCCTCGTCATTGGAGTTCAGTGGACATTCTCCAAAAATGGCCGGCTGATCGATGTCCTAGTTCGAAAGACCGTCCCGATGCGTGGAAAAGCCTGACACTTCTCCCATCCGCCGCCGAGCGCGGCTCGTTAAAACGGAAATTAAATCGCAATGCGAGAGCCCAATCCAATCCGAGTCGAACGCGTGCATCCTCACGCGTGGCTTTGGGAGCCGCTGGAGACCGAGGCCACGTTTGTCGTGCGCTCGATGTTCGGCACCAAGGCGGTCTATCTCGACGGCAAGTTGATGCTGTGTTTCGCGGCAAAGCACGAGCCGTGGAGCGGCGTGCTGGTTGCCACGGAACGACCGCATCATGCTTCGTTGATCGCGGTGATTCCCGGCTTGGTGCCGCATCCGGTTTTACCGAAATGGCTTTATTTAAGCGAGTCAGCGGATTCGTTTGAGCAGAAGGCTGAGAGGTTGGTTCGTCTCGTCCGGCGACACGACGCGCGCCTCGGCGTCGTCCCGTCACCAAAAAAGCGCACACGCGCCCGACCCCTTTCCCCCGCCTCCGCTACGCGCGGCGGATTAAAACATCAGCCTCCAATACAGTCCCGACCATAAAAACCCTTCGCATGATTTCCCTGTTCGTGGCGGTCGGTGCGGCGTCCGCCGTGCTCGCCGCCGATCCCACCGGGACGTGGACATGGACCACCCGCTCGCCGAACGGCGGAATCGCAACCACGCTCAAACTCGAAGCGAAGGCGGGCAAACTCGCCGGCGCCTACTCGAATCAATTTGGCGATACCGCGATCAGTAACGCCTCCCTCCAAGACGACGTGATCGCGTTCGATGTCGTGCGAGATCTCGGCGGCAGCAAGTATGTGGTGAAGTATTACGGCAAACTTGATGGCGACACGATCAAGGGGACCATCGAAGCCCCCGGCCGCGACGGCGGCGAGGCGTTGAAGCTCGATTGGAACGCGAAGCGCAAGCCGAGTGAAAAGGCGGAAGAGGCGAAGCCAAAAACATGAGCGATCGCTGCGCGACTCGGCGGCGAGCAAATGCCCGGCGCTCACATGACTTCGTTTTCACCCGTTGAAACAGCCCCACCTCCTTCCGCTGTCGGCGCGCAGTGCTCGGTTCATTGAAGCGGTAGGTATAATGAGGAGCCAATGATACGAGGCCTCGACCCATTTGCCCGCATTCGGGGCGCTCTTGAGCGACAGGGGTTTCGGGATTCTCATCGGAACACGATTTATCCGCACGCGCCTCGCGCGCTTCGCACGCCGCACCGATCGACGGCCGAACTCTTGACTCGGAAATCGCGGCGATGCTCCGGCTTTCCGACCTTACGTGCCGGTCGGAGTTGACGGCGTTTCCTCCGGTAACTGCGCGTGCGCACCTGATGACGGATGTTCTCGCGTGGAGCCTGCCGACACCGTCGGTCGATCACGTGGACCGCGCGATCCCTTCGCCGACCGGAAATCTCCCAGCGCGTCTCTACGTGCCGACCAGAGGTCGCATCTCCGTCGGCCGGCATCCTCTATTTTCACGGCGGCGGATGGGTGACGGGCAGCATCGCGATGCATGACGGCCTCTGCCGGAGGCTCGCCCCGAGCATCCGTTCTCCGCAGCGGCCGAGGACGCGGCCATCGCGGCCCGTTTCGTCCTGTCTCGCGCGGAGGATTTCGGGATGGACCCCGAGCGGGTCGCCGTCGCGGGCGACAGCGCCGGTGGGAACTTGAGCGCGGTCATCGCTCTTGAGACGCGCCAGGACGCCCGACGCCCCTGGCTGCAAGTGCTCATCTACCCGGCGCTCGACCTCACGTGTTCGACGGAGTCGTATCGCAACTTCGCCACCGGCTACCTCCTCAAGCGATCGACGGTCGACTGGTATCTCGGCCACTATCTCGGGGGCGGCGACGTGCGGGACCTGCGCGTGTCGCCTCGATTTTCCGCGCAGTTTTCCGACGTGCCGGCGCTCATCTACACGGCCGGGTTCGACGTGCTGCGTGGCGAGGCGCGGAACTACGCCGATCGACTCCAGGCGGCGGGGACACGCATCTCATACCGCGAATTTCCGAATCTCATCCATGGCTTCGTTTTGATGACCGCGGTCCGGACCGCTCTCGACGCGACGAACACCATCGCTGCCGATATTCGCCGGGAGCTAGCAAGATGACGGAAACGTTCGACGAAGGCAGCTGTTACTCGCGTTCGAAATTACGTGGGCTCCGGCGGCTTGGTCCTCATCACCGGCGGTCGCCTCACGCCTTTTTCAACGGCTCCAGTTTGTAGTCGGTCTTGCTGTCGAGCATCGACCAGCCGGCGGCGGCGAGTTCCTTGCGGAGCGCATCGGCGGCGGCGAAATCCTTAGCCTGCTTCGCGGCCCAGCGCTGGGCCGCGAGGGAGGTGATTGCGGAAGGGACTTCCGCTGTGGCAGCAGCCGGCATTGAGAGATCGAAGCCGAGGGCAAACATCACTTGATCGAACGAGGCGCGATCGACTCCGCTGTCTTTGCGATTGACGATTGAGAACAGCGCGCCGAAGGCGGCAGGCGTGTTGAGCTCGTCGTTGAGTGCGGTGAGCACGGGCGTAAAAACGTTCTCCGCAGCCGACGTTTTTTCGAGCAGTGAGGCACGGTAGTTGCGCAGTGTCGCCAACGCGCTTTCCGCCGCGTGCATCGAATCGAGCGAGAAATTAAGCTGCTTCCGCGGATGGCCCATCAGTAACGCGTAACGCAGTGCCATCGGCGAGAACCCTTTCGCGACGAGCTCGTCGAGCGTGTAGAGATTTCCCAGCGACTTGCTCATCTTCTTGCCGTCCACGAGCAGGTGCTCGCTGTGATACCAGTGACGCGAGAACTGCTGGCCGTTGCAGCATTCGCTCTGCGCAATTTCGTTTTCGTGGTGCGGGAAGAGCAGGTCGATCCCGCCGGTGTGGAGATCGATCGTTTCGCCGAGAATCGCTTTGCTCATCGCGCTGCACTCGATGTGCCAGCCGGGGCGGCCTTCGGCGGCGCCGCGCGGGCCGGGCCATTTGTTCGGGCCGTCGTCGGGCTTCCAAGCTTTCCAGAGGGCGAAGTCGCTGCCGTCTTCCTTTTCGTCGGCGTCGGCAGCCTGCGATTTGCCGGCGAGCGCGAAACCGAGCTGAAGCTCCCGCTCCTTCACGCGCGAAAGGCGACCGTAGTTCTCGAACGAGGAAACTTTGAAATACACCGAGCCATCGGGCGAGCGGTAGGCGTTTCCTTTTTTCAGCAGCACATCGATCATGCTCACCTGCTCGCGAAGGTATTTTGGATCGGCGGCGCGGGGCTCTTCGTGCGGTGGCAGGCAGTTGAGTGCGGCGCAGTCGGCGTGGAATTTGTCGGTCCATTGCTGCGTCACATTGCCGAGCGGGCGGCCTTCGTCGCGGGCGCGCTTGATTGTCTTGTCGTCGACGTCGGTGAGGTTGCGGACGTGCTTCACTTTGCCGGGGCCGAACTCAAGATCGAGCAGGCGGCGTAAGACGTCGTTGACGACAAAGGTGCGGAAGTTGCCGATGTGCGCGGGCGCGTAGACCGTCGGGCCGCAGTTGTAGAAACGGTAGACGCCGTCGGCGTGCGACGGGCGCAGTTCGCGAATCTCGCGGCTCAACGAATCGAAGAGTTTGATCGGCATGAAAGGGAGAGGATGGAGGTTTGCCAAAATTTCGGCGCAGCGGAACAAGTTTTTTTTGCCTCCGAAACCGGACGCACCTTTGGCGGGAGACAAACGTCCTGCGTCCGCACGTCGCCCAACCCGATGACTCTATGAAAACTTCCCTCCGTTCGGGCGTGGCCGCCGTGGTTTTGCTTCTTTCGACGCGCTTCGCCCACGCACAGGACCGCATGAACGGCAGCCCCGAACCGATCGTCGCGACGATCGATTCGGCGAAACTGAACTACGATCTGCTGGTCGACGGCGATTTGCCACAGGACGATCCGGCGGCGAAGAAATATCGGACGCTCCAAGCCGCCTACGCGGCTGCGCCCGCGGGCACCGCAGAGACGCCGACGGTGATCGGGATCAAGCCGGGCGTATATCAGCTGCCGAGCATCGCTTCGCGCACGCCGAGTCTGCGCATCACGAAAGACTGGCTCACGTTTCTCGGCCTCACGAACAACCGCCGCGCCGTCGTGCTCGCCGACAACCGTGGGCTCATGCAGGGCGCTGACGACAACGGCTACATCCTCGACGTCAACGCCACCGGCTTCAACCTGCGCAACCTGACGGTCCTCAACTCCTGCAACACCGACTACGACTATCCCGGTGACGCGCGGAAGAATCTCACGAAGCGCTCTGACGTGATCACGCAGGCGGTCGCGTTGCAGGCGCAGGGCGACAAGCACGTCTACGACAACGTCGCGTTTCTCAGCCGGCTCGACACGACTTTCATCCGGACGACGCGCGCCTATTTCAGAAATGTCTATATCGAGGGCACCGATGACTGGATCGGCGGCGGGCAGATGGCGGTGTGGGAGGATTCGACGCTCGTCTATCCGACGGGGCGCGGGGTGATGTCGTCGTCAAACTGCGTGTTCTTCCGGTGCCGCTTCGAAGCCTCGCGCGGGATGGAGTTCTACAAAGTGGAGTTCGGCAGCGCCGCGCGTCCGGTCGCACTCATCGACTCCGTAGTGCCGGAAAATACGACGTGGTCGCGCGGCAAAGTCAGTCCGCGCCCGAGCCAGTATTCGCTCACGTATCGCGTGAAAACTCCCGACGGGAAACCCGCAGTGATCGCCGACGGCACGGTCGGGCCGCGCACCTTCGACTGCGGCCGCGAACTCACCGAGCACGAACGCGTGGCGTTCAACCCGTGGAACCTCCTGCGCGCGCCCATCAACGGCGCCGTCGACAACTGGGATCCGGCGGGCGTGCGCGAAAGGTACGAAACCGCGGGGCAGGGCGATTTACCGTTTCGGATCACGCTCACGGGCGGCGCGCCGACGATCCGCACGGGCGGCCCGGGTGCGACGCTCGGGGCGACCGTCGTTCCGGCACGTGCGACCGATCCGACGATCGCCTGGTCGACGAAATCCGATCTCATTTCACTCAGCCGCACATCGGGGCCGGGCGTGGTCGTGACCGGGCGCAATACGACCGATCGTGCCCAATGGGTTTCGATCGACGCCACGGCTTCAAACGGCTTCTTCGCGACCGCGCACGTCTACGTTGAGCCGAAGTTTATCGATCCGCCCGCGGTAATTGCCGGGCCGACACTCGGCGCGCCGGCTGGCGGGAAAGTGCGCCTTAGTTACGCGTTGAATCTCGGCGGCAAAACCGATCAGTCATTCGTCGCGTGGTCAATCTGCGATGATGCGGCAGGCGCGAACGCGCGCGAGGTGGCGCTCAGCCGTGGCGACAAGCCGCTCGCAGACTACACACTCACCTCGGGCGATGTGGGAAAATTCCTGAAGGCCACGTTGCGGCCCAAGCACAACATCAGCGAACCCGGCCCCGCCATCGTAGCCGTTGCGTCCAAACCGATCGCGGCCGAGGAGGTGCCGTCGTTGAACGTGTCGCCGAGTTTCCGCAATTTTCCGACGGCGGAAAACACCTCGTATGCGAGCGGTCAGTGGGCGGTGGCGGGCAACTGGACCGTCGTCACCGGAGACAAGCTCATCGACGGCTACGGCATTCGCCCCACGACGCCCGGCGCGTTGCTCTACCAGCAGGCCGCCGACTGTGGCGACATGGAGATCGATCTGGTGATGGCTCCGGAAAAAACCGAGGGCACGGGCTTCTCGATCCCCGGCTCACCGGCCGACACGGGCGAGCGAAACCTTCACGCCGACATCTACATCAAATTCGATCCGCGCACGAAGAACGGCTACGCGCTTCGCTTCTGGCGCACTAATCAGGCGACCGGAAAATGCGTGTTTCAATTCTACAAAATCGAAAACGGCGTGGGCTCGCCGCTCGACGACAAGCAGGCGGTGTCGGGCGTGTTCAAGCCCACGACGCACCTTACGATCAAAGTCAGCGGCGCGACGATCGCTGCAACGGGCAGCAACGACGTGGACGGGGAAACGCTGTCGCTCACGGGCACGATTGCCCCGAATCGGTTCGGCGGCGCGGGGGTCGCCTGGCCGCGCGGCAGCTCCAATATTTACAGTCGCATCGCGATCTCCTATTCGGCGGCGAAGTAGCGGCGTGCCGCAAGAAATAGGCGGCGTTTGGCAAAGCTTGCGGCCAGAATCGAGTGGCAGGTGCGGCGCGGGCCTGCTCTAGTCTGGCGTTTTCACCATGGCCGAGAATTTTAAATTGGATCTCACCCAACGCCCCCGGCGGCTGCGCCGCACGCCCGCCCTGCGTGCACTGGTCGAGGAAACAGTGCTGCGACCGGCGGACTTCATTGCTCCGCTCTTCGTCGTCGACGGCAAGTCGAAGCCCGAGGAAATCAAGTCGATGCCGGGCGTGTTCCGTCTGAACATCGCGGACCTCGTGAAGGAATGCCGCGCAATCTACAAACTTGGCGTGCCGGCCGTGGCGCTCTTTCCGAAACTCGATCCGAAACTCAAGGATGACGAGGGCACGCAGGCGCTCAACGAGGAGACGCTCGTCCTCCGCGCTGTGCGCGCCGTGAAGAAAGCGGTGCCCGAGTTGGTCGTGATCACCGATGTCGCGCTCGATCCCTACACGAGTCACGGGCACGACGGCGTGCTCAACACGGCGCGCGACGACGTCGAAAACGATCGCACGGTCGGCATTCTCGCGAAGATGGCCGTGATGCAGGCGCGCGCGGGCGTGGATCTCGTGGCGCCGAGCGACATGATGGACGGCCGCGTGGGCGCCATCCGCCAGGCGCTCGATAGCGCGGGCTGCGCGGGCACGGGCATCATGGCTTACTCTGCGAAATACAATTCGGCGTACTACGGCCCGTTTCGCGAGGCGGTCGGCAGCGCGCAGGCGGCCGGCACAAAGTTGCTCAGCAAGGCGACCTACCAGATGAACCCCGCGAACCGGCGCGAAGCCGTGCTGGAGGCGCATCTCGATGCGATCGAAGGTGCGGACATTCTCATGGTGAAACCCGCCGGTGCGTATCTCGACATCATCCGCGAGGTGCGCAACACGACGCAGAAGCCGGTCGCCGCCTACCAAGTCTCCGGCGAATATTCGCAGATCCACGCGGCGGCCCGGCTCGGCTGGCTCGATCTCGCGCGCACACGACACGAGTCACTCGTCGCGATCAAGCGCGCGGGCGCGGACATGATCCTGACGTATTTCGCGAAGGAGATGGCGGCGCTGTTCAAAGGGTAGAGCGGCTTTTCCTTAATCCACCGCTTCCGCGCGGACGTTGATCCCGAACGGCGCGTGAGGAATAACGTGCCCTGCTTCAGCGCGGCAGTTTGACTAGCGTAAATGGCTTCAGTGGCGCGCGGCCTTTCGTCGCGCTGAGTTCGTCGTAGGCGATTTGTTGGAGCGTCGCGGTTTGCTCGGCCGAGAAACCAAAATCCGCGGCTGCGCGCTCTTCCTTACTGAGCGAGCGTGGATCGAGGCTCGTGAGGTCGCCGAAGGTGAGCAGGGCGTAGAGGTAGTAGCCAAACGCGCTCGCGTGATAGTGATCGTGGGTCCAGAGATCGATTTGGCCAAACGCGATGCCGTCGTAGGGATTGGGATCGGCGAAGCCGATCTTGAAGGCGCGATTCCAGGCCTCGCCTACCGGGATCACCCCATGGATGAACGGCGTGCTGGCGGCGAGCGCGTCATAGCCGGCGCGCACGTCGAGCGCCATTTGCTCGATGGGCTGGCCGTGCCAGTGGGTCTTCTCCGGGTAGGTGAGATCGGCGCGCGACCACGTGGCGACCACGCGAATGTCGACGCGCGGGTTTTTCTCGTGGAGCAACTCCGCAAGCTGACGGCCGGTTTGCACGAGCGCCGCGGGGTCGCCCGGCTTCGTCTGATCGAGGGTGCTGTAGCCGTGCATGACGACGATGTCCCACGCGCGACCGATCAGCGTGACTTTGTTTTGGAGGTGAAAGTCGAAGTTTTTACCGGACGACGTTTCCAGGCTGACGCGATAGTCGAGGCCAGCTTGATCGGCGAATAGCTTGAAGAGCGCCGGGACGCCGCCGATGCCCTCGCCGTTGAGATCGGTGACCGTCTGCGGGCGATAATACATAACCGGTGAGCTGCGGCCGAACGTGAAACTGTTGCCGATGAACAGCACGGTGGGCGCGGATGCCGGAGGTGTTTGCGCCGGCGAAGCGAGCGCCACTAGGAGCGAAACAACGGCGGCGAGCGGCCACCTGAGCGAGCAGCGGGTTAGCGTCATGGGAAAAGTGCGAGCCAACGTTAGAACGGCGAGCGCGAGACTTGCAGCGAATCGCCGGGCATCAGTCTTGGGTCCTGGGTCGGGTTTTTTTGCGCGAGCTTCACGTCGATCGTGTAGGCGCTTTTTTCGCGAACGAGGCTGACGGCGGTCTCCTTGGCGTAGAGCGTGAAGCCACCGGCCGACTGGATTGCCTTCGCGGCGGAGAGATCGGGGGTCCAGATGATGCGGCCGGGATGCTGGACTTCGCCGCCGACGTAGACGTAACGCTCGGTCACGCTCACCGAGACGTCGACGACCGTGTAGATTTTTTTTGCGACGTAAGTTTCGCGGATGCGTTGCGAGAGCTCTGCGGTGCTCACGCCGGCGGCCATGAGCGCACCGACGTAGGGTAGGCTGATGAGGCCCTGATCGTCTATCTGCACGGCGTTGGTCGTGGGGTCGGGGACACCGAGCAGCGCGATCGTGAGGCTGTCGCCGGGGCGGAGTTGCGCGGTGGAGGCGGGAATCGGGATCGCGGGATTCGCCGCGGCGACACCGCCGTCCGTGCCACAGCCCGCGACGAAGAGCAGCAGGGCAGCGAGACTGGCCGATGCGACGCGCG
Organism: uncultured Opitutia bacterium; assembly: GCA_903896015.1. Classification (GTDB taxonomy): domain Bacteria; phylum Verrucomicrobiota; class Verrucomicrobiia; order Opitutales; family Opitutaceae; genus CAITWF01. The sequence goes on along the minus strand of CAITWF010000021.1, from coordinate 55,035 downwards.
GGAGTAATTTCATGGGTGGAAGTTGGTGCGTGAAAGTGCGCGGGTTGGCAACTGCGGCGTGCGCCGGCAAAAAAAACGGCAGCCTTTCGGGCTGCCGTGAGATTTTTTGAGCGATTAGTGCGAGCTCAACGCTTGCTCTTGGTTTTGCGCTTGGGCTTGTCGTCGTCGTCGCCGTCGTCGTCGTCGTCGTCAGATTTTTTCTTCTCTCCGTCGTCGTCCTCATCCTCGTCGCCGTCGTCGGATTTTTTCTTCTCTGCGTCGTCGTCGCCCTTGTCGTCGTCATCTTCATCCCACTTGAGCGACTCGTCGTTCTTGAGTTTTTCCTCTTCGGCTTCGTCCAACTCGGGGAGATCGGCGTCGTCCTCGTCCTCGATGCCCTTGGCGGGCGCTTCCTCGTCGGCGTCGTAGCCGGCGGGCATGTAGTCGAGAATCGAGGTGAGTTCCTCGAAGGTATGGACGGCCTTGCCCTGGATGAAGTGGCTGTTCTGGTCCTCGCGAATCTCGTCCTCGACTTCGTCGACGGAGAGCTTCGATTCGAAGGCGAAGAGATCGTTGAGCATCTTCACGCGGCAGCGCGTGAGATGATCGAGGAGATCGGCGTAGGGACCGTTTTCCTCGTCGAGCACATCGGGCAGCACAAAGAGTTTTTCCTCGGAGTCGAAGAGGGACTCCTTCACGCGCTTGAGGCGGACCTTGCCGCTGCCGAGATCCTTGTCGATGCGGAAGGGGATGAAGGCGCTTTCGAACACATCCTGATCGAAGCCGTAGTCGCGGAGGGGGTCGACGAGCTCGACGAGATGCGAAAGTTGGCGCGGATCGACGATGCTGAGGCCGTCGACGTCCCAGCGCACAGGGTCGCTGGTCTCGGCGACCCACCAATTATGGTCGTCGCCAAGGCGGACAATACACCAGTCGAGAGCGGAAATAGCTTTGGCCATGAGTCAGGTAGGAATTTTTTCGCAGCGTGCGAGGGGAGGTTGAAAAAACAAGCACAAAAAACGTCAGCAGCGCGCCAGATGTCACGAATGCGTTTCGGCGCGGAAATTCCTGAGCGGCGGAGTGTTCGGCGCGCGTGGCACTTGCTATTTGGAGAACGCGTTTCACGCTCGTGGTGGATGGGGTCTTTCTACGAAAATCTGGTGCGGCCGGCGCTGTTCCGGCAGGACTCGGAACTCGCGCACGAACGCGGCGTCCACGCGATGGCGCTGCTTGGGGTGTTGACCCCGCTGTGCCGGGTGCTTGAGGCATGGACGCGGCTGCCGGCGGCGCGGACGAAACCGATCGAGGCGTTTGGGCTGAAATTTCCGAATGCAATCGGGCTGGCGGCGGGTTTCGACAAGAACGCCCGCGCCTGGCCGGCGGCTGCGGCGATGGGCTTTGGCCACGTCGAGATCGGGACCGTGACGGCGCTCGCGCAGCCGGGCAACCCGAAGCCCCGGATGTTTCGCTACCCGGCCGAGGAAGCGGTCATCAACCGGATGGGCTTTAACAACGAGGGTGCCGAGGCCGTTGCCGCCCGACTGGCGAAACAGACGCCGCGCGGTGCGAGAAAAATTCCGCTCGGAGTGAATCTTGGAAAATCGAAGGTGGCCGAACTCGATCACGCAACGGAGGATTATCTCGCGGGCTTCGCGCGGCTGGCGGACTTTGCGGATTACCTCGTGTTGAATGTCTCGAGCCCGAACACGCCCAACCTGCGCCAGCTCCAGGACGAGTCGCGGCTGCGCGAATTGCTCGGTGCGATCACGGCGGCCAATCGTGCGCGCGCGCAGCGTGTGCCGGTGCTCTTGAAAATCGCACCCGATCTCACATGGCCGCAGATCGATGCGGTGCTCTCGGTCGTGGCGGAGTTTGCGCTTGATGGGATAATCGCGACGAATACGACGCTCGCGCGGCCCGGTCTTTTTGCGAACGTGAATGAGGCGGGCGGGCTCAGTGGCGCGCCGCTGCGGCGGCGCTCGACCGAAATCATCAATTACCTCGCGCGCGCGACGGCGGGTCGGCTGCCGATCATCGGGGTGGGTGGGATTACCGACGTGGAGGGGGCCGCCGAGAAACTCGATGCAGGTGCCGTGCTCGTGCAGGTTTACACCGGAATGATTTACCGGGGGCCGTTTTTCGCCGCTGACCTCGCGCGGGGGCTGGTCGAGCGGCAGAAACGCTGATCGAACAAAAAAATCTTTCGCCCTTTACTTCGCCAAAACGATTCCTCTTATTCCGCCTTCCTCTCGTCACTCTTGCTCGGGTGGTGGAATTGGTAGACACACACGTTTGAGGTGCGTGTGCCGTAAGGCGTGCAGGTTCGAGTCCTGTCCCGAGCACCAACCTTCGCGCGCCGCGAAGCAGATCGAGAGAAGAGTGTCGGCGTTGAGCCGGCGGAGAAGGCCGACTTTTAGCTGACCGCGAGCGACGGTTTGGGCAGCGGGCTTTCTTTCGCGGGTTTACCATTGAGCGAGGAAGGCCGAGGCATAGGGATAAATCCCGCTTTGATCCGGCGCGAATCCGTGCCACGCTTTCACCCATGAAGTTCGTGCTGGTAGAGGATCAGGCGATGTTTCGCGCCCTGATTCGCAAGCTGCTCATCGAGGAGTGTAAGGGCAAGGTGGTGCTGGAAGCCGGCACCCTCGCCGAGCTGCGCAACGATTTTGAAGCGCTGCGCTCGGCTGATTTGATCCTGCTCGATATCCGGCTGCCCGATGGCGACGGGATTGATTTCGTGGACGAGCTCGTGAAGGCGCGCGTGACCACGCCCGTGCTGCTCTTTTCCTCGTCGTGCGAAGATTTCGTGGTGCATCGCGTGAGCCATGCGTGCGTGCAGGGCTTTGTGCACAAGGACGAGGAGCCGAAAATGCTGCTGACGGCGATCCAGATGGTGGCGGCAGGCGGGGCATTTTTCAGCCCGCGTTTCGTGGAGCGGCGCGGGCGCCTCGCGCGCGATCAGTCGAGTTTCGACAAGTTGCTCTCGCAGCGCGAACAGGAGTTTCTCCGACTCATCGGCGCGGGCTACACCGATGCGGAGGTGGCGGCCGAGCTTGGGATGGGTGCGGGCACGGCGCAGTCGCATCGGCGCAATGTCATGAGCAAACTCAACCTCCACTCGGCGCAGGAACTGCAAGCCTACGCGCTAAGGATGGGCTTCACGACGATCGATCGGCTGAGCTCGACGTCGGGCGGGGCGTGATCCGAGTGGCGTCCCGGGCGCTCAGTTTTTCTCGACTGGTTCGGGATGCAGGAGCCGCTCGCAGGCCATGAGGAACGGCGCGGCAGGCTCGTCGCGCTCCAGCGCACCCTCAAGGAGTTCGAGTTGCTCGGCGAGATCGAGATAGTTGAAGGCGCGGCAGACGTTGTTGAGGCGGTGGGCGAGCTCGGCGGCGCGTTTGGAGTCAAACATCGCGGCGCGCTTCAGCTCCGCCCAACCCGACTCGATCGCCGCGGGCGTCTGCGGCGGCGGGCGTTGGCGGCTTGCCTCGAGCGAGATCGTCGTGAGCTGGCGATCACCCCAGCCGGCGAGCGTGGCTCGGAGTTTTTCCAGCGTGATCGGTTTGCTGATAAAGCCGGCCATTCCGGCGCGCATGCACTCCTCCTTGCGTTCGCGCGTCGAGTAGGCGGTGACGGCGAAGACGGCGGGCTTGGGCTCGGGGCAGAGGCGGAGAATTTCCCGCGCGAGATCGACGCCGTTGGTGTCGGGCAGGCGGTAGTCGGTGAGGACGATGTCGTAGCCGTTTTCCTGCGCGAGCTTGAGCGCCTCGGCGCCAGTCTTCGCCCAGTCGACGGCATAATTCACCTTCGCAAGAATATTGCCGAGGACGATGCGGTTGTAGTCCTCGTCCTCGATGGCGAGCGCCTTCGCGGGGAGCGCGGAGGGCTCGGGCGTGGCGAGCGGCGCGAGGTCGGTGGCTTCGGCCGTCGCGAAGGGGACGTTGAGATAAAACGTGGTTTCACCGTTGGTACTGACGGCGCCGACTTCGCCGCCCATGGCCTGCGCGTAGCGTTTGCAAATCGCGAGGCCGAGGCCGGTGCCATGGATGTTGCGCTCCATCGCATCGGCGCCGCGCGCGAAGCTCTCGAAGAAGCTGTCGAGCGTGTCCTTCGCGATCGTCGGGCCGGAGCTGGTGACGCTCAACGTGAGCCGCACGCCGTCGTCGCCGGGCACGAGGATGGTGTTGACGCGGGCTTCGGGCGGGAGGCCGTATTTGAGCGCGTTGCTGAGGTAGTTCGCGAAGATCTGGCGGAGTTTTCCGGCATCACCCAAGAGCGCGAGTTGGGGTGGTTTTGGCTCGAGGAATTTGACTTTGGTCTCCCCGGGATCGATCGTGGCGGCGGCGGCCTCAAGTGTTTCGAGAAGGTCAAATTGGCGGCGCTCCAGCTCGACCTTGCCGGCTTCAATTTTTGAAAAATCTAGGATGTCGTCGACGGTCGTGCGCAGTTGTTCGGCGCAGCCGGCGAGTTTGCGGAACATGTGTTTTTGGCGCGGGCCGGGCGGTTCTTCGCGCAGGATGTTTACGAGGCCGATGACGCCGTTCATAGGGTTGCGAATCTCGTGCGACATCGAGGCGAGAAATTCCGTCTTCGCCGCGCTGGCCTGCGCGAGCTCGTGGGTGCGTTGATCGACGAGCCGTTCGAGCTCAAGATTGCGTTTGCGGATTTGGTGTGTGCGGAAACGGAAGATGCCGTAGGAGGACAGCAGCACGAGGACGCCGTAGCCGACGAGCGCGCCCGGCGAGGCATACCAAGGCGGCAACACGGTGAACGTCTGCGAAACCACGGCGCCGGTGCGGCCGAGGTGCGTGGCGCGCACTTCGAGCGTGTAACGGGCCGGTGCGAGCGAGGGATAGCTCACCAGTTCGCCGGCCTTCGCGGGAATCCACGCGGTCTCGGTGGGGAGCAGGCGGCGTTCGTAGGCGGGTCTTTCGCCGAACGCGTCGGCAGGGAGTGCGCCGGTGAACGTTAGCCGGTTCTGGTCGGCGGAGATTTTTTCGGGCACGGTCGCGAGCGCGGAACTTGCGGCGGATTTTTCGCTGCCGATCGCAAAGGTGAGACGCGGAGGATCGAGGCGGTATGCGGGGGTAAGTTCGCGGGCGTCGAGCTCGAGAATGATATTGCCGCCGCAAAGCGTGAGTGTGTCGCCGCTCGCTGAGAAATAATGCACGTCGGGCAGGGCGGCGAGCCCCTTGGCCTCGACGGTCTCCCACGAAACTCCGGCGTCAGTTTGCACGAGCCGGCCGAGCCGGTGCGCGCCGTCCTGCTCGGCGACGAGCCAAAGATCGGACGAGGAACGCGCGAGCCGCGGCTGGCGCACGCCGGCAGTGTGCGCGACGGCGGCAAAATCTTCGCCGGTGCGCATGCCGTCGGGCGAGGCGACAATCAACGTGTTTCCGAGCGCGTGGAGCTTGGCGCTGGTGCCATTCGGGAGCGTTGCGACTTTCTCGAAGGCGTAGGGTGGCTTGGGCTCCGCGCGATAGAGCGCGCCATCGAACGTCGCCGCCCAAAGCTGACCGTCGGCGAGTGCGAGCCCCGAGACTTCGCCGATTTGCTTTTGCACGAGCTCGGCCTTGCCCGCGGCGACGTCGACGACGTAGAGGCGTTCGCTGGCGGCAGCCAACACGTCGCCATTTGGCAGACTCGTGATGAGGTCGACCTTGTTCCCTGGTGTCGCGATTTCTCGTTCACCGATTCGAACTTTTCCCCACAGGCCGATCGCGAGGCCTTGGTTCGTCGGCGTGAGGGCATACGTGCGCGGTAAAATTTCCTCGCGCCCATCGCGGTGAAAATAATCCGTGTGATCCTCGTGGCTGATCAGCAGCCCGTCTGCCCGGGCGGCAGCGAGCGGGTAGTCCTTCGTGGCGACGCGGTGCCCGAACTTCAGCGACTCAAACACGACGATCCCTTGATTGGTGCCGGCCCAAAGATGGCCGTCCTTGTCAGCGAACAGCGACGTGATTCCAAGCGTCGGCAGGCCCGTGGCGCGCGTGACAAAATCGATCTTGCCTGAGTCGGGATCGATGAGAGCGAGGCCTTTGGTATAGGTCGCGACTGCGATGAACTTGCCCCAGGAGACGACGGAGGTGATTAGAGCTTGGTTCAGCTCCTTGACGTCGGTTGTGCGCTGATAAGCGCTGCCGTCCTTAGTATAGAGTGCTGCGGTTGTGAGGATATGTCCGAGGCCGGTCCAGAGCCATGCTGAATCGGATTTGTTGGGCAGCGGATTCTCCAGCGGCTCTAAACTGCCATTCTTGATTGTCCACAAAGCGCCATTCGGCTTTGCGATGACGACCTTGCCATCCCATGGCACAGACAATAGGCGAAACCGGCTCGGGATATTTATCCTGTGTGAATCCCTTGTTCGTGGATTGATCAGCCACACGTCTTCTTTCGTCGTGGCAACGAGCGCATCGCCGACTTTCGCTAGGCTCCAGAACTCACCGGCCGAAGCGAGTGATGGTGAATCTAATTTTTCGTAGCGACTCGCGTGGTTGAGCGGAAGGGTCAGCTTTCCGATCTCCCCCAGCGAAGCGACCCAGAGCGTGTTGCCGTCAACTAGGAGACTGCGCACGGCCTCCTTTCTTGGCAGTGGGAGGAATTCAAACCGGCCCTCGTTTTCGAAACCAATGCGGCTTCCGCCCGCGATGATTTGCCCCTCCGCCGTTTGAACGATCTGCCAGACAGTGGCTTCGCCATCGAGTTGGCCGGGCGCGATGGCGGAGGAGATCGGACCCTGCTCAGGGATTTCCGCCGAAAGGGGAGGGATTGCGACCCCTAGGAACAATAGCGCGCTACCTTTTAAAAGGTAGTCGGCTACCTTTAAAAAGGTAGTCCGATACCGCCACAAAGGTAAACGGCGCGATAGCGGGCCGGGGAGCGGTCGGCTATTCTGTCGGGCGAAATGAAAAAACTCATCGCTCTCCTCTTCGCCGTGGCCTCCACGTTGTTTCTGTTCGCCGGTGTTTCCAAAGCTGCTGAGAAATTCGACTCGATCTCCAGCAAGTCCACCTCGCTCTCGGGTTCTGTGATGGATGGTCCCGGCCTGCCCTGTGTGATGACGGACGACAACTGATTTATCCTGGTAAGCCTCGTCACCATGTTCGATCTCAGCCTCAGCCTCGCCGCGATTAACTACCGCGACGTGTTCACGACCGAGGGCGGCCCGATTGATCGGGTCTCCACCGGAGTGATCGATGTGTTGGGGAAGAAGGCGCATCAGGCTAATGCGTATCTTGCGCCGGGGCTCATCCGCGGCAAGCCAGCGCTGTGTGTTTATGGCAACGCCGACGGCACCGGCGCCAGCACATCCGTGCAGGTCGCGCGGCACATGGCGATCTCCGAGGCGCTCGAACGCTGGGCATTCTACGAAACCTCGCAGGGTGACGACGCGGCGAAATACGGCTTCGACATCGATAACTCGACCAACGGCATGGCCGCGTTTCCCGGCTTGTTCAAATCGTCGGCGCGCAAGCGAGCCTACCTCGAGGCGCTCGAACGGTGGGCCCTTGTCGCGTGGTGGTCCGGCCATCTGCGGGCCTCGGTCGTCGGCGATGCGCTGCTCGGCGTGACGGCGCTGCGCATTGAGCACGAGTCGAAGATCGGCGAGGTCGCGATTCTGTTTCGCCGTTCGGCGGCGGGCCACGTGAGTTACGGCTACTCGGCCGGGGCGACGTTTCGTTCGGCGGCGGCACGCGCGGCGGTCGAGTTGGCGCGCAACGAATTCGTCGTCGGCTACTACAAGCTGCGCAGTGTGGTGCGCGATGTGCCGAATCCCTTCGAGCGGCGCTGTCTCTACTTCGCCGGCGAGGAAGGCCACGCGGAATTTCTCCGCCGCGTCTTCGATCGGAAGCCGCATCGCGAAGCCGCATGGTCGGTGACCTTTGATGGCGAGTTGCCGGGTGCCTGGTCGAAATATGCGACAGTGTGGCGGGTCGTCCCCGACATGCCTTCGCGCGAATATTTGGATCCTAAGGCGTCGTGTTTTTTTTGGTGACTCCGCCCGGCCCGCCGCTTTGCCGGTGGACCGCACAACCGCAAAGGGAGCGTGGTGGCTGGCGCCAGGTGCTTTGCGGGCGTCGCCTACCTGGACCGCTCCCAGGTGGCAAAACATTCCGTTGGGCGACGCACTGAGCCTGTTTGGGCCGGTCTGCGCCCTGTTCAACACGCCGGGAAACTGCTTGCCACTCTCGCGGCGGGCTTGGACACTCTCCGGCGACTGCAAACTGCACCGACTCACCACGCCAACACACGCGGGTTCGCACCCGCTTTTCGGACGACATGGACGACCAACCTCCCCAGGAGAATCCGCCCGCGGATTTCAATAAACTCGATCTGAGCCAGCTTCAAGGCTTCAGCTTCGGCACGCAATGGACGCAGGACAAGTCCTCGCCCTCCGAGCGCCGCGATCGCGACTCTGGTGGCGATCGTCCGCGTCGCGATGACCGGCGTGATGGCCCGAGTGGGGGGCCTCAGTCGCGCGATCGTCGGACGTTCCGGCGTCCGGCGGGCCCGGCCGGTCCCGGTGATGCTCCCGGTGGAGCAGGTCCAGGCGGCGCGCCTGAGCAGCGTCGCGAATTTCCAGGCGGTGAACGTCCGCGCCGCGACGAAGGCGGCCCGGGCAACTACCGCGGCGGCCCGCGCCGCGATGGACCGCGTTACGGCGGTCGCAACGAGCAATATGAACGCGGCCCCTACGAGAGCCCGTTTTTCGCCGTCACGTTTTATCCCGAGGACACGAGCTTCAACACGCTTGTGCAGACTATCCGCAAGTCCTGCCGCACGATCGAACTGTTCGAGATCGCGCGCACCGTCGTTGCGAAGACGGAGCGTTTTGTCGTGGTCGTCACGCGCAAGACGCCAGCCGAATCCGCCGCACCCACGGTCGCCGGGACTGAGCCGGCCGCGCGCCCCGCGAAGCAACCGTTCTACATTTCCGTGCCCGATCATCTCCCGTTCGAAAGCGACGAGGCGGCAGTCGCACACGTCCTCTCAAAACACCTCGGAACGTTCTTCGACATGGCTGAGGTCGAGATCGAGCCGCCCAAGGGAAACTATCAGGTGATTAACAAGTGCGGCGTGACGGGCGAATTGCTCGGGCCGCCGAATTATCACCGCTACAATCAAATCGTGCAGCAGCACCATGCGACGAAAGTCGCGCGCATGGCCTTCGAGGCCTTCCGCAGCCGCATTGAAACGATCCGTGATCCGGAGGTCGTGAAACAGTGGCTCGACAAGATGAAGAAGACCACGCGCTACACGTGGAAACTCTCCGGCGCGCCCAAACCCGCCCCGACGCCCGAAGTGGCTCCGGCCGCGGCGGCCGAGGTGCAGCCTGCCGATGTTGCGCCCGCTCCTGCCGACGCACCCGCACCGGTGGCAGAGGCACCGGCGCCCGCCGAAACCGCGCCCGCGCCCACCGCTCCGTCGTTCGACACGCTCGAAGACGCGCGAGTATATTTGCTCACGCAGGCGCGCGACAAAGTCGTCCGCGCCTCGGAGAACGCTCGTTTTCACGGCGCGGTCGCCGAGACGATGCCGCCCGGCGAAATCCGCCGCGCGATCGAGGGCGCACTTGAGCGCCAGCGGAAATTCCCGCTCGACACCGCGAACGCATTGCGCGGCCGTCTCCGCCGCGAACATTTCACGATTTTCAAGAAGGGTTCAAAGGGCGTGAGCTACGTCTGCGCCGTGAAGCGGAAATTCCGCACGCCGGGCCAGACGTTCTCCGACAGCATTGGTGCGCTCATTGCGTTCATCGAGGCGAACCCAATGATCCGCGCGAGCGAACTGCCCGGAAAATTCATGGGCGTCACGCTGCCTGCACCCGCCGCCGCATCTGCTGAGGGCGCTGCTCCATCCGCGGAGCCAACCCTCTCGATCGACGAACGCGCCAAGATTTCCCGTCTGCAAGGGGATCTCGTGTGGCTCGTGCGCGAAGGCTACGTAACCGAGTTCATCGACGGTCGCCTGTTTGCGCCGCCGCCAGTGGTCGAGGCGCGCAAAAAGGAAGTCGAAGCCGAGGAGCACGATCCGGAAAACTTCCCCGAAGTGCCGGCGTCGACCCCCGTGGCCGAAGCTTCGCCATCCGCGCCCGTGGTGGAATCGGCTCCGGCGGAAACGCCCGCGCCTGTCGCGGAGATGCCGCCCGCCGAGACGCCGAAGCCTGCGGTGGAGTAGTACGTCCGCGTTTCGTCGCATGGCCGCGTTTCCGGCATCCGGCGAAATCGAGGCGTATCTGCACAAACACATCCCGCTTTCCGCGGCGATGGGAGTGCGTGTGCTCGCCGCTGATTCGACGGGTGTGAGGCTCTCCGCGCCGCTCGAGCCCAACATCAATCACCGCGCGACCGTCTTCGGCGGGAGCGCATCCGCCGTCGCGATTCTCACGGCTTGGGCGTGGCTTCACTTTACCCTGCGCGCCGCGGGTCAGCCATCGCGGCTCGTGATTCAGCAGAACACCGTCGACTATCTCGCCCCGATTGCTGGCAAGTTCGAGGCGCACTGCGCCGCGCCCGAGGCGGCGACGCTCGAAAAATTTCTCCACACGCTCTCGCGCCACGGTCGGGCACGGATCGAAGTCGGCGCGGTGTTGACGTGTAACGGTAAGAAAGTCGCGGCCTTCGCCGGCGGCTACGTCGCGATCAAGCTCGATCGGATCGAGTAGCCGCGATCCGATCGCGCAGCTTTGTGACGCAAGGCGCGCCCCTTACTTTTTTTTGTAAACCGTCGCCGGATCGAAGAGCCGCTCCGCCGTGAATTGGAGTTTCAGCGCGCCGTCGTCTAGGTCGCCGAGCTTGCGATAAAAACACGATTTGTAGCCGTTGTGACACGAGGCGTTGGCTGAACCTGTCTGCTCGACCTTGATGAGCAGTACGTCCTGATCGCAGTCAGTGCGGAGTTCGCGGACGTACTGCACGTTGCCAGATTCCTCGCCTTTCACCCAAAGCTTGTTACGGGAACGGCTCCAGTAAGTCGCTTTCTTTGTCTTCAGCGTGTGCGCGAGCGCCTCCGCATTCATGAACGCAAACATCAGCACGTCGCCCGAGTGCGCGTCCTGCGTGATGCATGGGATCAGGCCATCGGCGCCGAATTTCGGCTGCAGGGTCGTGCCGAGTTCGATTTCGGCGGTAGTGGTGCGAGCGGGGAAGACGTAGGTGCTCATAAAAATTCAGGGCGGTGCGGCGAGTTTGCGGAGATAGTCATAGGCGTAGAGGCCGGAGCCATGCCCGTCGCTAAATTCGAATCGCACCGCGTAGTTGCCGACGATTTGCCAGCCGGTCACGCGCACGCCGGGAAATTTTTTCGGGCCGTCCCCGCCGTAGCGATTGCCGAAAATATCGCGCTCACCTGCGGTCTCGGCGCTCGGCGAGGCCGCGCGGAGTTTCTCGAATTCAAAATAACTCTCCACACCGTCGTCCCAGACGATGGCGACTTCCTGGCCGATAAGTTGGATGTTGGCGGGCGCGTGCATGGCGCGGGTCTGTGAGATAGCGTTTATTCGTTCGAGAAGAACAGCAAATTTGTCCGCCCGGCGATTGCTAGTTCGAGTCCGCCGCGACAGCGTGGCGATGTTTATGAGCGCAACTGTTTCCACTTCGCTCCCGCACATTGTGGTCGTCGGCGCTGGTTTCGCCGGCCTGAACTTCTGCAAAACCTTTCCGACCGATCGCGCGCGCATCACCGTTATCGATCGGCAAAATCATCACTTGTTTCAGCCGTTGCTCTATCAGGTCGCGACGGCCGGCCTCTCGGCGGTCGACATCGCGCAGCCCATCCGGGCGATTCTTAACGATAAGCCGAATCTTGAAGTGATCATGGCGGAGGTCACGGGCTTCGATCTTACGGCGAAAAAAGTGCGGGTGGGCGGCGACGGGGAAATCGCGTTCGAATACCTCGTGCTCGGACTCGGTGGCGTGACGAGTTACTTTGGTCACGACGAGTGGGCGCAGTTTGCGCCCGGCCTCAAGTCGCTCGACGATGCGCTGAAAATTCGCCGAAAAATCCTGCTGGCGTTCGAGCACGCCGAGACGGAGACCGACGAGTTGCGCCGCAAGGAACTCATGACGATCGTCGTGATCGGTGGTGGGCCGACGGGCGTGGAGTTGGCCGGCGCATTCGCGGAACTCACCCGCACCGTCCTCGAAAAAGATTTTGATCGCATCGATCCGACGAAGGCGCGCGTGCTACTCATCGAGGGCAGCCCGCGCGTGTTGAATTCGTTTCCCGCGGATCTCTCCGCGAGCGCGCAGCGTCAGCTGGAGCGGATGGGCGTCGAGGTGCGTACCGGCATACACGTTTCGGCGATTCGCGACGGCGAACTCGAAATTCCCGGCGAAACGATTCGCGCGGCGAATATTATCTGGGGGGCGGGCGTCAGTGCGCAGCCGCTGACACGCGCCCTCGGGGTTGAACTCGATCGCGCGGGTCGTGTAAAGATTCTCCCCGACCTTAGCGTGCCGGGGCATCCCGAGGTGTTTGCACTGGGCGACATGACGGCGCTGACCGATCGCAACGATCGCGTGGTGCCCGGGCTTTCACCGGCCGCGCTGCAAATGGGCGCGCACGCCGCACAGACAATCGCCGACGAAATCGCCTTCGGAAAACGTGCGCCGGTCGATCGCGCTGCCTACGCCTATCGCGATAAAGGTTCGATGGCGACGATCGGACGATCGAAGGCGGTCGCGATGATCGGAAAACTTCACTTTAGCGGCTTTCCCGCGTGGCTCGCCTGGCTGGCCGTGCACCTGATTTTTCTGGTCGGCTTCCGCAACAAAATTTCGGTGCTTCTACAGTGGACTTATTCCTATCTGACCTACAAGCGCGGGGCGCGCGTGATCACGGGGGTAAGCGGTGACGGGCCGGCACATTCAGCGTGACCGCGGTTTTACCTTTCAGAAACGGTAAGGCGCTGCCTCAAAATTGAGGTTTTGTAGCGGTAGTCGTGAGAATCGACCAGAATTTCTCGCGAGTAGGGCAGGGTGACATTCACTTTCGTGTCAGAAATCGCCGGATTTGCGCACAAGTCCTGAGATGGGCGCAGAAGGCCTGAGAGCGCGTCTAAAAAGCCCCGGTGAAGTTTAGGATCGTGCGCCGGATCGGTTTGTGATCGAAACTGGGGATGGTAAATCCCAGTAGCACGAAGACGTATCCCAGTGACCTTCGGAACGAGGAGTGGGCGCTGCTCGATCCCTTGATACCAAAAGCAAGAAAGGCCGGTCGACCGGAGAAGTACTCGAAGCGCGCGATTCTCAATGCGATCTTCTACTTGGTCCGCAGCGGCTGCGCGTGGCGGATGCTGCCGAACGATCTGCCGCCATGGAAACTGGTCTGGCACTATTTCGCCCATTGGAAGAAGCAGGGCGTGTGGGCCCGGCTCAACGACGCGCTGCGCGATGCCGTGCGCCTCCAAGCTGGTAAAAAAAGGCCCCCACGGCTGCGATCCTTGATGCGCAAAGTGTGCGAACAACTGAGCAAGGTGGAGTTCGTGGATACGATGCTGGCAAGAAGGTGGCAGGACGAAAGCGACACCTTTTGGTCGATACCCTGGGACTGATTCTGCTCGTCTGCGTCCATCCCGCCAACGTGCAGGATCGGGATGGAGCCCGCCTGTTGCTCGCCACGTTGCGCGCCCGCTTCGGCTGGCTGCGGTGTATCTGGGCGGACGGCGGTTACGCCGGTTCGTTGGTCGATTGGGTCCGCCGCCTGCGTCCCAGCCGTGGCACTCGGCTGGAGATCGTTAAACGCTCCACGCCGCTCCACTGCTTCAAGGTGTTGCCCCGCCGCTGGGTCGTCGAACGCACCTTCGCCTGGCTGGGGCGTTCTCGCCGGCTCAGCAAAGACTACGCACATACCGTCTCCTCTTCGGAGTCTTTCATCTACTTATCCATGGTCAGACTCATGCTCCGCCGCCTCGTTCGATGACTTTTTGGACGCGCTCTTAGGGTTCGCCGGTGCAGCGGAGAGCTGCACCGCATGGTGGCGGATCTCGTGGGCAACTGCCGCCCCCGAAGGACCCAAGGCAGTATACCACGTCGTCTAAAAACTCGTTCCCCGCCGGCCACCCAGGTGCGGAGTGACACAATTGTTGGCGCGAAAATGACGCAATTCGTGGCCGACGATCACCGCTGAGCGACGCCGCCGCTCTTCGAGGTGCCTAGCTCGGCGGCGGGTTCACGGTCTTGGATGGCGACGCACCCAAGTCCATCGAGGCCGCGTTCGCCGAGGATGTGCTCGCTATTCCGTTCGTTTTCTCGGCCAATCTTTACGGCGCTCGAGTTGTGGCGAAATAGTGGGGCCTGATATCTCGCCACAACTCAGCTTATTTGTCGAGTTATGGCGGAATAGCGTGCCATCATATTTAGCCACAACTCGAAAAAAAATGGGGGTTGTGGCGGGATATCCGTTTGACATACCTCGCTGCAACCCACATTCCCGGGACCGCCCCCATGCCCCGCCCACGCGAAGCTACGTTGCCGCTGATTGGTCGCACCGTCGAGCAGGAGCAGCTCGCCCGCGCCATGGCTTCCGGCCGGCCTGAGCTAATCGCCGTCCACGGGCGCCGCCGCATCGGGAAGACGCACCTGATTCGTACCTACTTCGCCAAGGAGCTCTGCTTCGAGATGACCGGCGTAAGTGGAATGTCGCGCGCCCACCAACTCCGCAACTTCGCAGGTAGCCTACGGGAGGAGACCACCTTCCAGCACGCCGCCCCGCGCGACTGGACCGAGGCATTCGAGGAGTTGACCCGCTACCTCGATCCACTGGTGCGCGCGGGCGGCCGCAAGGTCGTGTTTTTCGACGAGCTTCCCTGGCTGGCGGGTAGGAAGTCCGGGTTCCTGCCCGCATTTGACCATTTCTGGAATAGCTGGGGAACGCGCCAGCGGAACCTGATCGTTGTCATTTGTGGCTCCGCCGCCTCTTGGATGATCGCGAAGGTGCTTCACCAGAAAGGCGGCCTGCACAATCGGATCACCAGCAGCATCCAGCTTCAGCCCTTTAGCCTGCCTGAGATTGACGCCTACTTGCGGTCCGCGGGGGTCAAATTGGATCACCGGCAGACCGTCGAACTCGCGATGGCCATCGGCGGCGTCCCGTTCTACCTGAACCATGTGCGCAAAGGATGGTCTGCCGCGCAGAACATTCATGCTCTGTTCTTTGCTCAGAACGCCCCGCTGCGCGATGAGTTCCTCCAGGTCTTCGCGGCCCTTTTTGAGCATCACGAGCGGCACCTGCAGGTCATCCGAGCGCTGGCGAAGCGCCAGTCCGGCCTACAGCGCAAGGACATCATCCGCGAAACCGATCTGGGGACCGGCGGAGGCCTGACCGCGATCCTGGAGGAATTGGAAGCGTCGGGATTTATCTGCCGGATGATTCCGCTGGGACGAACCACACGGGACCCCTACTACCGCTTGCTCGATGAACTCACTTTGTTCCATCTCCGCTGGGTGGAGAGACAGGGTAGCGGCGCGGCCGCCCGCGACTGGCCCGGGCAGCGCCTCGCCCCTGCCGGCATGGCCTGGAGCGGCTACGCCTTCGAGAACATCTGCCTGCGGCACTCCACGCAGATCAAGAAGGCCCTGGGGATCGCGACCGTCCCGGCGTCGGTTTGCTCGTGGCGCCACCAGCCTAAGCCCAAGGCCAAGGGCGAGACCGGAGCACAAATCGACCTGCTTTTCGACCGAGCGGACGGCGTGATCAGCGTCTGCGAGATGAAGTTCTGTGACGACGAATTCGTCGTCGACAAGGAGTACGCTCGCGAGCTGCGCTCGAAACTCGATGTGTTCCGGCGCGTCAGTGGCACGCGCAAGTCGGTATTTCTCGCTATCGTCACGGTCTGCGGCGTCAGGGCGAACGATTACCGAGCGGAGCTGGTGCAAAATGTGGTGACGCTCGCAGCCTTGTTCGAGCCGTGATCGTTGAGCGACGTTGTTCGCCAGATGGTTCGAGCCGCAGGTTCGCTGCCGTTATATCTCGGTCGCTAGCTCCAGGCACCCGTTGCCGCGAGGTGACGCATTACGTGGCCATGTGACACGTTAATGCGTCACGCTCCACCAGGGGAGGAGCGCGGTTTCCGATAGCCAGGAACGAGTCGGACAGCGCCTTGTTGTGTACACCTTGTTGCGGTTCCGCTGCTTGCCGATCCCTTGCCATCGCTCCAATCTCGGGGCGCCGTGTGCAACCACTACAATCGCTCAATGCGCGCGCTCAACTGTCGCTGAGGTTCAAAAGCTCGAACGCGAGTTTGCCGAGGTGGTGGAAAAGGTCCTCGCCAGCATCCCCAAGGAGACCTGGGACTGGTCAAAAAAACAGATGCCGATTGTCTATCAAGGGGAGAAGGGCCGCACGCTGACAACGATGCGCTGGGGGGGCTGGCCCTATTACGAGAAAGTGCTGAAGAGCCGCCCGGTCGTGAACACGCGCGACGATGCACTCCTGACGAAGAACAAACTGGAAGCACTCGGCCCGCCACAAGCGGTGCGTGGCTGCCGCTGACGGGTTCTTCGAGCGGACCGGGCCCGATTGGCGCGAAATGGGAGGTGCTGTTCACCCTGCCGGACCAAAAGCCCTTCTTCTTTGGCGGCATCTGGTCCAACGACCCGGTCGGAGAGGACCGCGGCTTTGCGATAGTGACCACCAAGCCAACCCCATCGTCGCCGAGATTGGCCACGACCGGACGCCTTTGATTCTCGATGCCGAGGGTACCAGTCGGTGGATCGGAAGTGAGCCGCTATCGGACGATCGCGGAGGGACGATCACCTGATGGCCTTCTGTCAGCCTTATGCAGGTCAGTTTGTGCGCCGCGATCTACCACCACCCGAGAGGAAAAAGAAGATCGCGAAAGACGAGCTCCGTGGCGGCGAGCTTGCTCTCTAGGATGTGCCGCGGACACGCGCTTGGGAGTATTCGCTCAGGCTGGAAAGAGCGGCCGAGTCTGGGTGTCCTCGGGTGGTTCATCGCTGAACTCGCGCCGCAGGAAACGAGCGATGGTTGCTTCCTCGATCTCTCGGCGGCGTATCGGCGAATCCTCGAATCCGTCGATTAGCGCCGAGTTGACGTTATCAAGCGCGGAACGGAGCCGCGCGGCCTTTTCATACCAAATTTCGCCGCTCATACCGGGTAGCGCGTGACGCAATAAGGGGCCGGTGGCCAGGTTATGCGCCATCGAACCGCCTGCGGGCGGAAAGGCGTTGTCTCAACCGTTGTGGGCCATTCCCACTTGACTCACAAGGCCCATCGATGCATGGTTACCTCATGTCCTCATCCGTCATCAAGAATACTAACTTTGAACTCGTGACTGAGTTTGCCCGCACCGACGCCAAAAAAAGGCTTTCGCTCGGAGAAGCATTGGCTGGATCGAGCGCGTTTAACATTTACAGGAACCCCGTTGGCCAACTGTTCCTCGATCCCGTGAGGGCCGTTCCGGCAGACGAGGCTTGGCTTTTTGAAAACCCTGCTGCGTTGGCATCAGTTAAACGCGGGTTGGAGCAGGCCGCCCGCGGCGAAGTCCATGACTTGGGTGATTTCTCGAAGCACGCAAAGGGATAACCGCGATGTTTCGCGTCTTGCGGTTTTCTACCGAGGCCAAGAACCAGCTTGCCGAACTCGGGCTTTCTCCTTCGACCAAGGCGATACATAAGCAGGTAAACAGGGCATTGGGCCATCTGCAAAGTGACCCGACGCACCCGAGCTTAAACACCCACGAGTTCACGTCGCTTTCGACCAAGGATCGCAAGGTGTTTGAAGCCTACGCGCAGAACAATACTCCGGGCGCTTACCGCATACTCTGGTATTACGGTCCCGACGAGCGCGACCCAAAGACCAAGAAGAATATCCCTGTGATCACGGTCTTCGCCATTATTCCGCACCCGCGCTAGCCGGCCTGCCAATTTTGGGTCACGAATTGTGTCATTTTCGCGCCAACAATTGTGTCACGCCGCACCGGGAGCGAAAGCAGCCGCGAAAAAAGTGCAAGTGTTCATGGGAACACTATCTCCATTTTGCTACACCGTCAGCAAAGAATGCCAACAAACCCCATCGAGTAAGGCCGCTATCGCTGCGTAGTCGTCCGATGGTCGATTATTTCGTTCGCCGCGGGAAGCGCATCTTCAAATTAGAAGCCAAGACTCGAGTGACTACTCTGGCACTCGTTTCGGACGCGACATGACAGTCGCGGCGCCGGTCTCTCTCAACATTCGATCCAAGCGCGATGAAGTTCTTCGGCGAGTCTGTGTGAAGTGAACGGCAGGCCCAACGCGGCGTTGAATGCCGCTTCTGAGAGGTCCTCGTTCCCGCACATCACGACCTACGAGGATGCGGAGTTGTTTGAGTTAGCGGCCCCGTTGGACGACCAGGGAACGATGTTGTCTCTTCTCTGGATTCCGGGTCGTTAAGTTTCTGCGCCCGCAAACCGAACGCCGAGTTTACAAACCTCGGGTGGCGGCTGCATAGACGTTGCCTCGCTGCTGAAATCAGTCGGCGTTGATTGTGACTGTTTCTGGCCGAGGCTTGGGCTTGGGCGCGAAGCCACCAGTATAATGGTTGGTGGTGGAAGCTGGATTGTGTCGCCCGTTGGCCCGAGTCGCACCACGAATCGGAGGAAAAACTTACAGATACGCGGCTACACGCGTTAATCTGTAAATCTTCGAGCATCTGCGAGCGTAAGTTCGTTGGGTCGAGTAGTCGCGCGTTGTGATGCAACCGTCGTGAAACGAGCACCCGGGCGAGGTGCCCCTAGTCTGACCGGTAGTTGTGAGTTCCGCTTCGTCGGCCCGAGAAGCGATTCCTTACATCGGTCCTTACAACAAGTGGATAAAATGTGAATAAAAAAGCTCAGTTTCGCCCGCTCTTGGCTTGACCCATGGTGGGTTAAAGTGGATTGAAATGGGTTACTTTGGGGCACCTAGCGCCCCGCATCCACATGGCGCAACCGGGCAAGGCTTTTTATACCGGACTTTTCCGGCACAACCTCGACGACAAGGGGCGGCTCACCATCCCGTCGGCGTGGCGGTATGCGCACGAAGAGAGCGATATGTTTTTGGCGACCCCACACCCGGACGGTTACATCGCCGTGCTCCCGCCCGCCGAGGTCGCGAAACTGGAGGCGAAGATTGCCGCGATGAAGTTGAGCGACGCGGCGGCACAGAAATTCTCTGCGAAGTTTTTTTCGCAGACGCAGACCTTCTCCTTCGACAAGGCCGGCCGCGTCGGGCTCACCGACGAGTTGCTAAAGCACGCGAAAATTTCGAAGGATGCCGTGCTCGTTGGCTCGCTGACGAAATTCAACATCTATTCGCCGGCACGTTGGGCGAAGGAAGAGGCGGGCGACGAAGGCGAGAATTTCGGCGATCTCATGCGCCGCTTCGACATTTGACGATGAGCCGCGCGCCCAAAGTCAAAATTGCCGCGGCCCGCTTGCTCGCGCGCAAATCCGCCCGCGCGTCTGGTGGCCCCGCGCGGCGCGCATTTCCCGCGTGGATCGATGCCAGTGAGCGGGGCGTGGCGTTTTCGGCCACCGCCGTCGTCCCACGCGTGCGCGACGGCCTTGTGCTCCGCATGGTTGGCCGCAAGAAAAACCCGGTCGCCGCCAAGAGGAACGCCCATGGCTCCAGCGCCCGTTGAAACCTTTTGTGCGACCATGACGCCCGGCCACCAACCCGTGTTGCTGCGCGAGGTGCTGGAGTTCCTCGCGCCCCGCGCGGGCGGCCGTTACCTCGATTGCACCTTTGGTGGCGGCGGCCACACGCGCGCGATTTTGGAGGCGGCACCCGGCGTGGAGGTCGTCGCCCTCGATCGCGATCCGGCGGCGCTGGAGCGCGCGGCGGCTCTCATCGAGAAATTCCCCGGCCACTTTACGCTCATCGATCAGGATTTCGGGCGGCTCGCGACGCTGCCCATGGATGGCTTCGACGGCGTGCTTTTCGACTTCGGTGTCTCGTCGTTTCAACTCGACGAGGTCGACCGCGGCTTTTCGTTTCGCACGGATGCACCCGCCGACATGCGTATGGATCCCCGCACCGGCGTGCCTGCGAGCCGCTGGCTGGAGACCGCGACGGACGAGATGCTCGTCCGCGCGATTCGCGATTTTGGCGAGGAGGAAAACTGGAAACGCGTCGTGCGCGCGTTGCTGGCTGCCCGCGGCTCGGGCCGGCTCGCGCGCACGATGTCGTTGGCCGACGTGATCGCCGAAGCGATTCCCGCGCCCGTGCGGGCGCGCTCGAAGATCCACCCGGCCACTCGTGCGTTTCAAGGCATCCGCATCGCCGTAAACGACGAGATCGGCGCGATCGAGCAGGCGCTGCCGGCGGCATTTGCAAAGCTCGCGGGGGGTGGGGTGCTCTGCGCGATCAGCTTTCACTCACTTGAAGACCGGCCGGCCAAGCAGTTTTTCCGTCGCATGTGCGGTCAGCCCGAAAACGCCGACGATGCCACGCCGCAGGATCTCCGGGTGAAACTTGCCGAGCCGCTAACGCGCCGCCCGCTCACCCCTGGCGACGACGAGATCGCCTCTAATTCGCGCAGCCGCTCCGCCAAGCTACGAGTGCTCCGCAAACTCTGAAATTTTCCGTCCCTCGTCCTTTCATTCGCCCCTCGTCCGCCTCCGCCCCGATGAAGACCACCGACACGCATGCGTTCGTAAATCAGTTTCTTGTCTGGCTGCTGGTCACGCTCAGCGTCAGCGGTTCGATCGGTGTCGGCACCGTCTGGTTCCGCCATCAAATTTCCGCGACGGCCAATGCCAACCGCCTCCGCGAGGCGCGCCTCGCCGATCTGCAGCGCCGCATCGACGAGACGACCACGCTGATCGCCGGCGAGCAAATCACCTCGGTGCTTCAGGCGCGCAACGCCCTCTGGCATCTCGGTCTCGTGCCAGCGACCGACGCACAAGTCGTCCGGGTGTCCGAGGACCCGATGCTGCGCCTCGCGCGTCGCAACAACCTCGAACTTCTCTCCGATCGCGCCGCGCAAGTTTCCTTCCGGGTCGCTGCGAAAGAGTAAGCCATGTCGAAGGGTTTTGCCTCCAACTACCGCATTCTGGTGATCGCCACCGGACTGTTCGGCGTATTCGGTATTCTCGGCACGCGCCTCGTGTGGTTGCACGTGATCGATCGCGATTCGTTTCTCCGCAACATGGTCAAGGCTCGAAGCCAGCTCATTGTTGAGAAGTCGCGGCGGGGCGATATCCTCGATACGAATGGCGTCCTTCTCGCCACCAGCCACTCGCTGATCGTTGTCGGCGTCGATCCGAGCGCGTTGCGCAAATCGGGCGACAAGCTCCGCGCGCGCGATGAAAAACTCTGGCCGCAACTCGCCACGCTTCTCGGCCTGCCGCTGTCCGAACTCGAAAAGATCTTCACCACCAAGTTTCGCGAACCCGCTCCAGCGATCACCGCTCGCGCGGCCTCGCCGACGGCGGCGTCCGCGGGCTTGGTGTTCAATCTTACTCCTCCGCCCGTCGCCACTTCAACGGAGCTCGCAACAGATGATGACATCGACCTCGTGGCGCTGAACGAAGCGGGAGAGAATTCCGACGCCAATTCCGATGCCGACGCGCAGGGCCGTCGTCGGATCAAATACGTGAAGCTCGCGGAGGACATCTCCGAAGCGACCTACGCCGAGATCGAAAAGCTGAACATTCAGGGCATCGTCGGCGACCGCGTCTACCGCCGCGCCTATCCAAACCAACAGCTCGCCTCGCAGGTGATTGGTTTCGTGAACCGCGAAGAGAAACCCGTTACCGGCCTTGAGCGTTTCGCGGAATTCTATCTGCGCGGTCAGGACGGCTGGCGCGAAGGGGAGCGTGATGGCCGCCGCCGCGAGCTCGCACAGTTCCGCACACGCGAAGTGCAGAGCGCCAACGGCTACAGCTTGCAGCTCACGCTCGACGCCAATGTCCAGGACATCGTTGAGAAGGAACTCGCGACCATCGCCCAGAAATACGAACCGCAGAAGGCGACGATCATCGTCAGCGATCCGCGCACCGGCTTCATCCTCGGCCTCGGCAACTATCCGACCTTCGATCCGAACGCTTACAGCAAGGTTCCGCCCGACCAACTTGCGCGACTGAAGAACATCGCGCTCACCGATATTTACGAGCCGGGCTCGGTGTTCAAAATTGTCGCGGCCTCGGGTGCGCTGGAGGAAAACCTCGTCACGCCCGAGACGACCTTCGATGTCTCGCTCACCAGCGTCGACTACCGGGGCAAGCCGCGTTCGCTGCCTGCGGAGGACGACATCCGCGACTACCCGGACCCGAAGCACGTGCCGGTCAAGCGCATCATCAGTTTTTCGAGCAACCGCGGTGCCGCCCAACTTGCGATGAAGATGGGCGAGGAGAAATTTTACGGCTACGCGCGCGCGTTTGGCTTTGGCCAACAGACCGGCTTGCCCGGCGGCCACGAGGAAGCCGGTATCATGGAACCGCCGAAAAAATGGGATGGTCTCACCATCACGCGCATGCCGATGGGCCACGCCGTGGCGGTGACGGTGCTCCAGATGCACCAGGCGATGAGTGTGATTGCCAATAGCGGCGTACTACTGCGACCGCAGCTCATCAAGGAAATCCGCGATTCATCTAATGAGCCGGTCTACCGGTTCGATCGCACGGAAGTCCGCCGTGTCGTTTCTGAGCGCACTGCGACGACAATGGCGCAGATGCTGGCGGGCGTCGCGACGAAAAATGGCACCGCGCCCGAAGCCGCAATCGCCGGTTACGAAGTCGCCGGAAAGACCGGCACGGCGCAAAAACTCGAGTCCGTCGAACTCGCGAACGGCAAGACCATGCGCGTCTATTCGAAGAAACATCACGTCGTGTCGTTCGTCGGTTTTTTCCCCGCCAGCCGGCCGCAAGTTGCGATCTCAGTGATTGTGGATGACGCGGATGCGAAGTGCCCGAATGGCGTCGCCTACGGCGCGAAGGTCGCGGCGCCGGTGTTCAAGCACATCGGTGAACAACTCATTCCGTATCTCAATATCCAATCCGGCCGATCGGCCGTCGCGGCGAACCTCGTCGCGTTTGAAGGAGCCCGCCCATGATCGGCTATCTCACTTTTAACTCTGCGCTCGTTCACGCTTTCAACCCGCGGCCGGCCGTGCGCCGCACGCGCCGCGAAACCATCGCGCGCAACCGCGTCTTCCAAACCGCGCCCAAGCTCTCGGACTTCTTCCACGACGCCGACCTCGTAACGGTAAAAGGCGAAATCGATCGCCCGATTTCCGGACTTGCGATCGACAGCCGGCGCGTGGCGCCGGGCAACCTGTTCTTCGCGTTGCCAGGCGCGCGCGCCGATGGTGCGACCTTCATCGATGAGGCGATCAGCCGTGGAGCGGTCGCCATCGTCACACAGAAGATGCCGGTGTTTCCGCCGGCGAAGGTGACGTTCATCCGGGTGGCCGATGCGCGGGTGGCGCTCGCCCGCGTGGCGCAGCGCTACTACAAATTTCCCGATCGCGATCTGACCGCGATCGGCGTGACCGGGACGAACGGCAAGACCGTCGTCACGCACCTGATCAAACATTTCCTGAACGGTCGCGACCGCGTCGGCCTCCTCGGCTCGATCCACTACGATCTCGGTGCGCGCACGGTGCCGTCGTATCGCACGACGCCGGAATCGCTCGATGTGTTTGGCCTGATGGCGCAAATGCGCGACGCCGGTTGCCGCCACGCGGTGATGGAAGTCAGCTCGCACGGGCTGCAGCAGAAACGCGTGCTTGGCGTCCAGTTTGGCGCCGCAGTCTTTACCAATCTCACGCGCGACCACCTCGACTACCACGGCACGCTGGAAAATTATTTCGAGGTGAAGATGCGGCTTTTCACCGGCGCCAACGGGGTCGCGCCCAAAGTCGCCGTCGTCAACCTCGACGATCACTTCGGCGCGCGGCTGGCGGCGAAAATCACGGCTGAACAGCGGGACGTGAAACTCGTGACCTTTGGTGAAAATCCCCGGGCGCTGGTGCGCGCCGAGAATGTGGCGCTGCACTTCCGCCACTCGAGTTTCCGCCTTGTCTGGCCGGGCGGCGCGCGTGAACTGCAGCTGCCGCTCGTCGGCCGTTTCAACATCAGCAATCTCCTCGCGGCCGTCGCGACGGCGTGGGGCCTCGGTCGCGACCCGGAGATCTTTCTGCCGAAGCTGAAAACCTTTTCGCACGTTCCCGGCCGGATGGAATCGGTCGACGCCGGGCAGCCGTTCAACGTGCTGATTGACTCGGCGCACACGGACGATGCGTTGCGCAACGCGCTCGCGATGCTCCGCCCGATTACCCCGGGCAAGGTGCGCGTCGTCTTCGGCTGCAGCGGAAACCGCGACCGGACGAAGCGCGCCGGAGTCGTGCGCGCTGTGCAGCACTACGCTGACGAGGCGTTCGCGACCGCCGACAATCCCCGCACCGAGCGGCTCAGCCAGATTTTTGCCGACATGGGGGAGGGCGTGACCGCCCCGGAAAGAATCGCGTGGATCGAAAGCCGGCGCGAGGCGATCCGTGCCGCGATCGCGGCCTGCGCGCCGGGCGACTGCCTGTTGATCGCGGGCAAGGGGCACGAAGCCGTGCAAGAATTTGCCGACACCGTCTTTCCCTTCGACGATCGCCTCGTCGCGAGCGAACTCCTCGCGGCCGCAAGGGCGAAAACCTAGATGCCGATCTTCGCTCCAGTTGATTTGGTTGCATGGACCGGCGGGCGCTGGACGGCATCGCCGGTTTCGGCGCTTTCCGGGTTCGCGATCGATTCGCGGGTGGTGCGGACGGGGCAGGTTTTTGTCGCGCTCACGACGGACAGGCGAGACGGCCACCAATTTCTAGCCGTGGCGCAGGCTGCCGGTGCGGCGGCGGCGATCGTTGCGACGCCGAATGATTCGCTCGCACTGCCGCAACTCGTGGTGCGCGATCCACTGATCGCGTTTCAGGCGATCGCGCGCGAGCATCGGCGTGCGTTTCGCGGCCAGGTGGTGGGGATTTCCGGGAGTGCGGGGAAGACGTCGACGAAAGAGCTGCTCACTCTCGTCCTCGGTGGCGCCAGCTCCGGCGTGCTGGCCACCGAGGGTAATTTAAACAATCACCTCGGCGTGCCGCTCACGCTCACGCGGCTGGATGCGGCTCATGCGTTCGCCGTCATTGAGGCCGGCATCAGCGGCCCGGGCGACATGGCGCCGCTGGCGGAAATGATCCGGCCCGACATCGGTGTGATCACGATGGTTGGTCCGGCTCACATCGAGGCGCTCGGAAGTCTGGAGGGCGTGGCGCGCGAAAAATCCGGACTCGTGCGCGGTGTCGCGCCGAAAGGAGTGGCGGTGTTTCCGAAAAGCTGCACGCAGTTCGCCGCGTTCCGCGATTTGTTCGTCGATCAGCTCGTGTTGGAAAAATCCACGGTGCTCCGCCCGGCGACACTCCCGCAGCACACGATTCACTACAATGTGATCCAGCGGCGTGATGAGACCGTCATCGCGGTCGCGTTCGGGCCGCCGCCGCCGGCGATGTTCAAGTTGCGGCGCATCACCGATGGGATGGCCGACAACGCCGCGCTCGCGATCACCGTGGCGCTCCGGCTCGGCGTGAAGCCCGAGGTGATCCAACTGCGGCTCGCGGCTTGGGCGCCGCCGAAACTCCGCGGTGAAATCCGCCGCACAGAGGGCCAGCTGCTTTACCTCGACTGCTACAACGCCAATCCCGCCTCGATGGCCGATGCGCTGGCGACTTTTGTGGCGATCACCGACTCAGCGGACCGCCGTCTCTATGTAATCGGATGCATGGAAGAACTCGGCGCCGAGGCACCGGCGCATCACCGCCGGCTCGGCCGCACGCTGCCGCTGCGCGCATCAGATCAATTGCTGGTGATCGGCACGTGGGCGGACGAAGTGTGCCGCGGCGTGCTTGAGCAGGGTGATTTTTCGAAGCAGATCCAGATTTGCTCCACCCCCGATCCGATTGCGGCCGCGATTGCAACGTGGCGCGGCGCGGTGTTCGTGAAGGGGAGTCGCCGTTACCAACTCGAGCAGGCGCTTGCGGAGGCGAAGCCCGTGCCGGAGGCCGTCCATGCTTAGTTATCTCGCAGACTACTCGGAATATTTTGGCCCACTGCGCCTGTTGAAATACATGACGCTGCGGACGATCTTCGCCGCGCTCACATCGCTTTTCATCGGTTTCGCGATCGGGCCGATCCTGATTCGGAAATTTCGCGAACTCAAGTTTGGCCACGGCTACATCGACAACCGCACCGGCGCACTCGGCGCGACCTACTTCGACAAGAAGCACACGCCGACGATGGGGGGGCTAATTATTTTTTTCTCGGTTTTCATCAGCTCCGTGCTGTGGGCGGCGCCCAATGTCTGGGTCGTCGTCGCGTTGTTCGTCTATGCGGCGCTGACGGTGCCGGGTTTTCGCGACGACTACCTGAAGGTGGTGCGCAAAAAGAGCGACGGTATCGCCTCGTGGGAAAAGATCGTCTGGCAGACGCTGGCGACGCTCGTCGCGCTTGGCGCGTTGCTGTGGCACCCGATGAGCTCCGAAAAAATTCGCGAACTGTGGGTGCCGTTCGTGAAGCACGCCGTGATTCCGTCGATGCCCTGGTGGCTGCTGCTCGTGATGATTTACGTCTGGATCGTCGGGTTCAGCAATGCGATCAACTTTACCGACGGGCTCGACGGGCTCGCGGTCGGCTGCACCATCACGGTGGTGCTCGTGGTCGGGTTGATGGCCTACGTCGCAGATCACGTTTTCCTGTCGGAGTATCTTTTGCTCAGCCATGTTCGCGGCACGGGTGAACTCGTGGTGATCTGCGGAGCGCTCGTCGGTGGCTGCATGGCGTTTTTGTGGTTCAACTCGCACCCGGCGGAAGTATTCATGGGCGACACCGGCTCGCTCGCGCTCGGCGGACTGATCGGCGTAATGGCGTTCATGATCAATCAGCCGTTCACCTTGGTGATCGCGGGCGGGGTGTTCGTCGTCGAGCTACTTTCGGTTGTGATTCAGATCGGCTGGTTCAAATACACGCGGCTGCGTTTTGGCGTGGGGCGGCGGGTGTTCCTGATGGCGCCGATTCACCACCATTTTCAGAAGAAGGGCTGGCCGGAGACGAAGGTAGTTCTTCGCTTCTGGGTTCTCTCGCTCGGGTGTGCGCTCGCCAGCCTCGCGACCCTCAAACTCCGCTAACCATGAAGGCGACCTCGAAAAATACCACCACGGCGGCCACCACCGCACGTGTCTCGGAGCGCACGGTGCGTGCGCCTCGGTTTGTGTGCAGCACCTCGTCGCGCGCCGTGCTGCCGGCGGCGATGGGCAACCGCGCGTTCATCCGTGCGTGGGCGGCGCGGCGCGGTCAGCTCGCAGGACGCATCGCCAAGTGACCACGGCGAAACGAAGCATGCTCCGCATGGCTTTTGAAACCCCGGCGCCGCTTACCGCGCGGCGCGTTTAAAGTAGCTTTCACCACCACAAATCTTCACAACCAGCTAACTCAATCTACCTATGAAAATCATGAAAGTCCTCGGCGTCGTCGTGGGCATCCACGTGTTTGCCTTGATCCTGATTTTTGCCAATCCGGGCTGCAGCGCCACCTCGAAGCCGACGCCCGCGCCCGTTGATACGGTCACAAAGGCTGCGCCCGAGCCCAGCGTGTCCGTCAGCGGCGTCTCGCCGAGTGTCAGCGGCCCGACCGGCGACAGCTCGCCCGTGACCGCCGCGCCGATCGCGTTTAATCCAGACGCCCCTGCGCTCGCGTCGAGCAACGGCGTGCGTTTCTCGCCGACGCGTCCCGGCACTGCCGCGGAATCCGCTCTGCTCGCGCCCCCCGTGGCCGATGTCGTCCCCGCGACGACTTACGTCGTGAAATCCGGTGACAGCCTGTGGACGATCGCGAAGAAGAATCATCTCACCTATCAGGAACTCGCGGCGGCAAATAACCTTAAGACTACCGCGTCGCTTCATGAGGGCCAGAAGCTCCTCATTCCGAGCAAAGTAACGCCGGCAGCGAAGACTGCGCCAGCGGCAACTGCGCCGACGTCAGCGAAGGCGGGTGACACCCCGGGCGCCGCGCCGAAGACCTCAGGCGACGTCGTGAAGCACACCGTGAAGTCCGGCGAGACCCTCGGCACGATCGCTAAGAAATACGGCGTGAAGATGGCCGACCTCGGCGCCGCGAACAACATCACCGATCCGCAGAAGATCTATGCGGGCATGGAACTCGTCATTCCCGGCTGGAAGGGCACTACGGGAAAGTCCGCCGCCAAGCCGGCGGGAAATTCCGGTGCGACCGCCTCGGCTCCCGCCAAGGCTCCGGTGCCGGAGATCAAACCGCTCTTTACTCCGCCGAGTTCGACCGCCGCGCCCGCGACGGGACCGAACTCGCCGAGCACGGGTGCAGTGCCCGTGATCAAGGTTGACGATACGCCCGCGCCGACGGGCAAGCCGTAAATTTTTCGCGCACTTCTGATTTGCCCGCTTCGTCTTGCCCTAACCGAATAGTCATCCCCGCCGCGACGATATGGCCACCGCTCCGCAGCCCGCCGAGACTTTCCGCGCGCGTTCCCTGCTGAATCCGGTCACGGTCATCGTCGTCTGTGCGATCGGGCTCTCACTGCTCGGGTTGACGATTTTGTTCAGCGCGAGTGCCTCGTTCAAAGAAGGGCCATATTTTTATCTCACGAAGCAATTGTCGGGCGTCGCGGTGGCGACGTTTCTTTGCTTCGTCGTGAGCCGGATCGATCTCGATTATGCGCGAAACTATTGGCTGTGGGTCGGCGGTGCGTTCCTCGTGCTTCTTGGCCTCGTGCTGGTGCCGCACGTCGGCGTTCGCGTGAACGGTTCCCAGCGCTGGCTTCGGCTCGGCGGCGTGCAGGTGTCGGAGTTTGCGAAACTCGGCCTCGTCTTCTGCCTCGCGCATTACCTCGCGCTCAACCAAACGCGCATCGGCGAACTCAAACGCGGCTTCCTTTTTCCGATCGCGATCATCGTCGCGTTCGTGCTGCCGATCGTGCGCGAACCCGACTTCGGCATGGGAGCGTTTTACCTCGTGGTAGGGCTCGTGATGCTGTTCCTCGCTGGCGCGAAGTGGCGCTACCTGCTCACGACGGGTGCATTTGCGGTCGCCGGGTTCGCGGCGCTCGTCGTGCAAAATCCGAATCGCATGCACCGACTCGCGGAGTTCTGGGATTCCGAGCCGCCTTACCAAGTGAAACAGGCGCTCGTTGCGTACGCGGCCGGTGGCACCGACGGCGTTGGACTCGGTCAAGGCCGCCAGCAACTCAGTTTTCTGCCCGAAGCGCACACCGACATGATCTTCGCGGTCATCGGTGAAGAACTGGGAATGTGGTTCACGATGGGGGTGGTCGCGGTGTTTCTCACAATCTTGATCGCGGGTCTGGTGCATCTCCGGCGCGCGCCAAACTTGTTTCACTTCCTGCTCGTGACCGGCTGCCTGCTGTTCATCACGCTGCAGGCGCTGATCAATTTGCTTTCGGTCACGGGCCTCGTGCCACCCAAGGGAATGTCGCTGCCATTCATCAGTGCGGGACTGTCGAATCTTTTGCTTATGGGCCTGCTGCTCGGCGTGCTCATCAACACGCAGCGGACGTGGGGTCGCGCGGCGTTGCCGCGGCGCGCGCGCGCAATGCAGGAGGTGATGGCGTGAGCCGGTTTCTGATTTCCTGTGGCGGCACCGGCGGACATTTGTCGCCGGGCATCTCGCTCGCCGAGGGACTCGCGGCGCGCGGACACGAAGCGGTGCTCCTCGTAAGTCGCAAGAAGGTCGACGCGCGGCTGCTCGAAAAATATCCGCATCTGCGGTTCGAGCGGATGCCTGGAACGGGCTTCGCGTGGCAACCGATCCAGCTTTTGAAATGCGCTTGGTCGCAGGCGGCGGCGTTTTTCTTCTGCGTGCGCCTGATTCGCTCGTGGAAACCGGATGGAATCGTCGGCTTTGGCGGATTTACCTCGGCGCCGATCGTGCTGGCGGGACGCGTGTGCGGTCTGCCGGTGGCGCTGCACGAGTCGAACCGCGTGCCGGGCCGCGCGATTCGCACGCTTGGGCGCTTCGCGCAACGCGTTTACCTGCCGGCCGGTATTCGGATCGCCGCCGTGGATGCGAAAGCTACGCGTCACGTCGGCCTGCCGGTGCGGCGCGAGATTGCGCGCGTCTCGCAATCGGCCGCGCGCGCTGCGCTCGGACTCGAGCCGGATCAAAAGGTCTTGGTCGTCCTCGGCGGCAGCCAGGGCGCGAGCGCGCTCAACGAGTGGGCGCGCGCGCAACTCGAACTGCTCGCCGCGGACGGTGTGCAACTTTACGTCGTGACCGGTCTCGGCAAGGGCACCGACCGCACGGTCGAATTGACATCGAAGACGGGTGCGACGGTTCGCGCACATTTCGTCGCGTTCAGCGATCGGATGGGCGAGTTGCTCTCGGCCGCGGATCTCGTGGTATCGCGCGCGGGCGCAGGGACGCTCGCCGAGTTGATCCGTTGCGAGACGCCGGCGATCCTCGTGCCTTATCCGCAGGCGGCGGACGATCACCAGCGGGCCAACGCGGCGTTCTTCGAGCGTCAGGGCTGCGGCATCGCGATCGAGCAGACCGAGATCGAGCGGTTGCACGCCGAGGTGCGCGATCTGATTAGCAGCGACTGGCTGCTGCAAAAATTTCGGGGAAATCTCCGTCGGCTCGATCGCGCGAATGCCCTTGAACTCATGCTCCGCGATCTGGAGGCGATGACCAACCCGCCCGCCGATGCGGCCCGCACGGAGACGGTCGCGGCATGAACACCGCCGCGACAATGACTGTCGAGGACGATGCGATGCGCACGAAGACGTGGGACGAGTTTGCCGCGGCGGTGCGATCACAGCTCGCGCGCGAGACAAAGCTCACGCGCGAGGAGCCGCTCGCGCCGAAGACGACGATGCGCGTAGGCGGCGCGGCCCGCGTTTACGCGGAGCCGGCCAGTGTCGCAGAATTGCAGGCGTTGTTGCGTGCGGCGACAAAGCACGGCGTGGAGGTTTTTCTCCTCGGCCGCGGCTCAAATCTGATCGTGCCGGATGAAGGCGTTGACGGGCTGGTGATTTCGCTCGCGCACGAGGCGTGGGCGAAGTTCGAGCCGATCGCGGGCGGCAGCGTGCGCGTGGGCGCGGGGTTGCGGTTGAAAAATTTGTGCGGGCGCGCGGCGGTGGCGGGCATTGCGGGGTTCGAATTTCTTGAGGGCATTCCCGGATCGGTGGGTGGCGCGTTGCGGATGAACGCCGGCGCGATGGGCGGATGGATGTTCGACGTCGTCGAACACGTGGAGCTGATCACCTTTGACGGCGAAGGGCAGACGCTCGCGAAAGCGGCGATGCACGTCGACTACCGGCACTGCACTGAACTTCACAGCGCAATCGCGATCGGAGCGACGTTGCGGCCGGCGACCGTGGCCGACGCGTCCGCGATCAAGCGGCAGATGGATGCCTACGCGAAGAAGCGGCACGAATCGCAGCCGCGCGAGCCGAGCGCGGGTTGTATTTTCAAGAATCCGACGGGCAACTCCGCGGGCCGGTTGATCGACGAGAGTGGGCTGAAGGGTGAGCGGGTGGGCGACGCGGAAGTTTCGTCGACGCACGCGAATTTTATCGTGAACCGCGGCCGGGCATCGAGCGCGGACGTGCTGGAGCTTGTGCGCCGCGTGCGGGCCCGCGTGCGGCAGGCGAAGGGCGTCGATCTTGAGCCCGAGGTGCTGCTTTACGGCCGGGCATGGAAAGACGTTTTATGAGCGAACCGTTACCGATCATTGCAGTCTTCGCCGGCGGCACGTCCGCCGAGCGAGAAGTCTCGCTGGGCTCCGGCAAAGCCAGCGCCCTCGCGCTCGCGCGATCGTTTCCGACTCGGATGTTTGAGATCAACGCGGAGGCTCTGCCGGACGGACTCGATGCGAAGAAGCACGTGGTGTTTTCGACGTTGCACGGGACGTTTGGCGAAGACGGCGGCATGCAGCGGCTGCTCGATGCCGCAGGTGTGACGTACGCGGGTTGCGATGCGGCGAGCAGCGCGCTGACGATGGACAAGACGCGCACGAAACAGGCCGCGGCCTCGCGCGGTGTGCGGGTGGCCGATGCCGTGGTGTTCTCTGCAGAGAAAAAGCCGACAGCGGGTGAGGTCGTCGCCCGTCTTGGCGAGAGTCTCGTGGTGAAGCCGAATAACGAAGGCAGCAGCGTCGGCCTCGCGCTGATCGCAAACCGGGCCGAACTCGCCGCGAAGCTCGCTGAAATCACGCGCGGCTCCTGGTTGATCGAACCGCGGCTCGTCGGGCGCGAACTGTCGGTCGGTGTGCTCGGTGGCAAGGCGATGGGCGTGGTCGAGATTCGCCCGAAGAGCGGCGTATATGATTTCACGAGCAAATACACGAAGGGAGCGACGGAGTATTTCGCGCCGGCGCCGCTCGAACCGGCGCAGACGAGCGAAGTGCAGCGAGCGGCCGAGGCCGCGTTCGCCGCCTGCGGCTGCCGCGACTACGCGCGCGTCGATTTCATCCTGACGAAAGCCGGCGCGTTTTTGCTGGAAATCAACACGCTGCCCGGCATGAAAGAGACCAGCTTGCTGCCGATGAGCGCTCGCTGCGGGGGACTCGATTTTACGGGATTGGTTCGGGAGTTGGTCATGCCCGCGGTGCAGCGTTTTCGCTCGGCCGCTGCCTTACCTTGATGAGTCAATCGTTGGTTCACGCCCCGCAGGCCCGCAGCTGGCGCGACATTCCGCAGCCGGTGAAACCGCGCGTGATGTCGCGCGGCGGTCGGTGGCGGCTGGCGGCCTCGCTCGCGCGCGTGCTGGCGTTCGTTGCGGTCGTGATCGTGGTGGCGTGGGGCGCGTGG
Organism: uncultured Opitutia bacterium; assembly: GCA_903896015.1. Classification (GTDB taxonomy): domain Bacteria; phylum Verrucomicrobiota; class Verrucomicrobiia; order Opitutales; family Opitutaceae; genus CAITWF01. The sequence goes on along the minus strand of CAITWF010000021.1, from coordinate 22,242 downwards.
GAAGTCATCGCGGCGCTGCGGGCGAATCCGTCGAATATGCCCGCGGCGGCCCGGACCGTGCCGGTGAAAAACTTCGTGCTGAAAACGAACGCTGACGGCGTGCTCGATGCCGCGTGGCTGCGCTCTGCGCTCGGGTTGCCGAAAGGCGCGACGCTCATGGAACTCGACCTCCAGCAACTGCGCGCGCGGCTTCTGGCTGACGGGCAGGTGAGCGTCGCGAGCCTGACGCGGAATTTCCCTGACACCTTGGAAGTGCGCATCGCCGAACGCGCGCCGGTTGCGCGGTTGCAGGCGCAATTCGGCGACGGCGCCGAGCGCACGCTCCTCGTGGCGCGCGACGGCGCGGTGTTTCCCGGTCACGGATACGATACCGCGCGGATCGAAACATTGCCGTGGCTCGCGGGCTTCAAACTCGCGCGCGCGGGCGGACGCTTTGCGCCGATCGAGGGCGTGAACGTCGCCGCCGATCTTCTCGCCCACGCGCAGCTCGACACGCCTCACCTCTACGCCGCGTGGCAGGTCGTCTCGCTCGCCCGCCTCGCCTCGGATCGCGAAATCGAGGTGCAGACGAAAACCGGCACGACGGTCGTGTTTGGCGCCGAAGGTGACTTCGCGGTGCAGCTCGCGAAGCTCGACTTTCAGCTCGAACTTCTGGCAAAGGCGACCGCGCCCGTAGCGAAGATCAATCTCGCGCTCGGCCGTGAGGTGCCGGTGTCCTTTGTGGCACCCCTGGCCGCGGCGAGCAATACGACCGCCTCAGCGGCCAAGCCCGCGAAAACGGCGCCGGCTCCGTTCATTTCCCTGTTTCCGAATTCGCAGTCACAGACCAAACGTGAGCTCTAGCACCACCTTCATCGGTGCCGTTGAAATCGGCACCTCGAAAACCACCGTCCTCGTCGGTGAACACAACGGCCGCGAACTCGCGATCATCGGTCGCGGCGAGTGCCAGTCACGCGGCGTGATCAAGGGCAGTGTCGTCGACTACAAGGCCGCCAGCGAATGCGCGCACGCCGCGCTTGAGCAGGCCGAGCGCGACGCCGGCGAGCGGATCGATCTCGTGTTCCTTGCGCAGACCGGCGCGCACCTCGAGGGTTTCTACAACGAGGCCTCAGTCAGTGTGAAGGCGGCCGACAATATGATCGACGCCGATGACATCCGGACGGTGTGCGATCTCGCGCGCTCGAAGGAGCTGCCCGCCGGCCGCATGGTCGTGCACAACATCCGGCGGCCGTTCCGTGTCGATGGTCGACTCGTCCCGGGGACGCCCGAGCATCTTGTTGGCCAGCGGCTCGAAGTCGGCTACTGGACGGTGCACGGCCAGGAGCAGCGGCTCGCGGACAACATCCACGTGATTCGCGGGTTCAATTTGGAAGTGCGCGAACTCGTCCTCGCGAGCCTCGCGTCGGGCCACATGATCACGTCCCCCGAGGAGCGCCAACACGGCGTTCTAGCGATCGACCTAGGTGCGGGCACGACCGACTACGCGCTTTACCGCGACGGCGCGGCGCACACGACCGGCGTCGTTTCGGTCGGCGGCACCCACCTCACCAACGATCTCAGCATTGGGCTGCGCCTCACCGAAAACCAGGCGGAGAAACTCAAGCTCCGCTTCGGCCGCGCGAACGTGGTCACGAAGGACAAAGCGCAAAAAGTCTGGCTCGACGGCAATTTTGCTATCGGTGATCGGCAGTTTTCCCAGCAGGTGATCGAGCAGATCACCGCGGCGCGCGCCGTCGAACTCCTCGAGGTCGTCAAAAAGAAACTGGGCAACGCCTTCACCCCGGAGACGTGCGCCTCGGGCGTCGTGCTCACAGGCGGAACGGCGAAACTAGGCGGGCTAGCGGAAACCGCGGCGCGTGTCTTTGGCGTGCCGGCGCACCTCGGCGAGACGCCGACCTGGGTCAGCGAAAACCTCCGTGACCCCGGTTACCACACCTCGCTCGGGTTGCTCTACTACGGGGTCGCGGCGCAGGCCGAGAAAAACACGGGAGTTCGCCGCCGCGGCGGCTTCCTCACTGGGATGAAGCGCCTCTTCGCCAACGCCTGAACGCGCCATGAACCTCAACGAACTTCCCCTCGAACACGGACTGCTCACTGATCGCAACATCGCGATCAAGCTGGTCGGCGTCGGCGGCGCGGGCGCCAACGCCGTCGATCGCCTGAAGATGGAAAACCTCGAGCGGCTTCAGCTCGCGGTGATTAACACCGATCATCAGGCGCTCGCGAGTTCGCCGGTGCAGGACAAGATTTTGATCGGCATGAACGTCACGCGCGGCCTCGGCGCCGGTGGCGATCCTGAGCTCGGCCGGATGGCGGCCGAAGCCGATCGCGAGAAAATCGCGACGGTCGTGAAGGATTGCGATTTGGTGTTTCTCGTCGTGGGCGAGGGTGGCGGCACTGGCAGCGGCGCCGCGCCGGTCGTGGCGGAGATTGCGGCGGAGACAGGCGCGCTTGTGATCGCGTTCGTAACGATGCCGTTCTCGTTTGAGGGAGGGCGTCGCATGAAGCAGGCAGAGGAAGGCCTGCGCGCGCTCCGGCAGGTGTGCGACGCCGTGATCCCGCTGCCGAACGACGTGCTGCTGCAGGAGGCCGCCGACAATGAGGCGATTCTCGCATCGTTTGCGCGCGCCGACGAATGGATCGGTCGCGGCGTTAAGTCGATCTGGGCGATGCTGTTCAAGACAGGGCTGATCAATCTCGACTTCGCGACGCTGCGGCAGGCGTTCCAGAATCGCGGCGGCAAGACGCTCTTCGGTCTCGGCGAAGGCTCGGGTGAAAACGCGGTGGCTGATGCGCTCGCGAGTTTGAAGCTGTGCCCGCTGCTGCACACGCCGGAATTTTCCCGCAAAGCCGACCGCCTGCTCGTGAACATCCTCGGCGGCGCCGATCTTACGCTGCCGAAGGTGAACGAACTCATGAGCGCGATCACGGAGCAGTTCGGTCGTGACTCGCACATCATCATGGGCGCGGTGATCGACGAGGCGATGCCGGGGCGCGTGGAAGTATGCGTGCTCGGCACGAGCGACATGGGCGGACGGAGTCTGCCGCCGCGTCGACCAGTGGTGGCACCGCGGAGCAAAGCATCGCCCGCGCCGGCGCCGCGCGCGGAAAGTCTGACCGCCCACATGCCGTCGAACGCGCCCGAAAAATCCACGTCGGCCGAGTTGGAACTCTCCACCGCTGCGACGGCCAAGGCCGTCCACGCGGCGAAGGTGGCGCAGGAAGAATTCGGCTTCGGCGAAGTCGAAAGCCGCGGCCACTTTGAGAAGACGGACCGCAACCTGTTCGACGGCCAGGACCTCGACGTGCCGACCTACCTGCGAAAGGGGATCAGGATTTCGATCTGAACTTGCGCGCGATCAGGCGGCGAGTTTTTCGTGGCGGCGCGCGAAGACGTGGCGATGGCGCACGATCTTCGAGGTCGCGACGGGAGTTTTTGCGACTTTGCGCGGCGCGATCGGTTCGTAGGCGAGCTGACCGTCGGCGACGCGGAGCGTGTAGTCGCCCTTGCGTGGCGTGAGCGCGTAGGCTTCGAAGAGATCTTCGACGGAAAGGGTGGGGAACGGTTGTGCCGCGGTGCGGCTGGTTTCGGTCAGCGCACGGGGCGTCGTGTGGTGTTGGGCGTCGCCGTCGCGGGTGATGGTGAAGCGGATCTCGGAGACGCGAAGCGTGGCCAAGGCGCGGAGGAGGGTCGCGGAGTGTGGGTTCATGGGAGGAAGCAAAGAAAAGCATCGGCCAAATCGCGGGTGACTTGAGGAAAAGTTTCTCTCCCTTGGCAAAGGCCCGCGCATCTGTATCGTGGGCGCATGTTTGTTGACGAATGCACAGTGAAACTGGCCGCCGGTGACGGTGGCCGCGGCTGCATCAGCTTCCGCCGGGAAAAATACGAGCCGTGGGGCGGCCCCAATGGCGGCGACGGTGGCCGCGGGGGCGACGTGATCCTGGTGGGCGACGTCAACACGAACAACCTCGTTGACTACAAGTTTCAGCCGCACTGGGGCGCCGAGCGTGGTGGCCACGGCGAGGGCTCCGACTGCAACGGCAAGGACGGTAAATCTCGCATCCTGAAGATGCCGCTCGGCACCGTCGTGATCGATCTGGCTACCGGCAAGCCGGTCGCGGAGGTGATCGAGGACGGTCAGCAGATCGTGCTGTGCAAGGGAGGCAACGGCGGGTGGGGCAACACGCATTTCAAGACCTCGACCAACCGTGCGCCGAAACGCGCGAATCCCGGCCACCCCGGCGATCGCGGCGAATATCGCCTCGAATTGAAGAGCATTGCGGACGTCGGGCTCGTGGGTTTCCCCAACGCGGGGAAATCGTCGCTGATGAACGCGATCACCCACGCACGGCCGAAGACCGCGGCTTATCCCTTCACCACGCTCCATCCGCAGATCGGGGTGATCGATTTTTCGGACGAGCGCAAAGGTGCGCGCAAACTGTTGCTCGCTGACGTGCCCGGTTTGATCGAGGGTGCGCACGAAAACCGCGGGCTCGGCCACCGCTTCCTGCGGCACATAGAGCGCTGCGCGCTCCTGATTTTCATGATCGATATGGCGGGCACCGATGCGCGTGACCCGCGCGACGACTACAAGCACCTGCTCAACGAACTCAAACTCTACGATCCCGCGCTCCTGGAAAAGCCGCGCGTCGTGGTCGCGAACAAGATGGATGTCGAGGCCGCGGCGCCGCTGCTCGCGAAATTCAAGAAGCGCCACAAATCGGTCGATGTGGTGGAGATTTCCTGCCTCAACGGCGACGGGCTTGAGCGGCTCAAGAAAGAGTTGTTAAAGCGCGTCGCGAAATTTCGCCGGCAGGAAAAAGTTTCGCCTGCCGCCGCCGCCTGATTCAAAACCCGCCCATGTCCAAGGAACACCGCCCGCTGCTGATGAAAGCGAACCGCCTGCTCGGCGCCGCACTCGTCGAGCATAACCTCGTGAAAATCGAGGATTTGGAGACGGCAAACGAGAAGTTGATCGAAGTGGTGTCGAGCGACATGCCCCGCCGCTGCACGATCCTGGGACTGCTGGCCTACGACATGAAGGTGCTGAAGGAGGATGAGGTGCTGCACCATCTGGTGGAGTCCGAGGGCGTCGGCCTCGTCGACCTGCGCGATTACGAGGTGCCGGAAGATGCGCGCAAGAATCTCGATCTTGGCGCCTGTTGGGCGACGTGGACGGTGCCCTTCGATCGCGAAGAGGAATTTCATTTTGTCGCCACGGCCTATTATCTGAGCCCGGCGGTGCGCGCATTTTGGGAGAAGCAACTCGGCGGCCCGATCCTCTGGTTCGGGACGACACTCGAGGGCATCGCCGACTATTTGGAAAAGCATGCCAGCGATCCGGCTAACGCGCCCAAGAACGTTGCCGCGCCCGCTCCGGCCGTGGCCGCCGTGAAATAACCCATGCCGCTCGGAAAAATTCAGCTCCAGATTGTTTCGAAGCTCGTCGAGATGGGCCGGCTCGACGCCGAGCAGCGCACGGCGCTGGCGGCGCGCCCCGAGGACTTGAGCGGCGATCTGCTCGACAAGCTGCTGCAGGAGGATTTCAAGGTCACCGCGTTTCAATGCCTGGTGGCCAAGGCGCGCGCGCTCAATCTTTCGCCGTTCAACGTCGCGCACTACCGCGTCTCGGCTCACACCTTCGAGCGGATCCCGGAGGATTTCTGCAAGGAGAACCTCGTGATCCCTGTGGGCCAGGTCGGTGAAATGCTGCTCGTGGCATTTGCGAACCCGTTTGAGGTTACGCTGCCGACGAAGATTCAGGAGATGACGGGCAAGCAGGTCGTTCGCCTGCTCGCGCGCGAGAAGGACATCCGCGACAAATTCCAGAAGGGTCAGGACAAGGCCGCGGGTTTCGACGATGTCGTGATGCAGATCGGCGCCGAATACGGCGAGGCCGCGGCCGAAGGCGAGCTGAAGGAAGAGGACATGAACGAGGAATCGGGGCCGATCGTGCAGCTCGCGAATCGGATCATCGAGGACGCATATTTTTCGGGCACCTCCGACATTCACATCGAACCGCAGGAAAAGGAAATCATCGTCCGCAACCGCATCGACGGCGTCTGCTCGGAGAAACTGCGGCTCCCGAAAAAGGTCGGCCCGGCGCTCGTCGCCCGCCTCAAGATCATGTGCAACCTCGACATCTCGGAACGCCGGTTGCCGCAGGACGGACGCATCATCTTCAAGCAATACACGAAAAAGAATCTCGATCTCGACTTGCGCGTTTCGACAGCGCCGCTGAACCACGGCGAAGGCGTCGTCATGCGTATTCTGGATAAGCAGAAGACGACGCTGCCACTCCCGGCACTCGGTTTCTCCGAGGAGAATCTGGCGAAATACCGCGAGTGCATCCGCCAGCCCTACGGCATGATTTTGCACTGCGGGCCGACCGGCTCCGGCAAGTCGATGACGCTCTATTCCGCGCTCAACGAGATTAACACCCCCGACATCGTCATCCGCACCGCCGAGGATCCGATCGAATACACGCTGCCCGGCCTGAACCAGATGCAGATGCACCGGCAGATTGGGCTCACATTTGCGACGGCGCTACGCGCCTTTCTTCGCCAAGATCCCGACATCATCCTCGTCGGCGAAATCCGCGACAAGGAAACCGCCGGCATCGCGGTCGAGGCCGCGCTGACCGGTCACTTGCTGATTTCCACGTTGCACACGAATGACGCGCCGACGACCATATCGCGTCTCACCGAGATGGGCGTGGAGTCGTTCATGGTTTCATCCTCGCTGCTTTGTGTGTGCGCCCAGCGCCTTATGCGCCGCGTGTGCAAGACGTGTAAGATGCCTTTTACGCCTGAAGGCCGGGAACAGGAGATCATGGAGAAGGCGATCGGCTGGAGCGGGCAGATTTTTAAAGCCAACCCCAAGGGCTGTCCAAAGTGCGGTGGCACCGGCTACAAAGGCCGCGTGGGCATTCACGAGTTGATGGTGAGTAACGAGGAGTTGATTGACGGCATCAACAAGGAGATGGAGGCGGCCGAGCTGAAGAAAATCGCGCAGCGCGGCGGCATGAAAACCCTCCACCAAGACAGCATCCTCAAGGTGAAAGAAGGTCTCACGACCATCGAGGAAGCGATCGCGAATGTGCCGCCGGATATGTGATCGGGTGGTGCCGGGTAGGGATGCGCGATGATGTTGACGAGCTCGGGGCCGGTGATCGCAATCGCGCCATGCTGAATCGAGCCCTTTCCTTCGTCCTCGCGGTGACGGTCCTCTTGCTGGCCGGCTGCAAACCGAAGCCCAAGGAGATCACCAGCCTCCAGCGCAAGGAGGCGGCGAGCCTCGCGAGCGAGGCGCAGTTTGCGCTCAGTGTTCGTGATGCTGCACGCGCGGAGGCATCGCTTGCGAAGGCTGCCGCGCTTGCTCCCGACACAGGCGACTACTGGCTCGAACTCGGCCGTTGCCGCGTGCGACTGGGTCAGCGCGGGACGGCGAAAGACGCCTACATAGCTGCGCTCGACGCCTACGAAGCTGACGCCATGCGCGCGGCGAATCTTCGCACCCCCTCGATTCTCCGGCGCATTTACGTTCTCGCCCTGCTCGGTCGCGTGGACGAAGCGCGGACGCTGCTCGCCAAGGCGCAAAAGGAGTCCCCGGATGATCGCGATCTGCGCGCGTTTGCCGACAGGCGGCAAATCGAGCAGATGCTGGGGAGCCCGGCCTTCAAGGAAGCCGCGCTCTGAGCCGCCCCGCGCGATGGACGCCTACTGGACCGAGTTCGGCAAGGTCGCGCTCGCCCACGCGCTTGCCGTCGCGAGCCCCGGACCGGATTTTGCGATTGTGGTAAAACAAAGCCTCGCGCACGGCCGGCGCACGGCGATCGCAACAAGCATCGGCGTGGGCACGGCGATTTCGCTGCATGTCGGCTACTCGCTGCTCGGGCTTGGACTCTTGCTCAAGGGTTCGGCGCTGTGGTTCGACGTGGTGAAATACGCGGGCGCGGCCTACATCGCATGGCTCGGTGTGCAATCGTTGCGTGCCCGGCCGCATGGGGCGACGGCGGGTGCCGCCGTCGAAAACGGCGCGCTCCCCACGACGCGCAGCGCGTTCGCGACCGGGTTTTTGACCAACGCCCTCAACCCCAAAGTCACGCTCTTCTTCCTCGCGCTGTTTATCTTGGTGGTAAACCCCGCGACGCCGAAAGTCATCCAGGCGGGTTACGGGCTGTGGATGGTGGTCGCGACCATGGGCTGGTTCTCGCTTGTCTCGGTATTTTTCACGCGTGCAGAAATCCGCGGGAAATTTATGCGTCATAGCCACTGGATCGATCGCGCGCTGGGCGTGGTGTTTCTGGCCTTTGCAGCGCGACTGGCCTTGGCGGCGGCCGCGTGACCCGGGATCGGGCTAAAGTTTTTCCGGATCGCCCCGATGCAGGGGATGGCTGCCGGCATGCCCGGTTGCCAACGCCCGACCGCGCCCCCCATGGCCAACATTCTCCTAGTCGATCCCAGCGACGTCGCCCAACTCGCGATGCGCGGAATTTTGCAACGCGGCCATCACCGGCTCGCGGTCGTCGGCACGGCGGACGAGGCCTGGGAGTTCATCGAGCGGGTCGTGAAAATCGACCTCGTGTTCAGTGAGCTGAAAATCGACGGTGGCGGACTCGTGCTCGCGCAGCGGCTGAAGGCGGATAACTTCCGAAAGTTGCTTCCGTTCGTCTTCTACTCCGGACACGCGGACCGCGATGCCGTCCGGCGCGCGCTTGAGCTGCGCGTCCAGAATTTCCTAATCAAGCCCTACCACGACGACGCGATCTACGCCGAGATCGCCAAGGCCACTGTGAACCCGTGGCGGGCGCGCCACTTCGAGGAAGAGCGGTCGTTTTGTCAGCTCATGGGGTTCGCGCCGGCGCAGTTGCACACTATGCTCGAAGAACTGCGGATCGCCTTGACCACGTCGATCGAACCGCTGACCGAGAGCGCGAAACTTGAAGCGGACAAGGCCGTGAACCAGCGGCTGGTCGCATTAGCCGCCCAAGCCGAGGCGGCGGGTGCATGGGGCGTCGTGGAGTGCGTCAATGGTCTCGGCGAACTCGTCGTGCAGCGCCGCTGGCCGGAGTTCGTTGATCGACTAGAGGGACTGCTGTTCGCCGACCACATTATTTTCCGCCACCTCAATCCCACGCTCGAGCCGGAAGAGTTTCTGACCCCGACGGAAACCGATGCCGAGCACGCCGCGGTCGCGCGGGCGCATTGGTCTAATGCACCCGTCGAGCGGCGCTGCCCGGTGATGACGATCGCGCAGTTGACGTCAGCCGTCGATGGGCTGGCCGGTTGCCCGGTGATCGATTCGGTGGCGGCGGCGTTTCAGATGTCGGCCACCGGTGATCCCACCTGCATTGCCCCGCTGATGGATCTGGTGGAGCGCGATCCGGGGCTCTCGGCCCAGATGCTCATTGCGGCGAACCACCTGCGCCGGCAGGACGATCTGAATTCGCAACCGATCGACGACCCGCGGCTCGCCGTCGGGCTGCTCGGCGAGATGCGGCTCGTGGCGCAGGCCCGCTCGCTCGTGACGGTGCCTGAGGCGCAAATGCAGGCCCCGACGTTTAGCTGGCCGCAGTACTGGACTTTTCAAAACGGCGTGGCGCGGCTTGCGCGGAGCACGTGCCGGCTGATGGAATTTCACGATCTGGAGGGAATGGCGGGCACGGCCGCCCTGCTGCACGATCTTGGCCGGCTGTTGCTCCTGCGCCTGCAGCCCGCCGGGTTTCACGCGATCCTTGACTACGCGCGCCTGGAGAAGATCTCATTGCGGGAGGCCGAGAAAATTTTTCTCGGTGGCGCGACGAACGAACTTGCCGCGCATTTTGGTGAGAAGCACGGGATCCCGCGGCCCTACCTCAGCGTTATGCGCTGGATCGACACGCCGACGGAGGCCACGGAGGATATCGAACTCGTCGCAGTCGTTTCGCTGGCGCGGGACTTTTGCCGGCACAATCATCTCGGCAATGGCGGCAATGCACCGCTCACCCATCTTTCCGCGATCGAGGAATCGGCGGAGTGGCGCCTCTTGCGCGAACGCGTCTTCCCCGGTTTTAACCTGAGAAAATATGAGCTACAAATGCACGCGGAGTGCCACGAAGCAAAACAGGTCCTCCAGGGCCGCGTGAAGCAGCCAGCGGTCGCCTGACCGCCAGGTCAGATGTAGACTCCGCCGCCGAGCAACCGCGACCCGTCGTAAAAAGCGAGCACCTGGCCGCTCGCGAGACCGCGCTGCGGCTCGGCAAATTTCACGAGCGCCGTGCCGCCGCCTTCGGGAAAAACTTCCAGCGCCACGCGCGGATCGCGGTAACGCACGCGGCCTTCGAGCGCGCGCGTGGCCGCAACCGATTCGCCGATCCAACTGAGCGAGTGTACGCGCACCTCGCTTTGAAAGAGTCCGGGTGCTTCGGGATGATCAAAGGCAACGAGCAGCGCGCGATCGGCTGCGCGTTTGCCAACGACGACGTAGGCGTTGTGATCGGAGTTCGACGGGATGCGGATGCCGCGGCGCTGGCCGAGCGTGTAGAAGTGCAGCCCGCGGTGCTCGCCGAGGACCTTTCCGTCGCTCGCGCGCACAATCGGGCCGGGCGCATCGGGCACGTAGGCCCGGAGGAAATCCGCCATCTTCACCTCACCGATGAAGCAGATGCCCTGACTGTCCTTTTTATCCGCGGTCGGCAGCTCCGCTTCGCGCGCGAGTCGGCGCAGCTGCGGCTTTTCGAGCAGCCCGATCGGAAAGCGGGCGTCGCGCAACTGCTCCTGCGAGAGCAGGGCGAGAAAATAGGATTGGTCCTTGTTGGCGTCGGCACCTTCGTGAAGTTCGAATGTAGGCGCGCTGCTTGCCGGCGCCCGGGCGTCGTCGAGCGATGCCCCGATGCGCTGGGCATAGTGCCCGGTCGCGACCGCGGAGAACCCGTGATCTTTCGCCCACGCGCGAAACACCCCAAACTTGATCTCGCGGTTGCACATGATGTCGGGATTGGGCGTGAGGCCGCGCGCGTAGCCGTCGAGCAAGTAGGCGACGACGCGCTCGCGATACTCGCGCATCAAATTCACGACGCGAAACTCGATCCCAATTTTCTCGCATACGGCGCGGGCGTCCTCGATGTCGCGCTGCCACGGGCAGTCGCCGACGATGTTGTCCTCGTTGATCCAGTTCTTCATGTAGGCGCCGACGATGGGCATGCCCTGCTGTTTGAGCAGGAGCGCGGCGACGGAGCTGTCGACTCCGCCGGACATGGCGACGAGGATGGGCAAGGGCGCGTTCACGTGACAAAGAGACGACGCGCACGCGGAGCGGCTTGTCAAACCGCGGCGCGCTTGCACGCTGGTCGGCCCATGAAACGTTTCCTCGGCCTGTTCGCCGCCACGGTCGCCCTCGGTTTCGCGCAGACGCCCACCCCTGTCACGAAACCTACACGTCCGGTCGCGGAGATTGAGCACGTCGTGGTGATTGGCATCGACGGGCTGAGGCCCGATCGGCTGCTGCTGGCCGACACGCCCGTGCTGCACGGGCTGATGAGGACCGGCACCTACTCGATGTGGATGCGGACGACGGCGCTCGCGGTGACGCTGCCGTCGTTCACGAGCATGATGACGGGCGTCAACCCGCGGAAACACGGCATCGACTGGGACCGAGATATGCCGCTGGTGGCGCCGTTTTACTCCAAGACTCCGACGGTTTTCGAACTCGCCAGCAAAGTGGGCTATGTGACGGCGCTCGCTTCGGGCAAATCGAAATTCGTCGCGATGGCTAAGCCTGGCACGGTAACGCACGAGTTTTTTCCCAAGGTCGATCCCGCGCTGAGCGCTGCCTCCTGGGCGAAGAACGACGACAAGACTTCTCCCGAGGGCAAGGCCTACGCTGCAGCCGAAAAAGTCCCCGATCCGATTGTGATCGGCGAGGCGGTGAAATTCATCGAGAGCTTCAAACCTAATTTTCTATTCGTGCACCTGCCTTCGGTCGACACGGTCGGCCACGACAAGGGCTGGGGTTCGCCCGAGCAGCTTGCGCAGATCGCGAAGACCGACGCGCACGTCGGCGAAATTCTCGCCGCGCTCGATCGCGCCGGCCTGCGCGAGTCGACGATCGTGATGATCTCGGCCGATCACGGCGGCCAGGGAACCTCGCACGGTCCCGACGATCCGCGTAGCCGTTACATTCCGTGGATCGTGAACGGGCCGGGCATCCGCAAGGGCATGGATCTCACCCAGCAGGCGGATCTCGACTTGCGCACCGAGGACACGTGCGCGACGGCGTGCTGGCTGCTCGGCCTGGCGCTTCCGGCCAACTTCGACGGCCATCCGGTGCGCCAGGCGTTTGTGGGGGCGCCGTGAGCGCTAAGGTGTTCCGGGCTTGACGAACTGCGGATCGAGGGCAGCGCGCAGGTGCGCTTCGAACGTTTCCAGCGGGGCATCGTAGCCTTCGGCCGAGGCGCTGCAGCCCGGAATGAAAATGGGCGCGATGCCCGGCGGCTGCGAGAGCGTCAGCGGCGTCAGTGCGCGCGTTTGATCAAGTGACGGGCTGAGATAGAGCGCGCGGATGAATGGCCGGTGATCGCTTTTGCGCAGGCGCAGTTCGAAGACTAGCGCGCCGCCGAGCAGAACCGGATTGGGCTGAGTGCCCGGCAGCCACCACGTGGCGCCCAGCAGCGCGCCAAGGCTGATTTGGTTGATGTCGTGGCCGACGAGAAAAACCAGTTTTTGCCCCGGGGAACCGATCGCGCCCGGCACGGCCCGGCCTGTGGCCGCCTGGTCCAGCGTATCGGCGAGGTGGCTCGCGAGATTCGACGCCTCGGCCTGCGCGGGGTAAAGGGTGGCGTGGGCAAGATCGAACCACAGGGCGTGCAACCGGAGCAGCTCCGTGAGGCGCCCGGGTGTGAGCCGGCCCCAGCCGACGTCCGCCAGCGGCAAGCCTTCCGCATAGGCGAGCATGAAGGAATCGACGATCGAACCGGCGGTGGTGATCGGGCCGCGTAGACTCACCAGGTTCTCGCTGGCGGCGGGCACGACCTCCTGCGGCAGATCGAGCAGCGCGGTCTTGCCGGCGACCGGTTTGCCGGATTCGCCGAACAACACGCGCTGGAGCGTAGTGAACGCCTCGCGGTGCGCCAGCACGGGCGCGCGCGGATCGTTGCCGATTCGACCGAGGACGGCGGCGGCGGCGTGGGCGCGATCGGGATTGCCGAGCGACACCTTGCCAGGAGTAAACAGGATATCAATTTCGCCGGCAGGCAGCGCGTGAATCTCGGGCGTGGCTCCAGGCAGCAGCGCGGCCCCGATCGCGCGGGCGGTTTCGAGGGTGCGTTGAACGTTGTTGGTGCGGAAATAGACGAGCGGCGTGTCTTGCTCCGCCGTGCCGGAGAGTAGCCCGGCCTGCACGTAGCGGGCGCGGTAGTAGGCCCCCATCAGTTCCATTTGCTTCCGACCATGCGGCGTGAGGTCGCCGGGGGGCACATTCCACTTCGGCCACGGCTGCGCGGAGTATTTTCCGAAGTCCTGCTGGATATCGAGCGGGGCGCGCACGCCGTGACGCGAAAGCACGAGGACGAACTGGAGCTCGCCGTCCGCCTCTGCGGCCCGCATCGGTGCTACGCCGACCGGCACGAGCAGGAGCACGGCGAGCAGGCAGAGTGAAAACCGGATTCGGACGGTCATGGGCGGCGACCATGATCGGAAGACAGGGCGCGGGCACGCATATAATTCCCGACGGCCAGTGCAGCACTTCCCGCTTGTCGCAAACGCGGCGCGGAGAATGCTAACACGTTCGCATGGCCGCTCCCGCGCATCACATCGTCCGCGCCTGGCTCGAATCGCTCACCAGCGGTGTCGTCGAACTCGATCGCGATTGGACGGCGAAGAGCGCGCCGCGTTTTTCGATCGGGGAGCAGTGTCTCGCGCCCGCCGCGCTCCTGCCGGCGCCGGGGCTCGTGGCGGGCCGAGTCTATGGTTATTTCGTGAACACGGAGGGAGAGATCGCGTTTGTGCTGCCGCTGGAGCACGGCTGCGACATCACCCCGGAACGCGATCACGTTTTTCTCGCGGGCGATTTTAATGACTGGCAAGTCGCGGTCGGCCAAGAGGAGTGGGAGCTGAAGCCGGCGCTGCTCGACGGCGAGCGCGTGCTGATGTGGACAGGCGATCCGGCGCGGTTTCTCGCGACGGACGGGCTGCGGTTCAAATTCGTGACGGGTGAGCACCAGTGGCTCGTGCCACCCGGCGATGCGCCGAACCTCGGGCGCGACGACAAGGGCAACCTCAACCGCGTGATCGATCCGCGCCGCACGGGCTGGCATCTGTGGCAGTTCACGCTGGCGCTGCCGCTCGATCTCGCAGAACCGCGCGGCGTCACGTGGGCGGAGGCGACGGGTGCGACCCGCGCGCCGTTTTCGCAGGGTGTGCCGCTCGTGCCGGGCAGTTTTTTCTACGAGCTTAAAACTGATTTGCCGCTCGGCGCGATCGTGCGCGGAGGGGAGACGGTGTTCCGGCTGTTCGCGCCTCGGGCGCGGAGTGTGACGCTCTCCATTTGTCGTGAACTGATCGCGCCGGAAAAGGCGGAGGCGTTTTCGCTCGCGCGACGCGACGATGCCGACGGAGCGGCCGGCGTGTGGGAGACGGCGCTCAACCAGAATCTCCACGGCTGGTTCTACTGGTATGTCGTCGACGGCGTGCGCGAGGGCGCGGGAAGATTCGTGCCCGAAGTTCGCGTGCTCGATCCGTATGCGCTCGCGACGGTGGGGCGCGAAGGCCCCGGCATCGTCCTCGATCGCGCGTGGGTGGGGCAGAGCGATCGGACGTTTCGCACGCCGGCGTGGCACGATTTGATTATCGCGGAGGCGCACGTGCGCGATCTCGCGGCGAACGCGCCGGTGAAGGCGACGCCGGAGGAGCGGCGGGGTTTCGTGGGCTTGAAGAAGTGGGTCGAGAGCCCGGAGTTTCACCTGCACGAACTCGGCGTGAACGCGGTCGAGTTGCAGCCGTTGCACGAATTCGATAATGCCACGACGGAGGAATACCACTGGGGCTACATGACGAATAACTTCTTTGCGCCCGAGAGCAGTTACTCGCTCGCGGCCGAAAAGGCGTCCGGCGTGCGCGAACTGCAGGATCTGATCGCGGCGTTTCACGCGCGGGGCATTGCGGTGATTCTCGATGTGGTCTTCAACCACGTGGGACTGCCGGCGCACCTGCTGCTGATCGATCGAATATATTATTTCGAGCAGGACGCCGCCGGCACGCTTTCGAACTGGAGCGGCTGCGGCAACGATCTGCGGGCGCGCTCGGCGATGGCGAAGCGGCTGATCATCGATAGCTGTCTGCATTTTATCGAGGCCTACGGGTTCGACGGGTTTCGTTTCGACTTGGCGGAGTTGCTGGGCGTTGAGGTGCTGCGCGATGTCGAGGTCGCGCTCAAGCGCGCGAAGCCGGATGTCGTGTTGATCGCGGAGCCGTGGAGTTTTCGCGGGCACATCGCCGGCGCCTTACGCGACACGGGCTGGGCTTCGTGGAACGACGGCTACCGCGATTTTCTCCGCGACTACGTTCGCGGCGCGGGCGCATCCGAGCGGATGGAGTATTTTCTCCGCGGCTCGCCGTGGTATTTTGCGAAGTGGCCGGCACAAACGGTGAACTACGCCGAGTCCCACGACGATCGCACGTGGATCGACATGATCACGGAGAACGCGAACAACGACGGCTTCGCCCCGACGGCCAACGATCGTCGCCGCACGCACCTGATGGCCGCGCTGTTGTTCATGTCGATCGGTATTCCAATGATCGCAGCGGGGCAGGACTTCCTCCGCTCCAAGCACGGCGTGAACAACACCTACCTGCGCGGCGATCTCAACGCGCTCGATTACCGCAGGCTTTACCGGTTCCTTGGCACGCACGGTTATTTCGCGGATTGGATCGCGTTTCGCCGGAGCGAACTCGGCCGGCTGTTGCGCCAGCATTCGCGGCCGAGCGAGGGATTTTTCGATTTTATCCGGGCACCCGGCTCGCCGGCGTTCGCGGTAATCTACAACGCTGATCAGTCGCAAGGGCCTGAACGCCTGCTTTTCGCGATCAACCCGACGATGGGTGACGTGACCATTCCTTTGGGCGAAGAGATCGCCGGTTCGGTGCCGGGCGCCTGGGAGCAGCTGGCCGACCACGAGCGATTTTTTTCGACGGACGGCCATGGCGCGACGGAGCCGGTTGAGGCGGATTTGTTCGTGGCGGCGCTCGGTTGCGGGCTGTGGTTGAGCGATGAGTAGCCCTGCCGGGACGCACAACGCACGCGCAGGATATGTCACCGATTGCACAGCCAAAACCCTTGCATCGGCCCGCGTGAATCTCTTGCGTCGTGCATCCGCGTTCGCGCGGACTCACGTTAAAGCAGACAACAACCACTAAAACTCGGAGCACTCCCATGGCAGTAAAAGTCGCAATCAATGGCTTCGGCCGCATCGGTCGCCTCGTCTTCCGCGCCCTCGTTGAGCAGGGCCTCCTCGGCACGACGCTCGACGTCGTCGCCGTCGGCGACATCGTGCCGGCCGACAACCTCGCCTACCTCCTGAAATACGATTCCACGCAGGGTCGTTTCAGCGGCACCGTGGGCTCCAAAAAGTCCGCGCCCGACAAGCTCGAGGACGATGTGCTGATCGTGAACGGCAAAGAGATCCTCGTGGTCTCCGCGAAGACCCCGTCTGAATTACCCTGGGGCAAGCTGGGTGTCCAACTCGTCATCGAGTCGACCGGCCTCTTTACCGACGCCGCCAAGGACAACCCGAAGTCGGCCTACGGCCACATCGTCGCCGGCGCCAAGAAGGTCATCATCTCAGCCCCCGCCAAGAACGAGGACATCACGGTCGTCCTCGGCGTAAACGACGACAAGCTCGACCTCACCAAGCACCATATCATTTCCAACGCCTCCTGCACGACGAACTGCCTCGCGCCCGTCGTCTCGGTGCTTCTCAAGGAAGGCTTCGGCATCGAGGAAGGCCTCATGACGACCGTCCACTCCTACACCGCGACGCAGAAGACCGTCGATGGCCCGTCCAAGAAGGACTGGAAGGGTGGCCGCACCGCCGCTCAGAACATCATCCCGTCCACGACCGGCGCTGCCAAGGCCACCGCGCTCGTGTGCCCGGAAGTGAAGGGCAAACTCACCGGCATGGCGTTCCGCGTGCCGACTCCGACCGTGTCCGTGGTCGACCTGACCGTTCGCACCACGAAGGAAACCTCCTACAAGGAGATCTGCGCCGCGATGAAGAATGCCAGCGAGACCTACCTCAAGGGCATCCTCGAATACACCAGCGACGAGGTTGTCTCCTCCGACTTCATCCACTGCAAAGCCTCATCGATCTTCGACGCGGGCTCGGGCGTCGAGCTGAACTCCAAGTTCTTCAAGCTCATCTCGTGGTATGACAACGAGTGGGGCTACTCGAACCGCGTCGTCGATCTCACCAAGAAGATCGCCGCCGCTCTCTAATCGCATCCTCCAGCCTTTGACCGCGGATTCCGCGGATGCGCGGACCCGCAGCAATGCGCTCCGCGCCTCCGTCGCTTTCCGCGGTCTTTTTATTTTTCTACCATGCCCAAGTTTAAATCCATCCGCGATCTCTCGCTCGCCGGCAAACGCGTCCTCATGCGCGTCGACTTCAACGTCCCCCAGGACAAGGTCACCGGCGCGATCACGAACAACCAGCGCATCGTCGCCGCGCTGCCCACGATCAAGTTTGCGCTCGAACAGGGCGCCTCGGTCGTCCTCATGTCGCACCTCGGTCGTCCCGATGGCCAGAAGATCGCCAAGTTCTCGCTGAAGCCGGTTGCTGACGAACTCGCCAAACTCCTCGGCAAGCCGGTGAAGTTTTTGGACGACTGCGTAGGGCCGGCCGTCGAGGCCGCCTGTGCGCCCGGTGCCCTCAAGGCCGGCGACGTTGTGCTCCTCGAAAATCTCCGCTTCCACATCGAGGAAGAGACTAAGGTGAAGCTTGAAGATGGCTCCAAGAAAGCCGCCGACAAGGCTGCCGTCGCGGCGTTCTGCGCGAGCCTCACGAAGCTCGGCGACGTGTTTGTGAACGACGCCTTCGGCACCGCGCACCGCGCGCACAGTTCGATGGTGGGCGTCGCGCTGAAGGACAAGGCCGCCGGCTTCCTCATGGAGGCCGAGCTCAAGGCGTTCGCCGCCGTCCTTGATCATCCCCAGCGCCCGCTGCTCGCGATCCTCGGCGGTGCTAAGATTGCCGACAAGATTCCGCTCATTAAAAATCTCCTCGGCAAAGCCGACGCGATCATCATCGGCGGCGGCATGGCCTTCACATTCAAGAAAGTCGTCAACGGCATGGCCATCGGCGACAGCCTCTTCGATCCCGAGGGTGCAAAGATCGTGCAGGAACTTGTTAACGACGCCAAGGCTCGCGGCGTGAAGCTCATCTTCCCCGTCGACTACATCTGCGCCGACAAATTCGATCCCAACGCCAATACCCAGACCGCGACCGATGCCACGGGCATTCCCGCCGGATGGCAGGGCCTCGACGGCGGCCCGAAATCGATCGAACTCTACCGCGAAGCGATTCTCGCCGCCAAAACGATCATTTGGAACGGGCCGTCGGGCGTGTTCGAGTTTGAAAAATTTGCCGGTTCGACGAAGGCCATGGCCGCGGCAGTCGCCGATGCCACTGCGACGGGCGCGACGACCGTGGTCGGCGGTGGCGACACCGCGACGGCCGCGAAAAAATTCAAGGTGGCCGACAAGGTCACCCACTGTTCCACCGGCGGCGGCGCGAGCCTCGAATTCCTCGAGGGCAAAGTGCTGCCCGGCGTGGCGTTTCTCGAATCCTGAACTCCGTTATTTTACATGTCCTCCCGCAGAAAACTCATCGCCGGTAATTGGAAAATGAACAAGACGAGCGCCGAAGCCACGGCGCTCGTGTCCGACATCGTCGCCGCCGTAGGCCGCCAGGCCGACGTTGACGTCGTGGTGTGCCCGCCATTCACCTCGATCGAGAGCGCCGGCAAGGCGCTCGAAGGCTCCACCGTAAAACTTGGCGCGCAAAATATGCACCCCGAGGCGAGCGGCGCCTACACCGGCGAAATTTCGGCGGGCATGCTGCGTGCGTTGTTCGCGACGCACGTCATCCTCGGCCACAGCGAGCGCCGCGCCTACTTCGCCGAGACTGATGCCTTCATCAACAAGAAGGTTCTCGCCGCGCTGAAGAATCAGCTGAAGCCGATTCTCTGCGTGGGCGAAACGCTCGCCGAGCGCGAAGGTGGTTCGACGCTCAAGGTTGTGCAGACCCAACTCGAAGCCGGACTCGATGGTGTGAGCAAGGAACTCGCCGCGAGTGTCGTCATCGCCTACGAGCCCGTCTGGGCGATCGGCACCGGCAAGGTCGCGACGACGGAGCAGGCGCAGGAAGTCCACGCGTTCATCCGCGGCCTTCTCGTGAAGCTCTTCGGCGACGCCGTCGCACAAAAAGTCCGAATCCTCTACGGTGGCTCGATGAAGCCCTCGAATGCGCCCGATCTCCTCGCCCAAAAGGACATCGACGGCGGCTTGATCGGCGGAGCGAGTCTCGAAGCCCGCAGTTTCGTCGAACTCGTCACCGCGGCGGCGGCGGTGAAGTAGACAAGGGGGATTTTTCCCGAGCCGGCCGTCTGTAAGATGGCCGGCCTTTTTATTTAAGGCACAGCGTGTGCCGCTCGTTCTTTGCAATTCCGAGAATGAGGTGGAGCGTGTCCGGCGGCAGCCACGCGGCGATGTTTTCGGGCCATTCGACGGCGAGGCAGTAGGGCGTCGTGAGAAAATCCTCGAGCATCAGCGTGTCGAGCTGATCGGCGTGTTCGAGGCGGTAGGCGTCGAGGTGCACGAGAGTCCGATTGCCGCGGTGCAGCGTGAAGATGGTGAAGGTCGGGCTCATGACGGCGTCGGTCACGCCGAAGCCGCGCGCGAGGCCTTGCACGAAGGTGGTTTTGCCGACGCCGAGGTTGCCGTGCAGCGCGAGCGTGGTGTCGGGCGGCAGCGCGGCGGCGAACTCGACCGCGAGCGCCTGCGTCTCGGCGGCAGAGGCGGTGGTCACGCCCGCACGGAGTTTATCGTAGATGCTCGAAGCCACGGTAGTCAGTGAGAGTGAGTGCGCCGTCGGGCACGGCATTGGGCCGGACGAACCGTCCAAGGCACGACAGTTTGGTGTAGGGGAATTTTTTTCGCCACGCACGGAAGAACGCCTCGCGATTGGCTGAGGCGGCGAGCGTGAACGCCAATTCGTAATCCTCACCGTCGGTCAGGGCGCCACGCAGATCGGCGCCGGCGCGTAGCGGAATCGCGCTCGCGTCGAGCGCAGGTGCGGCGCCCTTGGGTGCGAGTGCCTGAAGGTCTTTGGCGAGGCCGTCGCTCACATCGATCATGGAGCGGACGGCGGGTTGCCGGGCGAGCCACTGGCCTTCGGCGAGGCACGGGGAGAATTTCCAGTGGTGGCCGCTGCGCAGGCTGTTGCCGAGCGAACCGGTCACAAAAATCCAGTCGTCGGTTTTGGCGCCGGTGCGTGTCAGCACGCGCCCTTTCATTGGCGCCTCGCCGACGAGCGTCAGCGTGGCGACAATGCCGCCCCTATGGTGGGCGATATCGCCGCCGACGATCGGCACGTGATAACGACGACTCACGGTGGCGAGGCCGCGGTAAAATTGCTCCAGCCACTTCAGCTTCACATGCGAATCGATCGCGAGCGCGACGACGGCGGCGCGGGGGCGGCCACCCATGGCGGCTATGTCGCTCAGGTTGCGCTTGAAAAGCTTTTCCCCGCCGGCGCGCGGTGGCACGGAGTCATCGATGTGTTCGCCGTAAATCACGGGATCGACGGTGATGAGTTGCGCGGCGCGGCCGGCTGGGACGACCGCGCAGTCGTCACCGATTCCAAAAGGTGCTCTCGGCGAAGCCGAGCCCAACCAGCGGCGGATGGCGGCAATGAGTTTCGCCTCACCGAGGGCCGAGACGGAGTCGCGAGGATTGTTCGTGAACGGGTGCACGGATCAGTTCGCCGAGGACGGGTCGAGCAGGACGAGGAGCGCGGTATGGGCGTTGAAGAGGCCGTGCGCGACGATGGCGGTGCCGATGCGGCCGGTGCGTTCGTAGGCTAGGGAAAAGACCACGCCGAGCACGGCGAGTTGCGCGAACGACGCGAGATTTTGGTGCAACGCGGCAAAGAGGCACGCGGGCACGAGCAGCGCGGCCCAGCGCGGGAGCCGCGTGCGGGCGTAGCGAAAAATTCCCGCGCGAAAAATCATCTCCTCCGCGATCGGCGCGGTCACGCACGCGAGAAGAATCATGCAGATGAGCAGGGTATGCGACTCAGCGTTCACGAGGCGGCCGATCATGTCCTGCCGCTCGACGGGCAGGCCGGCGAGCGTCATCAGGTATTGCCACACCAGCCCGGTGAAATCCACCAGCGGCACGGCGATGAGAAACGTCGCGAGGCCTGAGACCAGAGCTTTCATGGGCGCGAACGTTCCCCACGATTCGTGGCGGAGACCGAGGCGGAAGACCGCAATGCCGCCGAGCATGCCGAACTCAAACGCGGCATTGCCAAAAATGAGTTGTCCATCGCTAGAGAGCCCGAGTGGTCGGAACAGGGCGGCGGCGGCGAATTGCCCGAGGATGCCGCCCGTGATGAGCAGCCACAAAAAAAGCAGGAAGTCACTGACCGGTGCCTCCCATACCGGCGCTGGCTCGGTCGATCGATTAGCGCGTGCGGCTGGACGTAGCACCCACCGCCACAGCACGACAATTCCGATGAACGCCAGCGACAGTTCGATCGCGTTGGCTATGATCGTGGCTTGAGACGGCATGGGCGAAAAGTGCGGAGGAAAAACGCCGCCCGCGCAATGCCAAGCGCCCGGTCAGCGGCCGATAATTTTACCGCCTGCGAACACCACCCGACCGTCAACGATTGTCGTCTTCACGCGGCCGGTGAGAATTTGGCCGCTCCACGGAGAATTGCGCGATTTGCTGAAGCCGGCCTTGGCGTCGTAACGCCATTTCTCGTTGGGATCGAAGATGCAGACGTCGGCGGCGGCGCCGGGCGCGAGCGTGCCGGCGGGGAGTCCGAGGAGGCTCGCGGGGCGCCGCGTCATCAGATCCACTACGTAGGAGAGTTTGAATTTGTTCTGGCGCACCAGGACGTCGAGCGAGACAGCGAGCGACGTTTCTAGGCCGAGGATGCCGTTGGGCGCGAAGTCGAACTCCTTGTCCTTCTCGTAGTCGGT
>CAITWF010000020.1 GCA_903896015.1 uncultured Opitutia bacterium | reverse complement strand
TCGGCTTTGTTGCATTAAGCCAGGGAGAAGCCCGCCGCGGTTAGGCCGCGACGGGGAAGACCTGGGGATGATGGGTCGCGCGGGCGACCGGCTGGAGGTCCGGGACGAGCCGGGCCTTAGCCAGCGCAACTTGCGTACTCATCCAGGTTCTGGGGGAGCGCAGGCGGGGATGCCTGGTCCCGGAGTCCGGGCTAGATTCCGGACCGACGCCATTCACCTGGACTTTCCGGGGCACGAGCCTGGTGCCCGGAGAGGCTCCGAGTCTCTGGCGTAAATCCGCCAGCCACTCCTCGCCTCCGACTTTTCGACCAAGCCCGATGCAGCCATTGACGTCCGCCTGCAGGACAAGCCCCACGTTGGAACGAAAGCACCCACGGCAGGTGCCTGATCCCAGCCAGCGGTATCCTTCCGGTTTCGGACCCATCGCCTCCAGGGCGAGGTGATCCGTCTTCGACGTATACGACTCCTCGGTCTCGATAAATTCAAGGCCGGCGCGGGCGCACTTGGTGCGCAAGGCCTCAATCAACTTCCCATGGGGGATGAACGTGAACAGCTGGTTCTGACGTTTCCCCATGCTCACGTTTTGCTTCCAGTCGACGTTGCGCCCCACGACGACCCGCACGAGGTGATGCACCTGCGCATACGTCACGACCAGCAACGCCACCTTCTTCATCAAATCTTCCATCTGGCGGGCACTGCGCGCCGCCAGTTGTCCAGCCCGGCGCTCGCCGTGCCGCAGGCCGAGCTTCGCTTCACTCCGCCACTGCGCGTGCAACTTGGCGCCGCGTTGCAAGATTGCTTTGGCGACTCCGCCGCAGACCAAGAACGCCAGTAGGTTCTGGTCGTCCAAGCACGTGATCAAACGCGCCACGCCGAGGTCCGCGAAGAGCGTGCCGGCCCGTTTGACAGGATTACGTTTTACGACCGCTCGGCGGATGACAAAATCCACATGGACCCACTGGCGGGAACGGCAGGGCTCGACCCTCACCTCCACCAACCGGTCTCCCGGTGCAAGGAGCGGTTCACCGGCGCGATCGACCAACGCGATGACCCCGAAGCCGACTGATCTCGGCAGGTAAAGCCTTTGGTCGATGACATCAAAATCCTGGTAGTCGAAGCGCAGTCTCGTCCGCTGGCCGCGACGATAAAACCGTGGCGGCTTCGGCCGACCGGGACGCGAGAAGTGGTTCTTCACCCAGTCGAAAAAGTTGCTGCGGTAGGACGCGAACATCGCGGCCGCATCGTCGATGGCGTATTGCACCTGCTTCGCCCGGCCCAAGGCGATGGCAGATGGTGAGTGCTTCAGCTTTTTCTTCAGATCAATCTTTGCCGGCAGTTTGGTTCGGGAGTGGTGAGCCGAAAGCAGTGGGGCATTGGCGTCGTTGCGCACCTGCGCAGCGTCTGCGGCGGCAACGCTGTAGCGCCGAGGTAGGTTTGGGATGAAACGGGAGAGGTTTGGTAAATCCGGCCGGATCGAACCGTCGGAAAACAACCCTTTAAGCCCGATCCGAGGATGGCTTAGAACGCGCTAAACCGGGTCTAAGAAGGCCATTTTCCACGCGGACAAGTCTCTCCCGGTAGCCAGCGCTTAAGCTTTGTGCAGCCGCACCGCAGATCGGTGCATTCACCAAAGCCGAGATTACCCTTTGGGCGCCATGCCTCGCAGGCCTCACAGGCCTGCCGGCGAAGTCGGCGTGTGCGCCAGTCGACAAAACCGAATCCACCCTTTGCCCAGCGCATCAGAGCCCTGCCCAAGTGGTGGGCTTTGGCTGCGATTGGCACGCTAACCTGCCGGCTATTGCGCGGGGCTGCCTGGGTGCCGATCGGTGCGGCTGCCGGCGTTGCGTCGGCGCGCTGAATTGAGGCGTCGGCGCGACCATAGCGATGCCAGCGGCTGGGCCATTGACGGGGGCATTCCGCCGCCGGGTCAGCATGGTCGATTTGACCGGCCAGAAAGGCCGAGCAGCGCTCATCGCAGCGGTCGCAGATCGCCGAGCGAATCTGCACCATGAAGGCAGGCATTTTCTTCGCTTCGGCCATGCTCAGCACCCGCACGTCACGACCAAATCGGTGATATCAACCGAGGCATTAAGCCCGGCGATGATTTCGGCCGAGAGCGCCGTCTCGGTGTCGGTGCCGTTCCAGGTATAGGATTTCGAGACGCCGCCTTCCTTCCAGGTGAAGGAATAGCTGCCGATTCCAGTCAATGAGGGCAGCACCCATTTGTATTTCCCGCGCTGCTCGCTGTAGGTCAGCTCATCGGTCGTGAGCTGTGTGACGGCCACGCTCGTGCCCGTGCCGGCAAAGGTGCCGGGATACGAGGCAGGCAACGCGGCCTGCACGTCGCTGATGAGCGTGGTCGTGGTATATTCTGCGCTTAGGGTGCAGGTGATGTCCGTGCCCGACGTGCGCTGATTCGTGGCGGTGTCGCAGCTCACGAAAATGCCCGTCAGGCGATGTTCGGTCGCGCTGAAACTTTCTCCGAAGGCGGTGCCGACGCTTAGGCCGGAAATTGTGGCCGTGAGTATATCGTCGAAAGCGGAATAGGTCGAATCGAGGTGGTCGGTGCAATCGTTGGTCGAGGGATTGGTCTCGGTGTGGCGGGCGGCAGAGGCCGATTTTGTTTCGGTGCAACTAGGCCGGCTGTAGGAATTCGATCCCGAGTAAACCCAGCGCTCAAAATCGTGGCAGGTGAAGCACGATGAAAGGGCGTATTCAGTGCGGCGGGCATCGCCCGCGAAGGTCTTCGTGAGGTAGATTTTGGGCGGCGAGCTCACATAGCCGCTGAATTCGTCATAGCCGCACTTCGTCTTGCTGGCGGTGATAATGTCGATTTTCAGCGTGGGCATCGGGCAGGTGATGTCCGCGACGGTGAGCGTGAGCGTGGCGTAGCCGGTGCCGCAGCAATTCGAGGCGCTGATCGTGGCGTAAAATGTGCCCGCGGCCGTGGGGGTGCCAGTGATGTGGCCCGTGCTGCTATTCACGCTCAATCCCGCCGGCAGCCCGCTCGCGCCGTAGCTCGTCGGAGAGTTCGTCGCGCTGATATTGAATCCTCCAAACGTCGAACACTTCGTTCCGCTGGCTGATCCGCCAGTGACGACCGGCGTGGGACAGGTGCACGGGTCTGTAAAGTCGGAGCAGCCGCAGCCACAGTTACTGCTAATTACGACGATGCTCACGGCTCAGGATGGCGTCGTGCCGATTACCTTCATGGATTTCGTCACCCCGCTCACGCAAACGCTCAGCGTTTGAATGGTCATTGCTTCGCCGGATCCCAGCGCGCTGGCATCGATCGTAATCGTCCGGCCGGTGCCGTCGGCGAAGATCAGCTTCGAATAAGGTCCTGCGGCGCCGCTGGCGTGATCGTTGGCATTGGCGGGCGCGCCATCAGAGGTAGCGTTGCTTCGCGCGACGCCGGTCGTGCGAGTGGAACTCAGCACCGTGGGCGTGCGCGTGCGATTCGGCCGGAGCAGCTCAACCAAATCCTGCGGGCCGAGATGCTGAGCGGGCCCCACTGTCAAAATCGTCGTGCCCTGGTCAACGTCTTCTTCCACTCGCTGAATCTGCGCGTTCATCGTCGTCCAGTCTGACAAACCGCCGGTGAGATTGAGCAGCATACCCGGAGTCACCGCCGATGAGCACTCCTGCTCTGTCAAGCGCAGGGAGCCTTCATATTGCAGCACGGAGAGCCCGGTATAGAGGCTCTGCGCCAGGCCGCTGGGCGCGCTCTCGGCGGCGACGAGTGTCACGATCTGCGAAAATGTCGCTGGGCTCGTTTCCGACGGCGAGCTCAACGACGTGCCCTGAATAATTGCATGGACGGCTTTTTTAACGACCACCGCCTTGGCGCCAGCGCCATTGTCGATCGAATAGCTAATCAGCGCGGTCGCGCGAAGCTTGGCGCCGGTGCTCACTTTCCAGATCGGAAGCGCGCCCTCGATGATCTCATTCGTAAACGCTCCGATCGAGGAGCCGTCGGCGTCTTTCACGACCGCTCCGCTCGTAATCGTAATACTGCTGATCGTGGAATCATTAAGCCAGACCAAGTGCTTCTTCCACCACGCGGCGTTAGTCGCGTCGATTGCGCGGGTCTTGAGCTGCTGCCGCTGCAGCGTGCTTACCGCGCCGCCGAGCTGAACCGCCATGATCGGCACGTTAAACTGAGCGAGACTAGCGCCGCCCGGATAAAGATCCTGATACATGCTATTCCAGCTCGTCTGATCTTGCTGGTTAGTCGCCCAATAATCGATCGCCACGGCAGGCACCTGCAGTTCGGGTAGCGCAGTCAGTTTTACTTCGCTGACAGCCGGCTGCGTGCCGTCGACAGCATAGCTTACTGTCGATGCGCTGCTGCGGCGCGCGCAATTGAGTGTCGGCGTGCTCGCCGTGAAATCCCACCACAAACAGGCATCCGGGGCCCAGCGCATTTGCCGACGAATCACTTCGGCGCAACTCAGCGCCTTGATTTCCTCCCAAGTCAAATTCAGCGCGGGAAATCCGGAGCCTAGCGCAATGGGAGCGCCACACGCGATCGCGTAGTTCATCACCTCAGTGATCTGCTGCAGCGAGGTAAGCGTAGTGCCATCCTCCTTGAGGTTGAGAATCAGCATCGCGCTGAGCTGGTTGCTCAAGGCCGTTGCGGGATTTGTGGGGTCGACTGGGACTTTCCAGTTTTGCCGAAAAACGAGATTTTCGAGATACCACCAAGGGCTAGACAGTTCATAACCGACGGATTCGCCGCGCGGCATGCCGATGCGAGGCGTGCGCGTTACGCGGCCGACAAACCATTTCGTCGGTGTGCCATCGACTACGCGCTTTATCGTCACCGTCGAACCGAAGGCAAACAGCGGCGCGCTGTCGAAGGCCGCGCCGTCCTGCACAAACGTCACGCGATCGGCCGCCTGGCTCACGAGCTCGCGGCGCAGGCCGCTCAAGCGAAGACTCGCGAACGTCGCGTCGGTGTAGGCGCCGCCGGTGATGGTCCAGGTAATGACGGACATGACTCAGCCCTTGGATCGCTCGCTGTTGGTGAGCTGGGCGCGGAGCGTGCGGATTTCGGCGCGTAGAGCCGAGACGTCGCCGGAGTTTTTTCCTAGATAGGTGCCGATTTGTGCGAGGAGATCGGCGAGCTGCTTCATGTCATCAGTCGTGCCCTTGCCTCCGGCGAGCTGCTGGGAGAGCTCCATCGCGCTCGACTTGGCGCGCGCAAAATCGTTGCCGCGCGCCGCGTAGCTGGCGCTACCTTGATCGTAGTGCGCGCGATCGCGATCACGGAGGAGCGAATCGTGATAGAAGCGATCGTCGAAGGGTGCGCGGGAGGGATAGAAAAACGACGACACGCGATCGCCGATGACGCGGCCGAGGGTGCGGCTGTCCTTGTCGGCGCCGACTTCGATCTTCGGGCGGCCCTCGGCGGCGTTGCCCTGCGCCTCGAGATCAGCAGAGTCGTTAAGACCTTTATATCGGATGCCGGCGATTGTGGCCGTCTGATTAGCCTTGGCGCGTTTGTCCTTGGCTTCTCGGGAGAGTTTTTCAGCGCTCTCTTCCATCTGCTTGAGTCGGCCCTCCGCCTCGGCGGTGATACGGGCGAGCGTTTCGGCGGACCCCATTTTACCCAGCATCTCGCGGAGATCGAAAGTGCGACCGATGTCGCCATCGCCCTGAATAAGCGCGGATTCCTGGGCGCGAAGCTCTTTCGAAAGTTCCTCCTGCTCGTGCTGGCGCCGTTTAGCGCGGGTTACGACGGAGCGTTGCACATCGCGATCGTGCTCGGCCTGCTCGGCGGCCGAGGTCGCGCCCGAGGCCTCGGCGTCGGCGAGACCATATTGACCCGATATTTTTTCCCGTTCGCGCGCGGTCGCCCGATCGGCGTATTTTTGGCGAATGGCGACTTCGTTGCGGGCCTTCTGCTCGTCGGAGAGCATCGGGCTCCGGTCGTTGCGGAGCAGCTCGAGCTTCTCATGCGCCTTGTCGACGCGGGCTTCGGCGTCGAGCGTGGCGTCGAGTTTTTCGGCGAGATTTTTCGCGGCCGTGTCGGCCTCCTTGAGCTGATCGATGAGCCCGTCGAGTTTTACCTTTCCGGCGGATTCGCCGGCTTTCGTCATCTCCTCCAGGCCTTTTGCCGCCTCTTTGCCACCCTCTCCGATTTCCTTTTCGGAGCCGCCCAGGTGCTCGACGATTTCGGGGGCGAGGGCGATGAGGGCGCCGAGGGCGAGGGTCGCAGGATTAAGGGCTTCGCCAGCGACGAAGGCAGCGCGGGCGAGGCCAAGGATGCCGCTCGTGCCGCCGCGCGTGGCCTGCTCAAGGCCTTCGACGAGGTGACGCGTGTGACCCGAGCGGGAGCCAAGCTCCTCGATCAGGCCGCCGGCGTGCTGCGATTTTTCGCCGTGCTCCTGCGTGGTCGCCGCGGCTTTTTTGGTCGCGAGCTCAAGGTTCTCGACGGCCTTGGTAGCGGCCGCGGCGCCCTGGCCGTCGAAGGTCGACGCGATCGGGATTTTCAGGCTGTCCATCACAGAAGATTTT
Source organism: uncultured Opitutia bacterium (assembly GCA_903896015.1). GTDB lineage: Bacteria > Verrucomicrobiota > Verrucomicrobiia > Opitutales > Opitutaceae > CAITWF01. The sequence goes on along the minus strand of CAITWF010000020.1, from coordinate 30,884 downwards.
GAAAATACCGGCTCGCCAGTTCGGTAGCGCTCATCGGGCGCAGCGCATCGGGCGCTTGGGGGTCGACATACTTCGCGCCGCTCGGCGTGATGACGAAGCCGATCGCGTGGCCGGTCGCGGAGCCGTCCGGCGTGAACCACACATCGCCCGCGGCGGCGGCGCAGAGCTGCGTGGAGATCGCATCCTGAAATGACTGCTCGGCGAATTTCTCATTCGCGAGCACCTTGAATTTTCCGCCGTAGAGCGTGCAGCTCGCATCCGGTTGCCAGTGGCCGATGAGCGGGAAGAGCGCATTGCGCGCCTGCTGTGCGAGGTAGATCGCGGCCTCCTCGGTCATCTCGGCATATTGCGTCTTGCCGAGCGTGAGCGCAGGGCAGCCGAGCGCGGCACGCACCTGGTCTGCCGTGAGCAAGCGCCCAGTGTAGACCTTGGGCGCGGAGGTGCCGAAGAGTGAGCTGAAGAAGCCCATGATTAGTTTGCCGGCGGCGGATTCGCGGCCGTGTAGGCGCCCTGGACGAGTTGCGCGAGCGTGGCCTTCACCTGCGCGCCGATCACGAGCGGGAACGAGTGCGCGGTGTCGAGCTGCTCGCTAAGGACGTTGCCGGCGCTGTCGCTGAGCACCACGGCGGGAAACACCGTGATCGTGATCGATCCGTCCTTCGCGGGATCGGCTTGGATGCGGCCAACGTAGAGCGTCTTGGTTACGCCGTTGGTCGTGCTCGTCGCGAGCACGGTCCGCTGATCGGTTTGAGCGAAAGCAGACACGGCAAGCGCCGCCGCGAGAATGAGTGCAATCAGTTTTTTCATGGATTAGGAATTGGAGCCTTTGATCACGTTGAACTGGAAAACGGGTTGCTCGGTCGTCGTGCCGCCCGTCGTTGCGAAAGTTACGTTGAACGATCCGGCGGCCACGGCTGTGACGTGGATCATGTATTTATCCGTGCCGGATTTTTGGTTGATCGAGATCGTGTCTGTCGCTGCCACAGCGGAATCAGTAACCGTGAACGTCTGCCACGAAGCGGTGCCCGCAGCGGAAACAAGGGTGATAGCGCCCGAGACTTTGTTCAGCGTGACGCCAGTCGTGCGGCTGGTGATCTGCGTGACTGCGCCCCCCGCGCCGGTAGCGTAGCCAATGCCTGCGGTGGGCGAGAACGAGAGGATACCCGTCGCACCGATAATCTGCTTCGCCGCATAGATGCCGCCCGCCGTGGTCAGGGAGCCCGCGCCTCCGGTGGTGGCTTCGGTGGTGGATAACACCGAGAAAGTAGTGGCGCTCTGAATCGACGCGACGTTGGTAGAACCCGACTTAAAGAACATTGAGCTTCCACCGAACGCGATCGAGGAAGAACCACTGGCCTGCGAACCAACCGTGCCGTTGTTCTGCACCCATAGATTTCCCGCGCTAACGGTTACATCCCCGGCAAAGTTCCCCGTCCCCCCCACCCACAAATTCTCCGTCAACCCCATCGACTTGCCGAGGATGGCGGCGGCGGTCGTGGAGGTGCCGGAGGTGGCGCTCGTGAAACTCGTATTGCCTGTTGACTGCGCGACCTTGAACCAATCGTTGCCGCCCGTCGCCAATCGAAATTCTGCTGTCGTTGCGATGTTACGGAACGCCCACGAAGCGACGCCGGACTGATTGAGCGTGAGCGTGGTCTCGGTGCCGCTTGCGGTGTTGAGCTGCACTGCGCCCGCGAAGCTGCTCGTGCCCGTGCCGCTGACGGTGAGGTTGCCGGCGATTGTCGTGCCCGTGCTCGTCGCCGTGACTTGCGCGGTTCGACCCGGCGCCAGAATTACAGAGCGGCCGGTGTCACTGGCGAGCGCGAGCGCATACGCGGCTCCTCCCGAAGTGATCAGCGTGCTGCCAGCGCTGCTGTCGATTCCGATGTAGTAATTGTTTCCTCCCGTGTTGTTAAAATTGAGGTAAGCCGGGTTTGTGCCCGTGCTCGAAACAATCGTCGCGTAGCCCTGTGCGCGCGTGAGCGTCCACGTGTCGGAGAAAGCGGTCGATCCGATGACGTTGAGACTTGCGAGATACGCCGGCCCGCTCGTCGCGATGCCCGCCGTGAAGATGTTGCTGCCGCTCGTCGTGCTCGTCGGCGCGCTGCCACCGGAGCCGAGGATGGAGCCGGGAATGGTCACGCCGCCTGAAGTGAACGTCGCGATGACAGCACTCGGCGCGGCGCTGACGCTCGTGGATTGGAGCAACTGCAAATCGCCGAGGCTCGTATTGTTCGTGTAGAAGCCCCAATTGCGCAGGCTCGCATTGCCCGCCGCCGAGGTGTCCAAGACGAGCCCCATCGTCGGCGTGGAGGTGGAGGCCGAGGCTAGCTTGATGACGTAGGTGCCGTTGCCGGTCGCGAGCGATCCGAGCGTCACGCCGCCCGCCGCTGTGCGGTAGAGTTGCCAGTCGGTGCCGATGACGTAGCCGCCCGCCGTCGTCGTGTGGCTAGTTGTGCTATAGATCGGCGAGGATGCGCTCGCCGCAAACGTCGCCGCGCCCGTCGCGCTCGTGAAGGTCAGCGCCGTGCCGAAGGTGCCGGTGCCGAGGGTGAGGTTTTGGCCGGAGGCACTCGTAAGGCTGTTCACACCAAGGCTGGTCAGTCCCGAGGGCGTCAGGGTGCTCGCGACGGTCGTGGCTCCGGTGGCTTGCAGCAGGCCGTTCGTGGTGAGGCCAGACCATCCCGGCAGGTAATCCGTGCCGCTCGTCGCAATCGCGAGCGTGTTGGCTCCGGTGCGTTTCACGAGCCCCGTGGATGCCAGTCCGGTGATCGTGTCTTGAGAAATGCTGCCGCCGGGCGCGACGGCCGTGCCGGCGATCGTGGTCGAGGAGATCGTCGTGTTGCTCGCGCTCGTGATGCGGCCCTTCGCATCGACGGTGACGGTGCCGACCGCCGTGGCGCTGCCGAAGGTGCCGGCAGTGACGGTGGTGTTGGCGAGTTCGAGCGTGGGATTGCCGGCCACGCCGTCGCCGCTCGTGACGGTAATGTTCGCGCCGGTGTTGTTGCCGGTGATCGTGCGCGTCGTCGCTGTGCCGCTGCCGGTGCGCACCAGGATGCCTGTCGTGCTGAGCGCCGCGATCGCATCGAGGTCAGAATCGCGCGGCTGAAAACTCGTAGTGCCGCCGGTGACGGTGGCGGGGAGCGTGACGGTGCCCGAGCCGAAATTAAACGTGCCCGAGCCGCCGAGCGTGCCGTTGAGGGTGAGGGTAGAGCCGCTCGCGAAGGTGGCAGAGGCGCCGGAGAGAAACGTATGCGCGCCGGAAATATTGAAGGTGGAGCTGTCGGTCGTCGTGCCGGTGAGCGTGAGATTTTTGATCGCCTGATCAGCGCGGAGGAAGCCCGCGAAGGTCGCGAATAAAAGCAGGCTTAAGGTGAGCTTAGATTTCATCGAAGAGAGGTTTAATAAGGCTGAGTCGCTGTGAGCTGTCCGCAGGTGATTTGAAATTTCCAGATGATCGCGCAGCCGATGAGCCGCGGCACAAACTTATGGACGGTGCCGTCGACGCCCCAGCGGATGTCGCCACCACCGCCCGCGGCGTTTTCCGGCGTGAAGCGGAAGATCCCGGTACGTGGCACGGAGCTAGGATAATCGATCAAGGCCTTCTCCGCGGCGTTGATGCTGCCGTAGTCCACCGTCCGCTGCAGCGGGAGCGTGAAGACGGTGTTCGTGCGGTTGAAGACCTTGACGGCCGTCGCGCGCAATCCCTGGGCAATTTGAATCGTGTCCTCGTGTGAGGCCTCGAGCGGATCCTCGGGCGAATCGAGCGCGCCGGCAAACAGCACGAAGGGCGTGCCGGTGCCAGGGCTGGTCGCGTCGAGGATTTCGATTTTCATCGGGAGCGGCCGCGCACGCCGATCAGCTGAACGCCACCGTGAAGAGCGCGTTAATCGAACCGCCGGTCCACGTCTTGCGATTAACGAAGGCGAGCTCGCCGTGGCGCAGCGGCGTGAGGCCGTATTGCGTTGTATTGCGCATGATGCCGGCCTTCGGCATCGTGAAGGTGTAGGGCGAGGCGCTGATCACGAGATCATTGCTCGTGCTGAGTGACATGCCGGGCTTCACCGCGCCCGAGCCTTGGAGATTGCGCGCGGCCCAGAGGTTAGCCTCCGTGGGGCCCACGGGCTTGAAACGCGCGCTGACCGTGAGGTCGGTGAGCATGGCGTTCACATTCCCCCAGTTCGCGACCTTCTTCATCGCGAGGCCCATCGCGACTTCGAAGGTGAAGCCATCCTCGCTCTCGACGGCAACGAATCCGGTGATCGCACCCCAGGTGGCGAGGTATTGCGGCGTCACGATCTTCGTCTCGTCAAAGGTGGTGTCGGCGAGCGCGGCCGAGGTGATCGTGTTCCACGCGGCCGCGTCGACGAGCGTCTTCGTTGGGTCGCCGAAACACATGATCGCCATCGGCTCGATCGCGGTCTTCGTCGCGGCGAGCGTGAAGGCGGGCAGCTTCGAAATGAAGCCATTCGCCCAGACGGTCTTGATGCCATCAGCGCCCCAGATCGTGACGGCCTTCGGCGAGGCCTGGTTGATCAGGAGCGAGCCGATCTGCGTGACGGCGTAGGGCAGATATTTTGCGACGACATCAAGCGCGCCGACGGGCTTGAAGTTGATCTCAATCGCATTGGCGATGAGCCGCTCGTCGATCGTGCCCGCAATCGAGCTCACGACCTTGAACGTCTCGGGGTTGTCGTTGAGGGCGATGTCGTTTTCCGTGTAGTAGGAATTGCCGTTGAACTGAATGACGGCCGGGCCGGCGATAATTTGTGGAGCGCTCATGTTTTAATCGGGTTGAAAGTTCAGGTGTAGATGCCCTGGGAAACGCTGCTCTGCTGGGAGCCGGCGAGCTCGGCGGCCGCGCGCAGCGTGCAGGCGAATGCGACCGTGATCGGGCCGCTGTAGAGCTGCGCGGTCTTGCCGCGCGACGAGGGATAGGAGCCGTCGATCGTGTAGTAGATCGCGGCGCCGCCGGTCGCGCTCGTCAGCGTTACGGTCTGCGGCGAGGCGCCCGAATTGGGCGTGATAATCGCCATCGCGCATTTCACGGGGGCGCGGAGGTTGCCCTGCATCCGGAAGCGCACGTCGTAGGTGACCTTCGGCGCGTAGTCGGTGCTCGGCGTCAGCGTGGCGACATCGGCGTAAAGCGAGTTGCCGCCGTTGAACATCGCCAGATGAAAGAGCTGCACGATGTAGAGCGCGATCTCTTCGGCGCTCTTGCGGGTGCCGTTGGGCCCGAAGTTGATGATCGGCATCTCCTGGATGCGCGCGGTGAAGACGAATTCCATTTGCGGACCGCTCGGATTGGGCTTCGTCGTGTCGCCCTCGGGCATGAGAAACGTGACGGCCGCGCCATAGTGACCGCTCTTGCGCGATTCGCCGGCGATGAGCTGATCGATGCGCGTCTGAATGACGGCGAAGCTCTGCTGATCATCCGACTGGCCGCTCTCGCTGTAGCGCGGTCGCAAGATGAAAAGACCGATGTCATCGAAATACGGATCGGCGTCGGCGCGGCCGAGCATATCGAGCATCATGCGTTCGAGCGGGCTCATGCGCGGCCTCCCTTCCAAGCGGCGACGATCGCCTCGCTGACGGCCGTCGAATACTCGCCAGCCCGTTGCGCAAGCACGGTGCGGATATAGGCGCGCTGCGGGATCCGCATCTTCATCCCGTGCGCGCGCACCTGGATCGTCTCGCCAGTATCGACACGGCGCTTCGTCTTCTTCGCCTTGTCGATTTTTCCGGAGAGTGGATTGAAGGTGGCGGCGACGCTCGTGGTGTGCGTGATGACGCGGCGGCGCGTGTGCGCGCGGACCTCGACCGTGCCGGCAAAACCATATTCGTGGGCGCCGGCATATTTCACGTTGCTGCCGATCGCGGAGACGACGCCGGAGCCATTGGGCAGCACCGTCGCTGGCGCGCGGGAAATGGAGGAACGGAGCCGATTGGTGCGGACGCCGAGCGTGTCGGGCCCGCGGCGTGAGAGCCGCGTCTTTTGAATCACGCCGATCGAAAGCTCGTTCTGCAGGTCGATCGCCTTGGCGATGCGCGCAAGCATCTCCGGCGGGAAGGCCGTGAGTTGCGCGCGGATGGCGGCGGCGTTGCTGGAGAGCGTGAGGTTCACGAGGCGATGGCGTAGCGGATGTGGTTCTTGAGGATGGCCTCGACCTCGGGCACGAGCTGGAGCTGGCCGAGCGTGAGCGTGCGACGGCTCTCCGCGCCTTCGGCGAGCGAGAGGCCGAGCTTGTCGCGCAGCTGCCAGGCGGCCTCGCACTGTGTCAGCCAGGCGAACTTCAGATCGTCGGGCAGCGCGGTCGCGCCGCTCGGCAGCGTGAGCGAGCTGATCGCGCCCTGCGCATAAGCGCACCAGGAAAGCGTATAGCCGGCCGGCACGGGCGCGGCGAACTCGGCCTTGAAGCCCGTCGTTGTCACCGCGCTTGGCTGCGCGGAGATGATCGTCCCGCCGTCGGGCGCGACGAGATTGCAGAGCACGGCTGGCGCAGCCGCGAAGGCCGTGGGATACGTGATCGTGAGCGATTCGGCATTCGTCGCGACGGAGGCGGAGGCCTGCTGCAGGACGTCACTGACGCCCATGAAAGCGATCCACGAGAGCGTGTAGCCGCTCGCTGGCAACGGCGCGGCAAAGCGCACATCGAAGCCCGCGGCCGTGGGCGTGGCCGGAAGGATGGAAACGATCGTGCCACCGTCGGGCGCGAGCAGCGCGGCGAAGACCTGCGGCGCAATGGTGAACGCGGCATCGAAGGCCACGCGCGCGATCGTGGCGCCGGCGGTGAGCGCGAGTGCGCCGCTCTTGATCGTTACGGCGTCATCAGTCGCGAACCAGAAGCCGCCGGTGTAGGTGATACGGATGCGCGAGTAGCTGCCACCCAGGTAGCCCGCGAATTCGCAGAGGCCTACTTCCTCGCGGAGATTGAAGAGCACGTTGTTGACCGCGCCCTGATCGACCCAGCCCTGGTCGAGCGAATCGCGAATCTCGATCTGCGAAATCACTTCGACGGGATAGCGATCGAGAATCACCTTCGTGCGATCGGCGTTGGTGACGTATTGCGCGCCGACGAGCCGGGCGACTTTCCGGTTGCAGTATTGATCGAAGCGCGTCGCGACGCCTTTGCCCAGGGCAAGCAGCGCGGCATCATACGTGGTCGCGCTGCGCAGCGCCTCGTTGAGGAGCTGCGTCTTGAGATCAGTGAGTGTGCCCAGGCCGGCGTTCATTTTATTTTGTGACGATGACGGGCGGCTTTCGCGTGGTAGGTTTAGAGATCATTTTGAAGGTTTCTAAAAAGCCCTGCGGCCCGCGCCGCAGAGCTCGAAGAAAACTCCTGGTCGCTTAGCTCGCGTCGGTGAGGAGGACGGCGACAGCCTTCGAGGCCATGAGGCCGACCGTCAGGCGCTCCAGCGCGCGCACAAGGATTTCATCGGTCGTGAACGCAGCCTCGCGGCTCGTGTCGAACCGGATGCCGTTGCGCAGGCCGAGATATTGATAGGTCGCGTCGCCGAAGAGCACATAGCCGGTGCTCACGGTCGCCGTTGTGGTGTAGACGGGCATGACGTTGACCCACTCGATCGGATAGCCGTCGAGCGTGGCCGGCGAGGTGGCCGTCTTCCGCTGATAGGGCTGCACCGTCGCCGAGGTGTTGAAGCTGACGAGCAGCTGCTCAAACGTCGGGTGCAGATAGTACTTCGCCTGGTTGAGTACCAGCGGCACCTGCGCGCGCAGAACGCGGAAGTCGGCGAGGGTCGCCTGGCTGATCGCCGTCTTGCCGCCCGTGGTCGAGCCGCTAAGCGAGTAGGTGCAGGAGTCGGTCGTCGCCGCGGCTATGAGGCCGGCACCGGCGCCGTTGATCCCTGAGTCCGCACCGGTGCTGGTGAAGACCTGCACGTCCTCGACGCGCGCAATATTGCGCGCGGTGTAACGGCCGAGGAACTGACCCATCGCGACGATGGAGTCCTCGTCAATTTCCTGCGGCAGACGGATCAGGCCGCCGAACTTTTCCGCCGTGAACGTCACGAAGCCGATCTGCGGCGATTTTTCCGTGACGCTGCCAGACTGTGCGATGAGGCCGAAGGTCGTGTCGGTCGTCAGCTTCGGGAGCTTGACGGTGAGCGCGCCCATCGGGAAGACGGTCGCGAGCCGGCGGCCGGCACCGTATTGATAGACCAGCTCCACCACATCGCCGCTATATTGCGTCGGGAGCGGAATGTCGGACGCTGTGAGCGCGGCCTTGTGATGGACGCCGAGGAGGTTTTTCACCTCGACCTCCGCCATATCGAGCGACTTGCCGGAGAACCGTTCCTGCTTGATGCCGGCCGCGAGCGCGATGCCGCCGAGAAACGCGGCCGCATCCGGCGAGAGCTCTTCGCCATGACGGGCGACATGGCGCTGCTTGAGGCCGAGCTGCTGTTTGCGGAACGTGTCGAGCTCGAGCTTAACCGCGTCGATCACCTTCGTGACCTGATCATAGTCGGCGGCGTTTTTCTTGATCGCGGTGTCGAGCGCGTCGAGCTGCTTGAGGCGCTCATTGAGGCCGCCAAGCGATTTGAGAATTTGCTCGTCGACAGTTTCGACCACGGCGAACTGGAGCGGAACGGTGTTGAGACCGCCGAGGCGCAGCAGATTGTGCGCGGTGGCGAAAGTGACGGCAGCGAGATACTGCAGCACGAGGGAGATTTTCTTAAGGAAGAGTTTCATGGACTGTTCAGAGCTGACTTTGGATCGCCGCCAGGACTGCGAGCTTCGTCCGCGGGGAAGCGGCGCCGGCGTCCGCGGAGTCTGCGGCCGGCGCTGCGTTTTTCGTGTTCGCGATCAGGGCGGAAAATTTAACGACGTTCTCTTCGGTGAGCGTGCCGGCCTTGTAGGCCGCGGCCACGGCGCCGAGCGATTTAGCCAGGGCGTTCGGATTGGCGCCGATCACGCAGCCGGAGAGTTCAATCTGCTCCTGCTTCGTGTAGATGCAGGCGACCTTCGCACGCGTGGCCTCGTCGAGCTTGAGCGCATCACATTGACCGAGGAAGGCCGTCTTGTCGGTGTCCCATTTCGAGACCGCGCCGAGCGGCACGAAGCCGACGGAGCAAGCGCGGAGGAACTTGTCGCGATACATCGCGAAGGCCCAGTCGGCGAGCGTCTGGCCCGTCGGTGTGAGCGCAAACTGCACATCTTCGACGAGCTCGCCACCCTCGATCGACCAGCCGATGCATTGGCCGAGCAGATTGCAGATGTCGGAGTAGTCGTGCGAATTTACGAACGGCGCATTCTTCTCGAAGAAAGAAAACTGCCAGCCGTTGACTCGCACGATCTCGTTGTAGCAGTCGAGCGTCTCGTCGCTTGCGGTGAAGCGGATAATCCCCTTCGCCGCATCGAGCACCTTGGGCTCGACAATGATCTCACGGCGCTTGGGACCGGAAAGGCCGACGGATTTCAAGAGGGCGGAAAGTTGAGTGCTCATAAAATTATTCCTTCGGGCCGCTCGCCACGGCGATGCTCACGCAGTGGCAGTTGATCACATTGCCCGCGCTGCCGGCAGCATCGCCCGGATAGTCGAGCTCCTCGCCGTCGACGACGAAGGCTTCATCGATCGCCACGGTCTGGCCGTTGGCCTCGGCGTGGGCGGCGCGCACGTTGGCGTTGCCGCTCGTGAGCCATTGCTTCCATTGCACGCCGGCCTGCTGCATCGCCTGATGCCGGCCGGCGCCATAGACGGCGCTCGTCTCGGTGTGCGCGATCGTGACGGCCTGTCCGTCGGTGATGTCGTTGAAGACAGCCTTCACGCGGCCGGCGAGCTGCGCCTGGGTGTCACCCTTCTGCAGGCCTTCCTCGAGCGCGGCCTTCACCCGATCGAATACCTCCTGCGGAACGCCGGTCAGTTTGTTTTCGCGCTTATGCAAGTAGGCAATCACCTCAGCGGGCGGGTAGCTGAATACCTCATCGCGCTTCAACTCGTCGAAGAGCTGCTGACCGGCCGTCTGCAAACCGTCCTTCTGCTGGTTCTTCATCGCCCGATCGAAATCGAAGGCGAACGAAGTCAGATCGAACAGCAGATGCGCAGCCGCGCCGGACTTCTGCTCGGCGCTCTTTGCAGTCTTGTGAAATGTCTCGATCTTTTTCAGCACGTCGACGCGGGCACCCATCAGCACGCGACCGATCGCACTCTGGAATTTCTTCACCGTGCCGCGGCGCTGCGTCATCAGCGTGCGCCAATGCGCGAGCTCGGCCGGCGGCCGGTCGGAGCGCTGCTCAATATCGTTGATGGCTTCCAACCCGCAGCCGCACTGGAAACCGCTGAATCCGGCCTCGACCCGTTTCGTCTCTGCCTCGATGCGCTTGCAAGCGAGCTGACGCTGCTTCGCCCGCGCGAGGACAAGCATACGCAGCGATTTCATCGCGTCATCCTCGTCGGCGCGGTCCTCGTCGAATTCCGGATCAATGGCGGGATCCGCCACTACGGGCGCGCTGGTCTCGGGCGCAATGGCCGCAACGCTGAACGGCAGATAACCTTGATCCCAGCCAGCGAAAGGCTTCATGCCGAGATCAAGATAGGCATTGGCCTGCTGCATCGGCATGCCCACGCCCCAGAGCTTGAGCGCTGTGTCGACGCGCTCACGGCGCACGACCTGGATAACGGGATGATCATCCCAGTCGGCCTCGGCAACGATCGCGCGGCCCGTCATCAGCGCAGCTACGCGAGACAGTGCGGCATCGACTTTCGCCGAAAGCGGCATGCTCGAGCCGGTGACGAGTGTGAAGCGGTCGCTGTCAGCGCCGAGCGAATAACTGGCCTTCACCTGGCTCATTGAAGGCGGCACACCAAGCCCGCTGAAAATCTCCTCGCGGTTGAGAATGCGACCGCCGTTGAAATCTTTGTCCGTCGCCTCGGCCTTCGGATCCTCAACCGAAATGTCGCCCGTCAGGAAAATCGGAGCGAATTCTCCGCGTAGTGCTTTTGCGCGCTTCTCTCGCAGCGACGCGACGATCTGCTCGCGCTGGTCGTCGCTCGGCATGCCGCCCTTCGCGATGACAAACACGCCCTGGTCGCCATTATTCCGCATCAGATTGCGGACGTAGAGCCCGGCAAGGTAGTCGGCCTCGGCGGCGTTGAAGACCACCTTCACGGCCGCGAGGCCGCGGAAGTCATCATAGGGATGCCACTCCGGCGAGTGAATCACCTGCTCGGGCAGCAGCGCGTGCTGCTGGTTGCCGGCATCGGTAAAGACCCATCCGATGATTTTTCCCTGCTGCACGACGTGCCGCATCCGCTCAGGCCGGGCCACGATTGGGCGGGAAAGCGACTGCCAGCGACGCGAGGCAAACGGCGCCAGCCAGTCATCGCCCAGGAGAATGAAGAATTCGCCGCCCAGGTCCGGCCAGCTCGCGAGCTGCTTGCGCACCTCGATGAGCGGCATCGGGGCGCCGGCCGCCGTGACGAACGGCGCCTGCCACCAGTCGAGAAACGCACGGTCCGTAAACTCGGTCTCGCCGTCGTAGAATTTGAGCGGCACGCGCGAGATTTCATCGACCTTGAGCCGGATTGCCCGATTGACCCAGGTGGACTGGGCATAGGGGAAAAGCATCTTGCCGGCGCCGAAGAGCGGGCTCTCGGCATCCTCGCCGCGGATGAACGCGGCGGCGAAGGCGGACTTGGCGACGGTCCGGGCGGCGGCGAAGCCTCGGGCAAAGGCGGGAGGGATGAAGTCGCTCAAATTCATCGGGCGCCCCCTTTGCCGGCTTGGTTTAGGCCGGGTTTAGGCTCAACCAGGGCGCGATTTAACGCGCCAAAGGGGTCTAGATACCCCTTCGCGCCGGATCGGGCCGTAAAATCGAAAGGATTGAGCGGGTGCAGGTGCATCAGATGACGGTGGCGGAAAAGGCGACGCCAGCGGGCTTGCCCGCATGCAATGCCAGGGCGAGCGCCCAGAAGCGGTCGCTGTGGCCGTTCTTGCCGCGATCGGCGGTAAAGCGGATGTTTCCGGCGGCAGTCGTTTCCTTCTTGATGGCGCGCAGGTCCGCCCGGATGGCGGCGCTATTGGGGATGCGGACGGTCTTATCCTCAAACGCGGCACGGAGCGGATAGGCCAGCTCTTCCTTGACCGGGCCGGTGAAGTTGACGGGCTCGACTTTGTAGGTGCCGAAGCGCTGCTGCGCCCGCTCGGCGAACTGGCGGCCGATGCCGGTTTGGTCGATGCAGCAGCGACGGACCTGCGGCAGGCGAAGGAGCGCGTAGAGTTCGCTCTCCTGGGCATCAAAGGTCTGCTTCGACATTTCCACGATGCGCCGCGTGAAGGCGACATCACCCAGCCGCTCGACGACCCAGATGACCGTCAAGTCATGCTCGCGGCCCACGTCGACGCCGAGGAAGAGCTGGCCCTTCGCATCCGCCAGATCGGTCTTCCAGTTATCCTCGCCGCGATATTCGCAGCTCGCGATCAGATCGTAGCTCAGGAAGGCCGAGTTGTCGTCGGCCGGCTGGCACATGAACTCCTGCTGAAACGATTCCTCGTCGGCGCAGCCAGCCTTGATGAAATTAAAATACTCGGCCTCATCCATGCCGAGGCGCACGTCGCCGGCCGGCAGCTTGCACTGCAGCTTGTAGAGGAAGCCCTCATCGAGCGCCGTCTGCAGCGTGACGGTGTGCAGCGAAACATTCTTCGGGTTGCCCTTGTGCTTCGCCTCCTGGACGAGCTCGTTAAAGAAGTTCGCGGAACCGCGGTGCGTGCTGATGGCCTCGAGCGAACCGCCCCAGGTGATGCCGGGGTAAGCAATTGACCAAAGTTTGCGCGGATCAGGATGCAGCGCGAATTCGTCGAGCAGGCGATCACCGCGCTTGCCGGCCTGCGCGTCAGGATTCGACGACATCGAATGCGCGCGCAGCCCGTTCGCAAACTGGAGCACATAGGCCGTGTGGCCCTTGTCATCGATCACCTTTTCACCGAGGTCCTCGGCGCCGGCCTGCACGATGGCGGCGAACTTCTTGCAATCCTCGAGGAAGAGCCGCGCCTGCAGATCGTCGCGCGACGAGATCCACGCATCGAGCGCCGCATCGGCCAGGGATTTCTTCGTGACGATGCGATAGCTGCTCGACCAGGACATCCCGATCTGCCGCGCCTTCTCCATCACCTTGAGCCGTGAATCGTCTTTCACCCACTTCGACTGGTAGGGCAGCAGCAGCGTGTCTTTCGCGGGAAAGTTTTTGCACTTTCCGCCGAAGGAGCCGGAGACGTAGTTCGGGCGCTTGCTCATAGCAGCTTCGCAGCCTCCTCGATTTTCGCGAGCGACTCCCTGGTGAGGCCGCCCTTCTTCTTCGCCGTCTCGAGCGCGGCCTTCGCCTTCGCGTTTTTCTCGGCACGCTCGTTCGCCTGGTCCTGCAGCTTCGCGATCTGCTCGTCGCGCAATTTCATCTGCTGATCAGCGAGCGCGAGTTTCTTTTCGGACTCGCTGATCTTGCGCTCGAGGTCGCGCTCCTTGCGCTTCGATTCTTCGCGCATCGAAATCGACGTGCGCAGCTTTACGAGTTGGCTCGAAAGAAAGTTCACATCGATCGCGCCGCCCTCGGCATTGGTGAGGTGGTCCTGTAGCTCCAGCACGGTCGCTTCCTCGATCGCATCGAGCGGATGAACGCCGGCACCGGCAGCACTCACGAGCGCCTCGCGCGTCTCGCGGCCGCGATTCAGTTTCTCCAGATGCCGGGCAAATGGGCCGTCGACGAAACTCTTTGCGGCCATCACCGAGGCCTTGAGGCCGGTGCGCTCCTCGAAAAGCTTGGCGATGCCCTCGAGCGTGCGCGACTTCGCCGGCAGCTCCTGCAGTTCGCGGCAAAACGCCTCGAATTGCTCGTCGTTAAACGCGCCTTGGATTTTCCCGGCCATCAGGCGCGCGCCTCCCGTCGCAACAGCGGCAGGGCCGCACGGACTGGAACCACCCAGCCCGTGCGGCTGTTCACACCAACCGCGTAATCTACGCTAATGCCTACACCAACTCGCCGGTTACCAATCGGCGAAAGTTCGAAACGGCTCGCGACTGCGCCGCTCACGCCTGAATCGTCGTGGGCGCGGCGTCTTACGTTGGCCTCCTGGACGCGAGTCCGGGAATTATTCGAAAGCGCTTTTTCGGGCGCGGCCGGAGCGGCCGGCTTCACGGGCGCGCGCTCAGGCAGGCTCATCACCATGAAACGCGAGTTCCAGGCAAGGATGCCGAGCACGGCGAGGAAGAGTGCGGCGATAAGAGCGAACACGAGAAAGAGTTTGAAGGCGTCGCGGCTGGCGGCGGGTTCGCTCACGATTAAAGGCCGGCTTCGGCGAGCTGAGATTCGCCGAGCGCGGTAATGCGCCAGCGCCGGCCACCGAGCGGGGTGAAGGCGGCGATCAGGTTTTGATCGCCGAGCGTGCGCAGCTCGACGGCGAGCTCGGGCACGGTGAGCGTGAAGCCGGCGAGACGCGCGGAGTTCGCGAGGCCGGACTCACTGAGGCCGGTCGCGCCGATGGCGCGCAGCGCCTGGAGCACCGCGATGTGAATGCGGGATTTTTCGTCGGCCGTCATTTATTGGCGCGGGTGAGAAACGACGTGATCGAATTTTGAATCCGCTCGACGTTCTGGTTGATCTGTTTCACTTCGCCCCGCGTCTCGGCCGTGAGGGCGGTATTGGCGTCGATCTTGGCCTCGAGGTGCTTGGTGCGCTCAGCTGCTTCCTTGAGCCGGGCGATTTCGGCCGCATGCTCGTCGAGCGTGCCGTAGATACCCTTGCGGGCGCTCGTGTTCTTCGCCTCGTTGATCTCGACCTTGTGCTCGAGCTTCTCGTGCTCGGTCTTCGCGGCGTATTCCTTGTGTAACGCCGGCTCGTGGCCGAAGACTTTTCGCGCAAGCACGATCAGGCCGAGGATAAAAAACGCGATGCCGAGAAACGCGGCGAGCTGGCCCGACGTGAAGGCGGGCGCGTTCTCCTGGGCAAATGGGATGAGCATGGCGGTCGCGGGAGATTATTTCGCGTCAGCCGGCGTGGCGGGTGCGACCGGCGTCGTGGCCGGCGCCGGAGCGCTGCGCTTGAAATGCGCACTGACAGCTGTCTCGAGAGCCGCGAAACGCGTGTGCAGCGAGGTTTCAAGTTGCTCCAGTTTGTCGTGGAAAAACGAAGTGCAGAGCCAGCCGAGCACGAAAGCGCCGGCCGCGAAGCCGAGCCCGAACGCGAGGATAAAGAGTTCGATTTTGTTCATGGGAAAAATCAGCTTCCGGCTTTCGACTTGAATCCCTGCATCACCAGGGCTGTGGCGCGTGCGCCGAAATACCACGCGACCGCCATCGAGAAATCTGTCACCACGTTTTGAATGACGTAGGATTTCATATCGACCGTCAGCTCGCCCGCCGTGTAGAGTGCGACGACCGCAAGTGATAGAATCACGAGGCAGGCTGGGCGCACGAGCGCCTTGATGTTTAGCACCCAGGGCGATTCTTTGCCGGTTGCAGTATCGGCGGCTTGCGATGCTGTGAACGCCGCGGCGGAGCCGGCTTCCTGCACCTTTGCAACCTCGGCCTTGGTGCGTTCAATGTCGGCGTTCAGTTGCAGCGGGATGAGCGCGAGGTTGTAATCGTTTTGCTGCTTCTGCTGTTTCATCGACAGCCAGGTGTTGGCGACATTGCCGATCACGCCGAGCAGACCGCCGGCACCGCCGGTGAGCACCCCGCCAAGAATAGAGCCGAGATCGAGGCTCACGACTGGCCTCCGGCTGCGAGCGAGGACTTTGTCTCCTCGCGCTTGTTGTGGACCGCGTAGCCGAGAATAATGCCGTTAGCCGTTCCGATATAGAGCGGAACCGTCGCATCGATCTTCATCGCCACGCCCTGAGTGATCGCCTGCCAGGCGGCGACAAGAAGCGGGATGAGCACCAACGCGGGCACGCAAAGCATCACGAGCAGCCTCGTGTGACTGGATTTTTTCCCGTCGGAAAGAAAGCCTGCGATGCTCGCGTTCATGCGATCGCGCCTTTCGGTTTGAGGAGCGGCGCGCCACGCACGGCACGGGCATGCTGGCTCTCAACTTCGCCGGCAGCGCGATCAGCGGCGAGGATGCGCTCGGCAAATTCACGCCACATCTTCCGCGAACCGCGGATACCGTGCGTGTGTGCGGCGCCGCCGCCGCTGGTCGTGACCTTGGCGGTGACGAACGAGCCGGCAAGGATCAGCCCGTGAAAGCCGAGCAGTTCGCAGCAAGGCAGCGCGGAAACTTTTTTCGCGATTGCGGCTTGAGGTTTTTCGTCGGGGCGCATGTAACGCCCACACGGTAACGAAAAAGATTTCCCGCGGCTAAGTGACGGCGGGAATGGCGGGAAAGACGGCGGTTATTTTCGCCGCGCGACCGGGGAAAAAGCTACTTCTTCGGAGCGATAGTGGTGAATCCGGAAACGGTTTTTCCAGCACCGACCGCAGTGGAATAGTGATACGGATCGGCCGGCCAGATCGTTACCATCGCCTGACGATCATCGATCAATCCTTCCGTCGGCATCGCGATCCAAATCAGTTCGTCGAGCGAAACACGCTCGCGCTCCTCCCGCACCTCCACCCAATCGTGCGCCACTTGCTTATGCGAATCGAGCCCGGTGCCCTGGACCATTTCGTGATGTGATATGCGCACGAGATGAGGGGGCCCACGCTGGGCGAGGATTGGTTTCGCGAGTATGCCTTGGCTCGGCACAACTTGAAATATTGTCACCATGGCATCGATCGCGGCATCGAAAACGCGCTTTGATTCGATTTTAGCCGACGCAGATTGTTCGGCTTGCATTTTGCGCAGCGCGACAGCTTTCGCGACGGCGATCGCTGCCTCGCGATTGATCTGCTCATCGGTTTTTGGCTCCGGCTCCGCGGCGCGCGCGAGAGCGGCGGCCGTGAGTGCGATAAAGAGCATGAGTGTTTTCATAGTCCAAAATTACAGGGCAGGTTTGGAAACTCGGCGCGGGTCTCGTCGTCGCTCAGCAGCGTGACTTCGCCGACGACGATCCAATAAATCCCGCAGGCGACCTTGGCATAGCTGACACGCACCGCGCGACCCGTTTCCGGTGCGATGGCGCGAAAGACGATCGGCCCGGCGGCAGGATCGAGAAACCAGGCGAGCAGCGGAGCCTGATCCGCCTCAAAAATGAATTCGAGGTAGGCGTGACCGAGGAGATGGCGATCGTCGCGGGTGTCGGCCCACGCGGGGGAACGCCAGAGAAGATTTCCGGCATGATCGAAGATTACGGTTTTGCTAGCGTGGAGTTTCTGCCTTTCGGAGGGATCGAGCGGCAAGAGTTGCAGCGGCATGATGCTTTTTAACGATGGCTTCCGCCTCATCGATCCGTGATACCAGCGAGGAAGCCGAATTAAGCCAAGAGGTCGGAATGGAAAGGTGCTGCGCCTGCTGGACCTTGATCCAGCCGAGGCGGCCGAGGTCGTGCCCGGCGGCCCGCATGAGTCTCGCGTGGCCGTCGCTGATTTCGTGGATGAGCGCGGCGGCGTCGCGCTCGGCTTCTTTCGCGTAGTCGTCCAGCCCTTCCGCCACGAGACCTATCTCGGGCTCCAGGATGCCGCTCACCAAATAAGATTCAGGCACTCCGAAATAATCGGATAGCGGCACCCAGTGTTTGATCGGCGGCGGCTTGTCGGATTTCAGCCAATTGAAGAGCTGTGACTGCGTGATTCCGTAGGAGCGTGCGAATGCCGCTATCGAGAGACCCTTGCCCTCGATCATCGCCCGCAGCCGGGCACCGAAATTTTTTTGAGCACCACTCAATTTTTTTCTTGCGGACTCCGATTTTATTTGTGTCCTAGAGGCTACACCCTCCAACGAAATGCGACTCCCGTCAAGTCCCAAAGCCCGCGTCCTCCGCGCCAAACTGCTCGTCGCGGGCCACACACTCACCTCGTTTGCCAAGAAGCACCGTGTGCCCTATGCGACCGTGAAGGCCGCGGTGCGCGGCTCACGCAAGGGGCCGGCGTCGCAGCGGGTGCTGGAGAAGATCGCCAATGTCTAGCCCCACGCTCGAACTTTACGCCTTCGTGATCGACCGGCTTGACGCCGAGCCGCTCGCCAAACGCGCCCGGTTGAAGCGGGCGCTGGCCGGCATCGTGGGCGACGTGAAGCTCGCGCGCGAACTTGAGCGCATGGCTAGTGATCTCGAAGTGATCGACCGCGCGCACCGACAGCTCGTCCTGGATTTCAAAAGGAGGGCGCTATGATGCACTCACTCTTTCGCAGCCACATGATCGCGGCGTCTTGTCGTGCCCTTTTTTGGCATCCGGGAATCCCTGATGTAAAAATCAGGTTGCATTATTCATGCGACCGGAAAGGCGCGCGATGAGCGCCGCGACATTGCCGGCGCCAGTGCGCCATGCCGCCGAGAAGGCGACGCTGAATTTCGACTGGATCGTTCCGCAGAAGCCGATGCTGCGCATCCGCGAGATCGCGGCCGCGACCGGCATGGGCGAGACGTTCATCGAGGACGAGTTCAAGGCGTCGGAAAAGTTTCACGCCTACAACGGCGGCGCTGGCAAACGCGACTCGATCCGGGTGCCTCGGCTTTTCGTGATTGAGTTGCTCGTGAAAAGCGCGCGCTACGATGCCGAGACGAAGCTCGACGCCGCGCTCTCCATCCTGCGCGAGTTCAGTGGCGTTGAGCTGCTCCGCATCGCCGAGGCCGCACGCGACCTCGCCGCGAAAAAAGGCACGCGATGAGCGCCGGTCTCGAAATAAGGATCGGGCACGCACCGCTGCCCACGAAGCTCGATGCGATCGCGGCCGCGCTCGCCGCCGTGCGCGAGGCGCATCGCGATACAATGCCGAGCAAGACCTGGTGCCAGCTCTACGAGGCCCAGCAGCTCCTCGCCATAGCTACGGTGTCCTGCGGCACGCCTGCCACACGCAGCCCTCTTTCCGGCGCGACCGCCACGAAGTCACAACAGCCGCAGGGCGACGCATTAGTCGCAGCCGGCTCACGCGGATAACCAACACGGTAGTCATTCCATCGCGCCGGAAACTTTTTCACCCCCAAACCATGAACCTATCGCCGACACCGAAAATCAAGACGCTGGATTTCTTTTCCGGCTACGCGCACGAGCAGCTGCTTGTTGCCTGCGCCTACCAAGACGCTTGGCAGATGGCCGTGAAAGCCCGCGCACCGCAGGCGCTGCGCCGGCAGCTGCGCTTCTTCATGCGGTTCCGCGCGCGCCTCGCGCTCGCTCGCGTCCGCAAGCAGCTCGCGGCCGATGCCACCGAGAATCTCCGCTACCTGCCGCAGAACGCCTCCTAACCCATGCCTAAGACTGATTCAGATTCCACTTTAGTTATCGCCGGCGAGCCCGGAAAAAAAGCCCTGACGCGGCTCAGGAGCGCAGGCGAGAAGCTCACCGGTGCCCAGATTGCCGAGGTCGTGCGCGCGACCGAGGAGCAGCGCGCGACGTTTCAGGGCTCAGCCGTGCGCACAGGCATCTTCATCCTAGCGAAGCGACTCACGCTCAAGCATGGCGAGTGGCAGCCGTTCTGCGCCGAGGTGTGGACCGCGCTCCATCCGAATCGGCAGCGTGCTGCCGATTTGACACCCGCCGAGCGCGACAACTTCGCACGTTCACTGCGCGACTATGCGTTTCTGGCGCAGCACTTCATAGCGGATCTCGAGCAGGGCGCCTTCGCCGGCGATGGCCGCGACGCCGCGCTCACCGCGCCCGCCGTCGAGGCAGACGAGGTGCTCGCACTCGCGCTGCCCAGCACGCGCGCCCGCGCCATCACCGAACGGATCGAAGCCTTCGTGGGTGGCCGCTCGCTGCGCCGAATGCTCCAGGATTTCCGCCGCGCCGAGAGCGCGAGCGACACCGCCGAGGCCAAGGACGCAACCGAGCCTCGGCCGCGCTCCACGGTGAGCGCCGACAGTGGCGGCAGCCAGGGCGAACTCGATCTCTGGCGCGACCTCGAACTGCCGCTCACCCAGATCAAGACGCTGTTTGCCGATCCGGTGTTCGTGGAAAAAACGGACCGCGATTTTTGGGAGCGCGCCGCCAGCGAGCTCGAAGCGCAAATGAAACATGCGAAGGCCAAGGCCAAGGAGATCAAAGGATGAGCATCACCGATACCTCAGCATCATTCGTCGGCGGACTGATCCCGGTCGAATTCCGCGTGCCGCAGCCGCACGATCACGACGACTTCATGCGCGGCGTGGAAGCGCGGGAGCGCGCGCGCCTGCGCGAGCTCGGGCAAATCTTTTGGGAGATTTCGCGCGCCAAGACGATCGATGAGGGCGCGAGCTACGCCGCGCAAAAGCGCGCGCATCTCTCGTGGGGATTCTCGGCGAAGACGCTCAAGGATCTCTTCCGGCTCTGGGTCAACGGCGGCCACAAGCCCGGCGACTGGAAGAAGACCGGCGCGAAGTTTCCGCCGCGCGATTTCCGCGCGCTCTGCCGCGCCTACCGCAACGCGAAGGGCGGGTTGCCACAGGAGTTTCTCCTGTTTTGGGGCGGTGTTTATGCGGAGTTTCGCGGGCGCGGCGATGCGATCACGGCCGCGCACGAGAAGCTCGTGAAGGAAATCTGGCTCGCTGGCCTGCCGGTGCCTGGCTACGGCATAGCGGCCGACTGGTATGCGGCGCGCAGTCGCGCGTTGCCGAACCGCGTGCTCGTGCGCCCCGGCGATTTACCCGAGGGCTGGAGCCTGGACAATCTGCGCGGCAATCTTCCAGCGCGAATCGCCGACAAGGAGCAGCTCGCGCACGGCTACCTCGCCGCGCATTCGCATCTCGCCGATCAGGTGCTCAAGGATCGGGCTCCGCTGCTTCCACTCGAGCGCGTGTTTCTCGACGACTTGCGGCCTGACTTCCGTTGTCTGCACCTCGCTGGCGCGACCGGCGAGATTGTCTATCCGCTGATCGTGCTGGGCCTTGATGCCGCGAGCGGCGTGGATCTCGCGAATTGCGCGAAGCCTCGCGCCTTGAAGAATGATGACTCGGGCGAACGCCACGGCATCACGCGCAACATGACGCTGCTCGTCGCGCTTGAAACGATTCGCCGCTGGGGGCTTCCGAAGGATTATCCGATTACGTTTGTCTGCGAAAACGCCGCGGCCGCGCTCACCCGCGAGGATCGCGATCTGTTCAAGGATGCCTTTGGCGAGCGCGTGCAGTTCGAGGAGACCGCGATTTTCCGCGAACGGATGACGGCGAACGGCTTTACCGAAAGCGGCGGCTGCCCGTGGGGCAAGGCGCCGCTGGAGGCATTTTTCCGGCCGCTACAAACGCGTCTCGCCGCGCTGCCTGGCTCGACGGGGCCACGCTACGACGAAAAACACGGCGAGCTCGCGCAGATGGAAGATTACGCGCTCGCGCTCATCGACGGTGCCCAGGGAATTGAGAGCGTGCTCACCGAGCTGCGCTCGCCGCTGCTGCGCTTCGACGCCGCGCACGATGCGATCAACCGCGCGCTGCACCTGCTGCGCTTCCGCACGCGGCACAAGCTGCAGGGCTTCGATCGCGTCGTGGAGTGGCGGGCGGATGCGGGCTCGCCATGGCAGCCCGAGGCGAAGCTCGGCGAATTTCACCTCGCGAATCCCGACGCGCGGCCGGAGATCATCACGCGCCTCGAATCGCCCGCCGAGCGCTTCGTTAAGAAACTTTCGGGCGTGACGCTGGAGCCGGTCGATCCCGATCTGCTCGATTGGATTCAGGGACCGCGTTTCGCGGTGCGCGTGCGCAACGGCAAGATCACGCTCAATCGCAAGGAGCTGGCGGCCGAGCCGATCACTTTCCGCGAGAGCGGCCATGCCCTGCTCGAGCCCGAGCACGAGGGCCGCGAGTTCCAGGCAGCGCTCGCGCCCGATGCGAGCGCGCTCGTCCTGGGCGACGAGGGCCGGCTCGTCGGCCGCGTGCAGCGGCAGGACCGGATCGCCGCCAACGACGCCGAGGCGCTCAAGCGCGAGGCCGGCCGCGTGCGCGCCGCGCGTGTGGCAGACCGCAACCAACTCGCTGGTTACCTCGCTGATCGCGACACCGGCCTAGCGCTCCTGCGCTCGCACAACGACCGAGTGCTGTCGACACCGCGCATCGCCGAGTCGACGAGCGCCACTCCAGCCAGCGAAGAAAAGTCCGCGCCGATTTCGAAACAGCGCGACCGCGCGAAGCTGCTCGCCAACGCCGCCCTAAACTCTCTCCCGCAATAAAATTGGCCGCCGAGCGTTGACGCGCCCGACGGCCTCACAAGTCCGCGAAACCTACGAAGGAACCACGAACCATGATTGAACCGAAATCAGAATCCATCGCTGTGCGCAATGCCGACAGCGAAATCGCCGTGACGGCCAACTTCGGCCCCGCGCTCGTCAAGACCCAGAAGAGCCTGGGCGAGCTGGAGACCGCTGTGAACCATTATCCCGACGCCATCCGCGTGCAGACGCACTGGCTGCAGGGCTTCTTCCTCGAGCACTGTGATGGCAACGTGCTCACGCTGCGCGCGATTTGCGCGAAGCTCTCGGCCGACTGGGACAAGAGCGAGGAGTTCTTCTACAACATCCTTCGCGGATATTATTTCCGCCAGGAGTCGACGAAGTGGAAGCCGCAGGGCGCAGCCTGGATGGGTTTCCTCGACATGATCGAGGCGCTCCGCCGCTACGCGCAAAACGCCGCGCGCACGGGCAAGATGCCCTTCGTGCAGACGCCGACCTACCGCTGCATCTCCGACTTCATCACGGCGCGCCGCGCGCTGGAGGCCGTCTGCAAGTTTGGGGCGATCTGCGGGCCCACCGGCGCGCAGAAGAGCGAGAGCTTCAAGTTTTACGCCGCGCTCAACAACCACTCGGCGGTCAAGCACCTCGAGGCGCCGTCGAACGGCAAGCTCGGCACGCTGCAGCGGAAGATCGCATCGGCCTACAACGTCAGCAACCGGAAGGCCGGCGCGAGCGCGACGCGCGAGACGGAGATCCGCGACAACGTGAATGAGACGCGCACGCTCATCATCGACAACGTGCAGCGCCTCTACGTCTCGGGCGCCGGCAGCAATCAGCCGGCCTTCAACTGGCTGCTGGAGCTGCAAGACGACACCGACTGCACGCTGATCCTCAGCTTCACGGAGGATTTCGTGGACACGCTCAACTCGGGCCGCGCCCGCGGTTACTTTGAACAGTTCGTCGGTCGCTTCGGCGGCCTCGATGCGATGCTCAAGCTGCCGAAGTTTGCGCCGTCGTCAGATCTCCGCGTCATCGCGCGCGCGTTCAAGCTCAACACCAGCGATAGCGCGATGAAGTATCTGCACGAGTGGTCGCGGATGGATGGGAAAATCCGCATCGTCTTCCACAAGCTGCAGCTCGCGCAGACCTTCGCGCGGGCCGACAAGCGCGACCGCATCACGCTCGCGGACCTCGAGGAGGCGCACAGTTACATGCCGCCGGCGACGGGTATCGACGAGGAAGGCGGTGCATCGTGAAAGCTCCTGCGATCCGAATCAATGTCTCGGTCCCGAAGTCGATCGTCAGTAAACTCATCGATCGGATCGACCTAATGCGCGACGAATTCATGCGCATCAAGGCGTGCCCAGGCTGCACGGATGAGATCCGAGGCCTCTGCGATCGCGCGGTCAAATCCATCACCCGAAATATTTCCGTGATCGACGAGCGAGACGCCGCGATCAAGACCTCGAATCTCGCACTTTCAGCCTGCCACTCGATCAAGTTCGCGACCGAGAACGCCGCACGCCACGGCGGCGATTATTCGCTAAACGACCTATTGGCGGCAGACCTGCTCGCACGTGAAGCGCTGGGGAAGAAAGCGAGGAAATCGTGAAACGCGACAACGACACGATCACGATCCTCGTCACGCGCGTGCGCGCCGATTGGTTCGAAGCGACCAGCGGCTCTGTGACAGCACATGCCGCCACTAGCACGACAGCGGCGATGATTGTCGCCGAGCAGGTCTTCAACGTCACGCGTCCGGAAATCGATCTCGACGCGGTGGCGCCGCGGCTCTTCCTCGCGCGCCGGCGCCGGCCGACCACCTTCCGCCGCCGGGCCTTTGAATTCCTGCTTTGCACGATCGCGCTCTATGCCTTGGGGCGTTTCTTCGCCTGGCTGTTCTTCGGAGGTGCCTCGTGATCTCCTGGCGCTTGATTTATCGCGTGCCGCTCGCGCTGGGTGCGCTCGTCGTCTTCATCGTGCTCTCGCTCGCGGCAGACGCCGCCGAGCTGCGCAAAAAGCAAAAACTCGGTGCGGCCTACGAAGGCCCGCTCACCGACTGCGAGGATTGAGTCGTGACGATCAAAGAACTTCACGAGCTGGCCGACTTTCACTGGCACGAATCAGTGCTCTGTGATGATCGCGCGCATTCACCAATCCTCTCTTACGAGGAAGTAAAGCTCCAGCGTGCGCAGCGCGATTGGCACGCCCAGAAATCGACCCACCTCAAGGCACTGGCTGACGCCTTCTCCGCTCTCAGCCCCATTTTCAGTCACGATTAACCCACAACCTAAACGACAACTACCATGCCCTCAGATACGAAAAACCCTGCCTCGAAAGAAGAACTCCAGGAGCGCGCCCAGCTCGTGCGCATCCACGAAGCCAACTGCCAGATCGAGCACCCAAGCGAAACGGAATTGCGCTTCCGCCGTGCGACGATGCTCAAGATCGCCGACACCTACAATTTCAAGTCGGTGAAGGGTGTCGACCTAGTGGTCGCGCCGGACGCGGGCGCGAAGAAATGATCGCGAAGCCCGCAATCACGGCCGCCGGCGTGCCCGCCGCGTGGATCGCGCTGGTCCGCGAAGTCGTGCAGCGCGACGGCCACGCCGTGAAGGCGGGCGACGTGGCCTGCACGATCGATGTGCAGTCGATCAGCGACGGCATTTTTCGCCCGCTGCAGTTGCCTGGCGATGGGATCGCTTTCACGAGCGCCGCCGAGCGCGATGCAGTACTAAACCAAATCCAATCTGTCCGATGAAAACCAAAAATAACATACACTACCGTCAGGGCGACGTGCTGATCGAGCGCGTCGGCTCTTTGCCCGCCAAGTTAGTCACCATTGCCCGCGAGCAGGGTCGCGTGATTCTCGCCCATGGCGAAGTCACCGGCCACGCTCACGCGATCTCCGAGCCCGGCACCGATCTGTTGCAGGCCGAAAATGGCGACCAGTTCGTCCGTGTTGCCGGCCGCCAGATCAAAAGCCGCCTCAAAATCCTCCGCGCCTGGCGCGGCCAGGTGCTCGTGCAACACCCGAAGCTCGGCGTGATGCAGTTCGCCGCCGACGACATCACGGTGCGCGGTGAGTACGCCGAGATCGAGGGCGAGTTCGCGTTGCTCAAACACGACGAGCATACGGCGCAGGCCGTGCCCGCCGGTTTATACCGCAACATTCGCCAGCGCGAATACAGCCCGGAGGAAATTCGCAATGTCGCCGACTAGCCAACTGCCGACGCTGGCGGAATTCCAGCAACGTCACGCGACCGCGTGTGAACTCAAGCAAAAGGTTGACCGCTCGCGCGCCGGCGCGGCTGTGCTCGAATTTGCGGAGCGCGTGATCAAGCACCCGGTGAATATCCGATTCGTTTCTTCTGAAAAAGAAATGATCAAATATGGCCGGGATGCGTGGGATGCGAGGGCTGCGAGGGCTGCGTGGGCTGCGAGGGCTGCGTGGGCTGCGTGGGCTGCGGCCTGGGATGCGAGGGCTGCGGCCTGGGATGCGAGGGCTGCGAGGGCTGCGTGGGCTGCGAGGGCTGCGTGGGCTGCGTGGGCTGCGGCCTGGGATGCGAGGGCTGCGTGGGCTGCGGCCTGGGAACTCCCATGGGTTTCCATAACCGCGGTCGGCGCGCTGGCGCGCGCCGACGGGAAAACTTTCCATGCGTGGTCCCCACTGCTTGAGGCATTCGAGGCCGGAGCGTGGCAGCTCTGGTTTCTCGCCGAGGAAATCGTGATCGCTGACATTCCCTCGCGCGTGCGCGTCGACGATCGCCGTCGCCTGCACTGCGTCGATGGCCCGTCCTGGTCGTGGCTCGACTTCGACGAATACCACTGGCGCGGCGTGCGCGTGCCAGAGCATGTCGTGATGCAGCCGGAAAAAATCACGGTCGCGGAAATCGAAAAGGAGACGAACACCGAGGTTCGTCGCGTAATGGTCGAGTGCTTCGGCCAGAACCGCTTCCTGATCGAGAGTGGCGCGAAGGAAATCGCTCGCGACGATTTCGGCGTGCTGCTGCGCAAGGAGCTGCCGGGTGATGAGCCGATCGTCATGGTTAAGGTTGTCAATTCGACGTCTGAGCCCGACGGCACGTTTAAGGATTATTTCCTGCGCGTGCCGCCCGACATGAAGACCGCGAAGCAGGCGGTCGCATGGACATTCGGCAAGGCTGAGACCGACTACGAGCCCGCGATCCAGACATGAGCGTAATCTGCCGCGATCTGTTCGGCGAACCCATCGCCGCGGCTGCCGCCCTCCGCAAGGAGCGGCGGCGGCGTAAGGTCGGGTATGCCGACAAGCCTGGAAGCGGCCCGAAGGGAAAGCGCTGCGGAAACTGCAAGCACTGCTCGGTCGTGGTGCATCGTGGGCAACGCTCGAAAAAATGCGATCTGATGGCGCATGCTTGGACCCACAGCGATGAGACTGATATCCATCCGCAGGCGCCGGCCTGCAAGCAATGGGAGCGTCGTCCGTTTTCGCCGGCGAAACATTCGCCATGATCGCCGCCGATCTCGCCAGCAGCGCGGTGCGCTTTTTGGAGCGCATGGAAGGTCGCACAGCCGAGCCAGGTGCGCTCTCGCGATTGAAGCTTACGCCTGACCAGGTGCGAAAAATGGCGGCGGCTGCTGCACCACTTTCGCCGGAACAGGTGCGGCGGTCCCTGGCTAAATCAACGCGCGCTGCGCGACGCGATAAGCTCGGACGAATCGGCGCGTGGGGTTATTATGGAATGCCCGATCACATCGCGCAGGCGATGTATGCCGACTACCGGACCGGCAAAAGCCTATCGGAGGTCGCAGCCATTTATGGCGGCACGCGTCAGTCGCTTTATAGCGTGTTTAAGCTGCGGGGCTTTGCGCTACGGCCACGGCATCTTCACCTGCACGCAAAGTTCATGCACGAGGGCCGCGAATACACCCCCGATCGCGACGGTTATCTGCGGAGCACGAAAAAGCCGCGCGCGCATCTGCACCGCGTAATCTGGGAGCGCGCGCACGGGCCGCTGCCGGCAGGTTGGAATATTTTGTTTGAAGATGGCAGTCGTCGGAACTGCGCGCTCGCCAACCTGCGGGCTGCACCGAAGCGCGAAATCATGGCGATCGTGAAGGCGCGGCAAAAGGCAGCGCGCGCTGGCTACACCCTGAACGAATGAACACTCCACGCACAGACCGATTCGCGCAAAACTACGCGCCGCTGACGATTGAATCCTGCCTTGATTGGGCACGGCAATTAGAGCGTGAGGTTTCCCAAGTCCGAAGCGATGCCGGGGCCATGCTTGAGGGAGCTGCGGCAATAGAAAAAGAACGCAACGGCTTGGCCGATGCGCTGAAATTTTACGCCTCGCCGGATGCTTACGCTTGGAGCGGGAGCGTGAATTATTCACGGAAGCCCGAAGTGCTGAATGACGAAGGAAAGCGAGCCACCGACGCGCTTTCAGCCCGCGAGGATTTTCAATCGGAATTGAAACCGGCCCAACACTGAAACTTAGCGAACGAAAACGCCATGAGCCGAAACCCTCAGACCGATTCGATTGTGAAGAAGATCGCGAACATGGAGCCCGCTAATCGCGAGGCCCAACTCGTCGCGGGCTGCGCCATGTTTGAACAGCAACGCGACTCACTGGCCCGCCAACTCAAAGACGCCAAGAAAGTGATCGACGCCTACGAATCTCAGTGGGTGGACGAGCACGTTTAACCACCGAACGAACACCGTGCAAACCGAGCTTCCAGAATACGACCGCCTAAACCCTCCACGATAGGACGACCATGCTACCATTCATCATTATTTTTATCCTCGGCGCTATGGTCGGGGCCTGCGCGCTCACAGCAGTCTGCAATTTCGTCGAGCGCATCTTTGATTGGGTGCCTCCGGCGGCTTGGGCACTCGCACTCACCGCCATCGCCGTAGTCGTGGCCATCAAAGCCCGCTAGAACGAAGCCGCGAATGACGCCCGATTGCACATCACGAGTCGCCACAAAGTAGGCAACCCATGAACTCCGCGCAGCTCGTAAAATACCATGTCAACCGGCGCAAGTGGGAAGCGGCGCGGCGGGCCGCTGGCCGGCCGTGCGACGAGGCGGCGCTCGAGTTACTCAAGCAGAGGACGATCGGGCGCGCGTGCTCGTCGAAGAAGATGCGCAATGCCGAGCTCGACGCGATGCTCGCGGCGTTTCTGTCTGAGGCGGAGCCGGGTAATTTCGATGCGCAGTTTGAGCTGCAGGAGTCGCCCGAGAAACGGATTTCCGCCGTGCGGGCACGCATCGAGGAGATCGCGAAGGCCTGCAAAATTATCGGAGAGGGCGGCGGCGTGGAGCGCTATTTTCGCCACTGGTTTGGCGGCCGCACGTATGCGGGACTGAGCGAGTGCGAGTTGCAGCAACTGGCCGGCCTGCTGGAGCGCCGCGCCGAGCAGCTCGGCGTGCCGGTGAACCCCTTCTAAAAATGAAGGCGATCACCGATTTTAAGCGCGCCCCAAAGGGCCGCGCGCCGAAAGTAAACCACGAGATGATCGCGGCCGTTGTGAAGGTGCTGGCTGAAAAGAAAATGATCATGACGGCGCTGGAAATCGGCGCGGCACTCGGGGTCAAAGATGCGCGGGCATTTAAGCGGAGGATGCGGGTGATCGCCGAGCAGGCCGTGCCGCAGATAGTCAGCTGGCCAGGCTCTCCCGGCTACGTATTGTGGGAGCTGGCGACGACCGAGATTCTCGATGCGTGTGAGGACGCGACGGTCTCGCAAATCAAACTGATGACACACCGGTTGATCGCTTATCGGACGCGGCGCTACCGGCGGCAGGCGCCGGCCGTGGAAGCGGGTGCGGTGCAGGAGGCGTTCTTGTGAACGTCTTGGGTGCAAGGCTCGAGGAGCGCGAGGCTCGCGACCATGCGGAGCAAGAGGCCGAGGAATGCTATCTGCGCGAGACGGCCGGCGTCGACCGCGTGGAGCGAGTCCAAGCCTGGGACTCTTGGCTGCGGACTGTTCTTGAGCGCTCCCTGGTCTGGCCGCCCGATGGGGCGGCGAAGGCGCGGCTCCTCCATCAGTGCGCCAACGAAATCACGCGGCTATCTCGCCAACTTCGGGGCCGCGGCTGGCTACTCGACGGCAAGGCGTTGGCGGTGCATGTGCGGGCGATGCTGGAGCCTATCGGCAAGGCCCAACGGGCAGGCGCAGTGCGGGATTTCTGGCCGTATTTCCGGGCCTCGGTAAGCAAGTATGTCGGCGCTCATGCAGAGGAAATCCAAGCGCACGCGCGGACTACGGGCGCGGACGTGGGCGCGCAGTCCTTCGCGGCCGTCGTGGGCGCTCTTGGGCTTGGGTCAAATCGGAAGCGCGCTTCCGATTTGCCGAGCCTCACCGAATTGCTCGCACAACGCGCGGATGAGGTGGGTGCGGCAAAGGCTGAGAGCTTGCGCGAGGCGGCGGCGAGGCGGCGGCGGGAAGAGAAGAGTCAGGATAGGAATTTACCGCTCTTTAATGGGCTCTAAACCGGCCCTTAGACTGCCCTAGAAAATTGCAAAAACGGTCTCCAATCGGCGATCTGACCGTGATTTTCTTACCAAACTGCCCGGCCGTCGCGGATTCATCCAGGGCGGCTGATTTTCCCTCGTAGATCAGGGTATTTCGGCGGGATTCAGCCTTTTTCAGGGGTTCCCAAACCTAACTCCTCGCATCAACGCCGCCGCTTCGGGTTCGGCCTCGACTTTAGGTGTGGCGGTCCTCACGTGTGCGTAGGCACACTGCTTCTCGTCTCTGCTCTGACAAGCACGTTCCTCAGTGGAAGGCATACCATCTCGCTCTGCGCCAGAGCGGCAGCCTCTCGGTTTATCTCGGTTCCGACCTCGAACAGAAGTGGAGCCTGCCGCTCGCCTCTGGCGAGCGCGGGCGACCCCGCGTGTATCCGGAGGCGGTCATCATGCTCGGGCTTCTGCTCCAGCAGGTGTATCGGCTGCCGCTTGAGTCAGACCCTGGGCTTGCTTGCGCTCCGTACTCGATTTGGCGGGACTGCGGACATTGCCTGTGCCGGACCCGTCTACGCTCTGCCGCCGGCGGTTGGGCATCGCGTTGCCGCCGTGGCCCAAGTCTGGCGGTTGCATCGTGGTCGATTCCACCGGACTGCAGATCCGCCGCCCCGGCACCTGGCTGACCACCGTCCCTGGCCTCCAGCGCCGGACCTACCGCAAAATCCATCTTGGCGCGTCTTGGCGTTGATCCGACGACTTCGCTCGTGGTTGCTGCCGTCGTCACGTCCTGCCGGAAACGCGACTGCCAGGTGCTCGGCGACGTGCTGGACGTCGCTCGGCCGCAACCCGGCACGATCGTCATCGGTGACGGCGCTTACGACCGCCGGATGTGCTATGCCGCGGCCCGACGACACCGCGCAAAGTTGATCGCGCCGCCCGGCAAACGTGCCGTGCTTCATCCCGGCCGCGACTGGCGCGAGCGCAATCGCACCATCGAAGAGACGAGGTTCCTGGGACGTCCGGATTGAAAAATCGCCGTCGGCTATCATCGCCGCTCTCTTGCCGAGTCTGCCCTGCACCGCCTTAAATCCGCTTTCGGTCAGCGGCTCCGCTCTCGCTTGCAACCCAATCAGCAGCATGAAGCGTTGCTTCGCGCCCATCTCCTCAACCGTTGGCCTACCCCGGCTACCGTTCTGCTTGCCTCATACGGCGGGCTTTCGGGACGCGTTACGATTTTTGCAACAGCGCCGC
>CAITWF010000019.1 GCA_903896015.1 uncultured Opitutia bacterium | reverse complement strand
TGGTGCGCGATTTTCACCGCGTCATCGGGCAGGAAGTGCGGGAGCAGATCCTCGCGCGGGAAGGCCGCCTGCCAGACGAAATGATTGCGTGCGTGGGCGGCGGCTCGAACGCTATCGGATTCTTTTTTGAGTTTCTCGAGGAAAAAAACGTGCGCTTGGTCGGCGTCGAAGCCGGTGGTCGCGGCATCAAGCGCGGCGATCACGCCGCTCGCTTTGAAGGCGGCAAGCTCGGCGTCCTTCAGGGCTGCAAGACCTACATCCTCCAGGACCCTGACGGGCAAATTGAACTCACGCACTCCGTCAGCGCCGGGCTCGACTACGCGGCGATCGGGCCCGAGCACGCGTTCTACCGTGATCGGAACCGGATCGACTACGCCTACGCGTGCGACAACGAGGTGCTGGAAGTCTTTCAACTGTGCTCACGGCTTGAGGGGATCATCCCGGCGCTCGAGAGCACGCACGCGTTGGTGCATGGCCTTAAGCGCGCCAAGCAGATGAGGAAGGACGAGGTTCTCATCATCAATTTGTCAGGCCGCGGCGACAAAGACGTGAATCAGGTCGCGAAAATTCTCGGCGTGAAATTATGAAAAGCATGACCGGCTACGGCCGCGCTACGGCCGCGATCGAGGGCTTCTCGCTCACCGTCCAAGTCAGTTCGGTCAATCGCAAGACGCTCGATCTGACCGTTGCGCTACCGGAGGAATGGGAGAGCCTGGAGCCGGCGATTGGGGAACTCGTGCGGAAGTTCGCGGCGCGAGGCAAAGTGCACGTCGACATTGAACTCACCGGTGACAAATCCACTTCGCAGTCCGCGTGGGATGAGATCGCGGCGAGCGAGGCGCTGGCCCGACTCGCGGCTTTCGCGAAGAAAAAGAAAGTGCCGTTCAAGCCGACCGCCGAGCTGCTGTGGCAGGTAGCAAACGGCCAGAAGCGTGGCACCGAGTTGCCGACCGTCGAGGTGGCGCAACCAATCCTGACAAAGACGCTGAATCAGGCGCTGCGGGAATTTGCCGCGATGCGCGCGAAGGAGGGCGAGACGTTGATGATCGATTTCATCAAACGCGCCGAGATGCTGCACCGCCTCGTGGAGGCAATCGCGACCCGGGCGCCGCTGGTGCCGAGGAACTATCGCGAGCAGTTGCTCAAGCGCCTGCGCGATGCCGGCCTCGAGCTCGATCTCAACGATGAGCGCGTGCTGCGCGAAATCGCGCTCTTCGCCGATCGGTGCGACGTGACGGAAGAGATTACGCGGCTGCGCAGTCACTTTGATCAGTTCGCCTCTCTCTTGAAATCCGACGGCGAGATCGGGCGGAAATCGGAATTTCTAATGCAAGAAATCGGTCGCGAGGTGAACACGATTGGCTCGAAGGCCAACGATCTCTCGATCGCCCGGGCGGTAATCGAGTTGAAGAATGAGCTGGAGCGCGTGCGCGAGCAGATCGCGAACGTCGAGTAGGTGGCTGCGAGGTGGCGCGCGTTATTCTTAACGCGCGCTTGTGACCTTCGCCTGCGCTGAGGCGGCGGATAATTCGCCAGACCTACTGCGGCGCGCGCAGCGACAGCAGGAGGTAGATGACCACGCCGACGCAGATGCCGGAGTCAGCGACATTAAACGTCGGGTAGATGTAGGTGCCGAAGTGCAAATCGATGAAATCGATTACGTGGCCGTGCACGAGACGGTCGGTGAGGTTGCCGAGGATGCCACCGCAGAGGAGACCGAAGCAGACTTGCGCAGAGCGCGTCCTGAGGCCGAGCGAGTGACGCCAGAAAAAAATCGCGACAAGTGTGGCGGCCGCGAGCACAGCGAGGAGCACGCTGCGGCCGGTGAACATGCTCCAGGCCGCGCCCGTGTTGCCCTGATGCACGAGATAGAAGAATCCCCGCACGACGGGAATCGCGCCTCCGGCCTCGCCATAGACGCCGAAGGGCAGCCGGTTGGCGATCCAGAGCTTGGTGAGCTGATCAGCGATGAAGACGCCTAGCGCGAGTCCGAGGAGCAGGCGGTAGGCGAGGACTCGGTGAATTTTTGATTTTTGATACTCGATTTTCGATTGGCTTCCAGCCGAACCCAGCTCGGGCGACGAGGACGGAGTCGGGTCGTCGGCCATGGGTCGCGGAATCGAAAATCAAAAACTCAAAATCGAAAACGGGGTCACTCGTCGCCGCCGCCGCTGTCATCGGCCATCGAGCCGCCGCCGCCTTCTTCGCCGAGTTCGCCGAAGAGACCGGCCTGGGTGCGGGAGCGGTGGCGGTTGCGTTCGAGATTTTTCTGGGCCTCGGCCGAGTAGCGGGTGAACGGCACGGCCAGCAGGCGATCCTTGGCGATGGGTTTCTGCGTGACCTCGCAAATGCCATAGGTGCCGGCATGGATGCGCTTGATGGCGGCGTCGATCTCGGCGAGCGCCTCCTGTTCGTTGGCGACCATGCTGAGCGCGAAGTCACGATCGAAGGTGTCGGTGCCGGCGTCGGCCATGTGCTGGCCGTAGGAGGAAAGGTCGCCGGCGTCGTCCTTGGCGGAGCGCTTGAGCGTTTCCTCGGAGTGGCGTTCGATGCCCTCGGTCAGGTGCGTGCGCAAATCGATCAGGAGCTTGTAGAAGCGCTTGAATTTTTCCGGCACGTCCTTTTCTGCGAGCTCTTCGGCGGACTTGGCGCCGCGCTTCGGGTTGAAGCCGAGAATGTCGGCGAGCGACGCGGCCTTGTGATGGCTGGGCTTCGCTGGTTTCTCCATCGTGGTGACCTTCGTCGTGGTGCCCTTGGTCGTCTTGGTGATGAAGGGAACGTTGGTCTTGCTCGTGACGGTCTTCGCGATGGCGCGGACTTCGTCGAGGGAGAAGGCGATGGGCTTGGTGGCCGCCTTGCGCTTCAGAATGCTGTCGCGCAGGGCGTTTTTCTTTGACGGTTTTTCCATGGGAGGAGAACTTTTTTCGGACTTCTTCGCCGGAGCAGACTGCGGCTCTGGTGCCGCCTTACCCTTAATCGGCGTGAGTGGCGCTTTTTTCAGCACGGGTTTGGCGGCTTTGGTTTTGGCAGATTTTTTGTCGTTCTTGGCCATGGGGAGTTTGGGGAAGAAAAGACTAGGGCTTCAGCGCCCCAATGCAACGCGGACATACGTCGCTGAGCGCAGATTTTTCGAGGGCGGGCACCCAGCGCCAGCACCGCGGGCAGCGGTGGTAGCCCAACTCGGCGCAGGGGCGCACCGTAATCGCGGGTCTGGACTCGTCGGCATCGACCACGGTTTCGACGTGCGAAACGATGAAGAGTTCGGCGAGAAAATCAGGTTGTAGCTTTTGCGGGTGGGTGACGCGCAATGCGATCGCGGCGTCGAGCGATTTACCGAGCTTGCCGGCGGCGCGGAACGGTTCGATCGCTTCGTTGACCTTCGCGCGGTTTTGCAGGTGCACGGTCATTTCCGCCGCGATGGCCGAGTCCGTCCACTCGGCCGGCGCGAGCGGCCAGTCCTGCAGGTGGATCGAATCGTGGGAAAATTCCTTCTTCGCCGTGGCGAACGCCCACGCCTCATCCGTGGTAAATGTGAGGAACGGCGCGACGAGGCGGACGAGGGCGTTGAAGATATGATGGATCGCGGTCTGCGAGGAGCGGCGGAGCGGGTTGTTCGTTCCGAGCGTGTAGAGTCGATCCTTCAGGATATCGTGGTAGGTCGCGGAGAGCGTGACCGAGCAGAACTGATTGCAGAGTTGGTAGACGCGGTGGAACTCGTAGGCGTCGTAGGCCTTCGTGCACTCGGTGATGAGGGTAGCGGTTTGGTGCAGCGCCCAGCGATCAAGCGTGTCCATTTTTTCGACGGGCACGGCATCGCGCGCGGCGTCGAAATCGAAGAGGTTCGAGAGCTGGTAGCGAAAAGTATTGCGGATGAGCCGGTAGGTTTCGCCGACGTGTGAGAGAATTTCCTTCGAGATTGGAATGTCGTCGCGAAAATCCTGCGAGGCGATCCAGAGGCGGATGACGTCGGCGCCATACTCGCCGATGTAGGCGTCGCTGGTCTGGGGTTTTTCGTAGGTGCTGCTCTTGGAAATTTTGTTGCGCTCGTGATCGACAATGAAGCCGTGGGTGAGGACGGCCTTGTA
>CAITWF010000018.1 GCA_903896015.1 uncultured Opitutia bacterium | reverse complement strand
GATCAAGGGGCCGGCCCCACCGGCGCTGCCGGCTCCAGCCTGATTCCGCCGGCTTCGGTCGGCCTCCTGCACAAAAAACTATACGAAACTCGGCGAGCGCGATCGCCGGGGTCGGTTTCAATCGCCGTTTTTAGGTTCAGCCGCCCGTTGGGGTGCAACTCGATGCCAGCTTCGAACAGGCTCGCGCTACAGGGCACGCCATCAATGCGCACCGTGCCCTGCGGAAAAAATTGCTTCAGGCCGCCATCCGCATACAGCGCCGTCTGCACGCCTTCGGGACCGCCCGAGCCGCGGCACAGATGACCCTGCACCTCGGTGTCTCGCGGGAAAGCGCACACGGTGATCGCGCCATCCGGCTCTTGGAAGACCCACGTGCCGGCGGGAATTGTGTCGCGCGGCGGTGAAGGCGGCGACGACGCCGTTGGGGTAAAGATGGAGCCAGCCCCTCTTGCACCAGCGATCGCCCACCAAGGTGTCCGCTTTGATCCACCCGATGACGTAGCCATTCGGTTCGGACCGGACCCTTTCAAACGCGATGCCCTTGAGTGTTACGTCGTGCTGCCAGTTGAAACAGCCGCCGCTGACGAGCAGAGCGGCGACGCCCAAGGCGAAGGCGCGGCGAGCATTCATGACAACAGGTATGCTGTGTCAGTCTCGGCCGGATTCGATCTCCAATGTTGCGCATTTCTTGGCGCGCGAACCGGGCCATTTTCTGTTGGGGCTTAAATGTGTGATCGACGGCTGCTTTTTCCGGGGGGGGCGGTGCGCCGCACCCGCGCGGACGATCGGAAGACAGCCGATCACCGGGTCGCCGAACACGGAGCAGACGGGCGGAGGCTAGGCCATAACGTTGATCGCGTGTGGGGCCTTTCCGCGTTTTCAGAAATCCTTCGCGGAAATTTTTGATTCCCGGAGAGTCCCATTCAGCTGCAGGAACTGCTCAACCGGGGGGCTCTTTTTCGGGTCGTCCGTTTGGACAAAATCAAATCGCTTGTCCACCATCGCATAGCTGGTGTCGGGGCCAAATAGCACGGTCTCTCCGCCCCACTGATCGCCGGTGGCGTATTTGATCCGATAGGAGCCGAACGGAACCTTGGTCGTTGCCGATTGCCCGGCGCGCACGAAGACGGTCATGGTCGTCGCTCCGCTGGTCCAAGCGGTGATCTTCACGAAGCAGCTGCCGGTGCCGGCGTGAATCGAAATCGACAGCGGCACAATCGCATCGCGCTTCGAATAATTCGTGGTGGTGCCGTTGACGGGAAGCGGGTGCGCGGGCTTAGCCCATCGCAGATATGCAGCGGCCAGCCCGCCGAGCGCGATGAGGGTGCAAACACCGATCCAGATCGGCTTCCGGCGCACCGTGATTCGTTTAATCTTGGCGGAAAAAGGCTCCAAAAGCGGCAACCTGCAACTGCCGCAGATGGGGCGTAGCTTTTGCGAAAAACGTGGGACCCGGTTCTTAGTGCCGCAGCGTTTGCATGTGATGATGCCGCCTGGATTGAGACGCTCCATTGGTTGGTGTCGGTCGGTCATACTCTCTGGCACCCTGATCGTGAGCCATGATGGCTGCACTCAAGCGGCGGCGGTGATGGGGTGCAAGATTCGAGCGGGAACGGCTCGAGGGCGGGCCTGATTGCCTGCCCGGTGTTCGCGGCGAATAGGCTGAGTGGGCGGATTACCCACCTCAGGCAGATCGGTGAACGGGATTTCATTAGTCGCAATGCTGGATCCTTTACCACTGCGCCGAGGGCGCGAAGGAGCGACGCCTGCTTCGATTGCGGGATTTGATCGCACGCGAAACCGAGTAGCCCCGGCGGGTCCGCGGCTAGCGGCGCTGCGCCACCAGCAACTACTCGCCGGGCGGCTTCGGCGTTTTGGCCGAGACGATCTTAATCACCTGGTAGGCTGCCGGCGTGAGGCCGATGTTCTTGAAGGTGCGTTTGTCGTTCGGCGCGCAGTAGAAGAATGAGTCCGCCTTGAGGCGACAGGTAATCCCGTTGATCGAGGCTTCCAGCAATCCCGCCCGGACGATGAAGAGTTCGTCGCCCGGATCGGTGACATCGGGCTTGGTGCTCTGGCCGACGTTGAGCGTGCTGATGTGCGTCGAGAACTGCTTGAAAGTCAGGGTGGGCGAATTCAGCACGACGGCGCGGGAACCGGTGGCGGACGGCGTCGCTGCCGCGTGATCGCAGTCAAAAATGCCGGAGGGCAACATGCCGGGCACGGCCTGTTCGAGCGCCGGCTTGTCGGGCAGTGTGTGGATGAGGTCGGTGACAAAATTGATAACGTAATAGGTGGCCGGCTTGTCGCCGACGTTCGTCGCATTGTGCGGATCGTGCGACGCATAGAAAATGAGATTGCCTGGGCCGGCGTGCTGTTTCTTGCCGTTGAGCGACACTTCGATATCTCCTTCCTTCACGAGCAGGATTTCTTCCCACGCGTGCTGGTGCACCGGGTGCGACGCCATGCCGGGCTTCAGCGTCGTGATATGCATCTCGAGTTTCTCCAGCGTCGCCGTGGGATTGTCGAAGACCGCGCGCGTTTCGCCCACCGCGGAGGGCTTGACCGCCAGCGCGTCCCAATCGACGAAGGTGGTGAGTAGCGGTGTCGGGTTGGTCGGCGGCTTGTAGATGTTGACGACGACCGGCTGGGCCACGGCTGCCGCCGCGAAAAAAACGAGGCACGCTGCCGAGAGGATTTGGAGCAACGATTTCATGAGGAAAGATCAGGTGCGGGGGCTGAAGCCGACGGTCGCGTCGCGGTGGGGAGAAGGCAGAATCAGTTTTAAGGCCACATTGATCACGTCCGCTAAAGGGTCGATCCCGATCGGCCGCGTTTCCGCCGCTTTTAGTGTTATCGGTGCGATTCCTGGTGCGATCGACTGATAGGTCGTGCAGCCGGTGATAAAAAGAAGTCCAAATAAGAGGGCGGAGGCGCCCAAGTTTTTCATGCGACAACTCTTGAAATGCGGGACTTAGATTCGTTGTCGACCCGCATCGTATTTCAACGAGAGCAGTCGCGTTTTCATTTCGTGAATCCCCTTGCGAACTCTTGCACCGGCATCGCTTCCAGTTTCGCGCGGTCGGTGAAGAGTGACATGAGTTGGTCGGACTTTGGTCCTTCGTAGTGAGCATCGAACGCCCTCATTGCTTTCTGTTCGAGAATCGGAATGCCTTGGCGACGGCGGCGACGGTGACCGATCGGGAAGTGGATTTCGATGCGATCGGTTTTGGATCCGTCCTTGAAGAAGACTTGGACGGCGTTGGCGATCGAGCGTTTGTCGGCGTCGAGGTAATCTTTCGAATACTGTTTGTCTTCGACGACAGTCATTTTGGCGCGGAGGGCGTCGATGCGCGGGTCGGCGGCGGCTTGGTCCTCGTAGTGTCCGGCGGTGAGGTTGCCGTGGATGAGGCCGATCGCGGTCATGTATTGCAGGCAGTGATCGCGGTCGGCGGGGTTGTTGAGCGGGCCGGTCTTGTCGATGATGCGGATTGCGGATTCGTGCGTGGTGAGTTCGACGCGCGTGATGTCGGCGAGGCGGTCACGGACTTTGGGATGGAGTTGAACGGCGCATTCGACGGCGGTTTGTGCGTGGAATTCAGCGGGGAAGGAAATTTTGAAGAGGATTTGCTCCATCACGTAGCTACCAAGCGGACGGGCGAGTTTGACGGCGTTGCCCTTGAACGAGACGTCCTGGAAGCCCCACGTCTTCGCGTTGAGGACGGACGGGTAGCCCATTTCGCCGGTCATGGTGATGAGGGCGAGGCGGACCGCCCGGCTGGTGGCGTCGCCGGCGGCCCAGGATTTGCGGGAGCCGGTGTTGGGGGCGTGGCGGTAGGTGCGCAGCGCGGAGCCGTCGAGCCAGGCGTGGGAGAGAGCGTTGATGATTTGGTCGCGGCTGCCTCCGAGGAGCGCTGTAGCAACCGCTGTAGATGCAATTCGCACAAGTAGCACATGATCGAGTCCGACGCGGTTGAAGGAATTTTCGAGGGCGAGGATGCCTTGGATTTCGTGGGCTTTCACCATCGCGACGAGGACGTCGCGGACTGTGGGTGCAGGCCTGGAGTCCAAGGCTGAAAGCTGAGTGCTGAACGCTGAGAGCTTAGTGCCCGTTGCCTTGTTGCGCGAAATCCAATCAGTCGTCGCGAGGATGGCGCCGAGGTTGTCGGAGGGATGGCCCCATTCGGCGGCGAGCCAGGTGTCGTTGAAGTCGAGCCAGCGGACGATCGTGCCGATGTTGAACGCGGCCTGCACGGGATCGAGTTCGTAGGCGGTGCCGGGGACGCGCGCGCCGTTAATGATCGACGTGCCGGGGACGATGGGGCCGAGGAGTTTTGTGCACGCCGGGTATTGCAGCGCCATGATTCCGCAGGCGAGTGTGTCGAGCAGGCACCAGCGCGCGGTGTCGAGCGCCTCGTCGGAGGGCGTCGAGTAGTTGAGCGCGTAGTCGGCGATCTCGGCGAGGAGCGCGTCGGGTGGCGGGCGGACATTGGAGATGTGCGAGGACATGGTTGGGATTTGAACGTGGGCGTCGATTTTTCGCGAGCCGCACTGGTTGCCATGGGGCGGGTTGACTTGGAACGAAGCGATTGCCGCGCGCGCTGGCAAACGAGGAAACGCGCACCGCCGCCGACGACGGAGGGTGAAGGCCCCAGCGGGTTCGGCGGTTCGACGCGAACCGCTCGCTGCTTTCCCAGTCTGCCTCTGTATGAAAATTACCTGGTCCGCTTCGCAGAAAATTTTTCGCGCTCCGCTCTGCATTCTGATCCCGGCGCTCTGCGGTGCTCTGGGGCTGCTGGTCGGCTGCGCTTCGGAGCCGGAATCCCACATGGTCTCCGCTCCGCCCCCGCCGCCGCCCACGCGGGTGGTGATGGCCGCGCCTGCGCCGATGATGACGCAGACGACCCAGACCACGCAGAACACCCCGAGTGGCACGGTAGTCACGACGCAGACGACTCCCGTCAACTCCTACATCGTTGCGCAGGCTCCGCCGGCCATGCAGGCCGAAGTGGTCATCGCGCAGCCGTCGTCCTCGCACGTGTGGATCGCCGGTTACTGGACATGGCGCAACAGCCAGTATGAGTGGATGGCCGGCCACTGGGAAGTGCCGCCCTACGCTAATGCGAAGTGGAGTTCGCCGCACTGGGAAACCGAAAGCGGCGCCTACCGCTTTTACGAAGGCGCGTGGATTTGATCCGGCGTGGTTGGGGTTTGTCGGTTAAACTCGGCGCGGAGCGATCCGCGCCGTTTGAATTTCTTCACCGCGCCGCGCCGGAGAATTCAACCGCGATGCGCGAGCGGCGGCAGCGGGCGATTGTCGGGCCCGGTGTAGTTGGCGGAGGGGCGGATGATTTTGCCATCGGCGCGCTGCTCGATCACGTGCGCGCACCAGCCGGCGGTGCGTGCGATGACGAACAGCGGCGTGAACATCGCGGCCGGCACGCCCATCATGTGATAGGCGGGCGCGCTGAACCAATCGAGGTTGGGAAACATTCTCTTCAGCTCCCACATGACCGATTCGATTCGCTCACAAATCTTAAAAAAATTCACGTCGCCGGCGTCGGCGCAGAGTTCACGGGCGATTTCCTTGATGATGGCGCTGCGCGGATCGCTGATCGTGTAAACGGGGTGGCCGAAGCCGATGACGATTTCCTTGCGGGCGACGCGAGCGCGGATGTCGGCCTCTGCTTCGTCCGGCGTACGGTAGCGGAGTTGGATTTCGTGGGCGACCTCGTTGGCGCCACCGTGCTTCGGGCCGCGCAGCGCGCCGATTGCGCCGGTCACGCAACCGTAGATGCCGGCGCCCGTGCCGGCTATGACGCGCGCGGTGAAGGTGGAGGCGTTGAACTCGTGCTCCGCATAGAGAATCAGCGAGCGATCGAGCGAGTGGACGTGGAGAGGCTTGGGCACGCGTTGGTGCAGCAGCCGGAGAAAATGCGCGGCGATCGTGGGGTCGTCAGTCTCGACCTCGATGCGTTTGCCAGTCGTCGCGAAGTGATGCCAGTAGAGGAGCATCGACGGGAACGAGGCGATGAGCTGGTCGGCGATTGCGCGCGCGACGGTGGGATC
The DNA here is from genome assembly GCA_903896015.1 of uncultured Opitutia bacterium. Classification (GTDB taxonomy): domain Bacteria; phylum Verrucomicrobiota; class Verrucomicrobiia; order Opitutales; family Opitutaceae; genus CAITWF01. Next base: position 54,022 of record CAITWF010000018.1, on the reverse strand, counting down.
GTTGGGGCCGGCGCTGCCTTTGGCGGACGGTTCGGTGTCGATCGCGCCGAGCGCGGAACAGCCGGTGCGGAGGACGCCCATCGGGTGAGACGACGCGGGGAGCTGTTCGAGGATCGCGCGGATTGGCTGGGAGAGGCCGCGCAGCGAAATGAGCTTGGCGCGATACGCGGCGAGTTCGGCGGCGTTGGGCAGGCGTTCGTGAATGAGCAGATGCGCGACCTCTTCGTAGGTGGCGACGTGCGCGAGATCGGCGATGTCGTAGCCGCGGTAATGAAGGTCGTTACCCGACTGGCCGACGGTGCAGATGGCGGTGTTGCCCGCGATCACGCCGGAGAGCGCGACGGATTTTTTGACTTTGGAAACGGGAGTGGGGGGCGGGGTGGGGTCGTTCATGGGGTGGGCCGCTATTTCGGCGGCGTGTAGCCGAGCGTCGTGTAAAGATCGGCGCGGGTTTGCATTTGGCCGACAACGCCCCGTTGCGTGCCGTGTTTGCGGATCGCGGAATAAACTTCGAGTGACGCGGCGGCGGCGGCACGGCTGGCACTAAGCGGGTAAAGCACCATCGCGATGCCGGCGGCGCGGAGTTCGTCGACGGTGAAGTAGGGCGTCTGGCCGAACTCGGTAAGGTTCGCGAGGACCGGCACCTTCACCGCGGCGGTGAACGCGCGGAAGTCTTCGAGCGTGCGGAGCGCCTCGGCGAAAATCATGTCGGCGCCAGCGGCGACGTAGGCTTGCGCGCGCGCGATCGCGGCTGGGACGCCTTCGTTCGCGGCGGCGTCGGTGCGCGCCATCACGACGAAATCGGAATCGGGTTTGCCCGAGACGGCGGCACTTACGCGCGCGATCATTTCAGCGGTAGGGACGAGTTGTTTCCCGGGGAGGTGGCCGCAGAGTTTCGCGGGGACTTGATCTTCGAGGTGCACGGCGGCGACGCCGGCGGCGGCGAGTTCGCGGACGGCGCGCACGGGATCGTCCCAGCCGGTGTCAATGTCGACCAAGATTGGGAGCGGCACGCGTTGCGCGATGCGGTGCGCATCGATGAGCACATCGGCGAGCGTGGTGTCGCCGGTGTCGGCGATGCCGTGAGAGTGATTGGCCACACCGGCGCCGGAGAGGTAGAGCGCGCGGAAGCCAGCGCGTTGGGCGAGGAGCGCGGCGTAGGCGTTGATCGCACCGGTGATCTGGAGTGGATGTTCGGCGGCGAGCGCATCGCGGAATTTTTTCCCGGGGCTGGGCGAACTCATGTGGGGACGTTCGCGTGAAACGCACCGCGAGTCGAGGCTGCGTGCGCTGGAAAATCGCCGGCATCTCGGGTGCGCGAAGTGAGTTTAATGTGAGTTGGGAACGGCTCGATCGGTGCCGACGATCATAAGGCGCCGCATCGCACGCTAACAGTTGCAATCATACGCTACCCTCCCAAATGAAACTCGGAACCAAAATGACGCTGGCGGCGCTCGCGGCGATGGCCGCCACCGTGACCGTTGCTCTCGTAGTGCAGCAGTTCGTGATTCGTGAACAGGGCGTCGAACTCACCGTGGCTTCGATGCGCTCTGCGATTTCAGAGGCGGAAAACGTCCGCGAGAGCATCGCGCGCCTCAATACCGAGCATGCCTTCGACCGCGCGCGGCTTGTCGCCGAGCTCAAAGCGGGCGGCGATCTGCGCTCGTCCACGATCTACGGCACGATCCCGGTCGTTGCGGCGTGGAAGGCGATCGAGAAAGCGGCGGCCGAGCAGGGTTTTGAGTTTCGAATTCCGAAACACCAAGCGCGCAACCCAAAGAATCTACCCACGCCCGACGAAGAAAAGATTCTCAGCGCGCTCGAAACAGGCTCTGTGTCCGAGTTGGTGCAGATTGATCAGGAGCGCAATCAGCTCGTCTACGCGCGACCGATCAAACTTTCCCAAGACTGCCTCACCTGCCACGGCGATCCGGCGACGAGCCCGACGCACGATGGCAAGGATGTCGTCGGCTTCACCATGGAAAACTGGCACGCGGGCGAGGTGCATGGCGCGTTCGTGCTGAAGGCCGATCTGCGGCGCGTTGATGCGGTGGTGTGGCATGGCATGGGACGGAGCCTGGCGTGGGTTTTGCCGCTTTCCCTCGTGGTCGCCGCCGGCTTCTACGTCCTCAATCGCCGGCTCGTGGTGAAGCCGCTGCGCCTGTCGATCGCGAGCCTGCGCTCGGCGAGCCAGCAAACCACGGCGGCATCGGCGGAGATCTCGACCGCGAGCCAGAATCTTGCCGAAGGCGCGACCGAGCAGGCGGCCTCACTCGAGGAAACGAGCGCCACGCTTGAGGAGATTTCCAGCATGACGCAGCGCAACTCCGACACCGCGGTCTCGGCGAAGAAACTCGCGGCCTCGACCAACGCCTCGGCTGAGGCGGGCGCAGCCGGGATGCAGCAACTCAACCTTGCGATGGCCGACATCAAGACGGCGGGTGACAACATCGCCAAAATCATCAAGACGATCGACGAGATTGCGTTTCAGACGAACATCCTCGCGCTCAACGCGGCGGTCGAGGCGGCGCGGGCGGGCGAGGCCGGTATGGGCTTTGCGGTCGTGGCCGAGGAAGTGCGTGCGCTCGCGCAGCGCAGCGCCGCCGCCGCGCGCGAGACCGGCGAAAAGATCACTGATTCGATCGAGAAGAGCCACCGTGGCGTGGCGTTGTGCGGCCGCGTCGAGGCGAGCCTCGCCGAAATCGTCGAAAAAATCCGGCGCGTTGACACACTCGTGGCCGAGATCGCGACGGCGTCGAAAGAACAGAGCGCTGGCGTCGGACAGGTCAACCAGGCGGTCGGTCAGATGGACAAGGTCACCCAGGCCAACGCCGCGCACGCCGAGGAGACGGCCAGCGCCTCGACCCAGTTGAGCGCGCAGGCCGTGGCGCTCGACGAAGCCGTGGCGGCGCTCGTGGCGCTCGTCGGTGGCGAAGGCAACACGAGCATCTCCGCGAGCCTGCCTTCCGTGCTGCCGCCACCCTCAGCCCGCCTGCGCGTGACGGAGAAGTTCGAGAATTTCTCCGACGGAGCGCGGGGACGAAACTAGCGCCTAAGCACGCGTCGGCCACGCGCGGGCGAGCCGGCGCAGCGCGGGCCGCGTCACGAAATAGATTGCGGCGACCAACAACGGCGCGGTAAGCGCCCACGCCGTGAAGGCGTGGACGCCGGTCCAGCCGAAGCTTTGCAGGAATCTCCAAGGATCGGTGCGAAACTCGGTGAAGAGTTGAGCGATCGACAGCGGCACGGGCGCGGCGCGCCAGATGAATTCGCCGGCGCGCACGTAGACGAGGATGAGCGCGAGCTGCGCGGCGGTGAGCAGATAGTTCACCGTTTGCAGGATCGGTTGGTTGAGTCGGAGGGCGAGGCCGACGGCGAGGTTGAGCAGCGTGGTCGTGCCTAAAAACGGAAAGAGCGAGCACGTGGTGCCGATGGCGAGCGTGAGGGCGAGCTGGTCAGGAGTGACGCCCTGCGTGAGCTGTGCCCGCAGCGGCGCAACGAGGCGGCGTTGCCAGAATGAGGGGCGGATATCTGCGTCGGCGGACGTGGGCACAGGAAACGCTACGCTCAGCGCACTAGGGCGGATTCGCAACGGCGCGATTTCTGCATGAAACGTTTGGCAACCGCCGCCGTCTCGCCCACTACACTTTAAACCACATGCTCGCCGTCACCGATCTGAAAAAGTCGTTCGTCGCACCCGATGGGGAGCGCGTGGACATCGTGAACGTGGCGCAGTTCGCGCTGGCCGCGGGGGAGCAAATGGCGCTGCGCGGCGAAAGCGGCTCGGGCAAAACCACTTTTCTCAACATGATCGCGGGCATCCTCGCGGCCGACAGCGGCCGGGTGGCGATCGATGGCGCGGACATGACGGCGCTGAGCGAGGCGAAGCGCGATCGGCTGCGCGCGGAGAAGCTCGGCTACATTTTTCAGACCTTTAACCTGCTCCAAGGCTACACCGTGATCGAAAACGTGGTGCTCGGCATGAGCTTCGGCCCACGCGGCGCGGATAAGGCGCACGCGAAGCACGTGCTTGAGCGCATGGGGCTCGGCCACCGGCTGGATCATTTTCCGCGGCAGCTCTCGACCGGGCAGCAGCAACGCGTGGCCGTCGCCCGTGCGCTGGCAAACCGGCCCAAGCTCGTCCTAGCCGATGAGCCCACCGGCAACCTCGATCGCAAGCACTCGAGCGAGGCTCTCGTTTTGATTCGTGAAGTTTGCCGCGAGCACGGCGCGGCGCTATTGCTGGTAAGCCACGACGAACTTGTGCTCGGGCAATTCGAAAAACGGCAGGATTTCGGCGAGATCAATCTCGCGATGAAAGGGGCGCCACGATGACGCTGCCGCTGATTATTTACCGGTCGCTGCGCCAGCACGCGCTCTCGACGTTCATCACGGCCGGCAGCATCGCGCTCGCGAGCGGGCTGCTCATGACGGTATGGATGGTGAAGACGCAGTCGCAAACGGCGTTTACCCAGACCAACGCCGGTTTCGATGCCGTGCTCGGCGCGCGCGGCTCGAAGCTCCAACTCGTGCTCAACGCGATTTTCCACCTTGAAGCGTCGCCCGGCAATCTCGCCTACGCCGACTACGAAGCGATCAAGCGTCATCCCGCCGTGAAGGTCGCGATTCCGATCGCGGTCGGTGACAACCTGCGCGGCTACCGGCTGGTCGGCACGGTGCCGGAATTATTCGAGACCGTGGAATACGCCCCGGGGAAAAAATACGCGCTCGAGCCCGGCGGAAAAATTTTCACGCCGGACGCGAAGGAAGCGATCGCCGGAAGCTTTGCGGCGGAAAAACTCGGCCTGAAGGTCGGCGACAAATTTCACCCGTTTCACGGATTGAACTACGATGCGAAAAACCAGCACGCCGACGAATACACGCTGACGGGCATCCTCCAACCGACCAACACGCCGGCCGATCGCGTGGTGTGGATTCCGCTGAAGGGTTTGCAGACGATGAGCGGCCACGACGCGCGCGCGGCGACGGATGTGAGCGCGGTGCTCATCCAACTGCGCTCGCCGAGCGCGGGCTTCATGCTCGACATGATGTATAACAAGCAGGGCAACCGAATGACGCTGGCCTATCCGGTCGGCGCGATCATCGCGGATTTGTTCAGCAAGATTTCCTGGTTCGATCAGGTGCTCGCGCTCGTCGCTTATCTCGTGGCGCTGGTCGCCGCCGGCTCGGTGCTCGCGAGCATCTACAACTCGATGAGCGCGCGGCAGCGCGATCTGGCGATTATGCGCGCGCTCGGGGCGCGGCGGCGGACAATTTTCGGCGCGGTCGTCGCGGAAGCGGCTGTCATCGGCGCGCTCGGAGCGATGGCGGGTTTTGTGTTTTATTTCGCGCTGTTAATCGGCGTGGCCGGAATCATCCGCGCCCAGACGGGGGTAGTGATCGACATCACGGCGAAGCTGCCGATTCTTTGGATCTGCCCCCTGGCGATGATCGGGCTGTGCGCGTTGGGCGGCGTGGTGCCGGCGCTGAAGGCCTACCGCACGCCGGTCGCGGAGACGCTCGCGCCGCTGTCGTGAGGTTCAGAGGAAGCAAGCGTTTGTCGTAGCTGGGCGAAACGCGCACGTAGATTGTCGTCGTTCACGTAGTCGCTGCTCGCGGCCAGAAGCGCGGCCGCGCTGTCTCGCTTCCCGTGGCGCGCCAACGCGAGCGCGAGTTGAAAGCTGACATCCGGTCGCCGTGCGAACGCCGCCGCGCCGACGTCGAGCAAGACGAAGTCTTCGGCGGTGGGCGCGACGCTGCTGCGCACGAGCGCGTCGCCGAGGAGAAGAAACATCTCCGGCAGGAGTGGTTTCTGACGCGCGCCCACGCGCAGAAGATCGAGTGACGGGCTGAGTTCGGCGGGGGAAAAAAGTTTCGTGGCCGGCTGGTCGCGCCGCAGGTCCGCGAGGTGCAGGCGCGCGAGTTCGTAGTAAGCGCGCGCTCGGCCGACGCGCGCCGCTGTCGCCGACTCCAGAAAGCTTCGCGCGGCCGCCGCATCGCCCGCCGTGAGTTCGCAGAGCCCCAGCCTTGCCAGCAGCCGCGGATCGCGGTCGCCGGTGTCGTAGGCGCGGTGGAGCGTGCGCCGCGCCTGCGCTACGTAGTGCTCCTGCACTTCCGGCTGGCCGTTCTTCACAAAACCGATCGCCAGCCGTTCCCATTCGCCGCGAAGGCGCGCGATCTCGCTGACCGTGGCTGGGCGCACGGCGGCGCGCGGCACGCGCGGAAGTTTTCCCGGATCGAGGCGGGGGAACTTTTGCAACGTGCCCGGCAGATAGTCGCTCAACCGATCGCGCAGTTCCGCGAAGTCGAAGCCAAAACACGACTCGAACATCAGCTCGGTCACCGGCTGTTCGGCGGCGCGGGCGGCGAACTGCCAGAGTGCATCCCGGGTCGACACGCCGCCTTCCAAGGCCCAGCGCACGAAGAGGGCGACTTGCGCCTTCATCGTTTCGACGCGCTGCGGATTTCCGTTGATGGGACCGCGCAGGGCGTCGGGCGCGAAGAGTTCGCTCGCCGGCAGCAGCGCCCGCGGCGCGTCGGGGGAGCGGGCGAGCCAGCGTGTCTGAGCGTCGTCGACCCAGGAAAAATCCGGGAGCGTGATCTCGTCGAGCGACAGGGTGGCGTTGCGATAGGCTTGGTCGATGCCTTCGATGAACCACGCGGGGAGCGCCGGCACACGCCGCTCCAGCAGGAACCGCAGGTAGGCGGGGGTGGCGGTGAGCCGCGACGCGTCGAACCTCGACTCGTCGACATACGCGAAGGTCGCATACGTGTCGCGATCTTCGAGGCGCATGTTGGGCGCAAAGCGGTAGGAAATCGCGCGGGGCTCCTGCCCAAAGCGGGCGCGGTCGTGCAGCGCCGCCTGCTGCTTCAGTTCCCTCAACAACTCGGGGCTCGTCGACTGGCCGAAACTTTGGCTGACGAGAATCGTGAGCGCGGGGATTTCATTCCGCGGCAGCAGCGAATCGGGCACGAACGCTCCCATGATCTGGAGCGCGCGCTCCCACTCCTCGGCGTAACTGCGGGTCGTCGCCGCCGAGCACCGCGACAGGTATTCCATGTTGCCCACCTTGACGTAAAGCCACGGCGGCGCGGCAGCCGACTCGGCGACGACCATCGGCGGCAACTCCACGGCGGGCGCATCGGCCGCCGCCGCGAGTGGATTGGGCGATTGGCCGCGTGCGAGCGCCGCAGTGCCCGCGAGAGCGAGCGCCGCGAGGCTGAAAAGGCTTGAGCACGACGCGTTCATTTGACCTCGGTGGACGGCCCGATCTTCACGCGATAATCGTAGAGCCGCAGGTTGATGAATTCCTCAATTTTTCGATAAACGGCCGCGCGCGCCTTTGGCAAGCCGAGCGCGAAACCGGGCTCCGCCTCGAGGTAGTCCGCGGCGTGTCCGGCCTTTTTCAACTCTGCGCGGACCGCACTCACGCCCATTTCGACCGTGGCGTTGCGGCTGGGCTCGACGATGAACATCACCGGGCGCGTCAACGACGCGGCGTGGTTGGCGACGGAAATTCTTTCCAGTTCCTCGGAGTCGGAAGTGAAAATACCTGACGGAAGATCTGTCGGGTGCGGAGCGTCGAGGAAGAAGACCGCGGGGTAGAGCCACCGGCGAAGATCCATCGGCGCGTCGATCGCGATGCCGGCGTGAAACACATCAGGGCGGAGTTGGAGCGCACGCACGGCGACGTAGCCGCCAAAACCACGGCCCAGCGTCGCGATGTGCTTCGCGTCGAACGGCCGGTTCGGAAATAACTCGGCCAGTTTTCCCACCATCGCCGCCGCATCGTCGACCGAGATGCGATCGAGGCCCGTCCGCAGGGCCGCGCGATCCTGAGCTGAAAAGTTTTTCGCAAAGCGATGATTCGGTCGCAGCACGACGAAGCCGAGGTCGGCGAGCAGCTGCGACTCCGGATCGAAGTCGGGTTGCGCGCTGCCGGGAATCTTCGTCGGAAAGCACACGAGCAATGGCGGCGGCTTCAGCCGTGGGGCGCGCGGCCAGGTGACGCAGCCGCTGAGACGCGTTCCGTCCGGTCCGGCGACCTCGAAGGCGCGAGTCTCGTTGAGCTCGCTGCTATTCAACCATGGGGCATTGCGAAAAACTTCCAGCATGAGGTTGAGCGGCCGCTGATACACAAACACGCGCCCGGGATCGCCGCCGCCGGTGATGTGGACGAGGAGATATTGAAGGTCTTCCGTCCAGTCCAGCAGCTCAGCGGTGCGATGAGGAAATTTGCGGGCCAAATCCTCCATCGCTCTGATGCGCGCCTCGCCCGGAAACGGGAACCGGCCGTCGGCGGCGGTGGTGAGCGGGCGTTCGTCATCGAGTTCTGTTTTTTTGCCGGTGCGAACATCGATCGTGACGCGACCGCCTTCGTCCGGCGGAAACAAGACCACCAGCCTCTCGCGATTGTTCGTTAGGAAGCCATTAATCGGCGGCGCGATTGTCGCTTCTGGCGATGCGTCCGCGAGCTCCGTCGGGTTGAGTCCGGTGGCATCCACCGCCATGATCGGTGCGGTGATCTTTGGCGTATCGGGCAGCTTGGGCGGCGGTCCTTCGGTCAGCAAGCGTTCGGCGTCAAGCGAGGACGGCGGCGGCATTGTGGGCACCATGATGCGCACCACCGTCGGCGCCATCACGAGCCGATCGGCGGTGGCCCATCGCAGGAAGCGGAGTTGCGCGTGCTGTTTTTCTTTCGCGAAGAGAACGGTGCGCGCCTCGTCGACGTTGAGCCTGACCTTTGCCAGTGGATTTTCAACATCGAGGATGATTACCTGCAGATCGTTGCCCGCCTGCCTCGTGTAGGCGACGCGCCGACCATCGGGCGAGAGCGCCATCTGCTCCGCGAGCAGCGGCCGGAACAACAACTCGACGCGGGTTTCAAACGGGTCCGTCTGCCCGAGCAGCCGCGCAGCCGAGGCAAGACTGCACGCGAGTAAAAGACCGGGCCGGATCACCTTACGGTTGAATCGGCGCTGGCAGCGGTCGGCCAGAGGGAAATCGTGGGTGGCCGGGGTGCGCCGATGGTTTTGGCCTCAGCGGTTGTCGAAATAGATTCCTCCTCCAGAGGAGCTGCGTCGCGGTTCGTTCGGATCGGGGAAGTAGAACGAGACATGGAGTTGACCCGAATCCCGCACGGTCGTCGCGAGAGTGAAGGCGCCGGTGCCCTGATCGATATTCATGCGCTGAGTTGCCGAAGTGAGGCTGCGACCGCCCTTAGAGGTGAGGGAGAGCATCAGCCTCGCGCTTGGCGCGGAGCCGAGCGTGTAGGTGCCCTGCACGAGATAGGAGCCGCCCGGCTCGATCGTCGGCCGATCGCCCTTCACCGATTCGATCTGGAGTCGATCGCCGCGGCGAAAGCCTTCCTCTGCCGGCCAGGTCTTGACCTTGATGGTGTAGGGAAAATCCGCCTCGGAAATTGGCGGCGGAGCAGGCGGCAGTGTGTTGCCGGAGGTTTGGGCTTGGGAAAAATTGAACGCGAGCAGGGGAAGCGCCGCTACAAGGAGGGCGCGGCGGAGGTTTTTATGGGGGAGTTTCATGGTGGGGATTGAAGTGTTTGACGGGCTCAGTGCGACGCCTGTTCGGATTTTCTGCTGGTGGTGTAGCGTTGCAGTACGACGAGCTGCGCGGGCGTGAGAACCTCACCGGCCTGCGCCACGACGCCGTCCCAGTCCACGATTCCTTGGGTGCTGATGTCGGTGGGATTGACGCGCACGGAGCGGTGGTGGGCGGTGACGAGTTGAAGCAGTTGATCGACTTGCTGGGCGGACAGCGGGACGTTCGCGGAGTAGAATTCGGGCAGCATCGGATCGATGTAAGCGGGGCGGTAGGCCGAGGCGGTCTCGAAACTCCCGTAGGCCCGGTAGCCCTCGGGGCCGAGGAGTTGGCGAATCTCGTCCCACATGGGCTTCACGAGTTTTGAGCGCATGGCTTCGACGGCTGTGCTGTCGCCTTGGGCGCCAGCGGTGCGCACCGCCGCCTGCAGATCATCCTGCGCTTCGTAGATCGCAATCTTCAGGTCGACGAAGCGATCGGCTTGGGCGGGCGTGAGTCCGTATTTTAGCAGAAAGGGATCGTAACGCTGATGAAGATCCGAGCGCTGCTGGCGCGTCTTGGGTGTCTGCGCGATCGGAAGCGGTGTGGCGGAGCGGGGAGCGGCATCGGTGGGGCGTGGCGTGACTGTCTGATTCGACGCTGGCGCTGCGGCGTCGCGGGCGCGCGATGACGCACGGAGTGGCGCCAATTCCTGCTCGGCCGCGACGCGCGCATTCAGACTGGCGGCGTTCGTTTCCGGAAGTTTGGCCAGCTCCTGTCGGGTTTTCGCCTGTGCGTCACGCAGCTCGGCGATCGTTCCGCGCTGGGACACTACTCCAACCGCGCCGCCGATCGCCGCGGCGGCCGCGATGCCGATCCAAAGCTTGGCGGTGCTGGTCAAGACGGCGGTTCCCGCGGTGACGCTGCCGTTCGCGACCGCGGCTCCCACGATGCTGCTTGCGAGTGTGGCGGGTGCGGCGAGGGCCGTCTCGCTTGCTAGCACGGTGGCCAGCGCGGCAGACGTGGAGGTGATGCCGTGCTGGCGGAGCGGGCTGCGGAGTTTCTCGACGGCGCGCTCCACACGTTTGCGTGCCGCATCCTCGCTCAAGCCGATCGCGCAGGCGATTTCGGCGAAGGGGCGGTTTTGAAAATAGCGCAGCAGGACCGCCTCGCGATCGTCGTCCTCGAGCTCGTCCATCACGCCGTCGAGCACGGGCTGGAGTTTTGCCCAATCGATCGGGGTTTCGGGCGGGGCGGAAATTTCCTGCATGGTGTGGGCCTCCTGTTCGCGGATGCGCCGGCGCTGCTCTGAGCGCACGACGTCGATCGCGGCGTTGCGCGTTGCGGTGTAAAGCCAGCCCGTGAGAGCGGTGTGCCGGGAAAGTCGGTCTGCGTCGCGCGCCAGTTTGGCAAAAACCGATTGGGCCACATCGGCCGCCCGGTGAGCGTCGCCCTCGAGCCGGCGGATCGCCGCCGAATAGACCAACGGCAAGTGACGCCTAACGAGCTCGGCGAACGCGCCCTCGGAGCGATGTGCCGCATAGCGATGGAGCAGGGTGGCGTCGTCGATCATGCCGTTTGCCGATAAACGTCACGGGATTGAAAACCGGACAACAACTTTGCGGCCGGCGGATTTCGGCTGCGACTGCCCGCCCGGATGGCGGGCCGCACGCCGGACCTTGCGCCGCGCGCGCCGAGATCGTGATTTGCGGTAAAATCGCCCTTTGACGAACGGCGGGGTTCGGGTAAGATGTTCAGCAATGAAAACGCTCCGCGCCCTCGTTTGGATTTCCGCGATCGTCTCGGTTGGTGGCTTTATGCGCGCGGCCGATGCCGCGCCGGCGCCGGGGACGCCTGCGGCGAGCATCGCTGTCGACAACGGCTACCTGAAGCTCGGCTTCGAGCAGCTCGCGTCCTACAATTTCACCCCGCCCGCGTTTGATCCCGCGGCCGCGCCCAACGCCAAACCGCCGACCGGTGAGGAGCAGATTCCTGCCGGCGTGAAGGAATGGAACGGCAAGAAGGCCGTCATCACGGGCTTCATGGTGCCGGTGAAAATGGAGAAGGGGCTCGTTACGGAATTTCTTCTCATGCGCAACACGATGGCCTGCTGCTACGGCTCTGTGCCGAACATGAACGAGTGGGTGATCGTGAAGATGAAGAAGGGTGTGGCCCCGCTGATGGACGTGCCCGTGCAATTTTACGGCGAGCTGAAAGTCGGCGCGATGTTCGAGAACGGCTACATGACGGGCCTCTACGAACTCGAGGGCGAGAAGATGGGCGAAGTTCAGGGCTAAAAGCTTTGGTCGAGCGGAGAAGTACAGGGCTGAACGCTCGAGATTGAGCAGCGAAGCTGCGCGCTATACGCTGATGCCGCTTCTCCTCGGACTTATTCGAAGGGTAACGCCTACTCCTTGCCGATCAGATCGAGCAAATCGCCGACCTTGCGGTGCGATTCTAGCGGGTGCCGCAGGCGATAGCTGCGGTTGAGCTTGTAGCGGTTGCGCTGGCCTTCGCGGGTGCGCGTGAGCACGCCTTCCTCCTCCAGCGCGGTGACAATCGCGTGCACGGCGCGCTCGGTGATGCCGACCTGCTGGGCGACTTCGCGCAGCGTGATGTCCTCATTCTGCGCGAGGCAGACGAGGACGTGGGTATGATTGGTTAGAAACGTCCAGCCGGCGGGCGGCGGGGTGGAGGGTGAGGCCATGGCTGAACCGTAGCGGACGGCACCCCGGCTTCAAGAGAACTCACGAATGATGTTGACTTCATGTATTAGATATCACGATGTAAGCATCGTATGAACACCGCCACCATCGCGGCCACCGCCGCACCCGCCTCGCTCCCGGCTGCTCCCGCCGCCGTTCCGATCACCGTCGCCCGCGGCGACGGCATCGGCCCCGAAATCATGGACGCCGTGCTTCGCATCCTCTCCGCCGCCAGTGCACGCCTAGCCCCGGAGGAGATCGAAATCGGGGAAAAGGTTTATCGCGCCGGCCGCACGTCGGGCATCGGCGCGGAGGCGTGGGACTCGCTGCGGCGCACGCGCGTGCTGCTGAAAGCGCCGATCACCACGCCGGTGGGATCGGGCTACAAGAGCCTCAACGTTACGCTGCGCAAGACGCTCGGACTCTACGCCAACGTCCGGCCCTGTGTGAGCCACGCGCCGTTCGTGCCGTCGCTCTTCACCGGCCTCGACGTGGTGGTTGTGCGCGAAAACGAGGAGGACACCTACGCGGGCATCGAGCACCGCCAGACCAACGAGGTTTACCAGTGCCTGAAACTCATCACGCGCCCCGGCTGCGAACGCATCGCGCGCTACGCCTTCGCGTATGCACGCCGCCACGGCCGCCGGAAAATCACCTGCATGGTGAAGGATAACATCATGAAGCTCACGGACGGGCTCTTCCGGAAAGTGTTTCTCGAAACGGCCGCGGCCTATCCCGAGATCCAAACCGAGGTGATGATCGTCGACATTGGCGCGGCGCTGTTGGCGACGGAGCCGCATCGGTTCGATGTCGTGCTCGCGCCCAATCTCTACGGTGATATCCTCTCTGACATCGTCGCCCAATGCGCCGGTTCAATCGGGCTCGCCGGCTCGGCCAATATCGGGGACGCCGGTGCGATGTTCGAGGCGGTGCACGGCTCCGCGCCCGACATCGCGGGTCGCGGGCTCGCCAATCCCTCCGGACTGCTCGAAGCGGCAGGACTCATGCTCGTCCACGTCGGGCAGGCGGACGTGGCGAATCGCATTCGCAACGCCTGGCTGCGCACGCTTGAGGACGGTGTGGCCACGGCCGACATCTTCCGTGATTCCAGCCGGCAGCGCCGCGCGACGACGGCGCAGTTTGCCGACGCTGTGATTGCTCGGCTCGGCCAAGAGCCGCGCCACCTGCCGAAGGCTATGGCACAGTCTGCGGCTGGTACCGTCGACAAACCCGTGGTGGCCGCAGCGCTCACGCCGACCCCCGCGAGCCGGCCCGAAAAAATCCTCGAAGGCTCGGATCTGTTTGTCCACTGGGATGAGCCCGGTCGATCCGCCGGGCAGCTGGCGCAACGCGTGCGGGCGGCGCTGCCCGCTTCACTTCAACTAAAAATGATCACGAACCGCGGCGTGATGGTCTGGCCGGAAGGTCATCCGGAAACCTTCTGCACCGATCACTGGCGCTGCCGCGTCATGGCGGCCGCGGGCCACGTTATTACCGCGCACGAAATTCCGGTGGCGATGACGGCGCTTACACAAACCGGGCTGGACGTGATCAAAACCGAGAACCTTTACCGGTTCAACGGTCAGCCCGGTTACTCGCTCGGCCAGGGCGAATAACGCCGCCGACCTCCCCGGAACCGCATGTGCCGCCGATCGCTTCGTTGCGTCGGCGGCATTCTCTTCATCGCGCGATCTCGCTTTGCGTGAGCACCCGGAAGCCGCGCTGATTGAGCGCTTGGCCGGCGACTTCAAAGTCCTCCGTGTTGATCGCCATGGCGGACTTTCCCTCCGGGCGTTTGATGAAGCTGTAGATGTAGTGAATGTTGATCTCGGCCTCGAGCAGCGCGGAGAGGACACCCTGAAACTCCGATTCATCGCTGATCTCGACGGCGAGCACGCTGCACTCGGAGTAAGGAAAATCGTTGTTCACCATCAGCTCCCTTGCCTTGTCGGGATCATCGACGATGAGGCGATCGATCGCGCAGTCGGTCGTATCGAGCACGGTGATCGCCATGATGTGGACGTTGTGCGCCTTCAGCAGCGACGTGAGATCGTGGAGGCGCCCGACGCGATTTTCGGTGAATACCGAAAATTGTTTCACCGGATCGTTCGCGGAGGAGCTGATTTGCGCGGCCATGATGCCCGCTAGCGTGGCGTGCGCTGGCGGCGGGGTCAATAATTGCGGGCTGGCCCGCAGCGCGCGATCGTCGGTAGTTTGGGGGCGTGACCCCCGCCGCCCTGCCGCCACCCCACGCTGCCGCGAAGCAACGCGCCGACGATAGCGCGCGGCTCGTGCTGCGCGGCATGGGCCTCAACGCCGTGCTCGCGCTCGCGAAATTCGCCGGCGGCATCTTCGGCCACACCTACGCGCTGATCGCGGATGGCGCGGAGTCGCTGCTCGATATTCTCACGTCGGTGATCGTGTGGGCGGGGTTTCGCGTTGCCGCGCAGCCGCCGGACGCGGACCATCCCTACGGCCACGGCAAGGCGGAGTCGCTCGCGGCGCTCGCGGTCGCGGCCTTTGTGTTCGCGATGTCCGGCTGGATCGGCTGGCACGCGATCCACGAGATCGTCACTCCGCACCGCGGTCCGTCGTGGTGGACACTTGTGCTCCTCGCGATCGTGGTCGTGGTGAAGTTGATTTTCTCGCGGCGGGTCGGTGCCAAGAGCATCGAGGTCGGCAGCACTGCGCTTGGTGTCGAGGCGATGCACCATTGGTCGGACGCGGTGACGAGCGCGGCGGCTTTCGTCGGCATCAGCATCGCGATCTGGGGTGGAAAAGGCTGGGAGACGGCCGACGACTGGGCGGCGCTGTTCGCGTGCGTCGTGATCGCCTTCAACGGTGTGACCATGATCAGCCGCGCGCTGGGCGATGTGATGGACTCGGCGGTCGCACCGTCATTTGAAAACGAAGTCCGCTCACTCGCCCTCGCAGTACCGGGCGTGCGGGCCCTCGACAAGGTGCGCGTGCGCAAGAGCGGCCTTTCGCATCTCGTCGATATACAAGTGCGCGTCGAGGGCGATCTTTCGGTTCGCGCCGGGCACGACATCGCTCACGCGGTGAAGGATGCGCTCATCGCTTCCGCGCCGCACGCGATCAGCGATGTGTCGGTGCACATCGAGCCGATGAAGTGACGGGCGGCGTCAGTTAAACTTCTGCGCGATTTTCCAGCCGGCGTAGACACCGGCCATGCTGCCGATGCCGCTCAGCACAAACGATCCGAGCGAAAACGTGTCCATGTCGAAGGCGCCTGCGAGCACGCTGCCCGCGATGCCGCCGATCGTCATGCCGACAAAAATGCAGAGCTTGGTCACGGGGTGAAGTTGCGCGTAATCGGCGCCGAACGCGACTCGCTAATGCTTAAAACAAATTAACTCATTCCCCAGCGCCCCGTGCCTTTCCCGTTTACTCGCGGCTCCGGTCGGTTACGGTTCGCCCCCTATGAAAAAGCGCCCGGCTTCGAAACCCCTTAGCTCGAACAAGCACTTGCTCCGCTGGGTGGACAAGATGGTGGACCTCTGCAAACCGGACTTCATCCACTGGGTGGACGGCTCTCAGGAAGAATACAACGCCCTCTGCGCGCAGATGGTCGCTGGCGGCACGTTCATCAAGCTGAACCAGAAGAAATGGCCCGGATGCTATTACGCCCGCAGCGATGCCAGCGACGTCGCGCGCGTCGAGGATCGCACTTTTATCTGCTCCCTCTCGAAGGAGGCCGCTGGCCCGACGAACAACTGGGTCAACCCGTTCGAGATGCGGAAGACGCTCAAGAACATCTTCAACGGCTGCATGAAGGGCCGCACGATGTATGTGCTGCCCTACAGCATGGGCCCGATCGGATCGCCGATGTCGCAGATTGGCGTCCAGCTCACCGACTCGCCCTACGCCGTCGTCAACATGCGCATTATGGCGCGTGTCGGCAAAAAGATCTTCGAGTTGATCGACAAGGATTTCAAACGCGTCGTCCCGTGCGTGCATTCGGTGGGTGCGCCGCTGGCCAAGGGCCAGAAGGACGTCACGTGGCCGTGCAACAAGGAGAAATACATTGTTCACTTCCCCGAGACCCGCGAAATCTGGAGCTACGGCTCTGGCTACGGCGGCAACGCGCTGCTCGGCAAAAAGTGCTTCGCGCTCCGCATCGCGTCCGCCATGGCGCGCGACGAAGGCTGGATGGCCGAGCACATGCTCATCCTCGGCGTCGAAAATCCCCAGGGCAAAAAAGCTTACGTCGCGGCCGCTTTCCCGAGCGCGTGCGGCAAGACCAATTTTGCGATGCTCATTCCGCCCGAGCACTTCCAGAAACAGGGGTGGAAGGTCTGGACCGTCGGCGATGACATCGCGTGGATCAAACCCGACGCGAACGGCCGCCTCCGCGCGATCAATCCCGAATCGGGCTTTTTCGGCGTCGCGCCCGGCACGGGCAACAAGACCAATCCGAACGCCATGAAAGCGCTCGCGAAGAATTCCATTTTCACCAACACCGCGCTCACGCCCGATGGCGGCGTCTGGTGGGAAGGCATGACCGATACGCCGCCCGAGGTTGCGACCGACTGGCAGGGCAAGCTCTGGACGCCCGAGATCGCGAAGGCGACCGGCGCGAAGGCTGCGCACCCGAACGCGCGCTTCACCGCGCCTGCGAAGCAGTGTCCGACGATGGACCCCGACTGGGAAAACCCCGCCGGCGTGCCGATCAGCGCGTTTATCTTTGGGGGCCGCCGTGCGACGACGATGCCCCTCGTTTATCAGGCCTTCAACTGGTCGAGCGGCGTTTACGTCGGTGCGACGATGGGATCTGAAATGACCGCTGCCGCTGCCGGCACGATCGGCAAGGTGCGCCGCGATCCGATGGCGATGCTTCCGTTCTGCGGCTACAACATGGGCGATTACTTCCGCCACTGGATCGGCATGCAGCGGCACCTCAGTGAGACACCGCGCATTTTCCACGTGAACTGGTTCCGCAAGGATGCCGACGGCAAATTCCTGTGGCCCGGTTTTTCGGAAAACATGCGCGTCCTCAAATGGATCTTCGATCGCGTGCAGGCCGGCGGGCGCGCCAAGGAAACCCCGATCGGCTGGGTGCCGCGCTACCGCGACATCGATTGGACCGGTATGGATTTCCCGGAAGCCAAGTTCGACGCGCTCCAAGCCTTCGATCGCGCCGCCTGGAAGAACGAAGTGCTCGGCCACGAGGAGCTGTTCATCGAACTTCATGCCGCGCTCCCGAAAGAGCTCGTCTACGAGCGCGAGCTGCTGATTTGCCGGATGTAGTTTTTCGATTCCGGAAAATCTTGCGGAACGAAGCCTGCGGCGCACGGTTCAAAAACCGATGCGCCGCACGTTTTCCAGTTTTAGTAACATCCTGCTGCTCAGCTTTGCGGTCTGGGTGCGCGCAGCCGAGCCCGTGCCTCCGCCCGCGGATCCGCCGGTGCCGCCGCTGCTCCTTGAGGCGTTGAACAAGCTCTCTCAGGATTTCGATCGCTGGGCCTACATCGAGACCACGGTCAACACTGACACCAAGGGTAAGCCGAAGGGTGAAACCGTTGTCCGCTTCGATCCCTCAAAGCCGTATGCGGAGCAATACACACCGCTGAAAATCAACGGCGAGCCGCCATCGGAAAAACAACTCAGGGACTATCGCAAACGTGGCGAGAAGCGCGGGGAGCGGCTTGAGCGCGAGGAAGCGGAGGGCAAGGCGCCGGGCAGCACGGTGGGCCGGTTCCGCCTCGGGAGTGACAACGCCGCGATCGACCTCGCGCACGCGGTGATCGAGAGCGAGACGGAGGCAGCGGTGACTTACAACGTCCCGCTCCGCAACGATCCGAAGAGCACGCTACCCGTGGAGAAGTTCGAACTGCTCGCGCGCCTCAGCAAGGAGCGGCGCGCGCTGGAGAATGTCGCGCTGCGCGTGCGCGACTCGTTTCGGATGAAACTCGTCGTCAAGGTCAAGGGCGGTTCGGCCAACATTGATTTCAGTGTCGTCGATCCGAAATTCGTGCCGGTGATGTCGTCCGTGTCGGGCGCAGGGACCGCCTCGGTGATGTTTATTCCCGTGGGCGGTCGGTTCGATCTGAAGCGCACGGACTTTCAGCGGGTGAAGCCCTACAGCGAACGATTTGGGGTGAAGATCGGCCCGATGAAGGCGCTGGATTTCTAGGCGGGCGAAAAAATCTCTTAGCCTCCGGGGCGATCGTGCCGAGTGAAGGGATGCATCCTTCTGTCTCCCCATGTCCATCACCCGCGAAACCATCGTCAACCTAGGCAACAAACTCGCCCCGGCCGCCGCCACCTTTGCAAGACTGCGCGAGTTGCTGGCCCGGGATGAAACCGACTTGTCGGACATTGTGCAGCTCATCCGGCTCGATCCGGCGCTCACGTTTCACGTGATCCGCATGAGCAACAGCGTGCTCTTCGGCATCCGCGTGCGCAACGACTCGCTGGAGGGTGCGGTGCAGCATGTCGGCTTCAACGAAATTCAGCGGCTCGTCGCCCTCGCGGCGATCCAGCAGGTGTGCCAGGAGGATTTGTTCGCTTATCGGCTCAAAGCCACGCGGCTGTGGGAAAACTCCGTCGCCACCGCGGCTGCTGCCGAAGTGCTCGCGCGCCGCGCCGGCCGCGAGCCCGGCTTGGCCTACACCGCAGGTCTCCTGCGCACGCTCGGCCGCGTGGTGCTCGATGCTGCAGCTCACGGCGGTGTCTATCCCGGTGAGGCCGAATGGCCGTCCGTCGCCGACTGGGAGAAAAAAACGTTCGGCATCACGTCCGCCGAAGCGACCACGACGCTGCTGGAACACTGGCGTTTCCCGCTTGAACTTTCCGACTCGATCCGTGGCCACGCCGATCCGCTGGCGGACTATGATTCCAACGTCGGCGCCTGCGTGCTCAATCTCGCCTGCGGCGTCGCCGCGCGCTTTGGCCTCGATCTGCCCGGCGAGACGGGCCACTGGGAGGTCACGCCCGCTAAGCTCACGCTCGCGGGAGTCAGCGAGACCGATTTGGAGGAATGCGCGGATCGCGCGCGCGCGCACTACGTGCTGCTCTGTGCGACCGCGGTGTGAGACGAGAGGGAACGTTTACTCGGTCGGAGGCGTGAAACCGCGGCGCATGACGTTTTCGACGATCGCGCGCGGGAAGAGGAAATTTTCCAGATAGCCTTTGCCGCCGGCCTTCGTGCCGCCGCCGCTCATCTTGAAGCCGCCGAACGGGTGTCGCTCCACGATCGCGCCGGTAATGCCGCGGTTGAGATACACGTTGCCGCACATCAGTTCGCGCTCGGCGCGCTCCAGCGCGCGCGGGCTGCGCGAGAACAGCCCGCCGGTGAGTGCGTAATCGGTCGAGTTCGCGACCGCGATCGCCTCGTCGAGATCGCGGACTTTAATTACGGCGAACACCGGGCCGAAGATTTCTTCTCGCGCGATCGTGGCGTCGGGCTTCACGTGGATGAAGATCGTCGGCGGAACAAAGTGGCCGCCGCTCGCCAGCACGTCGGCCGGCAGCGTGGCCTGCCACGCCAGCTTCGCCTCACGTTTTCCGATCTCGATCAGGCCGAGGATTTTCTTCTGCGCATCGGCGTCGATCACGGCACCGACGACGGTGCCGGGGAGCGAGGGATCGCCGACCGGCGTCGCGGCGGCGGCGGCGATGAGGCGATCCACGAAGTCGTCGTAAATCTCATCGAGCACAATCAGCCGCGAGAGCGCGGAGCACTTCTGGCCGGCGAAGCCGAAGGCGCTCGCCAGCGTGGCGGGGATGGCTTCGTCGAGGTCCGCGTCGTTGTCGATGATGAGGGCGTTTTTGCCGCCCATTTCGCAGACGATTTTTTTCAAGTTTACCTGACCCGGCAGCGTGCGACCGGCGATTTCCCAAATCTTCGTGCCTACAGCGCGCGAGCCGGTGAAGGCGATGAAGTCGATTTTTGCGTGGGCGACGAGGTGCGCGCCGACGTCCTCACCGAAGCCGGGTAGAAAATTCACGACGCCCGCGGGCACGCCGGCGGCGGTGAGGGCGTCCATAAACGTCGCCGCGATGATCGAAGTTTGTTCGGCGGGCTTCATGATCACGGTGTTGCCGGCGACGAGCGGCGCGACGGTCATGCCGCAGAGGATCGCGAGCGGAAAATTCCACGGCGCGATCACGACGCCGGTGCCGCGCGGGGTGTGGCGCAGAACACAGCGCTCGCCGGGCACGGCTTGCGTGACGGTGGGCTGATCCAATTTGCGCATTTCGACCGCGTAGTAGCGGCAAAAATCGATCGCTTCACTGACGTCGCTGTCGGCTTCGAGCCATGGTTTGCCGGCTTCGAGAATAAGGAGCGCGTTCAGTTCCTGTCGGCGTGACTCCATGAGATCGGCGGCGCGCTCGAGAATTTTCGCGCGATCGTCGGCGGAGAGATTGGCCCAAGCGGGCTGCGCGGCGCGGGCGGCGGCGACGGCGGCATCGGCGTCCGCTATGGTGGCACGCGCCCAATGACCGATGACCTGCGAGGGCTTGGCGGGATTCGTGGAGGCGATCCAGTCGCGGTCAGCGACTTTTTTCCCGCCGATGACGAGCGGCCATTTTTTGCCGAGAGAAGCGGTCACGCTCCCCAGCGCGGCGCGAAGGTGGTCGCGGTTAGCGGCGAGCGTGAAGTCGGTGTTGGCGGCGTTGCAAAACGAGCCCGCGAGCAACGGGCGTGGCGCGAACGATGCGTGGGAGGCCGCGATTTGCTCGACTGGGCTCTTGAGGAGTTGATCCTTCGTCGCCTCGCCCATGTTTTTGATGCGGAGGAAGCCTTCGTTGCTCGTATTTTCGAGTAGGCGGCGGACGAGGTAGGCCATGCCCGGCAGCAGTTCGCCGATGGCGCAATACTCGCGGACGCGGTGGCCGTTTTGCTGCAGTGCGGTCTTCAGCTCGTCGGCCATGCCGTAGAGTGCCTGAAATTCATACGCGCAGGGATCAATTTTCAGCCGCTCGGCGTGGGCGATCGCGTGGGCGCAGGAGCGGACATTGTGCGACGCAAACGCCGGCGAAACGACGTCGATATTTTCAAGGAGGAGCGTGGAGAGTTTCTCGTAGTTGGCGTCGGACTCGGGTTTCATCGACCAAACCGGAATCGGCCAGTCGCGCTGCTGCGCGAGGATCGTCTCGTAGTCCCAATAAGCGCCCTTCACGAGGCGCACGCCGATGGGGCGGTTGTTTTTCCGCGCCCACGCGATGAGGTCGCGGAGATAGGCCTGCAGCGCGATGCCGATCGCGGGCTTTGCCTGAAACTCAGCCTCCTCGAGGATCGATTTGAAGAGCGCGAGCGTGAGGTCTTTCAGCTTGTAGCTCTCCATGTCGAAATTGATGAACGCGCCAACTTCGCTCGCGCGCCGCAGGATCGGGCGGAGACGCTTCTTCAGCGCGGCGATCGAGTTTTCCGGGTCGGCGGGGTGAACGTCGGGGGTGAGCGCGGAGATTTTGACCGACAAATTGAGGCGAGGAAGGGCGACGTTGTTCGCCCCGATATCGCTGAACGCGGGCGTGGGTTCCTTCGCGAACGCGGCGGCGGCGGTGTCGAGTACGTCCAGGTTGCGCTGGAGAAACACATCTGCCTCCGCCTCGCTCACGACCGTCTCGCCGAGCAGATCGATCGTGGTGGCGAGGCCAAGTTTCGCGTTCTTGCGAAGTTGTTTCACGAGATCGTCGGGCGTTTCGCCGGCGACGAATTGCGCGGCCATCGAGACGACGTTGGCCTTGACGGGGCCGGCGACGAGGCCGGGCGCGAAGGACGAGGCGGCGAGGCCGGCTTTCATCGCGGGGTTCAGCTCGACGGCTTTTTCGCCGAGGTATTCCTGAAGGTGGCGGACGATTTCGGCCGACGATTTGAGCGACGGCAGCACGTCGACGAAGCGGAAGAGCTGCGTTTTGAACGCGGGGTCCTTCATCGACCACTCCATCACGCGGGCGTAGGCGCCTTTCTTGGAAAAAATTCCGGGGACAGGCGCAGCGTCCATCGCGGCAAAAAGTCTTTCGCCGAGTTCGCGGACGCGTTTTTCGATGGCGGGGTCGGGAGGTGGGAACGAGGGAAGGGTAACGGACATGGGGTTGGTTTTGTTGCAGGCAGTTTCCCTCCAGCGTGAGGCGCTGGCAAGGGTGGGGCGGGCATGCAGATGGACTTGCACTGCCGCTAATCCCGGGCGTTAGCCGCCCGGCCCGTTCGCGCTCGCCCCCGGCGGCCGGCGGGCCCAGTAACTTTCCTGCGACTTTTCGGTCCGGCCCGTGTTCTGCGCATGAACGATGAACTTCCAGTGCAAACACCACCCTCGGGGCTGATCCCCCCGGCCGACTTCACGACCTTCATGCGCGCCTACCAAGACATGGTTTTCTCGACCGCCGCCCGCCTCACCGGCAACGACGCGCAGGCCGAGGATATCGCGCAGGAAACCTTCCTGAAGGCGCACCAACACTTCGACCAGTTGCGCACCAGCCCGACGGCGGGTGGCTGGCTCAAGACCGTCGCGACCAACCTCTCGCTCAACCACCTCTCGCGCTACCGTAACCGCTGGAAATTTTTCTCCGAGTTCAAGCGCGACGGGGCGGTGGAGGATGAGCCGGAGATCGAGTTCGCCGCGGGCGACGATTTCTTTGCGGGGGTCGACGCCTCCGAGCGACGTGCCTGGGTCGAACGTGCGCTCGACGATCTTCCCGAGCACCAGCGCGTGCCGCTCGTCCTTTATCATTTCGAGGACCTGCCTTATGAAGACATCGCCAAGAAACTCGGCGTGTCCCTGGCGAAGGTGAAGACCGACATCCTCCGCGCTCGCGCCGCGCTCGCCAAAGTCCTCCAACGCTCCGGCGCGAGCCACGAAAAACTGACAGGCTTAACCCCATGAAAATTTCCCCCGAGTCCGACAAAAACCTCGAACAGTTTATCGCCCGCACGCTGCGCGATCAGCCGCCGCGCCGCGCGCCGCGCTCGCTGGAGCAGCGCGTGCTCGCCGAACTCTCGCGCCGCGCCGCGCTACCGTGGTGGCGGCAGGATTTCGCGCACTGGCCGGTTGCGGTGCGCGGCGTGTTTCTCGTCGCATCCGCTGCGCTGGCGGCGGCGTTCGTCTGGGCGCTCGCCGGCTTGGACACCACGCGCGCACTCAACTCCGTCGCCGCGGACTTTGCATGGGTTTCCGCGCTGCGCGGGGTCGCCGCGAGCGCCATCACCTTCGGCGCGATCATCATCCGCGGCATCTCGCCCGTCTGGCTCTATGGCGGCGCGGCCGCGATCGTCGGGCTTTACGCGACGCTCTTCGGTCTCGGCACCGCCGCTTACCGCACCCTCTACGTTAACCGCTGACTTTCCGAAATGAAAACCTCTCTCCGCCACTTCTTCTGCGGCGCCGCGCTCGCGTGCTTTCTCTCGCTGACGCTGGCGGCGCTCGCCCAAGACGAAAAGAAACTCTCCACACCGCCCGTGGTCGATTCCCCGCCGCCTGCCGCGGCCACCGCTGATCAACCTCCGCCCGCCGCCGACAAGAACGAAGAACTGCCGCTGCGCCGCCTCGATCAGCCGACGCCCTCGGCGCCCCGCGCTCCGCGCCCGGCGCGCGGTCGGGCTCACAGCGACAACGCGGTCGTTTCCATCGCGCATGATTCCTTCCTCGCAAAAGATCAAAAGGCCGACGCCGTCGTTTCGATCCTTGGCTCCTCGACGAGCGAAGGCGAAGTCGGCGACGCCGTCGTTTCGGTGCTCGGCAACACTCGGGTCACGGGCCCGGTGGGCGACTCGGCCGTCGCCGTCCTCGGCAACACCTATGTTAACAGCAAAGTCGGCGGCCAGGTCGTCGCGGTGCTCGGCGATGTCGAACTCGGGCCGGACGCGGAGGTCGGCGGCGAGATTGTCTCGGTCGGCGGCACCGTGAAGCGCGATCCTAAGGCGATCGTCCATGGCAGTGTGCAAAATGTAGCGATCGGCGGTGGCATGATGCCGCACCTCACCGGCCTGCAAACGTGGTTTCGCGAGTGCGCGATGTGGGGCCGGCCGCTGGCGTTCGCCCGCGGACTTGGGTTTGCGTGGGCCTTCGCGATCGCGTTCTTCGCGCTCTACGCCCTCATCGCTCTGGTGTTCGGCGGCAGCGTGGACAAGTGCGTGACGACGCTTGAGGCGCGCCCCGGCTCCTCGATTCTCACGGCCGTTCTCAGCATCCTGTTCGCGCCCGTGCTGATCGTGCTGCTCTGCATCACGGTCGTTGGAATCGCGGCGGTGCCGTTCCTCGTGCTGGGCCTCTTCGTCGCGGGCCTCGTCGGCAAGACGGTGATGCTGGTGTGGGTCGGCCGGCGCATCACGAAATTCTTCGGCGACGGTCCGCTCAACCACGCTGCGGTCGCCGCGATCATCGGCGGAGCGATTTTGCTAATTATCTATTGCGTGCCGATCTTGGGCATGCTCGTGCAAAAATCCTTCGACGTGCTCGGACTCGGCGTCGTGATCTTCACGCTCATTCTTGTGAACAAACGCGAGAATCCCACGCCGGCGGGTGCACCGGGCGCCGGGCTGCCCTATCCGCTGATCCCGCCCACTCAGCCCGTGGCACCCGTCGCGCCCACCCCGCCGCCGATGCCGATGAGTTCGCCGGGTTTTGGCGCGATGGGAGCAGTCGCGGGCGAGCCCGCGGCCTCCATGCCCGGATCGATTTCACCCCCACCGGTTCCGGTGCCGCCGCCTGTGCCGCCCGTCATGCCCGCATTTGCGCCGCCGGCGCAGCCCGTGATTTCGGCGGCCACGCATCCTCGCGCCGGCTTCCTCATCCGCCTCGCGGCGATGCTGCTGGATTTCATCCTCGTCGGCATGCTCACCGCGGTTTTCCACCACAGCGGCAGCTTTATTCTGATCGTCGTCGCTGGCTACGGCGCGGTGATGTGGAAACTCAAGGGCACGACGATTGGCGGCATCGTGTGCGGTCTGAAAGTCGTGCGTCTCGACGGCCGGGAGGTCGACTGGGCGACGGCGATTGTGCGCGCGCTCGGCTGCTTCCTCTCGCTTGCGGTCGTCGGCCTCGGGTTTCTCTGGGTCGCGATCGATGACGACAAGCAATCCTGGCACGACAAGATCGCCGGCACGACGGTCGTGCGCGTGCCGAAGGGCGTGTCGCTACTTTGATGCGGTGGACGCCGCGGCCGGTGCGGCCGGGTGGACGGTCACCTTGTGGATCACGGGCGGCGTGATGGGCTGGCTCATCATGCCGTCGTAGCCGCGCTTCGTTGGCGTGTCGGCGAGGGTGTCGACCACGTCGAGTCCTTTCACCACGCGCCCGAAAATCGTGTAGGCGGGCGGCAGCAAGTAGTCCTGATGTAGAATGAAAAACTGGCTGGTGTTGGTATTGGGCCCGGAGTTGGCCATCGCGACGATGCCGCGCTTGTAGCCGGAGCCGAGTTGGTAGAGGGGAGAGTTTTTTTGGATTTCGTCGACGAACGGCTTGCCCCACGCGCTCTCGCCGCCCTTGCCGTTGCCGAGCGGATCGCCGGTCTGAAGCATGAAGCCCTTCACGATGCGGTGAAACACGAGGCCGTTGAAAAAGCCGCGCTCGGCGAGCAGTCGGAAATTTTCGACGGTCTTCGGCGCATCCTTCGGGAGCAACTCGATCTCGATGTTGCCCTTCTCGGTTTCGAGCGTTGCGAAAAGGGGTGGTGACTTGGGCGCGGCGGGGGCGGCGCTTTCCGAGCGAGTGCAACCAGCGAGCAGCGCAAGTGCGACGAATCCGGCGATGCGGGGGATAAACTGCGTGGAAGGCATGACACACGTTTCGCGCCCCGCCGCGCGAGAGGCAACACGCTTTGAGCGGATCGGCGAGCGTCCTAGTCCACGTTTCCGGTTTGCAGAGCTTTCGGCTTACCGCTTATCGCTACTCGCTGCATGAAGCCACTCGTCGGGATTATCATGGGCAGCACGTCAGATTGGGAAACGATGCAGCACGCAGCCGCGCAACTCGCGGCGCTCGGCGTGCCGTTTGAAAAACGCGTTGTGTCCGCTCACCGCACACCGAAGCTCATGGTGACCTACTCCGAAAGCGCCGAGCGTCGAGGGCTCAAGGTGATCATCGCGGGCGCGGGCGGTGCGGCGCACTTGCCGGGCATGACTGCCTCGCTCACGACGCTGCCGGTGCTCGGCGTGCCGGTGGAGTCGAGGGCGCTGAAGGGCCTCGATTCGCTGCTCTCGATCGTGCAGATGCCGGGCGGAGTGCCCGTGGCGACGTTCGCGATTGGGAAGGCCGGAGCGATCAACGCGGCGCTGTTCGCGGCGTCGCTGCTCGCGCAGAGCGATGCGCAGACGCAGCGCGCGTGGAAAACTTTCCGGACCGCGCAAACCAAGAGAATTTTGAAATCGAAACTCCCGTGATCGCGCCGGGCCAAACGATCGGCGTGCTTGGTGGCGGACAACTCGGGCGGATGCTGGCGCTGGCGGCGCAGACGCTCGGCTACCGCGTGCATGTCTTCGATCCGGCGGGTCCGTGTCCCGCCGGAGCGATCGCGAACAAGGAAGTCAACGCGAGCTACGACGATACCGCGGCGCTGGTGGCATTCGCGCGCGAGTGCGCCGTGATCACCTACGAGTTTGAAAACATTCCCGCGACGCCGCTCGCCGCGCTCGCGCCGATCGTGCCGCTGCATCCGCGCGCGGAAGTGTTGCACACGACGCAGAACCGGCAGCGCGAAAAAGCGTGGCTGAAGGCGAACGGCTTTCCGCATGTACGCTACGCCGAAGCGCTCGACGGCGACATCGCGCCGGCGGTTGCGGAGGTCGGGCTGCCGTGCGTCGTGAAGACCGCGGACTTTGGCTACGACGGCAAGGGACAGAAAAAATTGTCGGACGCGCGCGACGTGGAGCAGGCGGCGGCGATCTTTCGTGGGCGTCGCTGCGTGGTGGAGCGCTGGGTGGAGTTCGCTTGCGAGGTGTCCGTGATTGTCGCGCGGAGCACGACCGGCGAGACGAAGGCGTTTCCGGTCGCAGAAAACATCCACACGCGGCACATCCTCGATTTTTCCATCGTGACCGCGCGGATCGAACCGACGGTGGCGCGCGCGGCGGAATCACTCGCGGTGGCGATCGCGGAGAAGCTCGGCGTGGTTGGATTGCTCGCGGTTGAAATGTTTGTCGCGACGAACGGCGAGGTGCTCGTGAACGAACTCGCGCCGCGTCCGCACAACTCCGGCCACTGGTCGATCGACGGGTGCGAGACGAGTCAGTTTGAGCAGCACGTGCGTGCGGTGTGCGGTCTGCCGCTCGGCGGCGTGGCGGTGCGTGAGCCGACGGTGATGGTGAACATCCTCGGTGATGCGTGGAAGTGGCGGGATGGAAGAGTCGACGGCGATCCAAACTGGGCGGCGATCCTCGCGGCGCCGCGCGCGAAGCTTCACCTCTACGGAAAAGCCGAGCCGCGCATCGGCCGGAAAATGGGACACTTCACGGTGCGAGCGGATGATGTCGCGACGGCGTTGGCCCGGGCGACGGAGTTGAAGGAGAAACTGTAGGCCCGTTCGCGGCCCGGACAGTGTAGGTCGGGTTTATCCCCGACATGTCGGGCATAAAGCTCGACCCACAAAATCTGTCCTAGGATTTCTTCGGCGGAGGCGGCGGCCGATCCGGTGCGCCATTGTCCATCACGTAGCGCCACGAGCCGTCGGGCTGCTTCTTCCAAATCGTGAGAAACCAGCCGCCGCGCACGACGTCCTTGCCGTCGGGGCCGGGGTGGCGCGACTCGTAGCGGCCGTAGTTGTAGCCGAGCGTGCCGTCGTCAGCAACGTCCGTGAACGAGGCCGCCCACGTCAGCTTCTCACCCGGTTGATCGGGGCCGATGCGCTCGACGACGGCGGCTTGGCCGCGGAATTTTCGCGGATCGGTGTCGATGAATGCGACGTCGGGGGCGGCGAAATGCGAGAACGCGGCGAGCAGTCCCTTTTCCTGTGCCATCGCGCAAAACACATCCTCCATCGCGGCGACTTCGTGCTTCAATTTTTCCTTGTCGGGCGCGGCTTGAAACGAGAGCGGAGCGAGCAGTGCGAGGACAAACAGGAGTTTTTTCATGGCGCTATTTTTTGACCGCGGATTACGCGGATTACGCGGACAAAGGCAGGAGCACCTTTTGCTATCCGCGCCATCGTCGTTATCTGCGGTTAAATCTAGTTCTTGGCTTTTTTCAGCGCGGCGTAGTCGGCCGGCGTGTCGAGATCGAGCGCGAGCGCCGGCAGATCGATCGCGGCGACGCGCTCGGGGGAATCGTTGAGCAGCGTTCGCGCGCCGGACTCGCCGGTCAGCGCCGTGAGCACGGGAAAGTGCTCGCGGAGGAAAAGCGCGGGCGCGGCATTGCGGCCGGCGTAGCGCGCGGCGACGATGCTGCGGCGGGTGGCGCGCTGGGCGGCGACGAGGTGCGCAATGGTGTCGGCGGAAAATGCGGGCTGATCGCAGAGGGCGACGAGGGCGGCGTCGAGCTGGCGCGAAAATTGTTGGAGCGTGGCGACGCCGAGACGCAATGAGGATGCCATGCCTTCCGACCAGGTGGGATTTTCGACGATGAGCACGGGCAGGCGTGCGAGGACGGGCTTGATTTTCTCCGCGTGGGCGCCGAGCACGACCACGATCGGCCACGCGGCGGAGGCGAGGGCGGCTTCGATCGTGTGAACGAGCAGTGGTTGGCCGTCGAGCGGGAGCAGTTGTTTCGGCGAGCCCATGCGCGCCGATTCGCCGGCGGCGAGAATCACGAGCCCGAAGCGAAACGCGGCAGCCGGCTCATTCATGGATCGGGCGGGCGCGTTCGCGCAAGGGGCGGGCATCGCGGCCGGTGAGCACGGCTTGGATCTCGGCGACGATGGCGAGGGCGACCTGTTCCGGCGAATCAGCGCCGAGGTCGAGGCCGATGGGAGCATGCAGCCGGGCGCGCGCGGCATCCGCGACCGCGACGCCTTCGGCGGCGAGGTCGGAGAGGATTTTTTCGGCGCGCTTTCTAGGACCGAGCAAGCCCAGGTAGGCGAGTGGAAGGGTGAGCAGCGCGCGGAGCAACGGCACGTCATGCACGTAGTGGTGCGTCATCACGACCGCGAGCGTGGCGGCGTCGGGCGCGGCGCGATCAACGAGTTCGGCGGTGGGCGCGATGAGCAGCCGATCGGCGTTCGGAAAACGCGCGGCGGTCGCAAAGGCCGGCCGCGGATCGGCGATGGTGATGTGCCAGCCGAGTTCGTGGGCGAGGCTGGCGAGCGGTTGCGCGTCGTCACCGGCGCCGAAAATCACGAGCGAGGTGGGAGGGGGGACGACGTTGAGGAAAACGCCGCCGGACGCCGTGGCGGTGACCGGGTCACCCGACCCGCTGGCGATCCGCGTGCCGAGCTGGGCTGGATTGGCCGTTTCATGCAGCACCGCCAGCAGGGTGGAGCGTCGGGCGGCGAAATTTTCGGCGAGCGTGACCGCCCAGGCCGGCCGAGAGGGCAGTTTTTCGATCAAGACCTTGACGACGCCGTGGCAGCCGAGCCCGACGCCCCACACCAGGTCGTTTTCGGTCGTGGTGTCGTAGATCACAATCTCGGCGCGGCCGGTGGACATCACGGTGCGGGCTCGCGCGACGACGTCCTCCTCCAGGCATCCCCCGCTGATCGATCCGAGGCGCTTGCCATCATTCGTAATCAACAGTCGGGCTCCGGGTCGGCGGTAGGACGAGCCCTCCGCGGATGTCAGAGTGGCCAAAACCGATGCCCCGGTTCCCGAGTCGATCAGGATTTTGACGATGGCGGACAGCTCTTTCACTGAGACAAAAGGGCGCGATCCAGCGGCGTTGGCAAGCCCCGCAAGGCAATGGATGTAACCATAATTTCACTTGCCCCGACGGGACCACATCTGTTCGCCTAGTCCTAAGCGAAAGCGGCGCAAGCCGCCTTGGCCTTACCACAACCAACTGATAACTACCATGAACATCCGCACGCGGAAGTTTGCGGCTGCGTCGTCGCTTTTCGCGACCCTCGCTGCCCTCCTCGCGGCCAATGCCGGCCTCGCTCAAACGAGCGCCCCGGCGGCCGCTCCCGACACCACCGTGACCCTCGAAAAATTCGAAGTCACGGGCTCCATGATCAAAGTCTCTGAACTGGTTGGCCCCAGCCCGGTCGACGTCGTCAACAGCAAGACCATCCGCTCGACGGGCTCGACGGATGTCAGTCAGCTCCTCAAGAAGTTCAATCCTGACTTCCAGGGCAACGGTAACGTCAGCACTGAGACCAACAACGGTGGCGGTGGCGAATCCTACGTCGCTCTGCGCAACCTGACCACACTCGTTTTGGTGAATGGTCGCCGCATGACGGGTTCGCCGTTCCAAAACGGTGCCCTCGTCGATCTCAACACCATTCCGATCGGGATGATTGATCGTATTGAAATCCTCAAGGACGGTGCCTCGACCCTCTATGGCTCGGATGCCATCGCCGGTGTCGTGAACGTAATCCTCAAGAAGGACTACAATGGCTTCGAGGCCAGCACGCGCTACGGGATGACCGGTAAGCGTGACT
The DNA here is from genome assembly GCA_903896015.1 of uncultured Opitutia bacterium. Classification (GTDB taxonomy): domain Bacteria; phylum Verrucomicrobiota; class Verrucomicrobiia; order Opitutales; family Opitutaceae; genus CAITWF01. The sequence continues at coordinate 23,290 of CAITWF010000018.1, read as the reverse complement.
ACACAACTCTGAACGCCAGTTTGATCGGGGGCGTTTCGAAGGAAGGGACGTCGATTACGGTTGGTTTGAATTACTACCGCAACGACCAGCTCTCGTCGAACGCACGTTCCGTCGCCAGCCTCGATGTCGCGGGCCTCAATGCTGCCGGCGCATCGGCTGCATTACCGAGCTATTACAGCGGCAGCTACCAAGGTCGCGTAGGTAACTTCATTCTGGCGGGCTCGCCGCTCGCGAAAGGCGCTCCCGGTTACAACGCTTCGCTGGTCTCGCCCCCGGCAAAGACCAATCCGAATGCTCCGGCCCAGACGCTCGCGCAGCTTACCGCCGCGGGCATCTACATCTCCACGCTCACCACCCCCCTCTCTGTCGCTTCCGGTGGCGGCGTAACGATCCTGAACACGACCCAGTTTGGCACGGCCACGATTGTGCCGACCGATCGCCGCCAGTTCGTGCTCAACGGCGAGCACGAAATCTACGGCAAGAGCCTCGTGTTTTTTGCCGACGGACTCTACGCCGAGACGATCAACAATGGCACCGTGCTCGCCCCGTCCCCGCTCGCGGGTGTTGGCGCGAACAGCCTCATTATCCCGGCCAACAATCCCTATAATCTCTTTGGGATTAACATCGGCCTGGGCTTCACGGGTGACCCGGGTGTCCGCACGCGCTTGGTCGACATTGGCAATCGCTATTCCAACGACTCGACAGAAACCTATCGCTTGGTGGCCGGCCTTAAAGGCGACATTAACGAAAACTACAGCTGGCAGATCGACAGCACTTACAGTCGCGCCACCGCCACGTTCCAAACTTACGGTGGTGCGAACGGTTCAGTGATGAACCAGCTTCTCAAGCCACAGACCAATGCGGCGGGCACCGCTTACGTTTACGATTCCTCCGGCCGTCCGCTCTCGGTCTACACAGATGCCTCGGGCAACAACCTGCCGGTCTGGAATTATTTTTCGGTCCAAGGCTTTCAGCAGGACCCGCGCGACATTGCCGCCCTCAGCACCGTGCTTTTCCAATGGGGCACGACCCAGCTCAATCAGTTCAACTTACTCTTCCGCGGCACGCCGTTTGAGTTGCCGGCTGGCAAACTCGCCTTCGCGACCGGTCTCGAGTACCGTCGTGAGACGTTGTCCGCCTCGGTGGACGGCCTCTATGCCCAAGGCTTGGCTCTCGGCTATGGTGTCGCGAACACCTTCGCGGGTGGCAGCCGCTCTACGCGCTCCGCGTTCGCCGAGGTCAACATCCCTGTCTTCGGAGGCTCCTACCGCTTCCCAGGTGCCTACCTTCTGGACCTCAGTGCTTCGGGTCGCTACGAGAAACTCAGCTCTAACGCCACGGACAAAGTGCCGAAGCTGGGCTTCAAGTGGCAGCCGCTTGACCGTGACCTGACGATTCGCGGCACGTATGCCAAGGGTTTCATTGCACCGACGATTTACAGCCTTTACGGCCCGGCGGGCGGCAACTCGCCCACCTTTACCGTGCCGCTCGGCACGATCACCACTTCGGGTGGCGCGGTTCCCGGCAAGTTCGCGACTGGCCAGTTCGGTGGTAACACGCTGGAACTCTCCAATCCGAACCTTCAGCCTTCGAACTCTATCAGTCGCACGCTTGGTGTCGTTTACTCGCCGAAGGAAATCAAGGGCCTGTCGCTGAACCTCGACTACTACTTCGTCAAGGAAGACAAAGTGGGCGGCATTGACTACACCGGCATCTATGCCGATCTCAACGCCAAGGGCTCGGCTTCCCAATACGCGTCGACGTTCCTTTTTGCCGACGGCTCCAAGATGACATCCACCGCGCCGAATCAGGTTACGTCGACCAACATTGGCGGCATTTCCGTGCAACATAATCCGTCCGGTGAGCAATACACCGACGGTCTCGACCTCGGCGTGAACTACGAGGTGCCATCCTCCATCATGCAGTCCTACGGCAAACTCTCAGTGGGCGCCAACGCCAACGTGCTGTTTAATTACAAGTTCCGGCCGACGCCGACCGCCGGCAACCAGCAGTATGCGCGTCAGGAGACGAGCAGCACTTACGGCCTCGGTGGCGCCAACGGCGTGCTGCCCGGATACAAGATTAACTATTCGGGTCTTTGGCAGTACCGTGGTTTCAATACCTCGCTGTTGATTTCCTACATCCCGACGGTGGTGGATGCCGGCTCGCTCTTCGCGGGCCAATCGACGACCAATGCCAAGACCGCCAACGGCCTCGCCTACACCATCCCGTCTTACACGACGGTCGACCTCTCGGTCGGCTATGCCTTCACCGGCAAGGGTTGGTATAATGGCATCTCGGTCGTCGGTGGCGTGAACAACCTCACCAACAAGATCGCACCCTACATCCCGGACGGCAACGAAGACAACACCGACAAGCGCACCTACGATATCATCGGTCGCTTCTACTTCCTCGAAGTCTCGAAGAAGTTCTAATCTCCGCGGAAGCGTCTCACGCTTCCCGCGTTTTTCAAAAGAGCGGCCCGCTTCGGCGGGCCGCTCTTTTTTTGTGGCGACACCTTGGTCAGGCCGGATACGAGCAAACCGGATGTCCGTTGCGCTCTAAAAATAGGCGGAATTCAGCATTGCAAAACTCGGGTCCAGTTTTGTGTGATAAGTTTGTTACATACACAACTCAGCCTGCCGTCTGGCTCGGCTGGAGACACACCAACCCAACTAAAGTTATGAACCAACCGCTGCTGCAGGCGGTCGCTTCTGCGACCGCACGTTACGGACTTGTTTCGATTCTCTGCCTCGGCTCCCTCGCCGCGCAGGACACGAAAAAAGCCGACGATAAGAAAGACGACAAGAGCGCCGCCGCTCCCGCCGAGACTCAAACCCTCGAAAAATTCGAGGTGACGGGCTCCCGCGTTAAACGACTCGATTACGAAACACCGGCTCCGGTGGCGACGTACGCCGCCGCCGAAATCGAAGCCTACGGCTTCGTCAACGTGGGCGATTTCATCCAGAGCCTGCCGTTTAACTCCGGCGCGGCCAACTCGATCTACCAGAACAACAGCTTCCTGCGCGGCGCTGCCACGACCAACCTGCGCGGCCTCGGCTCGCAGCGCTTCCTCACGCTGGTGAACAACCGCCGCGCAGTCCCGTATGCGTTGACGAACAGCGGCAACCGCTCGGTGTTCGACTTCAACAGCATCCCGGCCGCCGCGATCGAAAGCGTCGATTTGCTCAAGGACGGTGCGTCTGCAATTTACGGCTCCGACGCCATCTCGGGTGTGATGAACATCAAGCTGAAGAAGAACTTCAGCGGACTCTCCACCTCGGCCTACTACGGAAACACGCTTAGCAGTGCCGGCAAGGACACCGGGACGCGCGAACTGAGCATGGTCGCGGGAGCAGATCTGAAAAACACCAAGATTCTCACCGCGTTCGACGTGAAGTTGGGCAATGCCAATTATCTCTCCGACTATGGCGTCACCAGCACTGACTTCTCCGGCCTCGGTGCGAACAAGGGCCTGAACCAAAATTCGACCTCGAACCTCCCTGCGAATCTTACGCTGACTCGTGCTCAAGCCACCGCGCTCGGTCTCTCCTTTCCGGCGACGGCCACGACGGCCTCGAGCTGGAGCTTCGTCGTCAAGGGGGGCGCACAGGTTGCCAATCCGACGCTCGCATCCTTCACCGCCGCGCCCCAGGACCCGGCGAATCCGAATGCCGTCCTCATCGGTAACGAAAACCGCTATAATTTCGCGCCTGTCAGCGAAATCTACCCGGCCTACGATTACATCAGCGACTACACCTCGCTTGAGCACACTTTCAGCGATAACCTCAAGGCCTTCGCCGATGTGACCTACTCGAAGAACTCGACTTACTTCGCGTTTACGCCCGTCGTCATCGGTTACTCGACCGAGGGTCTCACGCTCCCGACCACGAATCCCTATAATCCGTTTGGCCTGAACCTCACGACTCTCTCGGCCCGCGCGCTCTTCGGCCCTGTCCGCAAGTTCGACACCGAGTCCGTCGCCTCCAATATCGTTGGCGGCCTCCGCGGCACGGTTCCGGTCCTTGGTGGTTGGGACTGGGAGTCGGCCGTTAGCTACGGCGCTGACACTGTCACCTCCGTCGCGCGCAACGCCATCCGCGCCGCAACCTACCAGTCCGCGCTCAACGGCACGCTCACCGGCTTCGTCGGCAAATACCTCAACCCCTTCGGCCCCTCCGATCCGGGATTGACCGCCGCGCTCTACACCAACTCGGTCGGCAGCAACAAGGCCGAGTCGCTTGCCTACGACATCAGCGCCACGGGCAAGCTCTACACCCTGCCCGCCGGTGACATCGGCATGGCCGCGGGTTTTGAAATCCGCAACGAGCAGCTCACCACGAATCCTGACACCGCTGCTTACATCGGTTCTGGCGGTGGCTCGCCCCTCGTCGGCAAGCGCACCGTCGCCTCCGAATACGTCGAACTCACCGTGCCGATCTACAAGATCAAGGAATTCGGCTCCGCCGAAGTCCAACTCGCCGGACGTCACGAACACTACAGCGATTTCGGCGATACCTCCAAGCCGAAGGTCGGCCTCAAGGTCCGCCTCCCCGACACCCGCTACCTCAACGTGCTGCTCCGCGCCTCCTACTCGGAGTCGTTCCAGGCGCCCGCTCTCGGCCTGCTCTACTCGTCGCAGACCGTCGGTTTCACGTCCAGTGTGACGGCCGACCCGCTCCGTCCGCAGGACCCGCTGGCGCAGCTCAAGGTCGTGACCGGTGGCAATCCGAACCTCCTCCCGGAAACCGCCAAGGTCCAATATGTCGGCACTGTGCTTGAGTCGCCGGCTGTGAAGAACCTCTCCGTCAGCATCGACTTCTTCGACTTCCGGATCAACCAGGTCATCGTCACCCCGAGCAGCACTTACCTGCTGTCTGCCGCCGGCCGCGCGCAGTTCCCGAATGGCATCGTGCGCGACAACACCCTCGGCAACCCCGGCCCGATCCTCTACCTCGCCTCTGTTCCTTCGAACAACCCGCTAGCCTACCAAGTCTACCGCGGCATGGACTACGGAGTTAAGTATTCGCTCCGCAACACCCGCTACGGCTCATTCACCTTCTCGGGTGATGCCACGGGAATCATCAAGACCGGCAGCGATTCCGGCCTCGGCGGCGGCTTCTTCAACAACGTCGGCCGCTACTACAACCCCCGCTGGAAGGGCGAGGGTCAGGTCGCCTGGAATTACAAGGATTACGGCGCTTCGGTCAGCACGGTCTGGACTGGCCGCTGGTTCAACGACGGCTACACCGCCGCCGGCTGGGGTGAAAATCCCTTCACCACCATGAACCTCCAGCTCCGCTACAACGGCTTCTTCGGCACGAAGCTCTCGATCGGTGCGCGCAACATCCTCAATACCCGCCCCGCGCCCAACGGCCGCGCCGGCACGCTCGGCTTCGATCCCGGCATCTACGGCGATGCCGTCGAAGGCCGCTTCCTCTACACCCGCGTGACGAAAGATTTCTGATCCCGTCGCATTGGCTGTAGCCGACCTTCAAGCGTGCTCCTTCGGGAGCACGCTTTTTTATTTCACTCGCGCGCGCCGAATCGCTTTTGCTTTCCGCATGCATTCCCGCCTGCCCCTGCTGCTGCTCCCGCTCGTGCTGGCCGCGTCGCTCTCCGCCGCCGAGTCGGTTACTCCCAAAGAGCCGCCCGTCGCGACGTTCTTTCACGCCCCCTCGATCGCCTCGCTCACCTTTTCGCCCGACGGCAAACGCATCGCCTGCCTCATCCCCTACGAGCACCGGATGAACCTCGCCGTGATTGATCTCGAGAAGGGCACGAAAAACCTCCTCACGAATTTCAAGGATCGCCAGGCCACGCGCCCCCAGTGGGCCAGCAACGATCGCATCCTCTTCCAAGTCGACGACGCCGGCCGCGAATCCTTCGCTCTCTACGCCGTCGATCGCGATGGTGCCAACCCCACCGTCCTCGCCTCCGGCTACTCCAAGGCCGACACCCTCGGCGAGGCCAACGTCCGCTTCCGCAGCGTCCTCGGTCCGATCGAAGGCGACACGAAAAACATCCTCGTTCTCGCCAATCTCACCTACGGCGATTGGTCCGACGTCGCTACGATGAACCTCAAGACCGGCACCATCACCAAACTCATTGAGGCGCCCGGCAACGTTGACTTCTACCTCCGCGATCACACCGGCACCGTCCGCCTCGCCGTGATCGATCAGCAGCAGATCCGCCGCGTCCTCTATCACGACGCGAAGCAGGGCTGGATCACGCTCGGCGAGCACCACATGGATCAACCCGGCTGGGAACCGATCGCGTTCGACGGCGACAACCGCACGCTGTTCGTATGGTCCGACGTCGGCCGCAAAACCAAAGCGATATACCGCTACGATCTCGCCGAGCGCCGCCTGCTCGATCTCGTGTTTGCCGACGATACTTACGATGCGCTCGAGGCCAACGCCGTCGCCTCGTCCACCCCGGTGCCCTCGACGATCTACGACGCCGCCAAGAAAAAAATCGTCGGCCTCGCCTACGCCGCGGATCGCACGCGCTTTCACTGGATCGATCCGGAGATGGCCGCGCTGCAACAGAAGGTCGAGAAATCGCTGCCCGACACCGTGCACCGCCCGCGCCAGTTCGCCGAGGACGGCTCGAAGATTATTTATTTCTCGTCCAGCGATCGCGACCCAGGCGTCTACTACCTCTACGATCGCGTCCGCCAGAAACTGAGCGAACTCGCCGTCGTGAAACCCGGCATCGACCCCGACAAACTCTCGCCGCTGAAACCGGTCGAGTTTGCCGCGCGCGACGGCCTGCTGATCCACGGCTACCTCACGCTGCCAAAAAACCGGCCCGCAAAAAATCTTCCGCTCATTCTCCACCCGCACGGCGGACCCTTCGGCATTCGCGACGAGTGGGCTTACAACGACGAGGTGCAGTTTTATGCGAGTCGCGGATTTGCGGTGTTGCAGGTCAACTATCGCGGCAGCGGCGGCTACGGATTCGATTTCGAGCGCGCCGGTTTTAAAAAGTGGGGCCTCGAAATGCAGGACGATCTTACCGACGGCGTGAAGTGGGCGATCGCCCAAGGCATCGCCGATCCCGCGCGCGTGGTGATCAGCGGCGCAAGCTACGGCGGCTACGCCACGATGGCGGGACTCACTCTGACGCCCGAGCTGTATTGCGCGGGGATCAATTACGTCGGCGTCACCGACATCACGCTGCTCATTCCGAAGGACGCGCCCGCCGATCGGATGTATTGGCGCAACACGCGGCTCGGCTCGCTCGGCGATGCGGCCGATCGCAAGCGGCTGCACGACACCTCGCCGGTGAATCTCGCCGATCGTATCACCGCCCCGCTGCTCATGGCCTACGGAAAAAACGATCCGCGCGTGCACATCGATCATGGCTACGACATGGAGCGCGCGCTGAAAAAAGCCGGCAAACCCTACGAAATGATTATCGAGGAGGATGAGGGCCACGGCTTCCGTATGGAGGAAAAGAGTATCGCGTTTTTCTCGCGCGTGGACGCCTTCCTTCGAGCGAATGTACTGAAGCCCGGCGTAAGAATTGGCCCGAGCCAGATGATCGATCTGCCCGCAAAAACCGGCAACTGATCGCCACGCGCTGATGTCGCACGTCCGGCACATTTTTATTTCGCCGGGCCATAATTTTTTTGGCCACTTCCAGGCGCCTGCCGGGGAGCACGCGACGAACGAAGTCCCGCGCGCGCGCGGTCGTGCTGGCTGGGGCCTCGAGGGCGATCGATTCTACGGCTGGCGGGCGGACTACGCGGGGCAGATTACTTTTTTCGCATGGGAAACATTCCAGGCGGCTCGCGAGAAATTTACCGTGTCTGCGCTCTCGCCGGGCGCGTTTCGGCGAAACGTCGTCGTCGAGGGCCTTGACCTGAATTCGCTCATCGGCCGCCGTTTCACGCTCGGCGCGATGGAGTTTGAGGGCACGGGCGAGGCGCGACCGTGCCACTGGATGAACCACGCGATCGCTCCGGGCGCAGAGGACTGGCTACGCGGCCGCGGCGGACTGCGCGCGAAAATTCTGACCGACGGCGAACTCAGCGTCGGCCCGATTGAACTAAGGCTGTTGCAGGAAATTGCACAGCCACGCGACACCGCCGGTTTCGTCGGCAAACGCGCCGTCTAACTGCGCCTCGAAGGCGGCCTCCAAGATTTTTTTGAAACTGGGATCGGGTTTTCGTCCAAGGGCGATGAGATGCCGGCCGAGGACCAGCGGCTTGGGTGCGGTGTCGGCGAGCGCGAGCGCATGGGCGGTCGCGAGGAGTTCGTCGATGCGCAGGTGCGTTTCCGGCGAGGTGAGGGGAGGACGGCCGTTGCTGTCCGCGCGCATCACGAGCGCGAGTTCGTCGATCGTCGCGGGGGTGAGTTTGCGCGCGAGGCGCCGGACGGCCGTGTCCGTGAAGTGAGTCTGGCCGTGGTGGTGCGCGAGATGATGGACGACCAGCGTGCGCACGGGCGCATCGAGTTCGAGCGGCGCACCGATGCGGCGGAGAAAAGTTTCGGCGAGCGGGCCGCCCGCGGATTCGTGGCCCGGACTCGTCCAGCGGAGCGCGCCGCGTTTTTCGACCTGCGCCGTGGTGGCGGGTTTTCCGAAATCATGTGCGAGCACGGCGAACATGAGCACGCGGCGTCGAGGTCCGGCGGAATCTTTCCAGTCGTCGAGCACGACGAGTGCGTCGAGGCAGAATTGCGTGTGGGTGAACACGTCGCCCTCCGGGTGCCACTCGGGTTCCTGCGGTGTGTCGCGCAGCGCGGCGATTTCAGGGAAGTGTTTCAGCCAGCCGGTTTCCTCCAGCACAGCGAGCCCCCGTGACGGGCGTAGCGATTTTTCCGCCCACTTTTCCCATTCGTGCCAAACGCGCTCGACCGGTAGCTCGGCAAACGTGTTCGCGATGCCCCGGCACAACGTTGCGGTTTCTGGTGCGAGCGAGAAATCGAAGCGGGCCGCGAGCTGCATTGCGCGCAGCACGCGCAACGGATCCTCGACGAACGCCGCGCTCGTGTGCCGCAAAACGCGCGCCGCGAGATCGCGCTGCCCGCCATGCGGATCGATTAGTTCGCCGGAAAACGGATCGAGCGCGATGGCGTTGACGGTGAAATCGCGGCGCGCGGCGGCGTCCGCATCGCTCAGCGCCGGATCGGGCGCGACGGCGAAGCCGCGGTGGCCGGCGCCGGTTTTTGATTCGCGGCGCGGGAGCGAGAAGTCGTATTCCGCGCCGGTCGCGGCGCTGCGGACTTTGATCACGCCGAAGCTGCGTCCGACGACATCAGTGGCGCCAAACGGGGCGAGCGTGCGGTGGAGCGTCTCGAAATCTATGCCCGCCACTTCGAGATCAAAATCTTTCGGCTCAAGTCCGAGCAGCCAGTCGCGCACGCCGCCGCCGACGAGCCGCGGCCGGCCCACGCGCCGCACCGCCTCGAGCATTGCGCGAAGGTCGGCGGGAAGTGAAAGCGGGCGCGCCATGGCGATCGCGTTACACTTCCTTCGCGAGCGCCGCCGCGATCAGTGCGATCCAGCCGGCGATGAGTGCCAGTCCGCCGAGCGGCGTGATCGGTCCGAGCCACCGTGGCCCGCCCGCCGCGATTCCATAAAGCGAACCGGAGAAAAGAATCGTCCCCACGATCCAGCCGCGCGCGGCCCAGCCGGCGCGCGCCGCCGCGGCGCCCTTGGCGTGACGCAGCCACGCGGCGACCGCGAGCAGCGCGACGGCATGGATGAGTTGGTAGCGCGAGCCGGTATCCCACGCGTGCGTCATGCCGCGCTCGGTGAGAAAACTCTCCAAGGCATGCGCGCCGAGCGCGCCAAGGGCGACGCCGAAGGCGCCAAGCAGGCCGGCGGCGACGAGGACGGAGCGATGATTCATGTCCGCATGGTCGCATTCGCTGTTGTGCCCCGCAAGCATGGCCTCGGTGGGCGATTTTCTGTTGCGCGAGGGGATGTTTCACCAGCGATCCACTCCACAAAAAACGGGGGTTGACAGCCCTCGGCGAAACCCTAGCTGTTGACCCCTTTTCCCATGAAGACTTTCCTCGCTAGCAAGGAGACAGTGCAACCGAAGTGGCATCTGATCGATGCCGAAGGCGTTGTGCTTGGCCGTCTCGCCGTCAAGGCCGCCAACCTGATCCGTGGCCGCCACAAGGCTTCCTACACCCCGAGCGTCGACACCGGCGACTACGTGGTCGTGATTAATGCCGAGAAGGTCGTTCTTACGGGCAAGAAGGAAGCGCAGAACGAGTATATGTTCTTCTCCGGCTTCGTCGGCGGCGAGAGCTACCGGAAAGTCACCGAGCAGCGCGAACGCCACCCCGAGTTCATCATCGAGCACGCGGTCAAGGGCATGCTCCCGAAGAATCGCATCGCCGCCCACATGCTGACCAAGCTCCGCGTGTTCGCGGGCCCGAAGCACACGCACGAAGCCAACAACCCGGTGAAGATCGACGTTTGATTTTTTAGATTAGCACCATGAGCACCACCGCCCCCGCCAATATTTTCCTCGGCACCGGCCGTCGCAAGACCTCGACCGCCCGCATCCGTCTCACCGAAGGCTCCGGCAAACTGACCGTCAACGGTCGCACGTTCGACAGCTACTTCTCCCATGAAAATTTCTCGAAGCAGGCTTACGCGCCGCTCCTCACCGTCGATCTGCGTGAGAAGATTGACGTGACCGCGAATGTCGCCGGTGGCGGCGTCGCCGGCCAGGCCGGCGCGGTAGCGCACGGGATCGCCCGCGCGCTCCAGAAGATGAACGCTGAGCTCCGCTCGCCGCTCAAGAAAGCCGGCCATCTCGAGCGCGATGACCGCATGAAAGAGCGCAAAAAGCCCGGTCAGCCCGGCGCCCGCAAGCGCTTCCAGTTCTCGAAACGCTGAGTGCGTTTCCCTCCCGGTGCCGCTGCGCCGGAAGCTGTTACGAACGACGCCGATGGATTTTCCGTCGGCGTTTTTGTGTCATTAGCCCTGGCGCGCCGCCGGATTAGGGGACTTGGCAAGCCGCTTGCTATCTTCCCTTCCGTCCGGGACTGAATTCCGGTCAATCCTGCTGCAAACTCACGCATACCAAATGAACAAAAAAACAACTGCACTCATCCTCAGCGCCCTGACCCTGGGCGCCATCTCGCTCCAAGCCCAGACTGCCGCCCCTGCTGCGGCTGCGGCAACGGCCCCGGCGGCCGCCGTCCCGGCACCTGCGCCCGCGGCGCCAACCGCCTCGTGGACGTTTACACCCTCTTTCGCATCGCAGTATATGTTTCGTGGCGTGCGTCTCGGTGGCGCCGGCTTCGAGCCTTCGCTCGAATACGATTACGATGTGCTGGCTCTCGGCGTGTGGAGCAATTTCCCCTTCGATTCCAAAATCGTTCCCGGTCAGTCTAATCCGGAGTTCGATTTCTACGGCTCCTACAAATTCGACGTGGTTAAGGATACGTTGAACCTTCAACCCGGCTTCACCTTCTACACCTATCCGCGTGCGAAGAAGACCGACGGTTTCTACAAGGGCACCTTCGAGCCCAATCTTGCAGCCAACTACACCGTCGGTGCGCTGACCCTCACCCCGAAGGTCTACTATGACTTCGTGAACAAAGGCCCGACCCTTGAGTTCAACGCCGCCTACGCTGTGCCGCTGAAGGACGCCGGCACCGAGGTCGATCTCGCCGCCCAAGTCGGCACTTATAAATGGAACAGCTCGGCGCCCGATCAGCCGGCAGACTTGAAGGCGTGGGGTAACTACTGGCTCATCGGCGCCACAATGCCTTTCCAGATCGTCAAGGACACGCAGAAGCTCAGCATCGGCTTGGCTTATACCAAGGGCTCGGACAACTTCCTCAAGCTTGGCAGCACGCCGAAGGTGGCCAACGGCGGCGCGCTTGCCCGCGGCGTGGTCACCGTCAGCTACGCGATCACCTTCTGACCGCGTCTCAACTTTGTCGGCCTCCGTCGCTCGTCGACGGCACCGCAACACAACGGCCCGCGCGATTTCGCGCGGGCTGTTTTGCTTTGTGATTTGACCCGGCTGCGCGCCCAGATGCATTCATCTCCTCTACTATGAAAGTCGGCATCGTCGGTGCATCCGGTTACTCGGGCGAAGTTCTCGTCAAACTCCTCCTCGGTCATCCGCGAGTTACTCTCGCGGCCGTCACCTCGCGCACGCACGCCGGCAAGCCCCTCGCGCAAGTCATCCCCGCCGTCCGCGGCATCGATCAGGGTCTGAAATTTTCCGACTCCGATCCCGCCGCGCTCGCGCAGACCGACATCGATTTGTTTTTTCTCGCGCTCCCACATGGCGCTGCTGCGACCTACGCGAAGGCCCTCGTCGCCGCCGGCAAACGCGTGATCGATCTCAGTGCCGACTTCCGGATCGCGGATCTCGCGACCTACACGAAATACTACGGCGAGCACCACGCGCCCGAATTACTCCCGTCCGCGCGCTTCGTGCTGCCCGAACTCACCGCGCCCGCCTGGAAGACCGAGGCGAAATTGGTCGCCGCGCCCGGTTGCTACCCGACGAGCATCATCGTCCCGCTCGCGCCGCTGCTCAAAGCCAACATCGTCACGAAGGAACACATTGTCGTGAACTCCTTCAGTGGTGTCAGCGGCGCCGGCAAAAAAGCCGAGGAAGCGTTTCTCTTCTGCGAACGTGCCGAAAGCGCGAAAGCTTACGGCCTCGTAAAGCACCGCCACCTCGCCGAAGTGGAAGAGCAACTCGCACTCTTCAGCGGCGCGAAAACGATTATTCAGTTCAACCCGCATCTCGCGCCGATGCGCCGGGGCATTGCGACCACGATCACCGTGCCCGCCACGCCCGGCGGCACGATTGAGCAAGTTTACGCGGCGTGGCGCGGCGCTTACGCCGGCAAACCGTTCGTGCAGGTTCTGCCGACCGGCGAAACGCCTGACACCGCACACGTCGTCGGCACGAACCGCGTGGACATTTCCGCCGTCTTCGATCCCCGCACGGGAAATTTCATTCTCACGTCGGCGGAGGACAACCTCGTCAAGGGCGCGAGCGGCCAGGCCGTGCAGATCATGAATCTCTGGTGCGGTTTCGATGAAACCGCCGGTTTGCTTTAAGGCGATCGCGTTACGCGATCGCCGCGGAAAAATTCTTGTCACTGCGCGCGCGCGTCGCGCACAGTGACGTTTCATCTACACGCACCCATCATGATCGAATTCAAAAACAAGATCCTCTTCGTCGGCTACGGCGCGGTCGCCGAATGCACGCTCCCGATTCTCTTCAAGCACATCAAGGTGCCCGCGAAAAACGTCACCGTGATGGATTTCGAGAACCGCGCCGAAAAGCTGAAGCAATGGACCTCGAAGGGCGTGAGGTTCGTCCGCGATCGCGTGACCGAGGAAAACATGGCGACGCTCCTCGCGAAGCACGTCGGCGCCGGCGACATCCTGATCGATCTCGCGTGGAACATCGACGCGATCGAAATCCTCCAGTGGTGCCACGACCATGGCGTGCGTTACATCAACACCTCGACGGAGCTCTGGGATCCTTACGCGGCCGGCCCGAACCAGCACCCGACCGAGAAGACGCTTTACTGGCGGCACATGAATCTCCGCAAGCGCCTCGCTTCGTGGAAGACCAAGGGCCCGACTGCCGTCATCGAGCACGGCGCGAATCCCGGCCTCATCTCGCACTTCGTGAAGCAGGGCCTCATCGACATCGGCAACAGCCTGATCGCCGACAAGAAGGTCAAGGCGAAGGCCGCCGAGAATATCGGTGAGTTGATCAAGACCCAGCAATTTAACCGTCTCGCCCAAGCGATTGGCGTGAAGGTCATTCACTGCTCCGAGCGCGACACGCAGATCACCAACAAGTCGAAGGAAGTGGACGAGTTCGTGAACACCTGGTCGATCGAAGGCTTCCGCGAAGAAGGCACCACCACCTCCGAGATGGGCTGGGGCACGCACGAGAAGACGCTCCCGAAGCACGCCTTCCAGCATAAGAACGGCCCGAAGAACCAAATCTGCCTCGCGCAGATGGGCATCAATGTCTGGGTCCGTTCCTGGGTGCCCGACTACAACATCCTCGGCATGGTCGTCCGCCACGGCGAGGCCTTCACGATTTCCGACAAGCTCACCGTGTGGGACGGCAAGAAAGCCGTGTATCGCCCGACGATGCACTACGCCTACTGCCCCTGCGACGAGGCGATCGCTTCGCTCGCCGAAATGCGCGGCTACAACTACAAGTTGAACGCCAACCAGCGCATCATGAACGACGAGATCACCGGCGGTGCCGACATCCTCGGCGCGCTGATCATGGGCCACGATTACAACTCATGGTGGGTCGGCTCCGACCTTTCGATCGAGGAGTCCCGCCGCCTCGTCCCGCACCAAAATGCCACGACGATGCAGGTCGCCATCTCGGTCGTCGGTGCGACGACGTGGATGATCGAAAATCCCGAGTCCGGCGTCGTCGTCCCCGACGAGCTCCCGCACGACTACATCCTCGACATCGCGAAGCCCTACCTCGGCAAGTGGATCTCGAAGAGCTCCGATTGGACCCCGCTCAAGGGCCGCGACACCACCTTTGATCGCTACAACAAGCCCGACCTCGATCGGAAGGACCCGTGGCAGTTCAAGAACTTCGTCGTGACCGATGCGGGTTGATCGAGTTTTCTGTCATTCTGAGCGAAGCAAAGAATCCACCGCCACATTTCTCGCGTAGGAGATCGGCGAAGTTCCACTCGGTGCTTCGCACTCCTCAGAATGACAAACGGTTTTGTTAAACGCCCGTCGGTGATTCTCACGCCATGATCTCGCAATCCAAGCTCCAGTCGCTCGCGAAAAAACACGGCACGCCGCTCTTCGTGATTGATCACGATGCCTTGCGGAAAGCTTACCGGCTTTTCCGCAAACATCTGCCGCGCGTCCAAGCTTACTACGCGGTCAAGGCGAACCCCGATGCAGAGATCGTCCGCACCCTCTTCAAGGAAGGCGCGAGCTTCGACGTCGCGTCGATGCCCGAATTCAAGATCGTCTACGAGAACATCAAGTCGATGCCCCCGAAGCAGCGGCAGGACTGGATCTGGGACAAGATCATCTACGCGAATCCCACGAAGCCGACGGACACGCTTGAGGAGCTGAACAAATACAAGCCGCTCGTCACCTTCGATAACCTCGAGGAGATCTACAAAATCAAGAAGCACGCGCCGAACGCCGGACTCGTGCTTCGCCTCAAGGTGCCGAACACTGGTGCGATGGTGGAGCTCTCCTCGAAGTTTGGCGCGAATCCGGGCGAAGCCGTCGATCTGATTCTTGCCGCGGACAAAGTAGGCCTGACCGTCGAAGGCATCAGCTTCCACGTCGGCAGCCAGACGACGAACTTCGACAACTACGTCCAGGCGCTGAACCTCTCGGCCAACATCTTCAAGGAAGCCCGGGATCGCGGCTACACGAAGATGAACCTACTCGACATCGGCGGCGGTTTCCCCGCGCCGTATGACGACTCGGTGAAACCGTTCCCGGTGCTCGCGAAGGTCATCAACAACGAACTCGAGCGGCTTTTTCCTAAGGACATCCAGATCCTCGCGGAGCCTGGCCGCTTCCTCGCGGCGGTGTGCGGCACGTCAGTTGCGTCTGTGATTGGCAAGGCCGTGCGCGACGGCAAGACGAGCTACTACATCAACGACGGCGTCTACCACACTTACTCCGGCGTGATCTTCGATCACTGCAAATACCCGGTGAAGGCGTTCAAGAAAGGCCCGACAACGATCTGCTCGGTGTTCGGCCCGACCTGCGACGCACTCGACGTCGTCTCGATGGCGGAAAATCTCCCCGACATGGAACGAGGCGATCTCGTTTACTCAGTAAACATCGGCGCCTACAGCCACGCCAGCGCGACCTACTTCAACGGCTTCCCGCCCGCGACGGTCGTGCATGTGAATCAGTGATGCCTGGCATAGAGCGTCAGTCTTGCTGACGCCGTTGTGCGTTTGCCTCTGGTCGGCGTCGGAAAGACATACGCCCTCCAGCGGCCTCAGCTCCGGTAATCCGCGTTCTCACTCACGTATTCGTGCGTGAGATCGCCGCCGAGCACGGTGGCGGACGCCGCGCCGTTGCCGACTTCGATCGCGAGTTCGACACAGCGTTCGTGGCGCGGAAAATCGATCGGGGCGGAGAACACGCCGTCTTTCGCAGGCGCACTCTCGTAAAGTTCGGCGTCTTTGAGGTGCTTCACGAGAGCGATTTCCTTTTCCGGGTTCAGTTGGAACACGCCGTTCGCGAAAATTTCCACGCCGCCCATTTTGGCGCTCAACTTCGAGAGATCGGTGCCGTGCGCGTGCGCGCCGACGTATTTGCCGATCGCTTGGACGAGGCGGCCGACGTTGGGATCATTACCGGCGACGGCGCACTTGAAGAGCGGCGCGTTGACGATCGCTTTGCCGAGCGCGCGGGCGAGGGCTGGGCTGGCGGCTTTGCTCACGGTCGCGCGGATGACGTGGCGCACGCCTTCGCCATTGCGCACGACATCTTCCGCGAGATCGCGGCAGACTTGATGAAGTCCGCGCTCGAACGCGCCAAAGTCGGTGCACGGCACGCGGCCCGACGAAACGATCGCGACGGTGTCGGATGTGCTCGTATCGCTGTCTATACTGATCGTATTGAAGCTCGCGTCGACCGCGCGGGCGAGCATCACGCGCAACTCGGCGCGCGGCACCGCGAAATCGGTGAGGATGTAGACGAGCATGGTCGCAAGGTTCGGCTCGATCATGCCGGCGCCTTTCGCGATACCGACGATGCTGCCGCCACCCGGCAAATCGGCGCGGCGGATTTTCGGATAAAGATCCGTCGTCACGATGCCCTCGGCCGCCGGTAAGATCGATCCGGCGGCGAGCGCGCTGACCGCTTGCGGAAGGGCCGCGACCATCGCCTCGACCGGCAGGCCCCAGCCAATCACGCCGGTTGAGCTCGGCAGCACTTGCGTCGCGGAAAGATTGAGGAGCTTGGCAGTCTCGGCGCACACGTGCTCGCTGGCCTCGACCCCGCCGGGTGCGCAGACGTTCGAGATTTTGTTATTCACGAGAATCGCGCCGAGCGTGGGCTCCTTGAGCCGCTTGCGGCCAACGATGATCGGCGCACCGGGAAACGCATTTTTCGTGAACATCGCCGCGAAGTGCGGCGTCGCGCGATCGAGGGCGATGAGCGTGAGCGTCATCTTCGCGGGCTTCGGGGCCTCGCGCGGCACGAAGTCGAAGCGCGTGGTGCCCACCTTAAAACCGATCGGCAACGCGGCCTGCGACGCGAGCCACGCGCGGTGTTCGTTACGATTTTGAAACGTGAGATTCGTGCTGGGCACGCGTGAGAAGTGGCAGGCTGCGGCGCGGAGTGAAGAAGATTTTTCTTACTGTCATTCCGAGCGCAGCGGAGAACTCGTGCGTGAAGTAGATCGTGAAAGTGGATTCTTTGCTGCGCTCAGAATGACAAGGCGGGGGTTGGCTGAAAATTTTTGTGGAAATGCGCGGCGCGCGTGGCTTATTCAAGCTTCCCGATATAAAACGTGATCGCTGATTTTCGTCCCCCCTCCCACCACGCGGCCGCGAGCCGCGCGCTCTCCTTGCGATGAACGTCGCCGAAATCACCGCGAAGGCGAAGGTGCTGCTGGAGGCACTGCCCTACATTCAGGATTTTCGTGGTTCGATCTTCGTCGTGAAATACGGCGGGAGCTTCATGGATGATCCGGATCCGGCGGGGCGGACGCGGGTGGCGTTCGACATCGCGTTTCTCGCGGCGTGCGGGATCAACGTCGTCGTGGTGCACGGCGGCGGCAAGGCGATCACGAAGGCGATGGCGGAGTCGGGCCTGAAGGCGAATTTTGTGAACGGCCTGCGTGTCACTGACGAGGCCACGATCGCGGTTGTGAAGAAGACGCTCGACGAAATCGTGAACAAGGATGTCTGCGCCGCGATCGCGACCGCGAAGGGCAAGCCGCAGGGCATGCCGGGCGACTCGGTGCTCGTCTGCGAAAAACTTCTGGTGGATGACGACGGCAACCCGGTCGATCTTGGTTTCGTGGGCGATGTGACCGAGGTGAAGGTGAAGCTGATCAAAAAGGAAATTGCGGAAGGTTTCATCCCGGTGATTTCGCCGGTGGCCGAGGGCCTCGACAACAAGCCCTACAACATCAACGCCGACGTGGCGGCCGGTCGCGTGGCGAGTGCGTTACGAGCGCGGCGGCTCGTCTACATGAGCGATGTGCCCGGTTTGCTCTCCGATCCGAAGAATCCGGATTCGCTGATTTCCACACTGAAGACCTCGCAGGTCGATGACCTCAAAAGGAAGGGCGTGATCGACAAGGGCATGCGGCCAAAAGTCGCGAGCGCGGTGCGGGCCCTGCAGGAAGGCGTGCAGCGAGTACATTTCATCGACGGCCGGTTGCCGCATTCGCTGCTGCTTGAGATTTTCACCGACAAGGGGATCGGCACTGAAATTGTGCAGGGATGACGCGTCATCACCTGTAATCTTCCGCGTCGCACTTAATCTTTCGCTTTCGCCGGTACGCCTTGAGAAAAGGCTCATGCTTATGACCGAACCGTCCATTGTCCGCACCAGCACCGCCGAGCTTTACGACGCGCATGTGATGAAAAATTATGCGCGCGCGCCGATGACGCTGGTGCGTGGCCGCGGCACGCAGGTGTGGGATGATGCCGGTAATGTTTATCTCGATTTTACCTCCGGCATCGCCGTCAGCGCGCTCGGGCACTGCCATCCGCATTGGGTGGCGACGGTGCAGCGGCAAGCGGGCGAACTCATCCACGTCAGCAATCTTTTCCGGAATCCCAATCAAGGAGAACTGGCCAAGCGGATCGTCGGCTACGCGGGACCAGGTCGGGTGTTTTTCTGCAACAGCGGCGCCGAAGCCGATGAGGCGATGATCAAGCTCGCGCGCTTGCACGGCGTGCGTAAAGCCGGAGGCGAGGAGGGCAAGTGCTACAAAGTGATCGTCGCGAAGAACGCGTTTCACGGCCGGATGTTCGGCGGCATGAGCGCGACGCCGCAGGAAAAGATCCAGAAAGGCTTTCGTCCTCTCGTGCCCGGCTTCTTGGTTGGCGAACTGAACAACGTGGAGTCGTTTGCGGCGCTCGTGGACGATTCGACGGCGGCCATCCTCGTCGAATCAATCCAGGGTGAGGCCGGCATCAATCCGTGCACGCCGGATTTTTTGCGTGGACTGCGGAAACTTTGCGACGAGAAGAACCTGCTGCTCATGCTCGACGAAGTGCAGTGCGGCATTGCGCGCACGGGAAAGTTTTATGCGTTTGAGCACGCCGGCGTGCGGCCCGACGTGATCGCCATGGCGAAGGGGCTCGGCGGCGGCATGCCGATCGGCGCGGTCTGGGCGGGCCAGAAGGCGGCTGATCTTTTTCAGCCGGGCAATCACGGCACGACGTTTGGCGGCACGCCGCTCGCCTGCGCGGCAGGGCTCGCCACGCTTGATGTGATCGAGCGGGAGGGGTTGCTGGCGCATGTCACGAAGGCGAGTGTCCTGTGGCATGAAGCGCTGCGTCAGTTGCTGAAAGATTTTCCGCAGCACATTGCAGACGTCCGCGGCAAAGGCTTCCTTGTTGGCGTGCAGATGACCGGCGATATCGGCCCGTGGGTCGTGGCGCTGCGCGAGCGCGGTTTGCTGGTCGTGAGCTCGGGTAACAATGTCATCCGGTTTCTGCCGCCGTTGGTGGCGACGGCGGCAGAACTGGCCCAATCAGTCGATATCTTCCTGTCGGCGCTGGTGGCTAAGAGCTAAGCACCGCGACGATTTTTCACTCGGCGAGCGGCTCCGCGTCGCTCATACCTACCCGTTTTCATGAAGCATTTCCTCAAGGAGACCGACTTCACTGCGTCCGAATTGCCGGCGCTGTTTGAGCTCGCGCGCGAGTTCAAGGCGAAGCGCGGCAGCCACGCGCAGCCGCTGGCCGGCCAGACGTGGGCGATGATTTTTTCTAAATCTTCGACGCGCACACGCGTGTCGTTCGAGGTCGGCATCCATGAACTCGGCGGCAATCCGCTTTTCCTCAACAAAAACGACATCCAACTTGGCCGTGGTGAAACGATCGCCGACACGGCGCGGGTGCTGTCCCGCTTCATTCACGGGCTGATCGTGCGGACTTACGATCATGCGGAGGTGGAGCAGCTCGCGGCGTTGGGCAGCGTGCCGGTGATCAACGCCCTCACAGATCTGCTGCATCCGTGCCAGATTTTTGCGGACATGTTCACGCTCGCGGAGCGCTGGTCGGGAAACAACGGCGGCGACATGGTGCATTCACTCCGCGGCCGGAAGATCGCCTTCGTGGGCGATCGCGGCTGCAATGTCGCGAATTCATGGATTTTGGGCGCGAATCTCTTTGGCATGAAGATCGCGCTCGCGGGTCCGCCAGGTTTCGACGCCGCGCCGGAGTTCGATGCGCTGCTCGCGCGCGAAGGCTACGGCGGTGCCTACGAATTTACGACTGACGCTTATGCGGCGGTGAAGGATGCCGATGTCGTTTACACCGATGTGTGGGTGAGCATGGGCAAGGAAGAGGAGACCGCGGAGCGCATCCGCGTGATGTCGCCGTTTGCGGTGACGCCGGAGCTGTTCGCCGCGGCGAAGCCTGACGCCTACTTTATGCACTGCTTGCCGGCGCACGCCGGGCAGGAAGTTACGCAGGACGTCTTGGACAATCCGCGGTCGATCATTTTCGACCAGGCGGAGAATCGCCTCCACATGCAGAAGGCGATTCTCGCGACGCTGGCGCAAGCAGTGCGGCGTTGAGCCGCCCCGACGCGCGCTCGGGCTGTTTTCCGTGGGCGTCTCAGTGCTCGAGGATATACATGAATCGGCCGTTAACCTTTTGAAAGTTTCCGGTCGTGAGATCGCCGTCGTCGATCTTGGCGTCTATCGCGGCCATCTGAGCGTCTGAAACGGTGACGTTGACGCAGGAGATCGAGGCAGTGATGCCGTTGTTGTTAAAATCCCAGTTCCACCGGCCGCCGACTGAGTTTTTCGCGACGGTCCACGCGGAGTCTTTGATTTCGCCTGACATGCCGGAGGGCACGACTCCGGTGCCGGCGTTTGGCGGCCAGCCGCCATTCTTGGTGCAATACGTTTCATAGCCTTGCGCAAACGTGCGCAGATCGGAGATGAAGCGGCTGTTTTGGGAGCTGGCCTGAACGCGTTGGAACGCGGGGAGCGCCATCGCGGCCAGCAGGCCGATGATGAGCACGACAATCATGATTTCAACGAGGGTAAACGCCGCGCGGCGGCGCGGTGGCGGTCGAGGAGTGGAGGTTTTCATGGCAGGATGCAGGCATGGGATGAATGATGAATGATAATCAAACCCTGACGGTCTGAGTAATACAGGGCGCCCGGCTGACTTCAATTTCCCGCCGGTAAACGCGTCGTGAATTCCGCACGTCCGCGCTCCGGCGGCAGCACAGTGAACGCGAGGAGCGCAATCGCGCTGTGCGAGGGGCAGGGCGCTTTTTCCTTTGCGCGGCGGGGCCTGATGTTTTCCACTGATCACTCGTTATGAAAATTGTCCTCGCCTACTCCGGCGGACTCGACACGTCCGTCATCGTCAAATGGCTCCGCGAAACCTACGACGCGGAAATTGTCACGTTCGCCGCTGACATCGGCCAAGAGGAAGAATTGCACGGCCTGCCGCAGAAGGCGCGCGCGACGGGCGCATCGAAACACTACACGCTCGATCTCGTGGAGGAGTTCGCGAGCGATTTCATCTACCCGATGATCCGCGCCAACGCGATCTACGAGAGCCAGTATTACCTCGGCACGTCGATCGCACGTCCGCTCATCGCCAAGGCGCAGGTCGAGATCGCGAAGAAAGAAAAGGCCGACACGGTCGCGCACGGTGCCACCGGCAAGGGCAACGACCAGTGCCGCTTCGAGTTGACTTACATGGCGCTCAATCCGCGCCTGGAAATTCTCGCCCCGTGGAAGATTGAGAAATTCCGCGATGAATTTCCCGGCCGCGCCGAGATGATCGCCTACTGCGCGAAGCACAAGATTCCCGTCGAAGCGTCGCTCAAGAAGCCCTACTCGATGGATCGAAACCTTCTGCATATTTCCTATGAAGCCGGCATCCTTGAGGATCCCTGGTTCGATCCAACGACGAAGGAGAACAAGGGAATGTTTAAGCTCTCCGTCTCGCCCGAGGATGCGCCGAACAAGGCGGAATATGTCGAGCTCGAGTTTGAGAAGGGCAACTGTGTGGCCGTGAACGGGAAAAAGCTCTCGCCTGCTGGCGTGCTGAAGACGCTGAACAAACTCGGCGGCAAGCACGGTATTGGCCGCGTCGATCTCGTGGAGAATCGTTTTGTCGGCATGAAGTCGCGCGGTGTCTACGAAACGCCCGGCGGCACGATCCTGATGCAGGGTCACCGTCAGGTGGAGTCGCTCACGATGGATCGCGAAGTGATGCACCTGCGCGACTCGCTCGTGCCGAAATACGCGGAGCTGGTTTACTACGGGTTCTGGTTCGCGCCCGAGCGCGAGGCGCTGCAAGCGCTGATCGATGAGAGCCAGAAATATGTGACCGGCACCGTCCGGCTCAAGCTCTACAAGGGCAATATCATCACCTGCGGCCGGAAGTCGAAATACTCGCTCTACGACATGAACATCGCGTCGATGGAGGGCGTGAAGAGCTGGTATAACCAGACTGACGCCACCGGATTCATCCGTCTGAACGGCCTGCGCCTCCGCGCGCGGAACCTAGCGCAAGGCGGCCCGAAAATCTGAGCCCGCCACAGTGCTTCGACTTCGGCCCGATCCCCAGATCGGGCCTTTTTGGTATGCCCAGCATGCTTTATCACTATGAGAATGAAAGTTTCTCTCCCAAGTGAGCATGAGGGTCATCGACCACTGTCGCCGAGTCGACAAGTAAGGGTCAAGGGTTGCAGAAAGAGTGGGCCCGTCGGGATTCGGACCATGCTGCTTACCTGGCTGAACCCCGACCGGGGGGGGCTCAAAACAAAGCGTTATTTTAGACACCTCCCAGAACAGAGCGTAATTTTGAAAACAAAGCGTAATTTTTGACGCACGGGGCCTACCGAGCCTCCTTCCAATCTGACCAGTTGTGTCCGTCAAGTTCAGCAAAAGTGGATTGGTGGTACGATGGTTTGGTGAGTTAAAAAGATTTATGGGGAGGGTTTATGGGAGGGGGCGTAGCCACCTCCCTTTCATGGATTGAGTGGAGGGTGGCAGGGAGGCGGTCAGCCTCCCGCCGGTTAGGCGGCCTTGGGTTGCGGGGAGCGTTTGAGGTGTTCGCGCAGGAGGTCCATGTTGAGGTAGCGG
>CAITWF010000017.1 GCA_903896015.1 uncultured Opitutia bacterium | reverse complement strand
GCGCGGTACGCGCTCAGTACTTTTACTCGCTCAGCGCGCGACCGCCGCGCTCCACGCGGTTTCCGGCTCCTTGGTTTTTCCATCCCACGACTCTAGCGGATTTTTCCGCCGCCGTCGTCACGTCAGAATTGTACGCTTACGTTTCATGGGACCACTAGCGTGCGCCAGGTTTGGCTTGGGCGCAACTTCGCCCGGTAAATTGTTACCCGCGAGGTCGCGCGCTTACATGAACCAAAGCACGCGCGCCATCTGTGCCGTCGCGATCGCGCCGGTGAGCATGGAGACGGACCAGAGCCAGCGTTTCTTGACGATGAGCGTCACGCCGCCGAGCGAGATCGCGATCTGGAAGAGGGTAGTCGCGAGGCCCATCTCGCTGCCGCGCTTGGCGGCGGCGGTCGCGGCGGCGGTGGCATCGTCTCGCTTGGCTTCGAGTTTCTTGGCCTCGACGGTGATTTCCTTCTGCTCGCTGCCGTAACGTTCAACCTTCTTGTCGAGGTCGGCGAGGCGCTTCGGGTCGGGGTTCGGAGTGGCGGCGAGGACGTCACGCTCCTCGGCGGAAATGGCGGACTTGATACCCTTGGCCTGATAAAACGCCCACTGATCGGATGCCTGCGCCTGCTCAAACGTGGCGACGTTGAGCTGCTTCATGGTGACGGACGAGAAGCTGGCGCCGCGCTGCGTGGCCGTCGCGGCGAGGACCGCGAGGACGATCATCGAGAGTGCGACATATTTCGTCCAGCCCTCGCGCTTCTCCTTGTCCTTTTGGGCCGCGCGATCGGCGGCGATGGTGGCGACGAGGCCTTTGAGTTCGTCCAGATTGTTGCTCATGGTTTTTTGAAACCCGTCGTAAGACAAAAAAATCCCCGGCTTGTCACGCGCTTTCGCGCGCGCTCGTGGCGGGCTGAGCGATCACACGCCGCGGGTGTTACCGGCGCGGCCACCCTCCTTGATCGGCGTTGCGAACTTGTAGTCGATGTCCCACGGGAAATGCAGCCACTTGTTCTGCTTAAACTCCTTCACGCACGTATCGACGATCGCGCGGCCGGCGGGTTTCGCATAGAGCGTGGCGAAGTGTGCCTTCGGCAGAAGCTGCCGCGCGACCTGCGCCGTCCGGCCCGTGTCGACGAGATCGTCGATCAGGAGGAAACCCGCGCCGTCGCCCGGCACGCCCTTCAGGACCTGCACGTCGCCTTGCGTTTTCGCGGCGCCGCCGCCCTTGGCCGAATAGCTTGAGATGCAAATGGTGTCGACAAGCCGGACTTCAAGCTCGCGTGCGACCAGCGCCGCTGGGATGAGGCCGCCGCGCGCGATGGCGATGATGCCTTGCCAGCTGCCGAGACCGTGCAGCACCTCAGAGAGATAGCGCGCATCGCGATGAAGTTCGGGCCAAGAGATGACAATTTCGTCGTCGTAGCGGGAGAGCGGCATGGGAAGGAGAGCGGGTTGGGTGGAGCAGGAAAGAAGCGCGCCGTCCGGGCGGCGTCACGCCCGAAGCGAAAGAAAATTGCCACGGCGTCCGCGCGCCTCGTGAATCAGTCTTCATCATGGCGACCCATCGCACCGGCCCGTGGAAAAAACCGGCACCGCAATCCTCGGAGCGCGCGAAGCTCACGCCTGAGAGCATCGCGTGGGCGCGGGCACGGGCGAACGCTGCCGGCCGGCGTTACCCGAATCTCGTCGACAACATGGCCGCCGCGCGCCGGCAGCGGGCCGCCGCGCCGGGCTCCGAGGCCGATCACCCGTAGCCCGGACGTTAACGATGAAGCGTCCGACTCGCGACGAGCGCCACCACGCGTGCGCCCGGAAACGGCGCTACCGCTCGTCGGGTGACGCGCTCGACGCCGCGCTGCTCGCCGGTGTGGAACGCGAGCGCACCGCCTATCACTGTCCGGTCTGCGGTCAGTGGCACCTCGCGACGAAACCCGCGCGCCGACGGTAGTCGCGACGATTTCGGAAAAGCGGTGCGAGGGCGGGTGGGAGCGAGTGTTTAACCATATAGGCAAAACGCTCCTTGCACGCGCCGCGAGTTTTTCCAGCCTCGGCGCTGCTATGCTTCGCCAACTACCCCTCGTTGCCCTGCTGTGTCTTTTAACGTGCCCCGCCGCGCTCCGCGCCGCGCCGCCCCCGCCCGCCGATGTGCTGGCCCTGATGGAAAAGGCGGCCGACTGGCAAATTGCCAACCCCTCGAAACACGCGACGACCGACTGGACTCAGGCCGCTTACTACGCCGGCGCGATGGCACTCGCGGAGATTTCCAAGAGCCCGCGTTTCCATGACGCGATGCTGAAGATGGGCGAGGGAAACCAGTGGAAACTCGGCGCGCGTCCCTACCATGGCGACGACCACGCCGTCGCGCAGACCTACACCGAGCTCTATTTCAAGCACAAGGACCCGAAGATGCTCGCGCCGACAATCGCGGGCTTTGACTACGTGATGACTCATCCGCTGGACGAAAACCTGGCATTCATCGGCAAGCAGAAGAACGATCGCTGGGCGTGGTGCGATGTGCTGTTCATGGCGCCGCCCGCGTTCGTGCGCCTCGCGGTGGCCACCGGCAACAAGTCCTACACCGACTACATGGTCGATCATTGGTGGAAGACCTCGGCCTATCTCTACGACAAGGACGAGCACCTGTATTATCGCGACAGCACCTACTTCGACAAACGCGAGGCGAACGGCAAAAAAATGTTTTGGAGCCGTGGCAACGGCTGGGTGATCGCCGGCCTCGTGCGCGTGCTGCAGTATCTCCCGAAGGATCACCCAGCGCGGGCGAAGTTCGAGCAGCAGTTCAAGGAAATGTCCGCGCGCCTCCTCGAACTCCAGCAGCCCGACGGCTTCTGGCACGCCAGCCTCCTCGACCCGGTCAGCTTCCCGATCCAGGAGACCAGCGGCACCGGCTTCGACTGCTATGGCCTCGCTTGGGGAGTGAACACCGGCCTCCTCGACAAGGCGAAGTATCAACCCGCCGTCGAAAAAGCGTGGGCCGCGATCACGAGTTGCCTCCAGCCCGATGGCAAGCTCACCCACGTGCAGCCGATCGGCGCCGATCCGAAGAAATTCGATGAGAATGGCACCGAGGTCTACGGCATTGGCGCGTTCCTGCTCGCCGGGCGCGAGATCTATCGAATGGGCGTTGAAAAATGATTTTTCCGGTGGTGTGCGCGAGTCGCGCAGGCTGACGGCGTAGCGCGGAGCTAAAACTCCGCGCTATTTTTTTACCGGCTCGGTTGGTTTTGCGGGTGAGTCGGGCACGACCACCGGCTGGCCGACTTCAACGATTCCCTCGCGCACGATCGGCGCCGTGATCCATTGCGGGCGGCTGGTCTCCCGTCCGAAGAGCGGACCGCCGCTCGTGGCGAGCGGTCGCACAACGTCCGCCATGGTCAGGCCGGTCGAAGGCGTGCTCATGCGCGCGACCCACAGCTTTGTTTTCTTCTTCTGCATTGCGTCGGCGAAATCGTAAGCCACCACGATGATGAAATAGCGGTCGTCCTCCGCGCCCTGCATCACGGCCTCGCGCTCGAACGAGAGATCGAGCGCACCGAGCTTTTCGGCGCCGACCAGCGAGAGCATTTCGTTCTGGTTGAAGAAAACTTTTTGGGAGGGATCGTTGGACCCGAAATCCTCGATCTGCGGATTCATGCAGCCCCAGTGTAACACCAGCAGCAGCGAGGGCCGCGGAGTCTTTGCGCCCATGACGAGGTAGCCCTGGGCGGCGAGCGCCTTCGCGAGTTCGTGGATGACAAAGGTCTTCGCCGGGGGCCTTTCTCCCGCGATGACGGCACCCTCTTCGCGCCAACCGGCGACGAGCGGATAGTAGTAGGCGGGTTTTTCCCGCGACGGCGCCGGAACTTTCCGTCCGGCTTCGGTGAGCGTGGTGTTCACGTTCACCTCGCACGTAGGCTCGCTGGCGCTCAGCGCCGCGGCCAGGCTGCACGCAATAACCAGAAACGGTAGGCGGACGGCGTTCATCAACTGCTTGACGCCTGCGTGCCGAAGCGGTTTCGCCTGACCAAATCAGAAGTCGAACTGATCGATGTTGCCCTTGTTGAAGATGAAGGGCTTCCCGAGCATGATATTGTCGCCAATGATTTCGAACGAGCCGAGTTTCCCGGCCTTGAAGGTCTTCGCGTCGGGCTTGAGTTCGCCCTTCGCCAAGGCCACGCCGGCGTAGATCGTGAGGTAGCCGAGGTCGCCGGTGTTCCAGAGAATTACGCTGTCGGTCACGCCTTCGTGCACATAGCGCTTGTTTTCGTTAGGGAGGCCCAGGCCGATGACTTTCACTTTGCCCGTCTTGCCCGCCTGCTTCACGGCTTCGGCCGCGCCGGGAACGCCGGGCGAGCAGATGGCGAGGATGAGTTTGAGGTTCGGATTCGCGCTCATGAGCGCGGTCGCCTCGGACTGCGCCTTATCCTTGAGATCGTCGCAGGGGCGGACGGCGACGAGTTTCATCTTCGGGTATTTTTCCGCGAGCCGTGCCTCGATGTGCTTCTGCCATTCGCGCTGGTTCGCCGCTGTGAGCGACGCCGTGATGATCGCAAACTCGCCTTCGCTGTTCAGCAGGCGCGCGGCCTCGTCCATCAAACCGTAGCCGATGCCTTGCGGGGTGGCTTGGTTGACGAAAAACGAGCGCGCGTCCGGCATCGAGTCGGCGTCATAGGTTACGACCTTGATGCCGGCCTTCTGCGCTTTGCGGAGCGCCGTGGAGATGCCCTCCTTGTTTTCCGCGGCGACCGCGATCACGTCGACGCCGAGCGTGATCCAGTTCTCGACGATTTCGTTTTGCTTCGCGGCATTGGAGTCAGTCGGGCCGTCGAAGAGCAACTCGACTCCGAGTTCCTTGGCGGCCTTATCGGCGCCGGCTTTACATGAGATAAAGTAGGCGTTGCCCTTGGATTTTGGCAGAAACGCCACGACGAGTTCCGAATCGGCGGCGGTGGTGGCGGCGAGGCCGGCGCAAAGGAAGAGGGTGAGGCGGAGCAGGAGGGATTTCATGGGGAGCGTAGGGAGGGCGGAGTAGAGGTTCAGGCAGGTTGGCGTCGGGGTCGCAGCGTAGACAAGATTTTTGGCAGCACGCTCCCCGTAAGCGCGAGGAGCAGCAGCGCGCCCGTGAGCAGCCCGGACATTTCCTCGGCGGCATTCATCCGCATGACGACGGGCAGACAAGCGAGGCCGTTTTTCAAGACCGCGATCGCAGCGACGCCGAGCAGCGTGCCATGCACGCTACCGCTGCCGCCAAAGATGCTCGTCCCGCCGAGCACGACCGCCGTGATCGCGAAGAGCTCATAGCCCGTGCCGGCATCCGCTTTCGCCTGCCCGAGTCGCGCGGTGTAAATGATCGCGGCAAGGGCGGAGATGATGCCCGCGAGCACATAAACGAGCGCGAGGCGGCGGTTCACCGGCAGCCCCGCATAGCGCGCGCCCCCCGGCGAAAATCCGATCGTCCGAAACGATCGCCCGAAGGTCGTGCGGTGCACGAGCAGCCACACCGCCACGGCCACGAGGAGAAACAGCCACGCCTGCGTTGGCAATCCGAGCCAGCGCTCCTGCCCGAGGAAGAGAAAACTCTCCGGGAAATCCGTGTAGGTGACCGCGCCGTGCGTGATCGCCTCGGCGAGTCCGCGGAACAGCGAGTAGGTGCCCAGCGTGACGATGAGCGGCGGCAGCCGCAGTGTCGTGATGAGCGCGGCGTTGATCGCGCCGCCGATCGCGCCGCAGCCGATCGCGAGCACCGCTGCGACGGGAATCGAGAGCCCGGCGTCGTGCCAGAACTTGCCGAACAAAATCGCGCACAACCCGAGCAGCGATCCCACCGAGAGATCGATGCCAGCGGTGAGGATCACAGGCGTGAGCGCCAGCGCGAGCAGGCCGATCTCACACGAATGACGCAGAATATCGAACTGCCGATCAATCGTGCCGAAACCGACGATCACGCCGCGGCGATTTGTCGTCGTGCCGGTGAAATAAAAAAACAGCCACTCCGCGATCAAGACGTAGAGCAGCAGCATCTCGTGGGAAAGCAGGCGCGCTTTCCAGGCGGGTTTATCCGTGCTCATCCGCGCGATTCCTTTCTACTTCTCACGCCATCAGCGACGACCGCGAGCAGAATGATGGCACCTTGGATCGCTTTTTCCCAATATGCCTCGATGTGCAGATGGGTGAGTGCGGGCGAAACGCACGCGAGCAACAACAGCCCGGCGAACGCGCCCCACAGATTACCGCGCCCGCCGGAGATCGCCACGCCGCCGACGACGACCGCCGCGATCACTTTCAACTCAAGACCCGCGCCCGACAGCGGCTGTACCTGCGGCGACTGCACGATGTTCATGATCGCGGCGAGTCCGGTCAGCGCGCCGATGAAAATAAAAACCAAAAACGTCACGCGTCCCGGTCGGATGCCGGCGAGTCGCGCGGCCTCGGCATCGGTGCCGACAGCGTAGACGAATCGCCCTGCGGCTACGTGACGCATCGCGAGCCCGAGCACGATGAGCAACGCGAATGCCGCACCGACGAGAGTCCATTGGCCGCCGCTCTGGCTCAGCCCGAGCCACTGAAACTTGTCGGGCATGTTTACGAACTCGCCCTGCCTAAAGAGATTCAACCCCTGCCGCAGCGTTACCATCGTCGCGAGGGTCACGACGATCGACGGCAGCCGCAGTCCGGCGACGAGCAGGCCGTTGATCGCGCCGAGCGACGCGCCGAGCAGGGCCGACGCGGGCAGCACGAGCACCAGCGGCCAGCCGCGCGCGGCGAGCAACCCGGCGCACACGCTGCACACCGAAAATTGCGAACCGACCGAAATGTCGATCTGCCGCGCAATAATCACGAGGGCCATGCCGCACGCCACGACGAGCGTCGGCGCCTCGCGCGTGACGAGCGAGAGCAGCGGCTGCGGCTGAAAAAATGCCGGCGCGAACATCGCCAGCCCAAGCAGCACGGCGCCGAGCGCGGCGACGACGGAAAGCTCGCGGAAGTATTTTTTCACGCCGCGCCTTTCTCGGCGGTGCCCAGTGCCGCGGCCATCACGACGTGCGGATCGGATTTGCCGGGCAGGATCGCGCGCAACGAGCCGCCGCCCATCACGCCGATGCGATCGCTCATGCCGATGACTTCCGGCAGATCGCTTGAGATGAGAATCACGGCGAGGCCATCCTTCGCGAGGCGGCGGACGATACGGTGGATTTCGCTCTTGGCACCGACGTCGACGCCCTGCGTCGGTTCGTCGAGAATGAGCAGCTTCGGTTTGGTCGCGAGCCAGCGCGCGAGCGAAACTTTCTGCTGGTTGCCGCCAGAAAGACTGCCGCCGGGAGCGTCCGGTCCGGCGCACTTGACCGCGAGGTCGCGGATGAATTCGAGTGCGAGCGATCGCTCCGCTCCGAACCGCAGCCACGCGCCCGGAAAAATCCGGGGGTGGATTGCCATCGTCATGTTGTGCGCGATTGGCAGATCGAGCACGACGCCGTGGCGGCGGCGGTCCTCGGGGACGTAGGCGATGCCGTGCGCGACGGCGTTCTGCGGCGAAGAGATGGCGACGCGCTCGCCGTTCAGTAAGATTTCTCCCGTGTCAGCCGGCGTGAGGCCGAAGAGCACGCGGGCGAGTTCGGTGCGGCCGGCGCCGACGAGGCCGCTGAGGCCGAAGACTTCGCCGGCGCGCACGTCGAACGTCACCGCGTGCACGCCTGACGCGCGGCAGCCAACTTCGCGCACCGAAAGCACGACCTCGCCGGCGCTCGACTCACTCGCAGGGTAGATTTGTGCGACCTCGCGGCCGACCATGAGCTTGATCAGGCCGGCCTCGTTGATGTCGCCGACGGCATGCGTGCCGACGCTCTCGCCGTCGCGGAGGACCGTCACGCGGTCGGCGAGCGCGAAGATTTCTTCAAGGCGGTGCGAAATGTAGATGACGCCGACGCCGCTTCCGCGCAGTTCGCGCACCACGGCGAAGAGCAGGTGCTGCTCCTTCTGGGTGAGCGAGGCGGTGGGCTCGTCCATGATGACGATGCGCGCCCCCGCGCCGAGCGCACAGGCGATCTCGACGAGTTGCTGCTCGGGCATCGAGAGCGAGCGCACCTCGGCGTCCGGCGCGATCGCGGCGCCGATGCGCGCGAGCAATTCCATTGCCCGCACTTTGCGCGCCCGCCAATCGAGCCGGCGCAGCGTCGCTCCGGCCTCGAGCCGGAGCGCGATGTTTTCCACGACGGTGAGATCGGGGAAGAGCGCGGGCTGCTGGTAAATGCACGCGATGCCGAGCGCGCGTGCCGTCGTCGGCGTGAGCCCGCTCACGGACTCGCCAGCGATCACGATCTCGCCGCTGCTCGGGGCGTGAGCGCCGGTGACGGTTTTGATCAGCGTGCTTTTACCGGCGCCGTTTTCGCCGAGGAGGGCGTGGACTTCGCCGGCGTGCAGATTAAAATCCACCCCGCGCAATGCGCGCACGCCACCGTAGCTCTTCACGAGCCGGCGGAGTTCGAGCAGCGGGGCAGGGGGCATGAGTCGAAAACGCTCACGACCGCACGGCGGGCTGGCAACATCAACCAAGCGGCCGGCCGGACAGTTCGGCCAACGCGTCACAAAAGAGGCGGGGCGCGAACGCCCCGCCGGAGAAATCAGTTTTTGGCGATCACCTCAGAAGCGCCAGCCGATGCCGACCGACAGCAGCCACGGATCGAGCTTGGCGGTGGTGAGCTTGGCTCCGCCCATCACCGAGACGTCGCTGCGGAGCGTGACCTTCTTGACGTCGACGTTCAGGTAGACGCTGTTGCCAAGGTTGATATCTGCACCGACCTGGCCGGCGACGCCGAGGCTGCTGTGCTCAAGCGCGAGCGGAACGTTGGCGACCTTGAGGTCGCTGCCGTATATGAGGGTGAAGTTCAAACCTGCGCCCACATAAGGATCGATCGTTTCGCCGGGGGCGAAGTGGTATTGCAGCGCGAGCACGGGCGGCAGGTGCTTAAACGTGCCCAGCTTGCCGACACCGGCGAGCGTCACGTCCTGCGTCTGAGGGATGGTGAGCACGAGCTCGGTGACCACATTCGGGGTGAACGAATAGGAGAAGTCGAATTCGGGGATGAATTTGCTGTTCACCGAAACGGCATTGGCGGGGAAATTTATTCCGAGCGCCGAGAACGCGTCAGATTTGTTGTCCATCGACAGATAAGTGGCCCGAATCCGGGCCTCCCAAGTGCCGGCGGCCGCTGCGCGGGCGACGCCCGTGGAGCTGGCCAAGGTGAGCAGAGTGAAAACGACTGCGGTTAGTTTCTTCATCGGTTCGCGTTGGTTGGGTCGGACGCCAGCGCAGCGGACACGCCAGCGCCGGAGTTCGATTTGCCAGCATAGCCTGCCGGCCGGGATCGCTGCTGCGCGTTTATTGAGAAACGTGCCGTGCCTTTTGGCCACTCGTCAGCGGTTTCCCGCCGCCGCGCGCAGCGGCGCCAAATCCGGATCGGTGGCGGCGAGGACGGAAAATTTTTCGTCCAACGCGATCGCGCGATCGACGCGGCGGCGGGCCTCGGCCAGCGCGCCGCGCTGGCTCGCGTAGCAGCCGAGGTTGAACTGGATCATCGCTTCCGCCGGATGCAGCCGCTCGGCCTCGAGGAGAATTTTTTCCGCGGCTGCGATCGATTCGGCGCGGCGCGTGGCATAGGCCCACGTCACCCAGCCGGCGGCTTCCCCGGGTGCGCGGCGGACAAACTCGGCCGCGAGCGCGCGGAGCGCGGGCCACTCGCAGCGTTCCTGCAGGACGGCGACGCGCAAGGCGAGCACGGCGGGCTCGTCGCGCTCGGGCGAGGGAATGTGCTCCAGTTCCGCGGCGGCCTCGGCGACCATGCCGAGCTCAAGGTAGCCTTGCGCATGGGAAAGTCGCCACTTCGGGTGCATCGCTCCGACAGGGAAGCGGGTTCGCACCGTGCGGTCAACCGTGGGACCCGTCCGGCCGTTGCGCTTGCTTCTCGGCCTTCTGCGGCGGTTGGTTGAGGAGCAGCCAAAAGAGACCAAGTTCACGGACGGCCTGGTTGAACTGCTCGAAGCTCACGGGCTTCACAATGTAGCTGTTCACTCCGAGTTTGTAGCTCGCGACCACGTCGCTTTGCTCCTTCGACGAAGTCAGCATGACGACGGGGATGATTTTGGTGCGCGGGTCGTCCTTGAGGCGCTTCAGCACCTCGATGCCGTCGATCTTCGGCAGCTTGAGGTCGAGGAGAATCACTTTCGGCGTGTCGGCAATGGAACGGCCGACGTGCGCGCCTTCGCAGAAAATGAATTCGAGCGCCTCGGCGCCATCGCGGGCAACATGGATGTGGTTTGCGAGATTAGCTTTGCGAAGTGCGCGCAGCGCCATTTCCAAGTCTTCCGGATTGTCTTCGACGAGCAGCAATTCGACGGCGGTGGGTCGGTTCATGTGTTTGATTCCTTTTCCAGTGTGAAATAGAATGTCGCTCCGCGATCGACGGCGGCTTCGGCCCAGATGCGACCGCCGTGGCGGTGGACGATGCGTTGCACGATGGCGAGGCCGATGCCCGTGCCTTCGTAATCTTCCGCGCGATGAAAGCGTTGGAAGACGGTGAAAAGTTTATCCGCGTGGCGCATGTCGAACCCGGTGCCGTTGTCGCGGACAAAAAGGGCGTCAACGCCGTTGACCTTGACGCACCCGATTTCGATCTCGGCTTGATCGCGCTTGCGGGTGTATTTTAGCGCATTCGAAAGCAGATTGGTCCACACTTGCTGCATCAAGGCCGAGTCGCCTGAACTCGGGGGCAGATCGCCCACGATCGCCGTGACCGACCGGCCCGGCCAGGGAGCGCCCAACTCGTCGAGGGTCGTGCGAACCAGTGCGCGGTTGTTGAGCGAACCCTTGATCATGTCCTGCCGCTTGAGCTGGGCGAAGGCCAGCAAGTCGTCGATCAACTGGCCGATGCGCTGCGCCGAGTTGCGGATGGTCTGCAGGTAGCGGCGACCTTCGTCGGGCAGGAGCGGCCCGTAGTCCTCCAGTACGGCCACGGTGAATCCGTCGATGGCCCGCACGGGCGTTCGCAGATCGTGCGAGACGGAATAGGAGAAGGCCTCCAATTCCCGGTTCGACTCCTCCAATTCAGCGGTGCGTAGGGCCACGCGTGCTTCGATTTGAAGATAGAGACTCTTGCTCTCCAAGTGCAGCAGTCGGATTTCGAGCATGTTGTAAACTCGGATCATCACCACTCCGAGAACGAATGGTTTGCTGACAAAATCCCTGGCCCCGTCGCTCAGGGCGCGCAGCATGTGGTCTGGCAGAGCGGTTACCACAAGAACAGGAAGATATCCCTCGGTCTCGATTTTCTTCAGGCCATTCATCACTTGGAATCCGTCCATCCCTGGCATCTCAAGATCGAGTAGGATAAGGTCGTAGCGGTTTTTTCGGTGAAGTTCGCAGACCTCGCGCGGATTCGTCGTGGAGGTGACGGAAACGTAGCCCGCATCCCGTAGCATTTCTTTCAGTAACGAGACATTGGTCTCCAGATCGTCCACGATCAAGATGCTGGCTTTCAGGATGTCCTCTCGACTGATCATGGTATTGGTTCAGTGGCAACTCGACGATTTATGTTCACGGCGAATCTGGCTGCGCGTCCCATGTGGCGTCGCCGTCCGGAAAATTCGCTGGGTGCACCGCCGTGGGACCGCTCAAAATCCACCCGCCCGATTGGCCCGCGCCGGTCCGCGCGACGAGCGTCAGGCGCAATTTCAAGCCGGCGGTAATCCGGGAGAAATTTTCGAAGTTGAGCGGCTTGACGATGTACGCCTCTGCACCCAATCCGATGCATGCCGTGACGTCGCGATTGTGTTTGGATAAACTGAGGATGACGACCGGGATGTCACGCGTGCGCCCTTCGGACCGGAGGCGGTGAAGGAAGTCGACGCCCGTCATATTTGGGAGGCCGAGGTCCAGCAGAATCAAGTGTGGTCGCGTTGGGCCGCGAGCCGCAAACGTGCCCGTGCCGAACAAGTAGTCCAAACCCTGCTCGCCGCTGGCGACGACCGTCACCGGGTTCGCGAACTCTGCGAGCTTGAACGCTCGCATGGCCAATTCCGCGTCGGTCGCGCTGTCCTCGATCAGCAGGATTTCTTGCAACGATGTAAGATCACGGGTGCCGGGTGGGGAAGCGTTTGGCATTTTTTCTTTCGGCGACCGGAGCAAACTCTCGTCAGAATAACGAGCGGAGTGGGTTGCCGTGACCGCGGACGTTTTACTTTGCGGTCGGCGCAGTCTCCCGCGGAAGGATAGAAAGCTTGAGCTTCAACCGCTTGGCGACGCTCTGTAGAGCGACGAAATCGATCGGCTTAATAATATGGTCCACGGCTCCGCGTTCTAAGCAGGTGACGATGGCGGATGAGCTCTCGGTCATACTCAGCGAGACCACGGGGATTCCCCAAATGCGTTCGTCAGTTTTGATTTCGCACAGGAAATCGAGGCCCGACATCCCAGGCAGTTGCAGATCCAAGAGAATGAAGAGCGGTCGCCCCGCCCCGCGCTTCTTGTAAGCACCGGTGCCGCGCAAATAGGCCAGAGCCTGTTCGCTGCTGGAGACGACCGTGAGCGGGTTGGCGATCCGAGCGCGCTGGAACGTGCGGAGTGCCAGCTCCGCATCGGTCGCGCTGTCTTCCACCATCAGGATATCCGCGGGGCCCTCCCGTTCATCACCTGAACGAGCAACCGGAGGAGACGAATCGCTCGACGGTCGTGGCTTCTTCAAAGTTGGCATCAGATACTATGGCGTATTAGCCCACGTAACTCTTTGGGGTGTTGACCTACTCAGTGCCATGACGGCCCTAGTGAACACCGCCCCTCGCGGCGGAACGGAACATTGCCGAGGCATCAGGACACAGCTTCCGTCCCTTCGGGAGGGTGAGACACGGTACGAAATTCCACCTGACGAAACTGCGCTCGCGCAAACTGAACGCCGAGTGTGACGGTCCCCAAGGTTGGGTCCAATCAGCAACCAGTCCGCGGCGAGAAGCGGTCCGAGGTGGAGGGAGGAGGCGGCGCCGGGGTCTACCAGAAACACCGGATCGCCAGGGATCAGGGATCGGCGATCCGGTCGGGACGATGCGATTTTTTCGCCAGACCATGCCTCGTTGCCCCGGCGAGGTGATTCCTCTCTGGGTTTTGATTCTCGGTGCGCCGCAACGTGAGCACGACGCAGGCCCCGCGTCGCTCTGGAGTTTCGCTCAGCTCGACGGCGGGCCGCCGAAATGCGCCTTGAAGGATGCGTAGGCGGCGACGTCCGCGAGCATGGCATCAATCGTCGCGGCGAGCGGCTCGACCTTCGTGAGGCCGGAGAACACCGCCTTGTCGCCGATGTCGCTCGTGATCACGAAAGCCGGACGCTGGTTGATCTGATGCTCGAAAAATTCCTTCGTGGTCGCATCGATCCGCGCGGCGATCGCTTTCGATTCGGCGGCGGTGCGGAGCTTCTTGGCGTTGAGCTTTTTTCCGCCGGCTTTCACCGCGACCGCGATCGCGACATCCATCCGGCCGATTTTCTGGCCTTCGCGCTCGGCGGCGTGCGAGAGCGCGAGGCGAATCTCATCGCCCGTGAAACCGAAATCCTTCGCCGCCTCGGCGACGTAGCTCGCGGCGGGGTAGTCGCCCGGTTTGACCGGATCATACCAACCCGCATTGAGCATGAAGGGTGAGCGCATGAGAGTGCCGCTGCGCCGGTAAAACCACTCGCACTGCGCGACCGACACCGGCCAGTCGCCCGGCAGCATCTTCGCAACTTTCCAGTCGAAGGCGACGCGACCCTCGTAGCGCCGCTTCAATTCAGCCCAGGCGGGCTCGGCCCAAAAACACCAGGAAGACGAAACTTCGAGGAAGAATGTAGCTTTCATGCATGCGCAGCCGAGCGCGCGGCGCGCGGGGCGTCAACGCACGAGCGTGCCTAATGCGGCACAGCGCACGCGGATTGGGCTCGGCGCAGTCGCGGCTCCCCGCGAGGCACGATCGCTCACGGCTTCTTCTTGTCGCCGCCGAAGAGTCCCTTGATGGCCTCGGCCGCGGCGGCGCCGGCGGTCGGGACGAGTTTCCCGGCGGCCTGCGTGGTGGCCGAGATGATGCTCGGCGTGACACTGCGCATCACGGCAAACACGAGTTGGTCGGGCGTGACGCCGCCCTGCGCGGTGCCGATGTCGTCGAGCGAGACGGGCGGCATCGGCAGCTTCAACGCCGCCGGGCCGACGCCCACGCGCACCCAGCCGTTTTGCAGGCGGAATTTTTTCACCTCAAACTTGATCGGCTTGCCGCTCTTTGTCGTCGCCTGGGGCGTGTCGTTGCCGCCGCTGAGCGCCTCGATGGTCTTGAGGAGATCGCCCACGTTGCTCGCGACAATCTTGGTCTCGTAGTTGAACTCCGGCGCTTTGATCGAGATTTCGTTGATGATGATGTGATCGCCGAGGATGGAGAACGGTTGGACGTCGAGGTGCACCTTGCCGAGTGAGCAGAGGTCGGCGTCGCTCCAACCCTTAGGGTTGCCGACGACGAGCGTGCTGAGCGTGCCGCTACCGCTGAGCGGTGAAATACTCGCGCTCCCGAGCGTGACTTTCGTCTGCGTGATCTTCGGGCCGAAGCTGTTGACGCCGGCGGTGACGATATTGCCGAGGAAGAACGACAGCACGATCGCGCCGACGAGGCCGAGGCCGACTAAGATGCCACCGATCACGAGAAGTTTTTTCATGACGTCAGCGAAGCAGGCGCGCGCAACGGCGTCCAGATTGCACTTGTCAGCGTCGCGTTACGCCGCTCCTTCAAATCCCACACACTCCCATGGCCCAAGCCTACACTGAAGCCTCGATCAAAACGCTCTCGTCGCTCGAACACATCCGCCTTCGACCCGGCATGTATATCGGGCGCCTCGGCAACGGCACGCACGCCGAAGACGGCATCTACGTCTTGCTCAAGGAAACGATCGACAACTGCATCGACGAGTTCGCGATGGGCCACGGCCGGAAGATCGAGGTCGAACTCAACGAGCGCACCCTCCGCGTGCGCGACTACGGCCGCGGCATCCCGCTCGGCAAGCTCATCGACTGCGTCTCGATTATCAACACGGGCGCGAAATACGACAGCGAGACGTTCCAAAAATCCGTCGGCCTGAACGGCGTCGGCCAGAAGGCCGTCAACGCGCTCGCCATCGATTACAAGGCGCAGGCGTTTCGCGACGGTCAGTCGAAGCTCGTCGAGTTCGAGAAGGGCATGCTCCGCAAGGAGCACAAGATCACGAAGAGCGACGAGCGCAACGGCACGCTGATCGAGTTCACGCCTGACGAGGCGTTGTTTGGAAAAGATTTCAAGTTCCGCACCGAGTTCATTGAGGACATGCTGTGGAACTACGCCTTCCTCAACCGCGGCCTCACGCTCACGCTCAACGGCAAACCTTTCCGCTCCGAAAACGGCCTGAAGGATCTACTCCAGAAGGAACTCGCCGGTGAGCCGCTCTACCCAATCATTCACTTGGAGGATGAAGACATCGAGGTGGCGTTCACGCACGGCGCGCACTACGGCGAGGAGTATTGGTCATTCGTCAACGGCCAGCACACCACGATGGGCGGCACGCACCTCGCGGCGTTTCGCGAGGCGCTCGTGGAGACCGTTCGCAATCACTTCAAGAAAGACTACGACGCCGCTGACGTCCGTCAGGCTATCGATGCCGCGGTCGCGGTGCGCGTGATGGAGCCGGTGTTCGAGTCGCAGACCAAGACTAAGCTTGGCTCCGCCAACGTCGGCCCCGACGGCCCGTCGATCAAGGAGTTCGTCGGCAAGTTCGTCCAGCAGTCGCTCGACACCTATCTCCACAAAAACAAGGAAACCGCCGAAACGATCAAAAAGAAGATCGAGGAGAATGAGCACGAGCGGAAGGAACTCGCCGGCATCCGCAACCTCGCCCGCGAGCGCGCGAAGAAAGCCTCGCTGCACAACCGCAAACTCCGCGACTGCCGCCAGCACCTCGGCGAGCGCGGCGCGCGCGCCGAGGAGAGCACGCTGTTCATCGTCGAGGGCGACTCCGCCGCCGGCTCACTCACCGCCACGCGCGATGTGCAGACGCAGGCCGTTTTCGCTCTCAAAGGAAAGCCGCTCAACACCTACGGTCTCTCGAAAAAAGTCATCTACGAGAACGAGGAGTTTCACCTCCTCCAGTCCGCGCTCAACATCGAGGAGGGTCTCGACGGCCTCCGCTATAACCAGATCGTGATCGCGACCGATGCGGACGTCGACGGCATGCACATTCGTCTGCTGCTGCTGTCCTTCTTCCTGCAATTCTTCCCCGACGTGATCCGCAACAACCACCTCTTCATTCTCGACACGCCGCTCTTCCGCGTGCGCAACAAAAAGGAGACGCGCTACTGCTATAACGAGTCCGAGAAGCAGGCCGCGATCGCCGCCCTCGGCTCGACCCACGAGATCACGCGCTTCAAAGGCCTCGGCGAAATCTCCGCGGGCGAGTTCAAGGATTTCATCGGCGAAAACATCCGACTTGAGCCGGTTACCATGAATCATCTCGCGAACAGCGACGAGTTGCTCGCGTTCTTCATGGGCAAGAACACGCCCGAGCGGCAGGACTTCATCATCGACAACCTCCGCGTCGAAAAAGATCTCGTGGAAGTGTGAGCGGTGGGGACGCGGTGACGTGAACTTCCGCTCGCGATGACGACCGCCCCCGCTTCCGCCCCGCATCGCGTGGCCGCCACGTTGGGCGAAAAGCTGGCGCGCATGCTGCCGTTTGGGGTGGGCCGGACGAAGCCGAAGCATTTTCGCGACATGCTCGTGATCGCGTGGCGCAACCGCGACAACCCGCGCTACGCGTGGAAAGTCCTCACGCGCGGCGTGTGCGATGGTTGCGCGCTTGGCGTCGCCGGCCTGCACGATTGGACAATCCCCGGCGTGCACCTGTGCATGACCCGCCTGAATCTCCTCCGGCTGAACACCGTCGGCGCATTCGATCCGGCGTTGCTGGCCGATGCGTCCATGCTGGCCTCGCTCGACAACCGTGCGCTGCGCGAGCTCGGCCGCATCGGCCATCCGTTTGTGCGCCGCCGCGGCGAAAAGGGGTTCACACGCGTGTCGTGGGATGAGGCGAATGCCCGCCTCGGCTCGCGCCTGCGTGCGATCGATCCGGCGCGGCTCGCGTTTTTCATCACGGCGCGCGGCGTGACGAACGAAGTCTATTACATGGCGCAAAAGGTCGCGCGTTTCCTTGGCACGAGCCACGTCGACAACGCCGCCCGCCTCTGCCACGCGCCCTCGACCGCCGCAATGAAGGAGATGGTGGGCGTCGCCGCCTCGACGTGCAGCTACGTCGATTGGATGGAGGCCGGCGTGATCGTGTTCTTCGGGGCGAATCCCGCCAACGATCAGCCGGTCACGACGAAATATCTGCTCGAAGCGAAGCGCGGCGGCACGCGCATCGTGATGGTGAACCCCTATCTCGAGCCGGGCATGAAGCGCTACTGGGTACCGTCGGACACGCGCAGTGCGCTCTTCGGGACCGATTTGGCGGACGAATGGTATGCGGTCGCGCAGGGCGGCGACATCGCGTTTCTCTACGGCGCGCTGAAGGCGCTGTTCGCCGCTGGGCTGGCCGACCCAAAATTCATCGACGACCACACGAGCGGTTGTGCGGCGCTGCGCAAAAAAAGCGCCGCGCTTGACTGGGCGGAGCTGGAAAACGCCAGCGGGCTTTCGCGCGCGAGCATGGAGTCGTTTGCCCGGCTCATGGGCGGCGCGCGAAAGGGCGTGCTCGTGTGGAGCATGGGCATCACGCAGCAGCCGGCGGGTGCGGACGGCGTGCGGATGATTTTGAATCTCGGGCTCGCGCGCGGCTGGGTGGGGCGCGACGGCTGCGGGCTTGTGCCGATCCGCGGCCACTCGTCGGTGCAGGGTGGGGCGGAGATGGGTTGCTATTCGACGGCGTTGCCCGGCGCCAAGCCGGTGACGCCAGAAAACGCCGCGGAACTCGAGGCGCACTACGGCTTTCCGATTCCGCGCACGATCGGCTACACGACGCCGGAAATGGTCGAGGCCGCCCATCGCGGTAAACTTGATCTGTTTTACTGCGTTGGGGGCAACTTACTCCGCACGATGCCCGATCCGGAGTTTGTGCGCGAAGCGCTCGCGCGCGTGCCGGTGCGGGTGCATCAGGACATCATTCTCACCGATCAAATGTTCATCGAGGGCGGCGACGAAGTCTGGCTGCTCCCGGCGAAGACGCGTTACGAGCAGGAGGAGGGCGGACACGAGACCAGCACGGAGCGGCGGGTGATATTCAGCCCCGAGCTGCCGCGCGTCGTCGGCGAGGCGCGCACCGAGTGGAAAATTCTGCGCGACGTGGCCGCCGCGGCGCATCCCCAGCGTGCCGCGTTGCTGGGCGGCGCCGACGGATGGGCTCTCCGCGAGGAAATCGCGCGCGTCGTGCCGTTCTACGACGGCGTGCAACACCTGCGCAAAACCGGCGACGCGTTTCAATACGGTGGCCGCCACCTCTGCCCGAACGGCGAGTTTCCGCTCGTGGACCAGCGCGCGGTGTTCACCACGCCCGCGATTCCGATCGCCGCACCCGACGACGGATCGTTCCACCTCAGCACGCGCCGCGGCAAACAGTTCAACACCCTCATCTACGCGTACGTCGATCCGCTCAACGGCGCGCCGCGCGATGCCGTGCTCATCAATGGCGATGATGCCGCTGCGCTCCACCTCATGCAGGGCGACCGCGTCGACCTCGTGAATGATCGCGGTCGCTACGGCGCGCGCGTGTTTGTGGCCGACATCGCGCCGGGCAACGTCCAGGTCCATTGGCCCGAGGGCAACCACCTGCTCCCGCGCTTTCCGCGCGAGTCGTCGAGCGATACGCCCGATTACAACGCCCGCGTGCGCCTTGAGCCCGTGCGCGCCCCAGCTCCCGCCTCGCCATGAAGGCTGCGCCGCGTATCGTCCCGACGCAGCGCTGGTCGCCCGCCGGCTTCGCGCCCGCCGCGCCCGACGCCGTCGCCGTCGAGGAGCCGCTCGAAATCCGCGTCGCCGATCGCAGTGTCGCCGTGACGATGCGCACACCCGGTCACGATCGCGAACTCGCCGCCGGCTTCCTGCTGACCGAGGGCGTCATCCGCTCCGCCGACGATGTGCTGGATATCGTTCCGTGTCGCGATCAAGCGGGCGGCGAATCGGGCAACGTCATCAACGCGATCCCC
The DNA here is from genome assembly GCA_903896015.1 of uncultured Opitutia bacterium. Classification (GTDB taxonomy): domain Bacteria; phylum Verrucomicrobiota; class Verrucomicrobiia; order Opitutales; family Opitutaceae; genus CAITWF01. Next base: position 99,893 of record CAITWF010000017.1, on the reverse strand, counting down.
GCTCCGGCCCTGACGATCGATTTCGATCGGCTCACGAGGCACGTGTTCAGCTCGTCGAGCTGCGGCGTGTGCGGCAAGGCCACGCTCGACGCCGTCGCCCAGGCGTTTCCGCCGGTCGACTCCGCCGCGCGCTTCGATCCTGCGATCCTCGCGACGCTCCCGGCGCGACTTGGTGCGGTGCAGCCGGTGTTCGCCGCGACGGGTGGACTCCACGCGTGCGCACTGTTCGACGCGTCCGGCAGAATCTCCCTCGTGCGCGAGGACGTCGGCCGGCACAACGTCCTCGACAAGGTGATCGGTCGCGCACTGCTCGACGGCCGGCTGCCGCTCACGCAGTGCGGGCTTTTGCTGAGTGGCCGCCTCTCGTTCGAGCTCGTGCAAAAGGCCCGCGCCGCCGGCATTCCGCTCATCGCCGGCATCGGTGCACCGTCGAGCCTCGCGATCGAGTGCGCGGAACGCGGCGGCCAGACCCTGGTCGGATTTTTGCGCGCCGATCGGTTCAACATCTACTGCGGCGCGCAGCGCCTTGTCCTCGGACCCGCCACCTCGTGAATATTTCCCCGCTCGATCCACCTGCCGTCGCCGGCCTGTTGCTCGCGGGCGGGCGCTCGACGCGCATGGGTCGCGACAAGGCGCAGCTCGACTGGCACGGCCGGCCGCTCGGGGAACATCAGGCCGCCACGCTCGCCGCGACGGGCGCGCGGCCGTTGTTTTTATCCTGCCGATCGGAGCAACGCTGGATGCCCCCGGCCTTCACGCGCCTAGACGATCGCGCGCCTGGCGGCGGGATGCGCGCGGCCTTCGTCGATGCGTTGGCGGCAACCTTCGCGTGTGCGGAGGTGGCGCTCGTCCTCGCGATCGATCTGCCGCTCGTTGACGCGAGCTGGCTCGCCGCGCTCGCGGTGCAGGCGCGCGTCGAGAAAGAATCGTGCGTGCCGTCGCGCGACGAACGCTTCGAGCCGTTGGCCGCGGCGTGGCATTGCTCGGCGCTGCCACTGCTGCGCGAAACAATCGCGCAAAACAAGTCGTTGCAGGAGGCGTGCGCGGCGTTGCGCGAAAAAAGCCTCCTGCACGCGCTGGCGTTGGACGCCACCGAGGCCGCGAGCCTCGCGAATCTCAACACGCCCGCCGAGGCGGCTCGGCTGGGCTTTCCCGCATGAACGCGAAACCGCGATACGCGTTGACCGGGCTCGTGGCCGCTCTTCTGCTCGCCGGCTGCGTCTCTACGCCCGCGCCGCGCATCGCGCTCGACGCCCTCCCGCCCGCGCAGATCGAGCGTGCCACGCATAATCTCCGGGTCTTCGATTCCGTGTGGTCGCTCGTCGCTGATCGGCACTTTGATCCGAAGCTCAACGGCGTCGACTGGGTCGCGGCCGGGCAAAAATTCGGCCCGCTCGCCGCCGCCGCGACGGACGACCAGGCCCTCTACGCCGTCCTCAACGATCTCCTCGCGCCACTGCACGACAGTCACACGCACGCGCTCACACCCGAGCAGGCCAACGAGCGCCACACCCAGCTCCGTGCACGCACCGGCTTCGCGCTCACGCGGCTCGATGGCCGCTGGGCAGTCTCCGAAGTGTTGCCCGGCAGCCCCGCCGAGTTCGGCGGCGTGCAGGTCGGCTGGATCGTCGTCGCCCGCAACGGCGCGCCGCTCGGCGAGCGCAACGAGTTCCGCGCCCACGATGGCGAGATCGTGCAGTGGGATTTTCTCGATGCCCGCGATCAGCCGGTGCACCTTGCGCTCACCGCGCGACCACTCTCGCTGAAACCGCGGCAGGTCGTGCGCGAACTCGCGGATGGATTCGTCTACCTGCGCTTCGATGGTTTCGACGGCCCCGATCGCCGCTGGCTGAGCGAGCAGCTCAAGGCGCACCGCACCGCGCCCGGCGTCGTGATCGATCTGCGGCAGAATTCCGGTGGCGAGACGCTCTCGCTGGGGATTTCGGTCGGCGAGTTCTTCGATCACGCGGTCGACTGCGGCACGTTCGTTACCCGCCGCGGCTCGCGGAGCGGAAAAAGCTCGTGGCAGCTAGGCTCGGCGCACTACGCGGGCCGCGTCGCGATTCTGATCGATGGCGCGACGGCGAGCGCGGCGGAGATTTTTGCGGCGACGCTCCAGGACAACGGCCGCGCGACCCTCCTTGGCCGCAAATCCGCCGGTGCGGTGCTCGCTAGCTGGTTCACCGTCCTGCCCGACGGCGGCGAGCTGCAACTCAGCCGCGAGGATTATTTCGCGCCGAAGGGCCGCCGCATCGAAGGCAGCGGCCTTGAGCCCGACGTGCCGGTCGCGCGCACGCTCGCCGATCTCCGCGCGGGCCGCGATGCGGACCTTGAGGCCGCGCTGAGCGTGCTCCGCGCCCCGTAGACGTTTTCCCTCGATCCCGCCCCGCCGCATCCGTTCACGCGAGTCTTTTTGGCCAACGAAAGACGGCTCGCCCGCGCGCGGCGCGCGACTCATCCTCGACGCGTGTATTTTCCCATGAAAAAATATCTCACTCCATTCGCGGCGCTCGTCGCCTTGCTGGCGGTGGCGGTCAGTGCTCGCGCGGCTGAGGCCACCAACGATCTAGTGGGCGCCTGGCGGGGCGGGGCCCAGTTTGCCAGCGGGGACTTCGCCTCCGTGAAGGACCTGGACTTCATGTATGTCTTCAACGCGGGGGGGACCATGATCGAATCGTCCAACTATGACGGAGCGCCACCCGTGCCTCCCGCCTATGGCGTCTGGCGAAAGGTCGCCGGCCGAAAATTCCAGGCGAAGTATGCCTACTACATGAGCAAAGCGCCGGCGAACTTTGAGGAGATCGCCAAGGGCGGCGGCTGGAGTCCCGGCGGCCATGGCGTGCTGACCCAGGAGATCACGCTCGCGGCCGACGGGAAGTCGTGATCACTTATGAAGCCTTCGACGTCGCGGGAAAACGCGTGGGCAATGCCTGCGTTGCCACCGCCAAGGCCGAGCGAATCGATTTCTGAGCGGCCAAAGCGGCTGCCCGGAGGATTTCACGGCTAATCGCCAGCGACGGAAAAACCACGCGCTTTGAATCCGAAGATGATCATGCCGATGCTGGTCTGTCGCGACGGCGCGGCGGAAGTTGAATTCTGCCGGCGGGTGTTTGGCGCAGTCGAATTGTCGCGCCGGGTGGGCGAGGAGGGGAATGTGCTGCATGCGACGCTCAAGCTGAACGACGCATTGATCATGATTCACGGGCTGACGCCCCACTTGGAGAGCACGGCGCCGCAGCGGGACGGCACCTCACCCGTGGTCATCTATCTTTACGGCGACGCGGTTGACCCGGTGATTGATCGGGCGGTGGCGGCCGGCGCGCGGGTGCTGCTCCCGGCGGCCGATCAGTTCTGGGGCGACCGCGTGGGCCGGATCATTGATCCGGAGGGCCACGTGTGGAATATCGCGGCGCGCATCGGAGGAGAAGCGCCGCCGCCAGCGCACCCCACCGCGCCCTGAGTGTGCTTCCGATCAACTCCTCACCATGCCTTCATTCTCCCAACCAAGGCCCCCGACACAGACCGCGACGCAGCTCCTGCGATTCTCCGGCACGGTGAGGCGTGCTTCCGCCATCGAGGTGTGGATGAAGCGTCAGCCGCGCGAACTGGGCGCCCTCGCGCGGTCGTGGTTCGAAGTGATACGGGCGTGTGGCGGCGACGTGCACGAACTCCTGCACGATGGTCATCCGACGGCCTGCGTCGGCGACGCGGGGTTTGCCTACGTTAATGTCTTCAAGGCGCACGTGAATGTCGGCTTCTTCCGCGGGGCGGAGATGGCGGATTCGGCTGGCCTGCTGGAGGGCTCGGGCAAGTTCATGCGCCACGTGAAGCTTCGGCCGGATGACGGCGTCGACGCGATCGCGCTCCAACAGCTCATCGTTGCGGCCTACGGCGATATGCTGCGGCGGGTGCGGGCGGAAGCGATGGGGGCGGACGCAACGAAGTCCCCCCGAAGCAAGCGAGTCGTGACGGACGGCCGACGATCCGAGGGGCGCATCGCAGGGTCTGGCCAGAAGTAGGGGCGTGCCTTGTGCGCGCCTGTTCTGGGGGGCGAGGCCGAGCCGCACCCCCAATGAAAGCTGATCGAGGCGGCAGAATTTTCAGAAAGCTGAGCTGCGCTCCGACCTGAAGCGCCGTTGAAAAACCATTCGCCAGCGGGCGGCGAAACACTCTTTCTTGCCGGCCTACTTCCGCGCGATGCCCAAGAAAAAATCTCTGAAGAACTCCGATCAACCCGAGCTTCCGCTCGACGGCGCGCCTGAGCCCACGCTGGCGAACGGCGGGAAGAAACCTGAAGCCGCGGAGCCGAAACCGGAGAGCGAGTCCGTGACGAAACCTGTGGCCCAACCAGAGGAGCCCGTGGTGTCTGCGCCGCCGCCGCGCAAGAAGGGCGAGAAAGTGCAGGATGATCAGGCGCCGCTCGCGCAGCACTACCGCAACTGGTTTCTCGATTACGCGAGCTACGTCATCCTCGATCGCGCTGTGCCACACCTCGACGACGGTCTGAAGCCGGTGCAGCGGCGCGTGCTCCACACGCTGTGGGACATGGATGACGGTCGCTTTCACAAGGTGGCCAACGTCGTCGGTGCCACGATGAAGCTCCACCCGCACGGCGACGCCTCGATTGGCGCCGCGCTTGTCGGCATCGCGCAACGTGGCTGGCTGATCGAGCCGCAGGGCAACTTCGGCAATACGCTGACGGGAGACGAGGCGGCGGCGCCGCGTTATATCGAGGCGCGGCTGACGCACTTCGCGCGCGAAGTGCTCTTCAACCCGAAGACGACCACGTGGCAGCTCAGCTACGACGGCCGCAACCGCGAGCCGATCACGCTGCCCGCGAAGTTTCCCATTACGCTGCTTGAGGGCGCGGATGGCATCGCGGTCGGTCTCTCGACCAAAATACTCCCGCACAATTTCAACGACCTCTGCCGTGCGGCGGTAAATCATCTCCAGGGGAAAACCTTCCGCATCCTCCCCGATTTCGCGACTGGCGGCACCGCTGATTTCTCGGAATACAACGACGGCGAGCGTGGCGGAAAAGTAAAAGTCCGCGCCACTATCGAGGTGCGATCGAAGTATCTCCTCGCAATCACGGAGCTGCCCTTCAGCACGACCACGGAATCGATCATCGAGTCGATCCTCGCCGCCAACGCGAAAGGGAAGATCAAGATCAAGCACGTCGACGACAACACCGCCGACAAGGTCGAAATCCTCGTCCACCTGCCGCAGGGCAGCGAGCCAGAGAAGGTCGTGCAGCAGTTGTATGTTTTCACGAACTGCCAGATTCAGCTCTCGCCGTCGGCGTGCGTCATCGTGCACGACGAGAAGACGGATCAAGACAAGCCGCAGTTCCTCGGCGTCCGCGAAATCCTCAAGCGCAGCGTCGATCAGACGAAGGAGCTGTTGAAGCGCGAACTTGAGATCAAGCTCGGTGAGCTTGAGCAGCAGTGGCACTGGGATTCGCTCGAGAGGATTTTCATCGAGGAGCGCATCTACCGGAACATCGAGAAGTCGAAGACTTGGGAGAGCGTGCTCGCGGAAATCCGCGCGGGGTTGAAGCCGTTCCTCAAGCAACTCCGCCGCGAGGTGACGGACGAGGACATCACGCGCCTCACCGAAATCCGCATCAAGCGCATCTCCGCCTACAACCGCTTCCAAGCCGATGAGGCCATGAAGAAGATCGAGGAGGGCATCAAGGAGACCAAGGCCAACCTCAAGCGGCTGACCGACTACGCGATCGCGTGGTTCGAAATGCTCGCGGAAAAATACGGCAAGGGCCTCAAGCGCCGCACCAGTTACGACGAGATCGCGCAGATCGACGCGTCGTCGGTCGTATCGGCCAATCAGCGACTCTACGTCAACCGCGAGGACGGCTTCATCGGGCTCAACTGGCGGCAGCACGAGTTCGTCACCGAGTGCACCATCCTCGACAGCGTGCTTTGCCTCATGCGCGACGGCTCGCTGAAGGTGGCGAAGGTGGGCGAGAAGGTCTTCATGGGCCGCGACATCATCCACGTCGCGGTGTGGCCGAAGGACGGCGATCAGAGTTTCTACACGATGGTCTATCAGGACAAGGAGTCCGGGAAGGCCTTCGCGAAGAAGTTCCAGATCGGCGGCCTCTCGCGCGACAAACTATACCCGCTGGTGAAGTCCGAGGGATCGCGCGTGGTCTACCTCGACGTGCAGGCAAAGGAGAAGGACATGCCGAAGAGCCTGCACGTGTCACTCGACGGCCGCAGCGGTGCGCGCATCCGCGAGATCGACTTCGATCTCGCGCCGGTGCCCGTGAGCACGCGCTCCGCGAAGGGCCTGACGATCACGAAGTGGAACGTGAAGGAAGTGAAGCGAAACGAACTGGCGCTGAAGTAGACTCAATCCCGCAGGGCGTCCGTCTCACTGACGCACCTGCGGTGCGCCCAGCCCGAGCGTCGGCGATTTGCACGGCCGCATGCTCGCCGGGACCGCGGCCAAGTTTGGCCGCGACAGCACCGAATACCTGCAGGCGGGCGGAGTGAAAAAATCCGAACGCAAGCGTCCCGGGGCGAAGGAGGCACCGTCGGCGGTCGCGAAAGCGGCGTGAACTGATCGCGCCTGATGCATCACCGGGCGAAACCGCCGGTCGCGAGGCCGCTGTTCAGCGTGCGGCCGGCTTCGCGAGGTCGCTGAAGGTGACGAATTCGACGCCCTGTTTTTTCAACTCGGCGATCACATCAGGGAGCTTCGCCAACGTCACGGCAGGCCACTCGTGCATCAAGATGACGGTGCCGTCGACGATGCCGGTGGTGCTGAGTTGAAAGTATTTCTCGGGCGTGGTCGGCGCCTCCCAGTCGAGCGAGCCGATGAAGTGGAATTTCGTGAACGGGAAATGATCGAGGCCGGTTGCGCGGCGCACGGCGGCATCGACGCGATCGTCGTGCTCGAGGTAGGGCGACCAGAACCAGGCGGGTTTCCTCCCGATCGCTTGCTCGATCTCGGCGGTGGTGTCGGCGGCCTCGCGCGCGATGTCGGCATCGCTCATCGGCTTGAGGTGCGGGTGCGTGAAGGAGTGGTTGATGATTTCGTGGCCGGCGGTGGCGGCGGCCTGCGCGAGCGCGGGGTGGGCAACGACGTTTTTCCCGATGTAGGAGAACGTGACGCGGACGTGCTCGCGGGCGAGGAGGGCGAGCATCGCGGTGTTTTGGCGGAGGTCAGGGCCGTCGTCGATCACGAGGGCGACGCGTTTGCGGGCAACGGGCTCGGCGGCGAGCAGCACCAGCGGAGCGAGACAGGGCAGGATGAGCCAACGAAAACGGGACAAGCCAACGAACACGGGTCGGGGCAACATGACGCGATCCGACGCCGCACGCCCGCCGCCGCAAGGCCAAAGTCAGGCCGCCGGAAGGCGAAGGGCGTGGCGCAAAATATTGACGGACCCCGTTGGGTTCCGGCACGCGCGCGACCTTTGATCATCAACCTGACGACGGAACGCTCTCGCCGAGATCGCGGGGGGCCGCGGTGCACGGGTCGGAAATTGGCGAGCAGTGGCGCGCTGGGTGGCGCGGCGCGGCGGGTTCTTCGACTCGACGGCGGGGCTTTTTTGCGGGTGAAATGGGGCTGCCCAGACGCCCCGCTGTCCCTGTCAAAACAAACCGAGCCGCCATGTCCTCTCGTCGCGCCCTTTGCCTCCTTGCTTCGGTGATCGGTCTGTTCATGCCTGTCTTGCTCTTCGCCGGGCAGGCCGGCGGGTTTCAGGCGACGGGGATCAAAATTTCGGAGCCCACCGCCACGTCAGTTACAATCTGGACGCGGCTTACCCGCGACGAGCAGCGCGCGCCCGATGATCGCCCGCTGCCGAAGCTGAAGGTGTTTGATCGAAACTCGGGGAAGGAACTGCCGCTGCGCGACAATGGCGAATATCCCGGCGCGCGCGTGGAGATCGCTTTCCCGGCCGGCTCGGATTTGGGATCGATTCGCGGCGCGGCCGTGGGTGCGGCGGGTCAGGTGCGCGTGCGCTACCGCGTTGCGAGTGGCGCGATGACGTGGACGGAATCGCCGTGGCGCGCGGTGGACGAGCGCGCTGACTTCACCGCGACCTTCGCGCTCGCGTCGCTGCAACCCGGCACGCGTTATGAAATTGTCGTAGAGGGGCGAAGGGTAGAGGCGGCGCCGACCACCAGCGTGGTATCGGGGGGATTTGTCACGGCGCCGGCCCCGGGAGCGGCCGGGTCGGTTTCATTTTGCGTGATGACCTGCCAGCAATACGAGGACCGCGACCGGCCGGACGGCTTTGCGATCTATCCGGCAATGCTGGGCCTACGGCCGGATTTTTTTGTGAACACGGGCGACGCGGTTTACTACGACCATGGTCCGGTGCACGCGCTCACGGTCGGGCTGGCACGCTATCATTGGGCGCGGATGTTCAGCTTCTCGACGCTCGTCGATTTTCACCGGCAGGTCGGCAGCTATTTCATGAAGGACGATCACGACACGCTGACGGACGACTGCCATCCGGACTTCAGCACGGGAGAGTTTTCGTTTGCCGAAGGCGTGCGGACTTATCGGGAGCAGACTGCGCCGCCCAACCCCGCGTATCGGACGATTCGCTGGGGGCGTCACCTCCAGATTTGGATGGTGGAGGGCCGCGAGTATCGCAGCACGCGTGAACAGGACAGCACGCATGCGCCGACGATTTGGGGCGGGGAGCAAATCGCGTGGTTTGAGCGCACGATGACAGAATCCGATGCGACGTTCCGCGTGCTGATCACGCCAACTCCGATGGTCGGCCCCGATCGCGACGCGAAGGACGACAATTACGCGAACGCCGGCTATGGCGCGGAAGGTGAGCGGCTCCGGACTTTTCTGGCGGCCCAGAAAAATGTCCTCGTGATCACGGGCGATCGGCACTGGCAGTATGTCTCGGTCGATCCGGAGACGAAGGTGGAGGAGTGGAGCGTGGGCGCGGCGAGCGACGCCCACGCGGGCGGTTGGTCCGAGAATCAGCCGCGGGCGATGCACCGCTTCCTCCGCATCAATCATGGCGGATTCCTCTCGGGTGCGGTGAGCGCGACGAGCGATGGGGCAAGCCTTCGGCTGCGACTGCACGACACCACGGGGAACGTGGTATTCGAGTCCACGAAGACGGCGGCGAAGTAAGCGCTGAACCTAGCGGGTCGTGACGGGCGGTTGGAGCGTCAGAACAATCGTGCTCGAAAACGTGTCGGGCGCGTTGGCGGGCAATACGAGATGGGCGCCGGCCGGATCGATGGTGGCGGCGAGCTTCTCGCCGGTCACAAGGAGCGTGGCGGAGACGACCTTGCCGCTCACGCCCGGCACGACGAGGCGGCCGTCGGCAGGCCACTCGAAGACGTGGAGGTAAAGCGTAGTGCCGGCGGCGTTCGTCTTTTGCGTGAGTCGGCCCCACGCGGGAGCTTTGAGCGGGGTGGCCGTCGTGCCGCGGATCGCCTCGCCGTTGCGGGCGAGCCACGCGCCGGTCTCGCGCAGGCGCTCGATTGAGCCGGCGGGAATAACGCCTTCGCCGGTCGGGCCGACGTTGAGAAGAAAGTTTCCACTCTTGCTCGCGACATCAATCAAGTTGCGCACGACGGTTTGGGACGGCTTGAAGTCCTCATCGCCCGCGTAGTAGCCCCAGTGGCGGTTGAGCGTCATGCATGTTTCCCAGGCATCGAGCCAGCCGCCGGCAGGAATCTCCTGCTCGGCCACGCGGTAGTCGCCGAGCCGGTTGCCGATGCGTTGGTTCACGATGCAGGACGGCTGAAACTGGCGGATGAGCGCCATGAGTTCGACGCTCTGCGCGGTTTTGATCTTCTCGGGGGTGTCGAACCACAGGATGTCGGGGTGGTATTGCGTGAGGAGTTCGCGAATCTGCGGCTTCACTTTTCGCTCAAAATATTTGGCGAAGTCCTTCTTCGACTCGTCGGGGAAATCCCACGTGTTGCTGCGCCGCCAGCCGTCGGGCTTCAAGTCGGTTGGCACGTCAGGATCGTCCCAATCGCGGCCGAGCGAATAATAAACGCCGAACCGCAAGCCGTGGTGGCGGCAGGCCTCGGCGAGTTCCTTCACGGGGTCGCGGTGCCACGGCGTGCGCTTCACTATGTTGTAGTCGCTCGAAGGACTGTCGAACATCGCGAAGCCGTCGTGGTGCTTCGACGTGATGACGATGTATTTCATGCCGGCCGCCTGCGCGGTGGCGACCCACGCCTCGGCGTCGAACTTCACTGGGTTGAACACATCGGCGATCCTCGCGTAGTCGGCGCGCGGGATTCTCAACCGCATCATCATGTGCTCGCCGAGGCCGTCGAAGAGCTTGCCGTCGGAGCCGGGATAATGGCAGCCCCATTGCGAGTAGAGGCCCCAGTGGATGAACATCCCGAAGCGGGCGTCATTCCACCACGCGAGCCGCGCGGCGAGTTGCTCGGGCGTATCGATGGCCTTCAGGGCTTGGGCGGCGTGTGCATCGCCGGTGTCGATCGGGGCGGAGGATTTCGTAGGCGTGTTCTGGGCGAAGACCGGTAATGCGGCGAACGCGAGGAGGGGTGCGATACGTTTCATCAGAATGCGGAAGGGTTAGGCTTTGCTGGCGGGAGCTTTCGGAGCGGGTCGATCGAGCTTCACGCCGAGGGCGAGCAGCCGCGAGCGGAGCTTGGTGAAGTCGATTCGCTGCGCGGCAACCTGTGCTTTGATCGCCATCGAGGCGGCGACGCCCGCGGTTTCACCGAGCGTCATCCACACCGGCTCCATGCGGATCGAAGTCATCGCAATGTGGCTCGCGGAGCAGCACACCGGGACGAAGAGGTTGCGGCACTCACGCTCCGTCGGCGTGATCGCGCGGTACGGGATCTTGTAGATGCCGCGATGGGCTTCATCGAGGTAGAGCATCGAGTAGTCGCCCCCTTGGAGCGCTACCTTGCTGTCGATCGCGTGCGTGGCGTAAGGCCAGTCGTCGACGCCGTAGGAAGCGAGGCCAACCGAATCGCTCGGGTCGGTCGTGCCCTCGACGTCCTTCTGCGTGACGACGTAGTCGGAGATCATGCGGCGCGCTTCGCGAATGTAGAGTTGGTGCGGCCAGCCGACGGTCTCGTCGAACTGGCCGGGATCGAATCCGGCAGCGAGCGCCGGTTTCCTTAGGCGCTCGGGAGTGGAAGGCTCCGTGCGGAGAAAATGCGTGAGGCCTCGCAAAAAACTCTGGCTGAATTTCCAGATCTTCGCGCGCGTGGGCCAATCGCCATCGGGGTAGCCGGCGTTGCAGCCGAAAACCGTCGGCGCGATCAGGCTGCGCGAGAGGTTGCCCGCGCCGGGGTAGTGGATGCCGCCCGTCGCGACCTCATACTCGCCGAGCTTGCGCATGCGGCGGCCGTTGAGGTTGAGCCTTTGGGTGAAGGCTCGGCGGTAAATCTCGTAGGTGAACGGATCGTAGTCGTCGGGCGGGTCGATAGGTAGTTGATCTTTCTGGAGCGTGAACTTCCACCGGAAGCCGTAGGCCATCGTGAGTTTGTCAGCGCTGCCGATCGGGCCGATCGTCACATCCTGCAACAGGGGCAGCAAACCGCTGCCCGAATCGCCGGGCTTCACCCAGGGGTCGATGTCGTAAACCGCCATGCTCGGCCGCACGCCGGCGAGGGATTCGCCGTAGTGATCGCGGGACTCGCGTCCGTAGGTGTAGCTTACCCCGGACTTCGCCATCAGATCGCCCTCGTAGGAGCAGTCGATGAAGACGCGAGCCGACACGACCACCGCTGCGGCCGACGTGGGCTGCGCGATTGGGCAACCGAACCGATCGGGCGGCGCGCGATCCAACACGATCGAGGTGATGCTCGCTCCCTCGCGGATGGCTGAGGCGACGCGGTGTTCGTAGAGGACTTCGATGCCGTTCTCCTTCGCGAGGTCGGCGAACATCCGGCGATATTGCGGATCAGTGAGTCCGTCTTTGAGCAACTTCCTCGCCATGCCGGCGACAGCCTCGGACCGGCCCCAATCGATGTGAATCAAGCCGCCGCCCGTCATGCCTCCGAGCCAGCGGCTCGGCTCGATCACGAGCACGCGGCAGCCTTCGCGGGCTGCAGCAACGGCGGCGGCGATGCCGCTGCCGTTGCCGCAGTAAACGCAGACGTCGGCGGTCAACGTCCGCACCTCGGCCGCTCGCAGCGGCACGAACGCTCCGGCGGCGGCGGCCACGCCCAGCTTTAGAAACTCCCGGCGATCCAAGTTCGTGCGCCTGGTTGTTTGCCCGATCATATTAGGACGTCGGCGCGTGTTGGAGCACGAACGCCACGATCGGCGCCGGATCTTGCAGGGTGTGCGGATGGTGTTTGCCGCCCGGCTTTACGATTAACTCGATGGTGCCGCCGAGTTGGCGGTAGCGCGTGGCCACGAGCGCTGAGTTTTCATCCAACGGCACGACCTCGTCGGCTCCGCCGCACACACTGAGGATGGGAATGCGCTCTTTGGCGAGCGGTGCGAGGTTGTCGATTGGGTTGAGCGGATAAGTGGGTGCGTCGGTTTCGTTCAACCCGTAGACCTGCAGACATTCGGCCCACTCTTTCTTTGCCTGCGGCGATTTGCCCTTACCTCCCGGCCAGCTTTTGAAGTCACACACGGGCGCATCGACGTAGAGCGACGCGACTCGATCCGGGTGTCGGGCGGCCCAGTTGAACGCATACAATCCGCCGCGACTGAAGCCCTCGAGCACCGTCTTCGCCGCAAGGCGGTGGTTGGCGCGCAGGTAGTCGTAGAACGTATCCATGTGGTCGAGTGCCGTCGGTGCGCCATACATGTTGGCGACGTTCATGTAGGCCACGTGCCAGCCGTGGCCCAGCAAGGCAATGTCCGCCTGCGGTTCGTGACCGAAAAATTCGGTGCGCCAAATCCACGGCTGGCCCGGGGCCGGATCCTTGGGTAACACAAGCACACAAGCGCGCCCGTCGAGGACAAAATCCAACCGCGCGAATCCCTGCCACTCCGACTTGAACTCTTCGGCCCGCGTTACGAAAGCTCCCACTCCGAGGAGGAGTAGGACAGCGAGAAGGCGGCGCGGGGCGGCGAGCATCGTTGCGGAGGGCATGGCTTAGAAAGCGTAGGCGGCAGAATATCGGAAACTCCGCGGCGCGGCGTAGCTGTAGGCGCGGGCATTCGTGTCCTGCCAAGTGGTAACCACGCGGGCCGCCAATTTTTTGCCCAACGTGCGGTTGGTACCGAAGGTGGCGCGGCAGGAATTCCATGAGCCATATTCAGCGCGAAGCTCGGAGGCGTTGCTGCCCACGCGCGCCGATTTCACGACCGCGTTGGACGTGCCGCTGATTGTGCCGGTGCCGAAGAGCATCGAATTCGGGCCGCGGGCGTAGTCTATGTGATCCAGATTGTAAGTGGAGGGATTTGAGCCGCCGGCAAAAAAATTGCGGTTAACCTGATTGGAGCCGACGCCGTGAATCTTGCTCGTGCCTGTGCCGCCGAAGAGCTGGCCGCCTCCGTCGTCTGGCGTGGCGGTGGCGCTTACCGTCCAGTTGAGGGCCTCGTTGACGTCGCTGATGTTAAGCGTGTCGAGAAACTCGCGCGTCTGCACCGAATAGGCGACGGGCGTATTGGCGAGATCGCTTGCGAGGCGACCGCCGGCGAGCGAACTCGCCGCGACAAAACCCACGTCGCGATTCGTGCTCACCTCGAACGGCGAGAGCGAAACGATCGGGTCAATTCCCGACGGAGGTGGGACGGTCGCGGCAGTCTGAGCGAAGAACGAAAGCGGACAGACGGCTAAGCTAGCCTTCAGGTAGACGACGATTCTCTTGGTGGTCATGCGCTAGGCCGGGGTAAGGGATGCGACGGGGAGGCCGCGGGGTTTAAGACGAAGCCGAACAAAAAAGCTATTTCGCAGGCAACTCCCGGCCAATCGACCGCGCCACCTCACGACCCAGAACCTCGTAGCCGGCATCGCTGAAGTGCACGTCGTTGTTCTTTTGGAACTCGCCGAGCCGCGGGTGGATCATCGTGTAGAGATCGTCGATCGGGATGCCATGGCGGCGCATGACGCGCGCGGCGATTTCGTTGCGCGCAACCATGGCGCCGTCGCTACCGTAGGTGCTCTGTGCCGGGAGCGGCGTGCTGCTTGCCCACACGAGCTTCGCGCCGGTGCGGAGCAGGCGCTGCGTGATTTGTTCGAGGCGCGCCTCGTAATCGGGCTCCGGCGTGGCGCGGTCGTGGATGCCGAAGTTGAAGTGGACCACGTCCCACTTTGCGTCGCCGAGCCAGACGTCGAGTTTCTTGAGGCCATTCGCCGTGGGACCGCAGTTTTCCGGAGCACGATGGACGTTGGCCGTGCCGGCGAGCGCCGCGCGGACGGGCAGCGTGTAGCCGCGCGAGACCGAATCGCCGATGAGGAGAACGCGCGGGAGCTTCGGGTCGTCGGCGACAAAGTCCCAGGCGGTCGAGAGGCCCTTCACGAAGTCCTGCCGGTGGTGAGGCAGGTAGAACGACTCCCCGAGATTTTCCTGCAGGATTTTTTCCCACGCCTGGCGTTCGGGGGAGAGCCCGGCGACCTTGGCTTGGTAGAGTTCGGTGATGCGCCGGTCCGCGGGCGCTTTTTTCGCGGTGGCTTCCGTGGCGTTGGTGGGTTCGCCGGCGGGCGGCTGAGCCTGCAGCGATCCGCTGAGGAGCGCGACCAGTGCGCACCACCACGGAAGTGCCGCAGGAAGCCAGAGTTTCATCGTCAGTAACGCATGTTCGCACCGAGGGTGAAGCCGATCGGGGCGAGCCAGGAGTAGCCACCTGGGACGGTTTCAAGCGCAGGAGACGTGATGTCGCCGCCGCGGGGACGCAACACGGTGTTCGTCGATTGACCGCCGGGAGGATCGAGGAAGAAGACCGGCGTGCGGCGGTTCGAGAGGTTGGTGATGTTGAGCGTGAAGTCGATCACGTGGCGGTTCTTCATCGTCCACTTGTAGGCGAAGCGCGCGTCGAGTGTGGTGTAGGGCTTCGTGAAGACGGTCGTATATGCGTCGACGGTGGGATCGTCGATCGCGGCGGCGGGGTTGCTGGGATTTACGATTGTGTCGGAGCCGCGGTAGCCGACGACCATGCGACCGCGATAGTGAAAGCCGAGGCCGGTCGTGAAGCCGGTGAGCCGACCTTCGCGGAACGTGTAGTCGAGACCCGCGTTGGCGGTCTGCTCGACGGCGCCGGCGAGTTTCTGGCGGCCGGCGACGATGTTGGGGAAGACGCTCGTCTGAAGATTATTCCATGCGTTGACGGCGTTTTGCACGGCGCCTTGGTTGATCTTGGTCGGGTCGTTGAGCGCGGGATTGATCGAGGCGACGTTGGTCGAACTGATCAGGATGCCGGCGTCGGCGAGAATCTGGCGCACGAGCGCATCGTGTGATTTCGCAAACGCGAGGGTGTCGGGAAACGCGTCTGACTGCCAGGCGCGGGTGTAGGCACCGTTGGCGAGGATGCGCCAGGAGCGCCCGAGATTCGCGGTGAACTCTACTTCGATGCCGTGCGACTGGAACGTGAGGGTGTCGCGTGCGACGGTCGGGAGCAGGCCGGGGCTCTTGGAATTAACACCACTGCTGGTGAGGTCGCCGGCGACCGGTGTGCTGAAGATTGTGTTGTAGTTTCCGATCACGCCGCTTGGCGGGGTAGCCGGGGAATTTTTTTGGTAGGAGTTGAAGGCGCCGATCGAGAGTGACATGCGGCCGCCGGAGGGATTGATGCGGACGCCGTAGTCGGTGCCGTGAGAATCGGTCGGCGCGAGCAGCGAACCATCGAGGCGTTGAACGAGCAGGTTGGGGTTGAACGACGTGGAGGCGTTTCCGTAAACGCCGAGCCACGGCAGCGCGTTGACTGTGCCACCGACGGAAAAGGTGTTCGACGCGGCGTGCAGCGTGGGGGGATTGTAGTCATCGCGAAAGCGATCTTTGGCGTATTGCGGCTGCGGCAGTATGCTGCTCGCCGCGACGGACGAGGTCGCTGGGACGGTCAGGCGCGGGCGGGTGTCGGCGGGTTGCGCGGGACCGGTGGGGTTGCCGTTGGCGTCTTTCGGAATGTAGCTGAGCGTCGCCCAGTCGCTCGGCGCGTTGGGCTTGGTCATGAACGTCGTGCCGGTCCAGCCGGCGGGCAGATCGCCGGGGTTGGGAATGTTCAGCGTGGCCAGATCGGTGAGGTCGCGGCGACCGGCGGCCATGAGCACGAGGCGGTTTTTGAAAAAGCTGAAATTACCCGCGGCTTGGACGAACTTGAATCGCGTGAGATTGGCGGCGTTGTTATCCTTGCGGGTGGGATCGAACATCGCGGTGGGGGTGACGGAGGTCGTCGAGCCGTCGGGGTTCGTGAGCGCGACTGGGCCGAGGTTGGTGTTGTAGAAATCTCGTCCGCCTTGATCGAGGTAGAGGCGGTTCCACAGTGCGGTGCTGGTCTGGCCGGCGGTCCAATAGCGGGCGTCCGGTCCGATGCTTTGCAGCGGGAGGAGATAAATTAGGCTGCGCTTTTCCTGCCGCTGGAAATTCGCGCCGCCGATCAGGCCGAGTTGCACTTTAGCGAAACGGGTGTCCTTCACATAGGCGAGGCCCGCCCGCATGCTGCGCAGTTCATACCAGCGGCGGGTGCCGTAGGTCCAAAATTCCGAGTACGGATGCTTGAAGTTGGGATTGCTTGCGCCGTTGGGGAGCGTCTGGTTAATGTCGATGTAGACGGTGTTGAGGCCGCGGTTCACGGCGTTGTTGCCGTCGATCGTGACTTTGTTGGTGTCCCCGGCAATTTCGACAAAGAGCGAGTCGCTGAAGCGATGGTTGAACGTGAGCGAGAAATCGCGCGCGACTTGAGCCTGCGAGGGCTTGTGGCTCTTCCAAAGATTAGTGGTGCTCTCGGACGGCACGTGGAAAAACGATGTGCCGGCAAGGTCACTCGCAAAGCGATCCGGCGGCACATCGTAGCCGTAAAGCATGGGCTGGCCGGCGTAGCTCACGCTGCCGCTGACGATGGCGCGACCGTTGATCAGGTTGCGGTTGGCGGCGGTCGAGTTTCCGGCGGCGCCCTTCGTGCGAAACATGTTTGCGAAATTCAGGACGTTCGAGGTGCCGAAGGCCGTGGGGTCGTAAACCCAAAGCGGCGAGAGCTGGGGGTTGGCGTTGCTGGTGCCGTAGGCGATGCCGGCTGCTGCCTGCTGTGCGGCGGTCGGGGCGTTGGCGGGAAGGATCGCGCTGTTGAACGTCGTCTTGCCGTCCCACGCCGAAACTTGATCGAGCAGGGCCGTGGGGAAGATGAGGGCCGACGTCTCGGAATATTCGCCGTCCGCACGGAGCGTGGTTGACGGGTTGAGTTTGTAGGTGCCCGTGATGAATGCGGCCTTCTTGCGCCGCCACTCGTCGTCGCGCCAGGTGTCGCTGCGCTCCTCGACGCCATCGATCCGGACCGCCGCCTTGTCGCCGAGCGGCTGGTTGACGTCGACCGTGGCGCGGGCCTTGCCCCAAGAGCCGAGTTGAAGGCGAAGCTCACGGATGGATTTGTTGACGACGGCCTGTTTGGTCATCGCGCTGGGAGTGCCACCGAACTGCGCGGCGCCGAAGAGGACGGCGTTGGGGCCGCGCGCGAAATCGAAGCGATCGAGCGCGTAGCTGTCGGTGACGGAATTGATCGGGAAAAAATTCCGCATCGGGTAGTTTGACTCGCTGGGCGAGGCGCCGCGCATCGTGATGTTGATCGCGGGCGAGAAGCCGAAACCCTGATCGGTATTGTTGCCGGGATTGTAGTTCGTGTTGACCGACCACTGCGCCGCCTCGGTAAGATCGGTGATATTGAAAGCGTCCATGAACTCCTTCGTCAGAACCGAATAGGCGACGGGCGTGTCCTTGAGCGGCGTGTTGAGCCGGCCGCCGGCGAGTGCGCTGGTGGCAACGAAGCCGACATCGGTGTCGGTGCTGATGACAAAGGGCGAGAGTTTGATCGCTTCGTCGCCGGCGGCGGTCGGGGCGGATGGTGCGGTTTGGGCGCGACTGGCGGTCAAGATAGCGGTCGCGGCGCAGCAAACGATGATGGGGCGAACGGCAAGGAACGGTCGGGCTTTCATGGAGGTAAGAAGGGCTTGGGACGCGCGCCGGGAGGGGAGGCGCTGCACACGGGGCAACATGTGCGACGAGGAACTGAGAGATTGCGTCCGGTCTCTTCGATACATTTTCTGCGTTAACGTAACGCAACATGACGAAGACGCCTTCCGCCGCGGTTTCCTCCGCCAGCCAGCCCGTGACGCTCCGCCAAATCGCGGTGCGTGCGAAAGCGAGTGTAATGACGGTCTCGCGCGCCCTCGGCAACCGGGCTCGCGTTGCCGCCAGCACGCGGGAGCGTGTGCTGCGGATCGCCGAGGCGCTTGGCTACCGGCCCGACCCGGAGATCAACAAGCTGATGCACCACTTGCGCAGTCAGCGCCGTCGCCGTTTTCAGAGTGTGATCTGCGGGTTGTCCACGCGGACGGCGGAGATGGACGAACCGTATTTCCTCGCGGTTGTGGCAGGGGCCAAGCGGCAGGCGGAGAGTCGCGGTTACGGCTTCATGCTGATGCGCATCGAATCCGATCCGGTGCGATGGGCGGGGTTGCACCGCTCGCTGCGGGCGCGGGGTGTGCAGGGCGTGCTCCTTTTGCCCCAACGCGAACCGATCGATCTTCGGGGGTTACTGGACTGGCGGGAGTTTTCGGTTGTAGCAGCGACTTCCAGCGTGCTCGCACCCGAAGTGAATAGCGTCACGCCCCATCACTTCGCCAATGCGCTCCTACTGTGTCGACAACTGGCGGGGCTCGGTTACCGGCGGCCCGGGTTGGTGATTAACACGGAGCACGACCGCCGCGTGGAGCACCTGTTCGATGCGGCATTTACCTGGCACGGAGCGCGCGAAGTCCCGGAGCGGGTGCCGCCACTGCTGTGCGATGCGATTTCACGCCAGCGCCTGATTGCGTGGTGGAGGCGGGAGCGACCTGACGTCCTTGTCGCCACCGAGGAGGGTCTATTGCCGAAGTATGCGCGGTGGCTGGGGCCCAAGGCTCGCGACTCGGTTGGACTGGCGAGCACGAACGTGCGTGGCCTGGGCGAGTTGGAGCCGACGGGAATTGACGAACGTCCCGCCGAGATCGGAGCTGCGGCCGTCAATCTCCTGGCCAGCATGATTGAGCGGCGCGAACGTGGGTTGCCGGTTTCACCCACGACGACGTTGTTGCCAGGAATCTGGTGCCCTGGGCGCACGGTGCGCATGCGCCCGCCGGCGTGGCTTTCAAGCTAAGTGACCGTGGTCGGGAGGCGTTTGGCGCCCGGTTGTGCGTTTTCGTGCTCGCCGTCGGGGGTGTCCTTGCGCGAAGAAAGACAGGTTGGTTCGTCCGGCGCATGCGGTGTTACCGATCAAGCGTGTCGGACGTCTCGTCCCCACTTCACCCCATGTTCCTGCGTTCCCTGCTTGGCCTCAGCCTGTTAAGCGCGCACTTGTGCGCGCATGAAGCGGACAGTCCCTCCCTGCGAAAGATCGTCGCCGCGCTGCCCGCCGCGCCGCTCGGCGCCGGCGCGTGGCGCTTCGAGATCGAAGCGGGCTGGGCGAAGCTGCCCGCGAACACGCCGCTCGGCCCCACGCATGGTGGCATCGCGATCGATCGGGCGGGGTTGGTTTATGTGAGCACTGATGGCCCATCCGGCGTGCTCGTGTTTTCGGCGGACGGAAAACTCGTGCGTAGCATCGCGACGGAGTTCAGCGGCATCCACGGCATGACGATTCGCGAGGAAGGCGGGCGGGAATTTATCTACGCCGCGCATCTCAAGGGTAACCAGGTTGTGAAACTCGATCTCGATGGCGTCGCGCAATGGACGATTGGCGTGCCGATGGAGAGCGGGCTCTACAAGGAGAAGAAGGACTTCAAGCCGACCGCGGTCGCGGTGGGGCCGGACGGGCGGATTTACGTCGCGGACGGTTACGGTGCGAGCGTCATCCACGAATACGCCGCGGATCGGACGTGGAAACGCGTGATGACCGTGAAAGGGAAGGGCGATGGCGAATTTCAGACGTGCCACGGCCTCGCCCTCGACACGCGCTCCGGCCGGCCGCTCCTGCTCGTCTGCGATCGGGAGAATCGCCGGCTCGTGCAGCTCGATCTCGATGGAAAATTTGTGCGGACGCTGACGACCGATTTGCGCCGGCCGTGCTCGGTGTCGATTCGCGGCGAGTTTGCCGCCGTCGCGGAGCTCGAAGGCCGCGTGATTGTCACGGACAAGTACGGCAAGATCGTCGCGACGCTCGGCGACAATCCGGACAAGAAACAGTGGGCGAGCTACAAGCTCGCGCCGGAGCTGTGGCGCGAAGGGATCTTTGTGGCGCCGCATGGCGTGGCGTTTGACGCGGCGGGAAATCTGTTTGTGCAGGACTGGAATTACATCGGACGCCTGACGAAGCTGCGGCGCGCGCCGCAAGCGCTGGCGATGGGGCCATGAAAAACGCGGCGGCAGCTAGTCTCGCTTCGATCGGTGCCGCAGTGGGCGCGATCGCGCTGTTGATTCAGGCGGGGTGCCAGAGCGAGACGCCGGCGGTGGCTTCGATCGCGAAGACCTCGGCGTCTGCGAAGGCGACGCCGGCGGCGGCCAAGCTCTCGTTCAACGAGCACATCCAGCCGATCCTCTCGGAGAATTGTTATCAGTGCCACGGCCCGGACTCAGGCTCGCGCAAGGCCGGGCTGCGGCTCGATCACGCGGAGTTCGCGTTTGCGCCGCACGACAAGAGCGGACCGGCGATAGTTCGAGGAAAACCTGACGAGAGTCCGCTGGTGCAGCGGATCGAGTCGAAGAAAGAAAAGGAAGTAATGCCGCCGGCCGAGGCGCACAAGACACTCAAGCCCGAGGACATCGCGCTGCTCCGCCGCTGGGTCGCCGAGGGCGCGGAGTATCAGCCGCATTGGGCGTTCATCGCGCCGACGCCGCAGACTGCCCCCGCCGTTGCTTCGAGCGACGCCCGCTTCGTTCGCAACGATATTGATCGGTTCATCGTCGCGCGGCTGGAAAAGGAAAGCCTCACGCCGTCGCCCGAGGCCGACCGCCGCTCGCTTATCCGGCGAGTGACGCTCGATCTTACTGGCCTGCTGCCGACGCCGGAGGAGGTGGAGGCGTTTCTCGCTGACGCGGCGCCGGGTGCCTACGAGCGGGTCGTCGATCGCCTGCTGGCAAGTCCGCGTTTCGGCGAGCATCGCGCGCGCTACTGGCTCGACTATGCGCGCTACGCCGACACGCACGGCATCCATTTCGACAACTACCGCGCCATCTGGCCCTATCGCGACTACGTCATCCGGGCGTTCAACGCGAACAAGCCCTTCGATCGCTTCGTGCGCGAGCAACTCGCAGGCGATCTTTTGCCGGCGCGTTCGCTCGATGAGTTGGCGGCGACTGGCTTTGTGCGCTGCAACCTCACGACCAACGAAGGCGGCACGATTCCCGAGGAGACGTTTGTGAACCAGACCCGCGATCGCGTGGAGGCGTTTGGCGCGACGTTTCTCGGACTAACGACGGGCTGCGCAGCGTGTCACGATCACAAATTTGATCCGTTCACGCAGCGCGATTTCTACGGTCTGGCCGCCTATCTCAGTAACACAGCGGAGAAACCGTGGGACTTGAACATCGCCGAGCCCGACCCGGTGCTCCGCCTGCCGAAGGAGGAAAATCGCGCTGCGGCCGAAGTCGTGCTTGCGAAGCGGGCGGAGTTGCAGGCAAAGCTCGATGCGCGGCGGGCACGGGCGCGGGAATTGGTGACAGCGTGGCTCGCCTCGGGCCAGCGCCCGAAATCCGTCTCGACTGAAGGGCTCGAACTCCGGCTCAAACTCGACGAGGGCCACGGCGATGTGGTGAAGAACTCGGCGCCGAAGGCGAAGATGGCCGAATTCAAGGCCGACACGAATCCGCTGGTTTGGGGCGAGAACACGTGGCTTTGGCCGTCGATGCGGATGGAGATTTTCACCCGCATCCCGCTCGGCGACACGGCGGATGTTGACGCCGGAGAGAAATTTTCCGCGGGCGGCTGGCTGATGCTGCGCGCCAAACCCGGTGGCGGCGCGAGGACCGGCACGGGCAGCGGCACGCTGTTCTCGCGGATGGGCGATGACAAACACCGGGGCGGCGCCGGCTGGGAAATTTACCAAGAGGGCGGGAAGTTCACGATCAACCTGATGGCGGCGGACGAAGGGCTGGCAATTGACGCCAAAGTGGAACCGAAAGCCGACGCGAAGAAGCCGGCGAAAATGACCGGGCCCAAGCGCGGCATCACCGTCGTGACGGCTGCTGCGTTTCCCCGCGACGAGTGGCACCACGTATTTTTTACTTATGCCGGCACGCGCAAGGCATCGGGCGTGAAGCTCTACCTCGACGGTAAGCTCGTCGAAACCGAAACGAAGCTCGATATGCTGGCAGCCAAAGATTCGATCCGGACCGATGCGACCGCGCATCTTGGGCGTCGCGACGATTACCTCCCGATGCGCGAGACGCGGTTTCAGGACGTGCGCTTCTATCGCCGGATGCTCGCGCCGGAGGAAGTGGCGCAACTACCCTTCGAGGATGTGGCCGCGGAGATTGTCGCGCGCAATTCGGACCCGGCGAAGTGGAACACAGACGAAGCCTTCATCGTCGCGGATCGCTACTACTTGCAACAGATTGATCAGGAAGCGAAGAGTCTCGCTGCGAGTGTCGCTGCGCACACGGCGGCGTTTGACGCACTGACTAAGGACGGCACGCCGACGCTGATAGCGATCGAGAAAGAAACTCCAGCTTACTCGGACATCTTGAAGCGTGGCGACTATTTCTCGCGCGTGGAGCGGGTGACCCCGAGCACGCCGCACTTTCTGCCAGCGCTGCCAGCGGGCGCGCCGGTGAATCGCCGCGGTCTCGCCGACTGGTTGCTCGCACCGGAGCAGCCGCTCTTCGCCCGCGTCGCGGTGAACCGGATGTGGCAGGAAGTATTTGGCCGCGGGCTCGTCGAAACCGCGGGCGACTTCGGCGTGATGGGCTCGAAGCCGTCGCATCCCGAACTCCTCGACTGGCTCGCGATCGATTTTCGGACGAACGGATGGGACGTGAAGCGGTTTTACCGGCAGCTGGTGACGTCGGCGACGTATCGCCAGTCGACCGACATGACGCCCGATCTCCTCGCGAAGGATGCGACGAACCGGCTGCTGTCGCGCGGGCCGCGTTTCCGCATGGATGCCGAGATGCTGCGCGACAGCGCGCTCGAGACCTCGGGCCTGCTGGTGGAAAAAATCGGCGGTCCCTCGGTGAAACCCTATCAGCCGCCCGGACTGTGGGAGGAGGTCGCGATGCCTGAGTCGAACACCAAGACATACGTGCCGGACAAGGGCGAGGGGCTCTACCGCCGCAGCGTTTACACGTTTTGGAAACGCGGCTCAATGCCGCCGAGCATGGAGACATTTGACGCCACCTCGCGCGAAGTCGTCTGCACGCGCCGTGTTCGCACCGACACGCCCCTGCAGGCCTTCGTCACGATGAACGATCCGCAGTGGTTTGAGGCGGCCCGCAAGCTTGCCGAACGCGCCGTGCATGCGGCACCGACCGCGCCGGCGCGGATCGATTTTCTCGCCCGTGCGACGCTGAGCCGATCGCTCGCGCCGCGCGAATCGCAGCTGCTGGCGTCGTCCCTGGGAAAATTCCACGCGCAGCTGGCCAACGACACGGAGGCGGCGAAGGGCATCCTCGCGGTTGGCGATTCCCCTGCTGATCCGACCATTGCGCCCGTCGAGCTCGCCGAATGGACGATGCTCGCCAGCCAGTTCCTCAACCTCGACGAGTTTTTCACCAAGTGATCCCGCCATGATCGACGATCGACACGTGCCCGATTTTCACCACTGCTCCGATCACTGCGGTGAGCAGCCTTCGATCCTCGATTTGCCGCACATTCCGCTCGGGCTGAAGCAGGAGTGGCTGGAGCTGGAAACGCGCCGGCACTTTCTTGGCCGTGGTGCGAAGGCGCTCGCGTGGGCCGGGCTCGCCTCGATCCTTGGGCGCACGGCGCCGCACCTGCTCGCCGACACCGGAGCGCTGATTGATCGAAGGCCGCACTTCGCGCCGAAAGCGAAACGCGCGATCTATTTGTTCATGGCCGGTGCGCCGTCGCAGTTCGAGACGCTCGACTACAAGCCGAAGCTCGCGGGCATGTTTGATCAGGATCTGCCGGAGTCGGTGCGGGGCGGACAGACGCTCACGGGCATGACGGCAAGCCAGGCGCGGCTGCCGATCGCCCCGAGTTTTGCGAAGTTTGCGCAGCACGGAAAGTCCGGGCTGTGGATGTCCGAGCTGTTTCCCAACACCGCCAAGCTCGCCGACGACCTTTGCGTGATCAAATCGCTCTACACCGAGGCGATCAATCACGAGCCCGCGATCCTTTCGATGACGACGGGCAACATGTTCCCCGGCAAACCGTCGCTCGGCTCGTGGCTCGCCTACGGCCTCGGCGCGATCAACGAGGAGCTGCCGACGTTTGTCGTGATGACGTCGAAGATCCCCGTGCGCACGAATGTGCAGGCACTCTCGAACCGCCTGTGGTCGTCGGGCTTTCTCTCGCCGGAATACGCAGCCGTCGCGCTCCGGGCCGGCAACGAGCCCGTGCTTTACCTGCAAGACCCGAAAGGCGTAAGCCGCGACGTGCGCCGCGCCATGATCGACGGGGTCAACGATCTCAATCGCCAGCTCTTCGAGCGCGTCGGCGATCCGGAAATCAACACGCGCATTTCGCAATACGAGATGGCGTTTCGGATGCAGACCTCGGTGCCGGACTTGACCGATTTTTCCGACGAGCCCGCCTCGACGTGGGATCTTTACGGGCCGAAGGCGAAGGAGCCCGGCACCTACGCCTACAACTGCCTGATGGCGCGGCGGCTCGCGGAGCGCGGCGTGAGGTTTACGCAAATTTTCCTGCGCACGTGGGACAACCACACGAACCTGCCGACCAACATCAAGGTGATGTGCGAGGATTCTGACCGGCCGACTTACGGACTCATCACTGATCTCAAGCGTCGCGGCATGCTCGACGATACGCTTGTAATTTGGGGCGGCGAGTTTGGCCGCACGGTTTACTCGCAAGGCACACTCAAGCCCGACAACTACGGGCGCGATCACCACCCACGCTGCTTCAGCATGTGGATGTGCGGCGCGGGCACGCGACCCGGCGTGAGCTACGGTCAGACCGACGATTTTTCCTACAACATCGTGAAAGATCCGGTCCACATCCGCGATCTGCACGCGACGATCCTTCACCAGTTCGGCATCGATCACAACAAACTCACATTCAAGTTTCAGGGTCTCGATCAGAAGCTCCCGGGTGTGCTGCCGTCGCGAGTCGTGCCGGAGTTGCTCGTCTGATGCCGATGCGACGCGCGATCGTTTTGTTTTTGGCGTCGGCAGGCTTGGCGGCGGCGGAGCCGGCGACGTTTGGCAGCCGCGTGGTGCCGATTCTGGAGAAAAACTGCACCGTTTGTCACGGGGCTGAAAAACAGAAGGCCGAGCTGCGCCTCGACAGCCACGCAGCGATTCTGATCGGTGCGAAGAGTGGAGAGATTCTGAAACCGGGCAACGCAAAGGCGAGCGAGCTGATGCGCCGCATCACCCTGCCGGAGGCTGACGACGATGTAATGCCTTCCGACGGCAAGCCGCACTTGCGGCCCGAGGAGATCGCCGTGTTGGAGAAATGGATTGCGGCGGGTGCGCCGGCGACGGCGGAGTTCGACGCGCCGGCGATGGTGCCGGCGGTGATCGCGCCGCCGGCGGCACCGGATTACCGCTTGCGTCTCGCGCAGGCGAACGAGCTGGCGGCGGGGCTTGGCTTGCGGCTGGTGCCTCGTTCACGCGTGGTGACGGACGGACTTGTGCTGCGCACGGCGAGTGCGCCCGGGCGCTGCGACGATGCGGCGATCGCGAAGCTCGCGCCCGTCGCCGACTTAATCGTCGAGGCGGAACTCGCGCGCACCAAAGTCACGGACGCAGGTCTGGCCTCGATCGGCACCTGGCAAAATCTCGCACAGCTCGATCTGGCGCGGACGGCGGTGACTTCGACGGGCGTGGCGCGGCTCGCGTCACTTGCGAAATTGGAATCACTCAACCTGTCCGAGACGAAAGTGGACGGCGCGGGCGTGGCGGCGGTGCGCGCGCTGCCGGCGCTGAAAAAAGTGTGGGCGTTTGGCACGGCGGCCGAGCCCGTGGCCCCGTAGCGTTTTATCGTTTCATCCCGCTGGTAAGGCCGGCACGTTGGCGGCCGTGAAAAAAATATTTCGAGCCCTTGGGCCGATCGCGTTGCTAACCTTTGCGGGCTGCGCGGTGACGTCGCACGAGCCGCGCAACCTTGATTCGCTGAAGGGCGAGATTCGCGATTACGTGAAGTCGGGGCGCTACGAGCGCGACATCGCGGCCGTGACGGTGACAGCGGACGCGTGGCTGGTCGAGCGGTCGGCGCAGAAAAAGCCAGGCGAACGCTTGGCGGTCGTTTTTGATTTGGATGAAACGCTGCTCTCGAACTGGGAAGAGATCGAGTCGCTCGGGCTCGGTTACTCTCCTTCGGTGTGGGAAGCGTGGGTGGCGGACGGCAAGGCGACGGCGATCGAGCCAGTGCGCGGGGTTTATCGCACGGCGCGAAAGCTGGGTCTGGAAATTTATTTCATCACGGGCCGGCGCGAGCATCAGCGCGCGGGGACCGAGAAGAATCTTCGTGCGATCGACTGCATCGTGAGCAGCGCTTTAATCATGAAACCCGACGACCTGAAGGGCACGACGGGAGAATTTAAGACCGTGGCGCGGGCCAAGCTGACGGCGCAAGGCGTGGTGATTGTCGCCAATCTTGGCGATCAGGAGAGCGATTTGATTGGGGGTTGCGCGGAGCGGACGTTCAAGCTGCCCGATCCGTTCTACTGGTCGCAGTGAGCGCGGGACTCATTTCGCGGATGACAGCACGAACAGGTTGCCCTCGCTGTCCTTGAATTTCGCGAAAGTGCCCCAGGGCTGCTTTTGTGGCGGGCCCTCGAACGCGACGCCGCGCGCGTGGTATTCGGCGTAGGTCTGCTCGACGTCGTCGCACGCGAACGAGAGCCCGGTGAAGTTGCCGACGCGATCTTCATGGCCGGGAGGCGTGAAGAGGACGACGCGGGTTTCGGCTGTGGGAATGCGCAGTTCGATCCAGCGCTGTTTGCCGTCGAACGGCTTGTCGGCGGCAATCGTGAAGCCGAGTTTCTCAGTGTAGAATTCGAGGGCGCGGTTTTGATCGCGGACGGGGATGCTGGCGAACTTGAGCTGGGTGATTATCCGGCGAAATAAGCGGCCACGATG
Organism: uncultured Opitutia bacterium; assembly: GCA_903896015.1. Lineage (GTDB taxonomy): Bacteria > Verrucomicrobiota > Verrucomicrobiia > Opitutales > Opitutaceae > CAITWF01. Next base: position 72,579 of record CAITWF010000017.1, on the reverse strand, counting down.
GGCGTCGTCGAGCGGGTAGGCGCACGATGGATAAAAAGTCTTGTCCGTTTATCAATAGAGCGCCGACATCGGGGGATGCCGCGCTTTCGCGAAACCGTGCCGGTGGACGACTATGTGCTCGATGTGCTCCTGCGCGACTTGGTGGGACACGATCAGCAGCCGGCGGCGTTTCTGGTTTACCTCTGGCTATATGGTCAGGCGGCGAGGCAGGCGTGGGCGCCGGTCGACGCGAGCCTGCGGATGATCGCGGAGGAGACGGGGCTGTCGAAAAGCGCGGTGCAGATGGCGATCGTGGCGCTGCAGCGGAACGAACTGATCGGGACCACGCGGGCGCACGCGACCGCGGTGCCCGCGCATCGCGTGCTGCGGCATTGGCGCGACGAGAGCAGCGTTACTGCGCCGCCGCGGAGTCGAGGTAAACGCCCTTGAGGGCGTGCAGGTCGAGCAGGTTGCCATACCAGCCCTTCACTTCGGGGCGCACGAGGTTGTTGCGCACGTAGAAGTAGATTGGGGCGACGGGGCATTCGTCGGCGAGGATTTGCTCGCACCGCTGGTAGACCGCGAAGCGCTTGGCGGAATCGGCGGTGGCGTTGGCCTCGGCGATGAGGTGATCGTATTCGGCCTTGCCCCAGCCGGTCTGGTTGTTGCCGCCGTTGGTGATCATCATCTCGAGGAAGGTGCTCGGATCGAGGTAGTCGCCAATCCAAGCGTAGCGGCCGATTTCGTAGTGGCCGGTGCGCATCGATTCAGTCTGCACCTTGCCCTCCTGATTCTGGAGCGTGATGTCGATGCCAAGACTCGTGCGCCACATCTGTTGGAGCGTCTCGGCAATCGCGCGGTTGGCCTCGGTGGTGTTGTAGAGGAATTCGAGCTTCGGGAATCCCTTGCCGTCGGGATAGCCGGCCTCGGCGAAGAGCTTCTTTGCCGTCGCGATATCGTAGGGCGGGTTGCCCTTGGCGGTGAAGCCGGCGGTGCCGGGAGGCGTAAGTGTGCCGGCGGGTTGTTGATGGCCGCGCAGCACGTCGCGCACGAAGCGCTCGCGATCGATGGCGAGGGAGAGGGCGCGGCGGACGCGGGCGTCGCCGAGCGGGCCCTTGGCGACGTTGAAGCGCAGGAAAAAGGTGCCGAGGTAAACGTGCGGGTGATAGGCCGGGGATTTTTCCCTCTCATAGACGGCGATCTTGGAAATCGGCAGCGTGCTGGTGACGTGGAGTTGGCCGGAGCGGAAGGTGCGCTCCTCGGTGTCTTCGCTCTCGATGGGGTAGAAATATACTTCCTTCAGTTTGATCTGTTCGCGATCCCAGTAGGTCTCGCTCTTGGTGAGGCGGATGTGTTGGTGCGGCTTCCACTCGGTGAGCGTGAAGTAGCCGTTGCCGACGAAATTGCCTGGGCGTGTCCAGAGCGTGCCACGATCATCGACCTTGCCGAACGCTTCGATCGTTTTTTGGTGCACGGGATACCATGCCTGATGGCACACCATCGTCGGCAGATAGGGCACGGGATGCACGAGCGAGAGCACGAGCGTGCGATCGTCGGGGGATTTCACGCCCACGGTGGAGAAGTCGGTGATTTTTCCCGCGTTGAATTGCTCGGCGTTGACAAGGGAGTAGAGGAGGTAGGCGTATTCGGAGCCGAGCTTGGGCGAGAGGATGCGCTGATAGGCGTAGACGAAATCGCGGGCGGTGACGGGAGCGCCGTTGGACCACTTGGCATTGCCGCGAAGGTGAAAGGTCCACGTGAGGTTGTCGGCCGTGACCTCCCAGCTTTCGGCGACGGCGGGGCGGGGCTCGCACGTCTGCGGATCGTATTGCGCGAGGCCCTCGAAGAGCGCCTGCATGATGTTGAAATCCTGCTGGGTGTTCGTGATGTGCGGATCGAGATCGGTGGGCTCGGTGAGATTGCCGATATGGATAATCTGATCGCGGTTGCCAGAGACGACGGCGGTTTCGGGCTTATGGCAGCTGCCGGCGAATAGGGCGATCGCGGCGAGGCTGACCGGGCGAAGGAGTTTCATGGTGGAAAAGAAAAAGCCACGCCGTGCAAGACGTGCGTGGCTGGAGAAAAGCGGAGCGGGAGAGGATTATTTCTTCGGGGCCTGTGCCTGGATGTCGGAGAGGCGCTTGTCGATGTCGTTCATCCGCGAGACAAGTTGCTCCTCGATTTTTTTGCGGTCGGAGCTGTTGACGATGCTGAAGCTGGCGGCGTCCTTGACGACGTTGGCGGGCAGGGTGAGAAGGCGGGTAATGAGGCCTTGATCCTTGAAGGTGCTGAGGTAGAGCGCGGTAATCTCGTGGGAGAGCTTCATCGCGTCGTCGGCTACGGCCTGCGTGGCCTGAAGGTTATTGTTCAACTGCTGGTTTTTCGCGAGTTCGTTGGTGAGAACGTTGCCGACTTGGTCGGAGATGCGCTGGCTGTATTGCGCGATCGAATCGCGGGTGAGGTGCTGGTCCTTGGCCATCTCGGACAGGATGGGCTGGATCTTGTCAGCCATCCGCGAGGAGACTTTGTCGACCTGCTCGTTCTGCATTTTTTCAGCTTCCTCGGGGGTCTTCGGGAGCGGGTTGTAGGGCTGGACCTTTTTCGCGATGGCCTCGGCTAGGGCGTCCATGCGTTCGCCGTTGAGCTTCTGGATTTCCACGTCCGTGCGGAACATGTCAGCCTCGCGCTTCGAGATGGCGTCTTTCAGGAGCTTGTTGGTCGCCTCGATTTGTCGGCGATTTTCCTCGGAGGCGGCCTTGAGGGCATCGTTCTGCTCACGCAGTGGCGCGATCTCAGCCTGCTGCTTGATGGCCATCTCGGCGACGGTTTGCTGGTGCACCCAGAAGGCGCCAGCGAGAACCAAGAGGGCGGTGAGAAGGACGGCGGGGATTTGCTCTTTGAATTTTTGCCACATGGCGGTGATGGGATTGGTAGGCGGTCGAGGGAAAGGCTAGTGGTGGATTGCTGCGAATTGCAACGCCGCCGTGGAGCGGGTTTTGCAGTTGTTTTTCGGAGAGCGCGTTGCACGTTGGCGGCCATGAGCCTCAACCGGTGTGAGCAGCGCATGTTCGATTATTGGGAGAAACATCTCGAGGAGAGACAGTTCTGGCTGGAGAAAGTTCGCGCGGCGGCCAAGGCGGCGGCAGATAACCACGCGGCGGCGGCCCGGCTGGAGCCGGAGCTGTGGCGTTACTACCTGGAGCGCAGCGGGGTGGTTAAGGAGTTCCGCGAGGCGGCCCGGCACGAAGGGCTGCAACGGACGAGCATGAAGAATCTGGCCGAGTTTATCCTCCGGCTGTGGACCGAACCGCGGCCGAGGAAAAAGCCTCCAAGCGAGGTGGTTTAAAAAAAGTCATGGGTCGCTGGAACTTTTGCGCGCCCGTGCTATCCTATGAGGCAGACTAGATTTTCTCCTCCGCTTAGCGGGGGAGAATTGGGGTAAGTAAGAAAGCAATGGACGGGCCGCTTAGGGGTAGGCGGCCCGTCCTCTTTTTTTCGGCGAACACCAGCGATCGGAGCGATCCAGCGGCTTGGCCGCGATGAAGCGTGCTTCAAATGTCGGCGGCCTGCGCGACTTTTTTCTCTTCGTGAAAATCGTGCGCGGTGAAAGTCGGCGTGACATAGCCGGCGCGGATTACGAAGTCGCCGAAGCTCTCATGCGGCGTGCGCTCGATGGCGTATCGCCGGATAATCGGGCCGAGCAGCGACACGATTTCGGTGGTCGGGACGGATGCGCGGTAGAGGACGTTGAGGCGGGAGCCATTGAACGCCGCGCCGAGGTAGACGTTGTACTTTCCCGGGGCGCGTCCGACCAACCCGATCTCGGCGAGGTAGGGGCGACCGCAACCATTCGGACAGCCGGTCACACGTAGCACGATCGCGTCGTCGCGCAGGCCGGCAGCTTCGATTTCAGTCTCAAGCGCGCCGACAAGCTCGGGCAGGTAACGCTCGCTTTCGGCGAGCGCGAGGCCGCAGGTCGGCAGCGCGACGCACGACATCGCATTGAGCGCGAGACCGGTCGCTTGGTGCGCGTTGTCGATTTTGTGCTTTTTCAACAACGCCTCGATGGTCGGTCGATTCGCAGGCGTCACGCCGGCGATCATCAGGTTTTGGTTCGCCGTGAGGCGGAAATCACCGCGGTGAGCAAATGCGATCTCGCGCAGTGCCTTTTTCAAGCCGTCCTTGATGCGTCCGCTCATGATGTAGAGCGTGAAATGCAAATTGCCGTTCTCGCCCTCCACCCAGCCGTAACGATCACCAGTGTGCGTGAATGCGAAGCGCCGCGGCGACGCGAGCCGGTAGCCGAGCCGGCGCTCGACCTCGTCGCGGAACCACAGCAGCCCGCGATCCTCGATGGTGTATTTCAGGCGCGCGTGCTTGCGATCGGTGCGGTCGCCGTAGTCCCGCTGAGTGGTCAGGATTTTTTCCGCGACATTCGTCACCTGATCGACCGTACAGAAACCGAGCACATCGGCGATGCGCGGAAACGTCTCGAGCTGGTTGTGCGACATACCGAGGCCGCCGCCGACGGTGACGTTGAAGCCGATGAGTTTTTTCCCGCTCTCGTCGGAGATCGCGATGAAGCCGAGATCGTGGCCGTAGATGTCGACGTCGTTGCTCGGCGGGACGGCGACCACGATTTTGAATTTCCGCGGCAGGTAAGTCGCGCCGTAGATCGGCTCGGACTCCGGCTCGCCACCGGCGACGAGATCGTCGCCGACCCAGAGCTCGTGGTAGGCGCGCGTCTGCGGCAGCAGGTGATCGGCGATGGCCTTGGTCACGCGCAGCGTTTCCGCGTGCAGCGCGGACTGCGCGGGATTCGGATTGCACATGACGTTGCGGTTGACGTCGCCGCACGCCGCGAGCGTGTCGAGCAGCGCCTTGTTCACGCCGTTGATGGTGCGCCAGAGGTTGCCCTTGAGAATGCCGTGAAACTGAAACGCCTGCCGGGTGGTGAGCTTGAGCGTGCCGTTGGCGAATTCGTCGGCGAGCGTGTCGAGCGCGAGCCATTGCGCGGGCGTGCAGACGCCGCCGGGAACACGCACGCGCGCCATGAAGGAAAACGCCTTCTCCTTGCCCTCACGGCGGAGTTGATTGCGCAGGTCGCGATCGTCCTGGGCGTAGACGCCGTGGAATTTCGTGAGCTGCGCGCTGTCCTCCGTGATGCTGCCGGTCGAGGTGTCGGCGAGATCGCGCAGGATGTTGCCGCGAAGAAAATTGCTCGCGGCTTTGATCAATTCGTTTTTGGCGAGCGTTTTTTCAGGCTCGGGGATGGCGGGGACGTTCATACGGAAGGTTGGAGATTTCGGGAGGCGAGGGCCTCACGCAACGCCGCAGCAAGGGTTTCGACCGCGCTGGGGTGGGTGCCCACAAGCTCCGTAAAATGGACCCGGCGCGGCCAGGCGCGGTCGGTGGCGGTGCCGGCGATTTGCGCGAGATCGCCGTCGGCGCCGGCGTGGCGGCCGGGCGAAAGAAACAGCGGCGCGACGACCACATCGCCGCGATCAAATCCCGGCGCGGCGAGCACGTCGGCGAACAGCGGACGGTTGTGCGCGTGCGCTGCGCCTTCCATTGACGCCGCCGAAAGCGGTCCGATCTCGGGACTGATCAGCGTGCGCACCGCGCCGGCGATTTGATCGCGCAACGTCGCGGAAACGGGCGACGGACCTCCGTGGTCCACGACGATCACGGCGGGACGTGAGAGTTTGCGTTCGACGATCGTTTCGCAGACGCGGGCGGCGATGATTTCGGGCAGAGCACCGCGAGCCGCGAGGCCGTCGGAGAAGGAAAACTCAAAGGTGCCGAGCTCCGCCCGCAGTTTATCCAGATCCTCCCGCAGCGCCGAACCGATCGCGCCTTGGGCACTGATGAAAAATGGCACGAAGAGAAACTCACGCTGACCGGCGGCGAAGTGACGGCGCAGCCAGTTCACGAGCGTCCAAGCTGGCACGCCATCGAGCGCACCAGCGGGAACGCGATCGCTGTGCTTCCACGAGACGGCATCGACGGGAATCTCTGCGCGCGCCGACAATTCCGCCGCGACCGCGCGCAAGTTGCGATGCGCGGCGGGCTCCAGCGAACCGTTGTCGATGAGGGCGACGATCATTTTAGGAACCGGGGAGCGCGTGGGCGCGGCTCGCCTCGAACCACGCGAGCTTGTCGGCGAGGGATACGACGCTGCCGATCACGACGATCGCGGGGGCGCCGAAGCCCGCGCGCTCGGAGCCGAGCGCGATATCGCCAACGGTGCCGATAAACTGGCGATGCTCACCCGTCGTGGCCGATTGGATGACGGCCGCGGGCGTTGCGGGTGCGAGGCCGCCAGCCTGCAGCCGGCGCGTGATCGTCTCGAGATTTTTCATGCCCATGTAAATGCAGAGCGTGGCGCCGAGCCGGCCGTAGTCTTCCCAACGAATCGCGCTGTCCGCTTTTTTCGGATCCTCGTGGCCGGTGAGAAAGACGACGGCGGACGCGTGCTCGCGATGAGTGAGTGGAATACCCGCGTAGCTTGCAGCGCCGAGCGCGGAAGTGACACCCGGCACAATCTCAAACGTGATACCGGCAGCGGCGAGCGCCTCGGCTTCCTCGCCACCGCGGCCGAACACGAACGGATCGCCGCCTTTGAGGCGGACAACGGTTTTGCCCTCGCGGGCGAGGCGGATGAGCGTGCCCTCGATGTCACGTTGCGGGCAACAAAACTCGCCGGCCTTTTTCCCGACGAAAACCTTCTCCGCATCCGCGCGTGCGTGCACGAGCACTTCGGGTGACACAAGGTGATCGTAAACGATCGCGTCGGCCGCGCCGATGAATCGGAGCGCCTTGAGCGTGAGCAACTCCGGATCGCCGGGGCCGGCGCCGACGAGGACGACGGTTCCGGTGGAGCGGAAATGTGCGGTGTCTTCGGGCATGAGCTGGTGAGTTTAGATATCTGCGCCCGAGTCTGCAAACGGCGTGCCGGTTTCGTGCGCGAGGCTGGTGGCCAGCACAAAGAGTTTTTCGAGTGACTGTTCGACAGGTTCGAGGTCGGTGCGCAGTTCGAGGGCGGGGGCGAGCGGCGGCTCGTAGGGCGAATCGATGCCGGTGAATCTCGGAATCTGCCCCGCGCGGGCGCGGGCGTAGAGTTGCTTCACGTCGCGACGCTCGCACTCGGCGAGTGGGGCGTTGACGAAGACTTCGGCAAACGGCACGCCGCGCACACCGCAAAGTTCGGCAACGAGCTGGCGGTCGGCACGGAAGGGCGAGATGAGCGCGGTGATGACAACCGCGCCAGCGTCGGCGAGGAGCAGCGCGGCCTCGGCGGCGCGGCGGATATTTTCCTTTCGGTCTTCGTCGGAGAAGCCGAGGCCTTTGCAGAGGCCGGCGCGGAGCACGTCGCCATCGACGATCGCGGGGAGAATGCCGGCGCGGAAAAGTCGCTGTTCAAGCGCAGTCGATAGGGTGGACTTGCCGGCGCCGGAAAGACCGGTGAGCCAGATGACGGCACCGCGGTGGCCGAGCAACGTCGTGCGCGAAGCGGGCGTGACGGGCAGCGTGTCATCGCGGCCTGCGTCTTCGCGGACCGCGGAATCGATCACGCCACCGCCCGCGATGCGGCGACCCCGCATGAGCACGAAGCGACCGAGCGAGGGGATCTTTCCGCCGGCGTCGAACGCGATCGGGCGGCGGACGCGGAGGCGCAGCTCGGCGACCTCGTGGCGTTTCACTTCGGTGGCGGGTGCGAGGCTCGCGTCGAGCGTGACCGCATCGAGCACGCGGGAGACTGCGACAATCCGCGCGTCGGCCTGCTGGGTGCCGAGCCGGAGCGGCAGCGTGTCACCGACGCGCAGCGGCTCCGCGTGGAGCCAGAATACGCGCGCGGTAAATTCGCGCGCCTCGACGGGCACGGCCGTTGGCGGCGCGCCGATCTGGCCGCGCTCGACGAAGAGTTCGTCCTCTAGCGTGATCGCGACGGGCAGGCCGGCGCCAATTGGTCCGCGAAAATTCGACGCCGGCCACGATTCGATCGTTTTCACGCGGCTGCGTTTGCCGCCCGGATGAAACTCGATCGGATCGCCGACGGCGACACTGCCCGCCTCGACGAGGCCGGCGACGATGCGGCGCGCATCGAAACGATAAATATCCTGCACGGTGAGACGCAGCGGCGCGCCTTCGATCGGCGGTGTGGCGCGGAATTGCTCTAGCGCTTCGAGCAGTGCGGGGCCGCGATGCCAGAGCGTATGCGCGCTCGTGCGCAGGATGCCTTCGCCGTGCTTCGCGGCGATGGGCACAAAGTGGGCGGGCTGCACGTTGAGCTTGCCGAGAAATTCAGTGAGCTCGGTGCGGATGCGGGCGAAGATTTTTTCGTCATAGTCGATGAGGTCCATCTTGTTGACCGCTACGACGACCTGCTTGAGGCCAAGGAGGGAAAGCAGGTAGCCGTGGCGGCGCGTTTGCTCGCGCAAGCCCTCCGACGCGTCGACCATGAGAATCGCGGCATCGGCGCTCGCGGCACCGGTGATCATGTTCTTCAGGAATTCCTTATGGCCGGGCGCATCGATGATCGTGAACTGGCGGCGCGGGGTGCGGAACGGCACGCGCGTCGTGTCCATGGTGATGTTCTGAGCCTGCTCTTCGAGCAGCGCGTCCATCAGAAACGCATATTCGAAGTCCATGCCTTCGGCTTTGCAGGCGGCCTCGATGCGCTCCTTCTTGCCGTCGGGCACGCTGTTGGTGTCGAATAGGAGTCGCCCGATGAGGGTTGATTTGCCGTGGTCCACGTGACCGACGACGACGAGGTAAAGGTGATCGTGCGGTGTGCTCACATGAAGCCTTTCGCCCGGAGCTTCTGCATGGCGTTGCGCTCGTGGTGATCTTGGGCGCGGCCGGCGCGCTCGGAGGTACGAGTCACTTTCAATTCTTCAATGATCTCGTCGATCGTGGTCGCGGTGCTGGGCACGTCCTTCGTGATCGGCATGCAGCCCAGCGAGCGGAAGCGGCGGCCGTTGCGGGCGAAATACATGCCCGGCAGCGGAATTTTCTCCTGGTCGCAGTAACGCCAGATGTCGATCTCGGTCCAGTCGAGGAGGGGTTGCACGCGGACGTGTTCGCCCGGTCCGACCTCGGTGGTGAAGTGATTCCAAAATTCCGGCGGCTGGTCCTTGTAGTCCCACTCGAACTCGGCGTTGCGCGGGGAGAAGTAGCGCTCCTTCGCGCGCGTGGAATCTTCGTCGCGGCGGATGCCCGTTACGAGCGCGTCGAACTTGTGCAGCCCCAGCACCTGTTGGAGCGCGACGGATTTCAGCTCATGCGTGACGGTGACGGGATCGGTCGTCTCGTAGCCGATGCCGCGGGCGCGGGCCTCTTCGTTGACGTGCACGATTAGTTCGAGGCCGTAGTGCTGCTTCGCCCAGGCGCGAAACTCCAGCATCTCGGGAAACTCATACGTCGTGTCGACGTGGATGACCGGAAACGGGATGTGGCCGGCGAAGGCCTTCTTCGCCAGCCAGAGGAGGACGTTGGAGTCCTTACCCATGGACCAGAGCATGCCGACCTTGCCGAAAGCGTGATACGCCTCGCGCAGAAGGTAAATGCTTTGGGATTCGAGTTCGTCGAGGTGGGTCATCTGAAATTCGGAAAGGACAAAATCGGGAAATGGGGAAACGGTCAAATGCCGGTGCCGCCGGTCTCCTCGTGGAGGCCGCACTCGCGCTTTAGGCCGAAGAAACGTGTCTGCTCGGGCGTGAGATCGGCGCTGAGCGGCCGGCTGGTGTGCGTGTCGCCGATCGAAACGTAGCCTTTTTCCCAGAGCGGGTGGTAGGGCAGGCCGTGTTTTTCAAGGTAGCGGTGCACCTCGCGATCGGTCCAGTCGAGGATCGGATGGATTTTCACGCGGCCATCCTGCGTGCCCACGATCGGCAGATTTTCGCGGGACGACGATTGCACGCGGCGGAGGCCGGCGAGCCACGCGCTCGCGCCTAGTTCGCTGAGGGCGCGCTGCATCGGCTCAACTTTGACGAGGCGATTGTAGTGCGCGAGGCCCTCGGCACCTTGCTCCCAGAGTTTGCCGTGCCGGACTTCGAGCCAGGCCGGCGTGAGGTCGGCGCGATACACGCGGAGGTCGAGGCCGAGTTTCGCCGTGAGCTCGTCGGCGAAACGATAGGTTTCCGGAAAGAGGTAGCCGGTGTCGATGAACACGACGGGCACCTGCGGCACGATGCGTGTCGCGAGGCTGAGCATGACGGCGGCCTGCGCGCCGAAGCTCGTGCTCAGGACGAGAGTGCCGGGGAAGTTTTTCCCCGCCCAGGCGAGGCGGTCTTCAGCCGAAGCGGACGCAAGCAAGGCGTTCACCGCGGCGAGGTCGACCGCGGGTGAAACTTTTTCCGCAGTGGCCATCGGTTAGTCGAAGCAGCAGCATACGCAGTCGGAGGCGGTCCCGGGGACAGCGTTCGTGGTGGCGTCGGTGCGAAAGGATTTCACGAAATGTGCACCGTGCGCGGCGCGCATGAGCCGGGCAAATCGGTTTGCTGTCATATCCCCGGGGCGCGGACGGTCGCGAGGACCGTGTGTGGTGGGCGGCGAGCCCGCGTCGGACTATGAGGCCGCCAGCGTGATCATGGTGGCATCGCGATAGAGGTCTTCTCGAAACAGCCGGCGAGGCATCTCGGAATCACTGGCTGCCGTTGGCGATAGGAGCCCGGCGGCTCCGAGCGCGCGTTGGAGCACAGCGGCCTTGGCGGCGGTGGGTGCGTTGATGTCGCCGCGGTGAAACACGTGGAAGTCCGGCACGCTCTCGACGCGGCCATGGCCGCAGTCGAATTTCCCGAGGAGCGCGGGCGCGATGACGCGGGCGGAGACATTAAGATAGCAGGCTTCGGCAAGGAGTTGCGCGAGCGGCTCACGGTTCTGCGGAGCGTCGCACCACGCGCCGGCCTCGGTCAACGCGGAGACGAGCAGCGCGTGTTCGGCCAAGCGAGTCTCTGCAAAGCGCCGGGTGACCATCAGGACTTTTTCGATGTGACCCGCTGATTGCGCAGCGCTCCAGGTCGGACACCAACCGGTGCCTTCGCGGACGGCGAGGGTGTTCCATGGTTCGCCGGCGCAATAGCCGTCGATCGTGCCGGCGGCGAGGTGGCGAAACATCTGCGCGGGCGGCACGATGACGATGCGAATGTCGCACTCGGGATCCAGGCCGGCGGCGCGCAGCCACTCGATTAGCAGTAGATGTTGCGACGAAAAGCGAAATACCACGCCGAACGTGAGCGGCTGGCGCGCGCGGTGGGTGCGCGCGTGGGTACGTAGGGTGGCGGCATCGCGCACACCGGCGGTCCAGAGCGCGTTCGACAACGTGAGGGCGTTGCCATGGAGACTGAGGACCAGTGCGGTGAGCACGTCGCACGGCGGGCTCGCGAGCCCGAGCTGCGTGGCCCAGAGCATCGGTGCGGGCACCTGGGCGGCATCGAGTTCACCGTAAATGATTTTTTCGCGGATGGTGGCCCAGCCGATTTCGCGCTGAAGCGCGACCCGGAGCCCGCGGCGGGCGAACAGCCCGTGTCGATCGGCTACTGCGAACGGCGCGGCGTCGGTCAGGGAGAGAAAGCCCACACGCAGGGGGCGGGCACTCGTGACCGGTGCAAAAGTCGTGGGTGCGGCAGCGGACATTATTTCGATCCCGGCTACCAAGCTGCCGGTGTGCCAGTGCCCGCGACTGGCGCAATTACTGCTTCTCAAACCTTTCATCGATTCAATGAAGCTAGCTCATCCATGAAGCCGACGCTCGACAGCCGGCAGCTCCACGCTTTCTCCGCGCTTGCGCGGCGCGGCAGTTTCACGCTCGCGGCGAAGGATCTGTTTCTCACGCAGTCCGCCGTCAGCCACGCGATGAAGGCGCTCGAAGACGATTTGGGCACGCGGCTCGTCGATCGCGTCGGGCGGCGCGTGCTGCTCACGCAGGCGGGCGAACAATTTCTCCGGCACACGGAAAAAATCCTGCGCGAGATGGAGGCCGCGCGCGCGGGCCTCGACAATCTCTCGAAGTGGGGCCACGGTCGACTGCGCGTGGGCGCGAGCACGACCGCGTGCCAGCACATCCTGCCAACCGTGCTGCGCGAATTCCGCCAGAGCTATCCGAAGTGCGTCATCCGCATTGAGCCCGGCGACCATGGCGCGCAGGTGGAGCTGCTGCGCGGCGGACATGTCGATCTGGCGTTCGCGCTCGAGTCGTCCACGCAGGCACAGCAGGAGTTTTCCTTCGTGTCGCTCTTCCACGACGAGCTGCGCTTTCTCGTCTCGCCGCTCCATCCATGGGCCAAGCTCGGCTGCGCCCCGCGCGAAGCGATCGAGGCAGAAACGCTCATTCTTTACAACAAATCGAGTCAGACCTTCCGGATGGTGAACGACTATTTCCGCGAGGAAAAAATCCCGCTGAGCAACGTGATCGAGCTCGGCAGCATGGAGGCGATCAAGGAACTCGTGAAAATCGGACTCGGCGCCGGCGTGCTCGCGCCGTGGATCGCGCGCGAGGAGCTGGAGAGCGGTGCGCTCGTGTCGCTCCCGCTCGGACCGCGCAAACTGAAACGCCACTGGGGCATCGCCCACCTGAAGGGCCGCCGGCTCGCGCTCGCAGAGGAAACGTTCGTCGGCCTGTGCGAATCCGTGGCCGAGACGCTCGGGCTCACATCACCGCGGGCGGTGGCGTGAGGGGGGAAGTGGAGTCCTGTCAGTCTTTTTTCAAATTTTTAGAAAAAACCAGATCGACCGATCGTAGAAGGTTTTTTTTCTTGGGTATCAACTCGCGCGCGATGTCTTCACTCCGGCAGCCGGAGCCGCCCTTGCAATTTTTCCCCGTTGTTTCGGAGAAAGGAACGCAGTGCTGAAATGAACGGCCGCCCAAATCACTACTCCACTGAGAACGATGACGACGTAGAACCGGTTGAACTTTCTCTTCGCAAGAAGCCTAAATCTGCCACTCGCCCTCCGGCACATCGGAGCCGTTGCCCGCGCCGTTCGTGGCTCCGCCGTGGCCGACCATGCTTTCGTTTTTCCGCCTTGAGCGCACGACGACGCTATCGCCCTTGAATAGCGCGACCGAGTCAGCGGGGATCGATTTCATCAGCCACACGTTGGACCCGATGATTGAATGCGCGCCCACGGAGGTGTCGCCGCCGAGCACGGTCGCGTGCGCGTAAATCGTCACGTGATCGCCGATGTCGGGGTGGCGTTTGATTCCTTTCACCGGATTGCCGTCCGGGTCGGTCTCGAAGGATTTTGCGCCGAGCGTCACGCCCTGGTAGAGTTTCACGTGCGAACCGATCGTGGCAGTCTCGCCGATGACGACGCCCGTGCCGTGATCGATGAAGAAGTGATCACCGAGGCGCGCGCCGGGATGGATGTCGCAGCCGGTGCGTTCGTGCGCGAATTCCGTGAGCATGCGTGGGAGCAGCGGCACGCGCTGGTGATAGAGCACGTGCGCGATGCGTTGCAGCGAGATGACGAGCACGCACGGGTAGGCGACGATGATTTCCTCGACGCTGCGCGCGGCGGGATCGCCCTGGTAGGCGGCAGTGACGTCGGTCTGGATTAGTTTTCGCAGCGCGGGGAGTTGCGCGAGAAACGCCGTGGTGCGCTCGCGGGCCTGCGTGGCGGCGTGCTCCGTCTTCGCGAACCGCAGGCACTTTTCGATCTCGGTGACGAGGCGCTGATCGATTTTGCGCAAGAGTTGATCGACGTGCGCGGGCAGCACGCTTTCGGTCAGGCCTTGCTCCTCGAAGTAGCCAGGGAAGAGCAGGTGCATGCAGTCGGCCGCGAGCTGGTTGACCGATTCCTGTGAGGGGAGGTTGGCGCCGTCGACGTGATTGATGCCGCCGTCATGGCGGTAGGAATCAAGGAGGGCCTGCTTGATGGCGTCGAGGTGCATGGCGCTAGCGCAGCGAGCGGTGAATAGAATCGGCGCGGCGCACGCGAGCCTGAATCGCGACCGAGGCAAATCGCGCGGATCGTTTTGCGCGGATGGCGGGGTTTCTGCTCAAGGCGTAGTGAAATCGTGACGTTGTTTTCACATGGCGTCGGCAAGTCATTCTCGACAAAGCCCCGGGAGTTGTTCACATCTTTTCACAAGAAATCCACACGATGGAAAATACGCGCGGGGCGGCGGCCCCAACTTCGCGGATGAGGGTTACGGCCAAGGTGAAGACCTTCGTGCTCGACACGAACGTGCTCCTCCACGACCCCCAATCCATTTTCAAATTCGAGGACAACAACCTCGCCATCCCCGTGGAGGTGCTCGAGGAACTCGACGCCATCAAGGGCGAGCAGTCCACTGAGCGCGGCCGCAGTGCGCGTCGTGTGCACCGCATTCTACAGGAGCTTTTGCCGGATTCGCGTTCGATGCACGAGGGCGTTGAGCTGCCCAACGGCGGCACGCTCTCGATCATCATCAATCCGTATCTCATGGATGGCGGTCGCAAGTCGCCCGCGATGGACCGGCTGAAGGCGATCCTCCCGGATCTCTCGAAGAAGGATAACCGCATCATCGCGGCGGCGATCTTCGTGCAGGAGCGGTTTCCGCCTCCGACGATCCTCGTGACGAAGGACGTTAACGTGCAGCTCAAGGCGCGCGCGGTGGGCCTTGAGTCCGAGGATTACCTCAACGACAAAGTCCCTGAAACCGATGAGGAGGCGAGCTACGCCGAAATCGCCGTCAATATCTACGAACTGCAGCGCTTCGCTTCCGAGGGGATGTTCGAGGTTGAGCCCGAGACGGCAAAAATTCTCTCGCTCAACGAATACGTCCTCCTCCGTTCCGATGAGGGCAAGACAATGCCCGCGCGGTATTATGGCGACGGCCTCGTGCGCCGGCTGAAGATTCCTGATTTCGTGAAGGCGCCCGGCGGCGTCCCCGTGCGTGCGCGCAATCTTGAGCAGCAGTTTTTCATGGATGCGCTCCTCGACGACAGCATCCACATGCTCACGTGCTTCGGCAAGGCCGGCACCGGAAAGACCATCCTCTCGGTCGCATGTGCGCTGCACCAGACGCACGATGACCACTCGCGCTACGACGGTGTCTCGATCTCGCGGCCCGTGATGGCGCTCGGCAAGGACATAGGTTTTCTCCCCGGCACGCTGGAAGAAAAGATGAAGCCGTGGCTCCAGCCCTACCACGACGCGCTGGAAGTGCTCATTCCCTCCAAGCCGCCGAAGGATCCGCAGTTCGCCTCGAAGAAAGTTTCCAAAAAGAAAAACAAGCACCGCGACGATCAGTTTATTGGAGCCGCGCCGCCGCCCCCCGCGCACAACGGCCACAACGGCAACGGCAACGGCCCGAACGGTCTCGTGAAGCCCTACGAGCGCCTGCTGAAGAGCGGCCTCGTTGAGATTGAGGCGCTGGCGTTTATCCGCGGCCGCTCGATCGCACGTCGCTTCTTCATTCTCGACGAAGCCCAGCAGCTCACGCCGCACGAGGTGAAGACCGTGATCACGCGCATCAGCGAAGGATCGAAGATCGTCCTCATCGGCGACCCGGCTCAGATCGACAACCCGTATGTTGATGCGCGCAGCAACGGTCTCGTGTATTGCCACAACCGAATGAAGGGTCAGGCAATCCACGCTCATGTGAAGCTCACGAAGGGTGAGCGCTCGAAGCTCGCCGAGCTCGCCGCAGATCTGCTCTGAGTCTTGCCGGTTGGCTGGTAAATTCTCCCTGCGGGGAAAGGGCGAATCTGGACACTCCTCGCCACCCGTCGGCACGCCCAAATCGAGCAGCGTGGAAACCTGCCCGCGGCGTCGTGCGTCTGGTGTCCATGCTTCTTTCCCTGATGCCCCTCCGCCCCGCTGCCTTTACTCTGCTGCTCGCGCTCGCTGCCGCGTCCACCTTTGCTCAAGGCCCCGCATCCGACGTGATCGTGGCCGAAGATTTCGAGTCCACCGCCGTTGGCGCGATCCCGGCTGGCTTTACCAAGACCGGCGCGATCGCCGTCGCCGAGGGAGTGGCGCACAGCGGCCGGCGGGCTTTGCAGATCGAGCCGGCGGTCAAGGGCGGGCGCTTCATCAGCCTTGCGCCCGACAAAGTCACGGCCCTCGGCGGTGAGCACTGGGGCCGGCTCTATTTCAAAGTGAAGACGCCCACGCCGCTCCCGCTCGTGCCCGAGGGCAAGAAGACCGCGAACATCCACACGACGTTCGTCGCCGCCAAAGCTACGAGTCCGCTCGCTCACGATCCGATCGAGGTGCGCCTCGCCGGGCTCTCGCTCAACGGCGCTGGCGAATTTAAGTATCTTTACAACGTGCAGCCGAAGGCGCCGCGCAAGGAATTCGGCGTGTCGGCGAAGACCACGCAGAAATTTACCGACGAGTGGACGCTCCTAGAGTGGCACGCGGATGCGGCGTCGCAGACCTACCAGTTTTTCGTGAACGGCCAGGAGGTTACGGACCTCGCCCTGCACAAGGGCGCGGGAAAATATGAAGGCGTGGAACTGCCCGCCACATTTCAGGCGCTCTCAATCGGCTGGACAAATTATCAGGCTGCGACCGGCGAAGGCTTCACCGTGTGGATCGACGATATCGCGGTCGGCAAACACCGTCTCGGCCCGGTGGCGGCCGGTGCGATCGTTAAGTAAGTGGAAGCGTTTTTGCCGCGTTCACGGCTTGGTCACAGCGGGCGCGGCGCCAGGCTTCAGCGCCTGCGCCGACGCCGCGAGCAACGACCACTCTCCGGGATGGGGCTCCGCGGACAAGCTGACGGAGAGCTTGAACGGCTGCCCCTTCGGCCACGCGACGGGTGCAATCGTGGCGGACAGTTCTAACTCATCCTCTCCCGCGAGCACGGACTGGCTCGTCACTTGAGCAAACTTGGTCGCGGATTTGAGGTTGAAGCCGAGGCTCAGCACGCCTTTCGGGTAATGCACGAGCACGTAATGCACGCGCACGATCACCTTGCGGCTGCCGTCGGCGTTGGGTTTTTGCTGGGTGACGCCGGCGATTTCAACCAAGTCCTCGATTCCGCCGCGGCGTCCGCTGTCGATCTGCGGTCCGGCGGGGGTGGGTGAGCGGCTCTTGTCCGCACTTGCCGATGCGTCCTTCTTATCGCCGGTGGAAAACTGCGCGTCCGCTGTTGGTGCGCCTGCCTGGAGACTGGCGTCCGCGAAAAGTAGAAAGCCGGCGAGGAGAAGTGCGATTTTCATCAGGGCGCCCGTGCGCGCGCACTATGACCCGGGCTTGGGGGGGAAGTCGCGGTAAAAATCAAACGCCACGCGCGCTTCGGCGCCAGATGGGGGCAGTCGTTGCCGGCAGCCCTCCAGACGCGTGATCGCGCGAAGTGTTTCCCGTTCGTCGCTCAGGCCGCGACGGACTTCGCCAGCAGGCTCGACTCGCCGCGGCGGCGCGCCGCCGACTCCATCGCGAACGCGAACGCCGCAGTGAACGCGAGGTCGCTCGCGAGGGTGTTGCGGAAAAACCAGATCGTTGGCGGAAATTCGGGGCGACCGGTAGTCAGCGCCTGCACCCAGCCGGCGAGGGACTTTGCGTAATACGGATCGCGTAGCCAGGCGTCCGAGTTGGTGACGACGTAGAACGCGAGCGAGCTCGCGAGCGTGCCGCCGAGGAGCGTGAGCCAGTTTTTGCGCGACGCGATCCACGCGCCGATCGGCAGCGCGAGGGCGAAGCACGCGAGGCGGGCAAGCGCGCTCGGCCAACTCCACGTTTCGTTAAACGCGACCGCGTAATAGTGATCAAGGTAGAGATCGGAGAGCGTCAGCGCGGCGAAGGACACTAGCCACATCCGCCGGTCGCGAAAATAGACGGCGCTGCAAAACGTCAGCGCCATGACCGGGGCGAAATTGGCGAGCGCGGGCACATGGGCGCCTACGACGCGCCAGACAGCGGCAAACAAAAAAAGCGTGAGGGCGAGAGGCATGGAAGGAGTCTTTGGCTGCGAATCGCGCGAAGACAAGCGTCAGGTGAGTCAGCCTCAGTGCAAAACTAGCGCACTCGCGACGATCACTGCTCCGCCTCCCGCGCGAGGAGCCAGAGCAAATCGGAGAGGCGGTTCACGAACTGGCGCACCTCGGAGCGCACGCGCCGGCCGGCGGCAGGCAGCGCGGCGATCCGACGTTCCGTGCGGCGCGCGGTCACTCGCGCAAGATCGAAGGCGGCCGCGCGGGCGTTGGCGCCGGGTGTGGCCCAGCCGTCGAACTTCAGGCCGCGCGCCTCGAGTTTTTCGAGCGAGGTGTCGAGCCGGGCGACATCGAGTGCCGAGACCTTTTCAAATTTCGATTTCGCGTAACGCACGGCGTCTTTTTCTGCGCACGCCAGTTCGCCCATGAGCGCGACGAGATTCTTCTGCACGCTGAGCAGCAGTTCGCGAATCGCGCGATCGCGGGCGGCGCGGCCGAGCAGCGGCTTGATCGCGCCGAGGGCGACGTTGAGTTCATCGCAGGCCCCGACGGCCTCGACCTGCGGATGGTCTTTCTGCACGCGCTGCCCGTAGAGCAGGCCGGTGGTGCCGAGGTCGCCGGTGCGGGTGGCGATCGAGCGGCTCATGGCTCAAGCGATCTTGCGCGCCGCGAGTTGGGCGCGGAGGCAGAGTTCGGCGGCCTTGAACGCATGCGCCTGCGTCATCGCGGTCTCGGTGCGGTTGAGGCAGTCGAGAATCAGGCGGCCGAAGAACGGGAAGCCGACCTGGCCGGTGACGTTGACGTGGCGCTCGCCGACGGCGTCGACGATGTAGACGTTGTCGCCGAGCTTGTCGCGGGCTATGTCGACGTATTTCCGCAGCTCGATGTAGCCCTTGGTGCCGAGGATTACGGTGCGCCCGTCGCCCCAGGTGCCAAGGCCGTCGGGCGTGAACCAGTCGACGCGGATGTAGTTCGACGAGCCGTTGTCGCCGAGGAGTGAGGCCTCACCGAAGTCCTCGAACTCGGGTTTGTCGGGGTTCGCGTAGTTGCCGACTGCCGCCTGCGTGACGCTCGCATCGGTCGCGCCGGTGTAAGTTAGGAATTGCTCAAATTGGTGGCTGCCGATGTCGGTGAGGATGCCGCCGTATTTCGCTCGTTCGAAGAACCACGCGGGCCGGCCCGCCTTGCCGAGTCGGTGCGGCCCAAGACCGATGACTTGAATGACGCGGCCAATCGCGCCGCCCGCGACGAGATCGGTCGCGTGCATTGCGGACTCGACGTGCAGGCGCTCGGAGAAATAAACCATGTATTTGCGGTCGGTGCGCGCGACGGCGGACTTCGCCTGATCGAGCTGGGCGAGCGAGGTGAAGGGTGTCTTGTCGGTGAAGTAGTCCTTGCCCGCCTCCATCACCCGGCAGCCGAGCGGTCCGCGATCGCAGGGCACGGCGGCGGCGGCGACTAGGTGCACGTTTTTGTTCGCGAGGATTTCGTCGAGCGATCGAGCGACCTGCACCTGCGGAAACTTCGCGCGAAACGCCTCCACCTTTTTCGGATCGGGATCATAGACCCACTTCAGCTCGGCGCCGGCCTCGATCAGGCCGTTGCACTGGCCGTAGATGTGGCCGTGATCGAGATGCGCGGCGGCAAAAACGAATTCGCCGGGCTTCACGACCGGGCTCGGCTTGCCTTGCGGCGCATAGTTCATCCCGTCGGATTTTTGGCTCATGGAGATTTTTTTTCTTTCGCGGTTTCGCGCGTTTCCTTCGCGAGGGCTTTTACGGCATCGTCGATCGTGGCGCGGACTTTTTTGTCCATGCGATCAATGAAGAGGACGC
Organism: uncultured Opitutia bacterium; assembly: GCA_903896015.1. Classification (GTDB taxonomy): domain Bacteria; phylum Verrucomicrobiota; class Verrucomicrobiia; order Opitutales; family Opitutaceae; genus CAITWF01. The sequence goes on along the minus strand of CAITWF010000017.1, from coordinate 52,901 downwards.
CGTTGAGGTGATCGCTCTCGTGCTGGAGGCAGCGGGCGAAGAGGCCGTTGCATTCGAGGGTATGGGGCACGCCTTTTTCGTCCATGAAATTCACCGTGATTGCGTCGGGCCGCGTTACGTCGCCGCGGATCTGGGGAAACGACAGGCAGCCCTCTTCGTAGGGCAGTTCCTTCGTGCCGCGCACGGGCGTGATGACCGGGTTGGCGACCGCCATCGGCATGAACAACTCCAGCGGCGGGCTCGCGCCATCGAGTTTCCACGAAAAATCAGCCTCGGCCTCGCGCAGGTCGACGACGCAAAACTGGAGCGCGCGCCCGATCTGCTGGGCTGCGAGTCCGATGCCGGCGGCCTCGTGCATCGTGTCGATCATCTCGCGGGCGAGCGTGGCGAGCGCGGCATCGAAAGTTTTTACCGGCGCGCCTTTCTTGCGCAAAAGGGGGTCGTTATAGCGAACAATCGGCAGGGACATCGGTCGAAGGGTGGTAAGCGTGGGTTTGCATCCGCGCGCCCGCAAACATAATGTCCAACTCGATGAGCGCTCCCGCCGCCGTCTCCCGTTCGCCGCTCGCCGCGCTTTCGCTGGTCCTTGCGGGATTGATCGTGGCGTTTCTTGCGTGGTCGGTGCCGGCGAACCTGAAATCGACCAATCCCGCGCTCCTCCGCGCGGCGGGTGCCGACACCCCGACACTCGGCGCCTTCGGCCGCGATCTCGTCGACTTGGAAAAGATTGGGCCCGCCGCGCTGGTGCTGACGGCCGCGCGCACGATCGATGATCCGCGGGCGCCCGCACTGGCGGGCGCGATTGAGGGTTATGCGGCGAAGCAGCCCGCGCTCGTCGCCTGGGGCGGCTGGGATCCTTTTCTCGATCCGCTCTTCAACCTGCGCGCCGACTCGGGCCGGCGCGTGAGCACGCCGGTGCTGACGTTTCTGCTGCCGGAAAAAGCGCGTGAAAAACTCCGCGCCTCGCTCGCCAATTCCGGATCTCTCGGCGTGCAGTCGCTCCTGAAGCTGCGCGACCTCACCACGACAGGGCGCTTCGTGCCCGCGGCCCGCGCCGGTGGCCAGCCGCTCGACGCGCTCATCGCATTGAGCGCGCTGCTTTACCAGGGCGAGCGTTTCTCGCCGTCACTCCAACGTGAACTCCGTGCGCTCGCTGAGGCCGCGCTGGAGAAAAAAGAACTCGGCGAACTCGAACCCTTCTTCATAGATCTGCTCTCGCTAGGCCGGCGGCTCGACTGGACGCAGCTCAGCGAACTCCTCAAGCGCACCGACAGCGCGAAGACGGTTGGTGAATTTGCCCACCTCGCGCGCGTGACGCCCGATCAGTTACCGATTATTTATTCGGCGGCGCTGTTTTCCGACTCCGCCGATCATGTGGCGAGTTATCTGATCCAATTTGGTAAAAACGGCCTCGCCGATCTACAGCTTGCGCTTGCGGACGGGCAGGGCGCGGTGAAACAGTTGCTCACGCGCCAGGTGCCAGTGAATCGCGGCGCCAGCGAGGCGCTCACCGCGATGGCGTCGTTCGCGCTCCTGCACCAGCAGTTGACGCTTGCGTTCAAATATCTCGGCTACGCGCTCGCGGTCTGGCTCGTGCTGCGCGGACTCGATCGCGCGATCGTCGGGCCCTTTGAACGGATGCTGCCGCTGCCAGCGCTCACGCATCTGCGCACCGGCGCGCTGTCGATCGTGGCGGCGGGGATGCTCGTCGTGGCGACGGAGCCTTTCTTGTTGCGGGCCGCGCCGCCGTCCGAGTTTCAGCTCCACCTGCGCCTACCGGTGCTCGTTGCCTCCTCCGAAATTTCATCACCCGAAAAATCTCAACCCACCATGATCATGGACACGTCCACGCTCCTTTCCATCGGCCTCTTTGCCTCGCTGCAGGTCGCGATGTATCTCATCTGCCTCGTGAAAATTCGCGAGATTTCGCACCAGTCGGTGCCGCCACTCGTGAAGCTGAGGCTCATGGAGAACGAGGAGAACCTCTTCGACGGTGGCCTCTATGTTGGCATCGCCGGCACCGCGACGGCGCTCGTGCTGCAGGTCCTTCGCGTGATCGAGCCGAACCTCTTGGCCGCCTACGCCTCGAACCTCTTCGGCATCCTGTGTGTGGCGCTCGTGAAAATCCGTCACGTGCGCGACTACAAACGCCAGCTCATCATGGAGGCACAGGCCGAGGCGAAGGTGGCGTGACGCCATGAATAAGACGCTCCTCCTCATTCTCTGCGATTTTCTCCTGCTTAATCTCCTTGCGCTCACGCGCTGGGAGAAGGCGGAGCCCTCGCGTGCCGTGCAGGCGCCCGTCCCCGAGCTCGCCGCCAACGCCGTCACCAAGGATCAGGATTTGGTCGAGGTGATGCGGCAGTCGCTTGCCGATGAGTCCGCGCAACGCCAGCAGCTTGTTGAAAAACTTTCCACAACGGACGCCGCGCTTGCTGCGCGCGAGCAAACCCTTGCTGCGGCGCAAACGGAGAAAAACGCGCTCGCCGCCGAGAAGAACACGCTCGCCGTTTCGCTCAACACCTCGCAGCGCACCCTCGCCGATCTTAGCAAAAAGCTCAGCTCGGCCACGCAGGAGGCGACGCTCACCAAGGAGCAGCTCGCGCAACTCCAGCGCGACCTCGCCGACAAGCAGTCGGAAGCCGAGCGACAAAAACAAGCGCTCGCCACGCTTGAGCAGAAGCAAGCGGATGCGTTGAAACAGATTCAGGGCCTCACTCTCGCGGTCGTCGTCTCTGAGCAGGAAAAGAAAAGCCTTCGGGAAACCGCCGACACCCTCAAGGTGCAGGTCGAGACGGAGCGCCAGGAGAAAGCAAAAGTGCAGGAGACCGCGACGCAGCTCGCGCAGGGCGTCGGCCAGCTCGCCGAGAAATCTGGCGAACTCACGAAGGAAATCCGCGACAACCGCCCGATCAACGCGAACGTGCTCTTCAACGAGTTTCTCGCGAACCGCGTGACGACGAATTTCTCCGCGACGCGGAAAGGCCTGCTCGGTCCCGTCAACCGCACGAAGGAAGCGCGCACCGTGCTCGTCACCGACGGCCGCCAGATTTACGCGCTCCTGCACGTGGCCGACACGATCTTTTCCTACAACGAAATTGGCGACAACTGGGAGAAATTCTCGATCGAGTTCTCGCATCCGCCCGGCTACCGCAGTGCGGCGGGCACGCTCCAATTCCTCGCCCACGACCCGCGCATCGCGGTGATTCCGATCGATGCTTCGCAGGCGGCGGCACTTGGTGCGAAAGTCTATCCGCTCGCGACAGAGCCGTTCAAGTTTCCCGAGGCGGTGCTCGTCAACGGCGGGGGCAAGGGCTACGGCGAAGTCGGCTTCAAGCTCGACGCCTCCGAACCGAATTTCGTGCGCGTCGACAACCGTTTTTTCAAGCGACTCTTCGGCGATTTCGCGCCTTCACGCGGTGACTTGGTCTTCGCGAAGACCGGCGAACTGCTCGGTATCATGGTTAACAGCGACTATTGCGCGCTGCTGAAAGATTTCACGCCCGCCAAAACGATCCGCACCGGCGACGACGTGCTCGGGCAGCAAACCGGCGCGCTGCTCGACGGCCTCGGTGCGCGCGTGCTCGCCCTGCCGCCGAAGCTTCAGTGATGCGCGCCCGTCATGGCGGGGCAGGGCTGCGCAGACGCGCAAGATTTTCGCGGGCCGCGGAAAAATCCGGCTTGAGCCGCAACGCGATCTCGTAGTGCGCGATCGCCTCGGCGACGTGGCTCGTCATCGCGAGCGCGGTGGCGAAATTGCACTGGGCCTCCGGCACGTTGGGATAGGTTTCGAGCGTCGCCTCGTAGTGCGGGAGCGCCTCGGCAAAGCGACCCGCGCTGGCGAGCAGATTGCCAAGCGCGAAATGCGCAGGCGCGAGCGTCGGGTCGAGGCTCAGGGCTTCGGTGTAGTGCGCGATGGCATCAGCCGCGCGGTCGGTGCTGACCAAGGCGTTGGCGAGCGCCGCGTGGGCGACGGCGAGGGTCGGCCGGAGGGCGACCGCCCGATCCAGCGCCGTGATCGCCTCGGTCGTGCGGCCTAGTTCGAGGAGCGCATTGCCTAAATTGTAGTAGGTGCTGGAGGAGGCTGGCTCAAGCCGCACCGACGCCCGATAGTGGGCGAGGGCGTCCGCCGGACGGCCGGCGTCCTGCAGCGCAGCCGCAAGGTTGTTGTGCGTCTTGGCGTCGTTGGGCTGGAGCGTGAGCGAGATTTCGAATTCGGCGATGGCCGCGGGCAGCCGGCTCTGGCGCAGCAGCGCTGCACCGAGTGTGGCGTGGGCGCGAGCATTGTCGGGTCGTTTCGCGATCGTGTCGCGCCAGAGACCGTCGACGCTGCCGTAGTCGAGATTTCGTTGATGCGTGATCACTCCACACAGCACGGCGAGTGCGACGAGCACGACGAGGGCATTGCGTCCAAAACGCGCCGTCGCCGGTAGTGCGACCACGCAGATCAGTCCCGCGAGCGGCAGATACATCCGGTGCTCCGCGATCGGTTGCCCGGCGATCGGAATTATGCTCGACGTCGGCGCGAGGAGCACGAAAAACCACGCTCCGGCCAAGCCGAGCTGCGGGCGAAAACGCAGTGCGAGCACCGTGCCCGCGAGCAGCGCGAGAATCGTCGCCGCGGGGAGCACCGTGCCGGCCAGCGAGGTTGGAAACTCGGCGCCGTAGTCGAAAACCAGTGGTGTGGGCGAAAACGCGAGGCGCAAATAAGTCTGCAGGGCAGTGCACTCGGTCAGGCCGTATTGCCACCACGTAACCGTTGCGTAGGTGACGCCGCGCTGGGTGATGCCCGAGAGGTGAAGCACCAGCACGAGCCACGTCGACGCGAGGGTGAGATAGAACCAGCGGCGCCGTTGCCACGCCGCGCGAAAATTCCCGCCGATCAGCGTTCGATCGACTAGCAGCACGATCAACGGTGCCGTCACCATGACTTCTTTGGTCGCCATGCCGCAGGCGCATGCGCCCACTGCGGTCGCCCACCAGGCGCGCGACGAAGTTTCCGCGAGCCGCACGAACGCGTAGAGCGTGAGCAGATAGAAAAACGCCATAAGCGATTCGGTGCGCTGCGAAACGTAGGTGACTGCCTCGGTCTGTAGCGGATGCAGCAGCCACAAAAGCGCGATCGCCAACCCGAGCGGCGCGCGCAGTTCTTCACGAAACTGTGGCGCGAGCACCGCGGCGGCGAGCGCGCGCCGCACGAGACCGAACAATACCAGCGCTGCCGCGAGATGAATCGCGAGATTCACGACATGATAGCCGCGCACGTCTGTCCCGCCGATCGCGTAGTTCAGCGCGAAGGAAAAATTCGCGAGCGGCCGACCGCCAACGCCGGCATCCTCTGGTGGCGACCAGACCCGTCCGATTGCCGACAGCGATCGGATCGATTCGTTGTCGACGATCGAGACGGTGTCATCGAGCACGAACGGGACGGAAAACGTGTTCGAGTAGGCCGCGAACCCAGCGACGATGAGCACGAGCGCGCCGATCACCGGCCAGCGCGAGGCGGATAATTGCGATGGAGCTGGGGAATCCACGGTGGCAATTCAAACGCGGCGCAGCGTGGGGGAAATGTTTTTCGCACCCGGTTCCGACTCGCGTTTCCGGGCGTCGACGGCAGCGTGATGGCGTCATGCAACCCCGAACATTATTGCTGACGGTGGCGTTTCTCCTATGCGCCGTGCTGCGCGCCGACGACTGGAAACCGCTCTGGAATGGCAAAGATCTTTCCGGCTGGTCCGTGTGGATCAGCAAGCCGCACGCGAGTGTCGTCGTGGACTCACTTGCGAAGGACGAAAGAGGGAACTACACGCAGCCGATTGGCGCGCGCGATCCGCTGGGGGTTTTCACCGTCGCACCGAACATCGACGGCCAGCCGGCGATTCGCATTTCGGGACAGGTGTTTGGCGAACTGCGATCGCTGGCGTCGTTTCAAAACTATCACCTGCGCCTCCAATTCAAATGGGGTCAGAGGAAGTGGCCGCCGCGCGATGGCGCGACGACCGCGCGCGACAGTGGACTCCTCTATCACGTGCACGCTGCGCCAGGTGCCGAGGGGCGCACCTGGGCGCGCTCGACCGAGCTGCAAATCCAGGAGCACGACGTCGGCGATCTCTACGCGATCGGTGAAATTATTCTTGTGCGTTCGCATCTCCGCCTTGGCACGGGAACCGCGACGGTGCGACCGCTCTACGACTACGATCCGGCAGGGGCGTGGAACGTGTTCGCCCAGGTGCCGGGTCAGGACGGCCGTTGTGTGAAGCAGCCCGATGCTGAAAAGCCGTCCGGTGAGTGGAACACCGTCGAACTCGTCTGCCTCGGCGAAGACAGCATCCACATCGTCAACGGCGTGGTCGTCATGCGCCTGCACCAACCGCTGCGCATCGACACCCCGACGCCTCAGCCGGTGACTTCCGGTCCGATCATCTTGCAGTCGGAAGGCGCGGAAGTGTTCTACCGTGCGGTCGAGATTCGATCGATTACGGCCGTGCCGGCGGAGTTTGCCGAGAAGTGAAACGCGGCGCCGACGGCGGACTGACCGGCAACGAAGGTTTTGAGCCGGCACTGCGCGCGGAACAGCGTGCGCGGCATTATGCGTTACCCCACGTGTCTACTCGGCTGTGCGTTGCTTTGTTCGATCGGCTTGCGGGCGGACGAACCGTGGCGGCCGCTCTTCAACGGAAAAGATTTCGACGGCTGGACGACGTTTCTCACGCGACCCGATCAGTCGTGGGACGTGCCGGGCCTGAAGCGCGACGCGAATGGAAAATACCTTGAGGTAATCGGAAAAAACCGGGATCCGCTGCATGTTTTCAACGTGAAGGAGGTCGATGGCGGGCCGGCAATTTACATCACGGGGCAGGGTTTCGGGGTGATGACGACCAACGAATCGTTCGGCAACTGTCACGTCCGCGTGCAGATCAAGTGGGGCGAAAAGAAATGGGGCTCGAAGCTCAACGCGCCGCGTGACTGCGGGCTGCTTTATTTCGTGCACAGCGAGGGTGGCTTCGATCATGAGACGTGGCCACGCTCGATCGAATTTCAAATTCAGGAACACGACATGGGAGATCTCTACGCGCTCGGCGCGCAGATCATTGTGAACGCGCGACAGGAAGGCCGGCTCTGGCTCTTCGAGCCGAAGGGCGCGCCGGTGCTCTTCGTGCAGAAGGCGCCGATCGGGAACCGCTGCGTGAAGCTCGGCGATCCGGAGAAGCCAAAGGGCGAGTGGAACACGCTCGATCTGATCTGTTTCAACGGCGACTCGATCCACGTCGTGAATGGCGTGGTCGTGATGCGGTTGCACGGCGCGCAGCGACTCGATGGCCCGGCGCCCGCGCCGCTCGCGTCGGGCCAGATCAGTTTGCAGACAGAAGGCGCGGAAGTGTTTTACCGCGATGTCGCCGTGCAGCGAATTACGGCGGTCCCGGCGGAGTTTGCGGAGAAATAAGCGGCTCGGCGCTGTTCACGGAACGCGCCGTATGCGAAGCGCCAAGTAAGGCTTGCCGGGGAGCGCGACGGATTTTTTGGCGGCGTCCTCGAAGAAATAGTTGTCGCGTTTCTTCGTGGTGAAGGTGCTCCCCACGGGCGTGACGGTCATCGCCCACGTGTCGAGGATCTCGACTTGGAATTTCTGGCCGTCCTTGAGCGCGTCCTTGTAGAGCGTGAACGGCCATTCCTTCGGCGTGCTCTTGCCGAAATAGATCAGGTAATATTCTCCTGCTTTTCCGGCGGTGTTTTCGTCCTGCCATTTGTCGATCGGATCAATGCCCTCGGCCGGTGACTCGTCCATGACCTTCCGCAAAAACGCGAGACGCGCGGGGCTCTGCCCCTTGAGCACGCCGCCTTTTGACCACCAGAGAATTTCGTCGGCATTCGCGTAGGTTTCGCCGTGACCGACGTAGGTGCCGCCGATGAGCCCGTTCCAGAAACGGAAAACCATTTCGTCCGCGGAGAGCTTGCCCCAGCGCTGCGGGATGTCGCCCTCGTATTTCACTTCGTCGTAAACAATCGGCTTGCGATAAACATCGCGCAGCAGCATCGCGCGCTCGGGATCGCCGACGGCGGCGCCGTCCTGGATGCTGACGTGCGTGACCCAAGGCTGCGTGTGGTTGTAGATTTTCGAGCCGTTGTGGATCGAGCGGAGGTGCGCGTAGGGGTCGGAGGACTGGACGATGTGGAAAAAACGATCCCAATCGGCCTCGGTTTTCTCCTTCATGAAATCATACTCGTTGGCCATCGACCACCAGACGTGGCGAAACGCCGCGAGCCGCGCGACGACGTAGCGAAGGTAGCGATCGTCGCTCGCCGCGTCCATCCGATCGAAGCCCCAGTGGCCTTTGTCGTAGGGATGAAACAAAATCAGATCGGCCTCGATGCCGAGGTCACGGAGCTGCGCAAGGCGTTTCTCGAGGTGGTGGAAAAACTCGGGGTTGAAGCGCGTGGTGTCCCAGTGATTGGCCGTGCCTTCGAAGGGAAAGTAAGCGGGATCGTTTTTGTTCCACTCGTAGAATTTCGGGAAAATACACATCCGGAGTTTGTTGAACGGCGAACTCGCGAGCGTCTTGAGCGTCTGCTCCTCGCGCGCGTCGCCCTGGTGAATCCACGCGTAGCAGGTGGTGCCCACTTGGCGGAAGGGCGTGCCGTCGGCGTAGGCAAAATGAAACGTGTGCGCGACACTCACCGGGCCGTGGTTCGCGGCGGAGGGTGCGACTGCGGTGAACGTGCCCGAACTGCCGTCAAGTTCCGGGCGATTGCTGTGCGTGACGAAGCGCCATTCGCCGATCGTTTCGGGCATGAAGCGGACGAAATATTTCCCGCCGCCGTCGTAGAAACCCGTCACGTCGTGAGACGCATTGCCCTGCGTGAATGTCGCCTTGAGCGCGACGTCGGTGAACGGGTTGCCTGTGCTCGGGCCCGTGAAGCCGGCTTCGAAGAGGCCCCAGCGTTCGACGGTGGGCTGGGCCGAGGCGATTTGGGACAGGGCCAAAAGGAGCAAGACGAGCAATGGGGCTTTCATGGAGCATGAGAAATGGAGCGCGCGGGCGAGACGGAGACGAGAGTGAAAAGAAAAAGGCCCGCCGGACGGCGGGCCTTGAGCAGAGCGATGGGAGACATGGCGATCGTGCCGCCTCCCCATTCACCATCGATCGGAGATCACCACACGCCGCGGACGCCGAGTTCGAAGATGGGGTCGCCGTATTCGGCGTGGTTGAAGGGGAGCGTCGGCGTGGACATGATGATCGGGCGGCCGAAAATGTTTCGCGCCTGGAAATAGGGCGTGAATTTTCGGCTCCACTTGTAGTCGATGCGCACGTCGACGAGCTCACGTGGGGCCTGATACTGATACTCGTTGTAGTATTGGGCCGGGATTTTCGTCGCTGTGCCGGGAATCAGATCGCTGTACTGAATCGTCTTCTGCGAGAAGGCCTTCAGGACATGGCCGGTGTAGTTGGTCGAGACGTTGAAGCCGAACTTGCCGATGCTGTAGTTGAGCGTGACATTGAGGGCTTGCTTCACGGATGCGAATTCTAGCGTCTTGTTGACCTGTTGGAGAATCGCGGCGTTGAGATTCGCGTCGGTCGAGCTGAAGACCATGTTGGTCTTGATAGGATCGATGGTGAGGAGGGTGCCGTTGATCTGTAGGCCGAGGGTGTTGAACGGCTTCGGGAGGAACGTGAAATTTTGCGAGTAGCCGACCTCGATGCCGTTGTAGTGGCCGGCGTCGGGCACGTTGAACTTCGTCGTGATGTCGTATTGGTCGAAGGTGGCGCCGAGGGAATTTTGGCTGATGCCGAGCGAGGCGGCGGAGGCGGCGGTGAGCGCCTGCGAACCGGTGACGATGAAGTTGGTGAGCGTCTTGCGGAAAACCGAGATGGAGGCGAAAGCGGAGCGGCTAAAGTAGTATTCTACGCCGGCGTCAAAATTGTCGACGTGATACGCTTGGAGAGTGGGATTGTAGACGCTGACTTTGCCGCGATTGCCGCCGGCAGGATCGGTGAAGGTGGCGGGCCCGGGGAGGAGATCGCTGTAGTCGGGCAGGCCGATCGATTTGGCGTAGCCGAAGCGGAAGACGAGTTCGCTGGTGGGCGTGTATTTCAGATTGAGCGAGGGGAACCAGCGCTTGTCGGCGAATTGGCTGTTGATCGGTGCCGGGAGGGTGAGCAGGCGGTTCTGCACCTTGGTGAGGCGGTCTTCGTAGCGGATGCCGCCGACGACGAGAAGATGGTCGACGGGTGTGATATCGGCGCGGACGTAGCCGGCGCTGGTGGTGTCGTCGAAGCGCGCCTGAGTGTCGCTGGCCGGAGTGTAGGGCAGGTAGTTGTTGCCGCCGAGCGCAGAGAAGGCGCGATAGACGCTCGGGAACGTATAGGCTGGGAGGCCGTAGCCGATCGAGTGGTTGACGAACGCGGTGTCGGCGAGGCCGGCGAGAGTCGTGCCGGTGATGGCGGAAGCGCCACCGAAGCCGGTCGCGGCAGAGGTGCCCGTGCGGTTGAAGATCGGGTCGGCGATGTTGCGGGTGGTGTCATCCACGCGGCCGCCGAACTTGAGCGACAACGGGATCGTGGTGGCGAAAACTTTCTTGTAGTCGAGGCTCGCGCCGTCGTGCGTATCGACACCGGTTTGCGGGCGGCTACGGATTTGGGTGACTTGATCCTTGCTGATATCGTTGAGGTTGACGGCGGCGCCGGTGCCGTCGGTGACGCGGTAGGAAGGGACGATGCCGCCTATGTTATCGAACCCGACCGTGATGGGATCGGTGACGGTGTTGGTCTGGGGGCTGGTGCCGCCGCGCTGGATGGTGACATCGGAATACCAGGAGCCGGTCGTGTCGCGGTATTTGCTGTAGGCCTGGCTCCAGAAAGTGCTGGCCTCGAGCTTGGAGCCGTCGGCGAAATCGTGCGTGAAGTTGAGCGGGAAATCCCAGGTGACGCCGGACTTCCAGCGGTTGATTTCCTGGAAGGTGACGGAGCCTTTGCCAGCAAGGCCGTTGAAGGTCGTGCCGGAGAACGGCGTCGAGGTGGTGGCCAGCGCGGCGACCGTGCCGGTGTTTACCGTCGTCGTGCGATCGGTGAAGATCAGATCGTAGTAGGTCCAGTCACCGAGAAAGGAGAGCTTGGTGTGCTCCCCGAGGCGGTAGTCGAGTTGGGTGGAGAAGCCCTGGCGGCGGGTGTCTTTCTGCTCGTTCTGCAAATTCCACGAAGTGAGGATCGGGTGAGTGGGCGTGCCGCCGTCGGCGGGATTGTAGTCCCAGGAATACGAGGAGCGCGGATAGTCGTTGAAGAGCTGGGAATTTTTATAGCTGACGTTTATGCCGAGGTTCGGCGTGAGGCGGGTGGCGTAGTTCACATCGATGCCGGGGAGGATTTTGCGGGTGAGTTCCTGGCCCCAGCCGGGAGTCTTGGCGGTGGTGAGGTCGTCGCTGATCGCCTGGAGGTAGACGCGGTAGGTGGCGAGGGTGCCTTCGCGATCGAAGGCGCTCTTCGTGACGAGATTGACGGCGCCGCCGGTGCTGGTCGCCTGCATTTCCGGGGTGAGGGTCTTGAAGACTTCGATCGTTTCGACGTTACTGATCGATACCTGCTCAAATTCGAAGCGGCGGTTGAGATTGCCCGAGGTGGCGCTCGCGAGCGGGTTGCCGTTCATGGTGACGTTCGTGAACGCGGTGCTCATGCCGCGCAGCGTGGCGGCGCGGGCGTCGTTGGCGTTGTAGTCGATGCCAACACCGGGAAGGAACTTCAGGTATTCGGCGGCGTTGCCCTCGGCGATGTCGCCGTATTGATCGCCGGCGGCGACAACTTTGGAGTTGGCGGCGGTTTTTTGGAGCGCGATCGCCTGCGACATGCCTTCTTTTGTGCCGGCGACCTTGAATTCCGAAAGCGTTACGACTTCGCTCGTCCCGAGGCGAAACGGGGCCGTCACGACTTGACCGGCGACAACGTTGACCGAGGTGCTCTTAGTCTCGAGGCCGGGATACGTGACGGTGACGGTGTGCGCACCGACGGAAACACCGTTGATAGTGAAGGTGCCTTCGCGCGCGGTGACGTCGTGAAGTTCGGTGCCGTTGATGGAGACTTCCGCGCCTTCGAGGTATTTTCCGGTCGAAGCGTCAACGATGCTGCCGCTGACGCTGCCGGTGGTGGATTGCGCAAAAAGCGCTGCGGGGGAAAACGCGAGCAGGGCGAGGGACAGGCTGATGGCGAGCCATCCGCCGAGGGAATGACGGTCAGGGTTTGAGCTAATCATGGTCGGGGAATTTTGCGGAGGGCCTGCACGTAACACTCTTTCGTGCGTCGACGTGAGGGAAGGGAAGCTTTGCGGCCGCGGTGCGAGGGGAAGGCACGACCGAGGGCGACGAGGGGCAATGCAGTGGGGCGTCGACGAGAGTCTTGCGCTCGGCGGCGCAGTCAAATAAAAACGGACAGCTGTCCGTGCGATGAGAGCCTGACCGTCAGGCGTCCGTTGCGCTCACTGTTCGCCCGGGCGCGATGCAAAAAAACGCACCCAGAGGAGAATCCTCCCGGGTGCGCTAGGCTGCGGCGGTCGCAGGTTATTTCTTCTCGGCATCCCAGCCCTGCGCCTTGATCACGGCGTCGAGCGCACTCTTGGGCGCGTAGTCGGCGGAAACGAAATTCCATTTCGCCAGATACTGCCACGCACGTTGGACGGATTTCGCCTCGTCCTTTTTCGCGTCGAGCACAGCGCCCGAGAGTTTTTTCAGATCGGCGGCGTAGGCGGCGCCCAGTTGCGTGACTCGGGCCGCGGTCGCGGCATCAGATTCGTAAACCAGCGATTCGGCGAGCCGAAGGAGTTGCGCGGTGCCGGTGAGATGGGCGGCATCGGCGCGGACGGTGGCGGCGATCTCTTTGCGCTTCGCCGTGGTGGCGGCGGCATCGAGATAGCCATTGGTGCCGCCCTCGACGGTGCGCGCTGGCAGCGGCCGGAGCCAGATATTGCGAAAGCGAACGGGATTGCCGTGGTCCTGTAGTTTGAGGTGGCCCTTTTCCGGGAACTCGCCCGCGAATGTCCGCTTCATGTGACCGCCGCGGCCTTCCAGCGGCGTGTGATCCTGCATGAGGACTCCGTTGCAGAATACCGTCACGTAACCAGCGTCGATCGGTTTGCCGTCGCGATAGACGGGGCGGCGGAAAACGATGTCGATCACCTGAAACGTCCCCGGCGGGCGGAGCGCGTTGGCGAACGGCGGGTTGGTGCCGTAGACCGAGGCGGCGAAGCCATCGGCGTAGGTGGCATTGTCGTAGTTATCGAGTACCTGAACCTCGGGGCCGTCGGCCGTGCCTTTGAGACCCAGCAAGAAAATGCCGCTGTTGCCGCGGCCCTGGCTGTCGCCCTTCACGTTTTTCGGCGCCGCCCATTCGACGTGGAGTTGGATATCGCCGAATTCATCCTTGGTGCGGATGTAGCCGGACTTCGGCACGCACTCGAGTGCACCATCGTTGACGACCCACTTCGTCGGCGCACTGGGTTCGCCGGCTTTGGTGTCGGCCTCCCAATTGGTGAGCGATGCTGTGGTGCCGTCGAACAGCACGATCGCGTCGGACGGCGGCTGGCCGGGCTGCTCCGGCGTGCTAAAGGTGCCGGGCTCAACGCGTTTCGGCTGCGGCCGGTTTTGATCATGCACGGCCCAGGGATGGTGGGCATCCGGCGGATCGCCGTAGAACGGCATGCCGGTCGACGGCGCGCTGCGCCCGGCCGAAGCGACCGCGGCGAACAAGAGGGAAACGGTGAGAGCGGGGAGGACTTTCATGGCATCAAGCAAACGCGGGGTGAAGGGCCGCCTCGCGGGGCGCGAAGGCGTTCGTGCGTGAGCCAAGCCGCCGGGCGCGCCGTGGCAAATGGTTTTCGACGTCCGCCCGCAAATCGATCCATGCTCGCCGGCTGTAGCGCATGAACCGTCCGCCGAACATCCTTTGGATCGTCACCACGCAGTGGCGCGCGGCGGCGTGCGGCTACGCGGGCGATCCGAACGCGCGCACGCCGCACATCGACGCACTCGCGGCAAGGAGCGTGAATTACGCGCAGGCCGTCACGCCACATCCCTTCGGGCCGTTCGCGCGCGCCGCGCTGTTCACCGGCGTGTCGTCGCCGGAAAACGGCGTGCGCGATTACTTCGATCCTTTGCCGACAGGGGCGCGGACGCTCGCGCACACGCTGCGCGAGCGGGGTTATGCGACGGCTTTTTTCGGCAAGTGGCACTTGGGGAAACGCGATCCGGCCGCGCCGCTCGTGGGTGAGGCGCACGCCACGACGATTGTGCCGCCGGAGGCGCGCGGGGGATTTGAAATGTGGGAGGGTTTTGAGAGCGGATTTTTGCTCAACGATCCTTGGCTGCATGGGACGCGGTTGCGGGAGCCGAAACGTTTTTCCGGCTATCAGAGTGACGTCGTGTGTGAACGTGCGGCGGAGTGGCTTGCAGAAATCCAAAATCGAAACTCCGGAATCGAGACATTCTTCGCCGTGGTCAGCCTTGAGCCACCGCATCCGCCCTACGATGCGCCGGCCGGCGGGATCGCTCCGCGCGAGCCTGAGGAAATTATTTTACCGGCAAATGTCCCACGGGGTGGCGAAGCCGAGGCGCGAGCCCGCCGCGAGCTCGCCGGCTACTACGCGCACCTCGAAGCGACCGATCGCGCGGTCGGGGAAGTTCTCCTGCGCGACATCGAACGGGGAAATACAATCGTGGTTTTCACCAGTGTGCACGGCGACATGCACGGCGCGCATGGGTTGTTTCGCAAAGGCTGGCCGCATGAGGAAAGCGTGCGCGTGCCGCTGCTGATCGGAGGCGGGAGTTGGAAGACGGGTAGCCCGCGGGGCGGGGTCGCCGTTTCATTGATTGATCTGCCCGAGTTGATGTTGGCTGAGATCGAGAACCGACGTCCGCGAATCGAAACGTCGTTCGCGCGCATCTCCATGCCGAGCGTAGTCGCATTGCCGCATCAGTGTGAACGCGTGTGGCGCGGCGTGCGCACGGCTACGCGCAAGCTCGCGCTCAACGCCGATGGAACGCCGTGGATGTTCTTCGATCTTCAGCGCGATCCGGGTGAAACCAAAAATCTCGCGGCCGATCCGGCGTGCGCCGCGGAGATCGCGCAACTCGGGGCCTTGGTTTAGCGCAGCGGGGAATTTGTCTCGGCGGATCGAGGCTTCGCGCGGTAGGCCACGACCAAATCGCGACGGAACATAAGCGACCACAAGAATGGCACCATCGCGGCGATTGCGGCCAAGGCGAGGCTGGGCAGCACGGCGAAGCTCGCGCCGCCGCCCA
Source organism: uncultured Opitutia bacterium (assembly GCA_903896015.1). Classification (GTDB taxonomy): domain Bacteria; phylum Verrucomicrobiota; class Verrucomicrobiia; order Opitutales; family Opitutaceae; genus CAITWF01. The sequence continues at coordinate 37,621 of CAITWF010000017.1, read as the reverse complement.
GGGCGCGTCCGCGAAACCAAAAGCCGATCCCAATGTGCGCGATCGCGACGACCGGGAAAAATGCCGCCGGCGCGCGCATCCCTGCTGCGATCGGCACGGCGAGTGCCACCGCAAACAGCGCGACGACGGGCGAGATGCCCGCGAACAGCAGGCCGACCACGAACGTGAACGGCGCGTTGATCGCATCCTTCTCCCGGCAGACGAGCGTCTGCACTAACACGGCGAGGATCCGGATGGAGCCCTGCGTGACGAGCGGTGCATAACGCAGGAGGCCGCGTGCTTCGGGCGCCCCGTGCAGGGAGTCGAGCAGCAGCCAGGTTCCGAGCGCCGCGCGCCCGAGGTCGATCGTGTGCATCCCGTGGGTGAGCAAGCGCAGCCAGTAGCCGTGCCACTCGCGGGTGACGTCGCGGTAGCGCACCTTCTCGCCGCCGTTGAACAGATCGCCGGGCACGAGGAGCAGGAGCAGCGCGGGTAAAAACTTCCACCAGTCGATCGTCATGGGTGAAGCAGGGAGGGAGACAACATGACCCGCTACCCTTGCGGATCTGCGCAGTAAGGTAAAGCCGCGTGTCGTGTCTGTCGTTCGCGGCTCAACCGATGACTTGGGGCAGGGCGGGCTTCGGTGCGTTGGGGCCGAACTGGCGACGGATGGCGGCGGAGATTTCGTGCATCTTCACCGGCTTCGTCACGTAGTCGTCCATGCCGGCGGCGAGGCACTGCTCGCGATCGCCCTGCATCGCGTTGGCGGTGAGCGCGATGATCTTCGGCTGGCGATCAGAGGGAAACTTGGCGCGAATTTGACGGCTGGCCTCGAGGCCGTCCATCTCCGGCATCTGGAGATCCATGAGGATCAGATCGACGCGGCGGTTTTCGAGGGCGGTGAGAACCTCAAGGCCGTTGGCGACGGCCTGGGCGCGGTAACCGAGGCGCTCAAGGAAGCGCAGCGCGACCTTTTGGTTGACCGCGTTGTCCTCGGCGAGGAGCACCTCGAGAGGGAATTCCTCGGCGATAGGTTGCTCGGATTTTTTCGCGGCAGCGGCGGCAGCGGCGGCGAGCGGGTTGAAGAGCGTGGCGATCGCGTGGGTGAGCGCGGTGGTGCGGAGGGGTTTCGAGATGCTCGCGGTCGGCTGTCCGTCATCGAGCCCGGCAGGCGCGATCTGGCCAAACGGAAACATGAGCAGGCGGTGACACTTGAAACGGGCCAGCGGACCGAGCGGCGAGGGGCCGCCGATTTCTCCTGCGTCGATCAAAATGAGGCCGGGGGTGGGGAAGGACGTCTTGGCGGTGGGGACATCGGCGACGCGGGGAACGATGGTGCAGCGGGCACCCCATTTTTCAAACAGGGTGCGGAGGCGCGCCATCGTGACGGGATGCGACTCGATACAGAGCACGCCGTGGTCGCGGAGCGCCGCGGGAAGCGCCGGTAGCCCGGAGTCGATCAAGCCGGGCGCGGGTTCGGTCGCGATCGTGAAGATGAATTCGGAGCCGGCGCCGGCCTTGCTCTGGACGCGAATTGCGCCGCCCATGAGGCCGCAGAGGCGCTGGCAGATCGCGAGCCCGAGGCCGGTGCCGCCGTATTTACGCGTGGTGGAGGAGTCGACCTGGGAGAACGCCTTGAAGAGCCGATCGAGGCGATCGGCGGGTATGCCGATGCCGGTGTCGCGCACGTTAAACTCCAGGGTAATGTGCGCGGGATCGTGGGGCAGCGGATTGACGAAGCCGAGGGGATCGGGCTCGCGGACGACGCGCCGTACCTCCAGCGCGATGCTGCCGCGGGGCGTGAACTTGACGGCGTTGTTGATGAGGTTGACGAGCACCTGGCGCAGGCGCGTGACGTCGCCCATGATCCAGCCGGGCACGTCGGCCGCGATGTGGTAGACGAGATCGAGTTTTTTCGCGGAGGCTTGAAAGGCGAAGAGATCGAGCGCTTCCTCGACGCAGAGGGCGAGTTCGAACGGGGCGCGCTCGAGCTCCATCTTGCCGGACTCGATTTTTGAAAAGTCGAGGATGTCGTTGATGATCGTGAGGAGCGCCTCGCCGGAGGTGCGGATGGTGTTGATATAGTCGCGCTGCTCGGCGTTGAGCGTGGTCTCCATCAGTAGGCTCGTCATGCCGATGACGCCGTTCATCGGGGTGCGGATTTCGTGCGACATCGAGGCAAGGAAGTCGCTCTTCGCGCGGGACGCATCGTCGGCCTCGCGCTTAGCGCGGCGGAGTTGCTCCTCGGTCTCAACGCGGGAAGTGATGTCGGTTTCGACGGCGATGAAATTTTCCACGCGGCCGTCGCTGCCGCGCACGGGCTGAATTTCGACGTGGACGTGGTATTTGCGGCCGGACTTGGAGTAGTTGACGACATCGGTGCTGATGCCGTGGCCCTTGGCCATCGCAGCGCGGATGCGGACGACGGTGCGCGGATTCGTCTCCGGCCCGATAATGAAGTGCGCGGGATTTTTTCCGACGACCTCGTCGAGTGAGTATTCCATCACGCGGCAAAACGCCTCGTTGGCCCATTCGATGCGTCCGTCGGGCGAGCCGATGAGCACGGGGTTGTCGGTCTTCGAGGCGACGAGCGAGAGCTTGCGCGCCTCGGCCTGCGATTCGCGCAACGCGAGTTCGGCTTCGCGGCGGGCCGTGATGTCCTGCACCGTGCCGATGATGCGGGTGGGCCGGCCGTCGGGCGCGGTCGCGACAGATTTCGAGCGCGTATAAACCCAGCGCCAGTCGCCAGTGCGCGAGCGCACGCGATACTCGGGCTCGATGAACGTCGCGATACCGCTGAGCTGTGACTCGATGCGCCGGCGGTAGAGAGGGAGGTCGTCGGGGTGGATGAGCGATTGCCACGCCTCGACGGTCGAGGGCATGCGGACGTGTTCGAAGCCGAGCATGGCCCACAGGCCCGGACTGTAGTAGACGTGGCCGGCCGCGACGCTCCACTCGAAGATGCCGATCTGCGTGGAGTCGAGCGCGAGGCGGAGGCGCTCGTCGGACACCTTTAACCGCGCCTCGACGCGGCGGCGTTCCTCATTTTCGGCGAAAAGTTTTTTGTTGGAGAGTTCGGCGGCCCGCTGGCCCGCGCGGGCGCTGCGCGCGAGGTGCACGCTCAGGCCGAGCAAAACTGAGATGCCGATGCCGGCGCCGAGCGCGAGCTGCGGCAGCCAGACGCGATCCTGCGCGAGCGCCTCGATCGAGGGCGTGAGGGCGATGTGAAGATTGCGATCCGTCGCGATGGTGTAGGTCTTCTCGTAGGTGTCGGCCTCGCTGCGCCTTGAATCTCGCGCGATCGAGGCGTAGAGGCGCTTGCCGCCGATCGAGATGTCGATGTGATAGTTGGCCTCGATCGCCTCGGTGCCTTGGTGTAATTCACCGATTTTTTTGAAGAGGGCGCTGTAGACGTAGTCCGCGGCCACGTAGCCTGAGTTCTTCTTTCGCGAGCGGCTGAACGCCGCATAAATCGCGAAGCCGGGTTCGGACGCGCCGCTGGCCATGTGAATTTCGGTGGTGCCGGAGAGGACCGCGTTGGTCGTCTCATTCGCGGCGAGGATGGCTTCGCGGCGTTCCGGGATGGTGAAGTGATCGAAGTTGCTCGCGCCGACGTCGACCGGATGCGTCCACACCGTGTGGTGGGCGCTGTCGACGTAGGCGATCGTCACGCCGCCGTAAGGAGAGGAGCGTTGGGCGAGTTGCTCCGCAGCGCTCGCGGACCAAGTTTGCTCAAGATCATCGCTCCAATGGCGAGAGAGTGTCTCCACCTGTCTGACCTGTTCGTCCAGCTTGAGCTTGAGTTCTTGCGCATACGCATCCGTCGCGATCCGTGTGCGATCGAGGACGGCGAGCCTTTCGCGTTCCGTGAGGCCGACAAACAAAATTACGGTGAGAGTGAGGCAGCCGATGACTGCAGGCATCGGTGACCACGATGGCGGGCCGCCCTCGGCTTTCACGCCGTCGCGCCACGCAAGCAGGAGCACGGCGAGCCCGAGCAGCATGAGCGCGATCGCGCTGATCGGCTCGACGGCGGTCTGGGTGCCCCACTTGTAGACGGCCGATAGTGTCGCCGCATAGCCAAGGAGAGTGGAAAATCCGACGGACGCGATCAGCGATCCGGCGACGGCTTCGGTGAACAATCGGGCTCGCGCCCCACGCTCGGTGGCGCGCCAGGCGAGCGCGAGGCCGCCGAGCACGACACAGATCGCAGCCATGGCGGACATCCGACCAGGGCTGGCTGTTTCCCGATCGAAAAGAAAATCGCTAGCCAGCCACTCATCGATGGAAAAGCCGGCGCGCCCCAACGGCTGCGCGAGCGCGTGCTCCAGCAGTGTCACCGCGCCAATCGCGGCGGGGAGCAGGGCAAGCTTGCACCAAGCGCGGTGTCCGAATTCGACGGCGAAAAGCGCCCCGCCCAGCAGCGCGAACGCCACGGCGAGATTGGCCTTCATCGCGGGCAAGTTCGGAAATGGGCGCAGCACTTCGTCGAACCGCAGCCACCAACCCAACAAACTCCCCAGCCCGAGGATCAGAATCGCACCCGCGAAGACGAGCGAGGCGCGCTCCGACCAGGAGCGTCTCGGCAAAGTGGGCATCGAATCCATAAGGTGTTTCCCCCAAGAAAACGGGAGAGCTTCCGCTGCGCAATGCGTTTTCCCGCTTTGGGTAAAAGCCGCGTGGGCATGCGGCCATCGCTTACACGCACCAGCCAATGTGATTTACTCGGCCTCCTCCGTGCTTCGCTCGCGGCAGGGCCGGAGGGGCGCTGGGCGCTCAGCCGGTCGGCTTCGGATCGGATACCGGCGCCGGTTTCGCTTCAGGGGGCACGGCCGGCAACGCGTCGGTTTTGGGCGACGCCTCGCCCGGCGCGAGCGAGCGCAGCAAGTTCGTCGGCCCAATCGCGAACGCCCATTTCGGCTTGTCGAGCGTGCCCGTCAGCACGACCTCGAACACATTGGAAAATGGCGAGAGCACCACGCCGATCGTGCTTTTAATGAGGTTGCCGCTTTCTTGGAACGGCAGGATCTTCGCCTTGAAATCGAGTTCGCGGCGATCGAGGGCGTAATTGCCGTGGGCCTCGATCGCGGAGTTGGCGCCGCGGAGGTTGAATTCGTCGAAGTCCAACTTCGTGCCGTTGATTTTGAATTTCGCGTTCGCCGCCGTGAACCGCAGTGCCGTGAAGCGCAACAGTTCGGACAGCAACCCGAGCAGCGGCACCTCGCCGAGCCCCGGGCCCTGCAGCGTGGCGGTGCCGTCGCCGTGAAAGCTGAACGGATCCGAGTAACGGCCCTCGGTCGACGCTGTGAGATCGAGGCGGACGTTGGCCTTTTGTTGCACGAACTTGTCCGGCGCCGGCGGCGGTGCGCCGTGGCTGCGGGCGGCGAACTCCTGCAAAATCTCCGCTGCGCGGCCGAGGCTCGCATCCTTCAGTGCCAGATCCGCCGTCACCCGGCGCCCGGCGCCGTTGCCGGCGAGCTTTAGGCGGCCCGTGGCCACGCCGCCCGCAAAGCCGGCGCGCACATTGTCGACGTTCACGGCATCGTCGCGCACAGTCGCGGTGAAGGCGATGTTCTCCAGCGGAAAATCGTGCAGGCGAAACTCGCCCGCCGATCGCGCTTCGATGTCGAGCGCCACATGCGACCCGCCCGGTGCAGCGGGGCCATCAAGCCGGCCCGAAAGTTTAAGCGCCGGCGGCTGGGCAAACGCGAACGGTGCGAGCACCTCCGCGCCCACCGGCCCGATCATTTTCACCGCAATTGCCGGATCGATCGTCGAGGCGAGATCGAGATCGAGGCGGCGCCACGTGTGGCTGGCGCCGTCGAGTGTGTAGGTGAATGTGCCGCGGGCGGCGCCCGGGCCGCTGGTGGCGAACACTTCGAGTCCGTCGAAATAATCAGGCCGGATGAACAGCCGCGTGCGCGCGAAGTCGAGTGGCACGCCGCGGATGATCGGGCCGCGCGTGTCGGCAAAGACGAAGATCGCCGATTGGGTCGCATCGAGCCAGCGGCCCCGTACATCGACGCTCGCCAGCGGCGGCGCGACAGGGAATTGGAAATCCTTGAAAAAATCCGGCCACCAAGCGCCGAACCAGCCGCCGATGTCGAGCGGTCGCAACTGGCCGGTGAGGAGAAAACGGTAGTCACGCGTCGTGAGATTGTGCTCGTAGGTGGCGTGCGCGTAGTTCTCACCGATGCGGGCCCACGCCTCGGACGAGTTGAAATGGCGGCCGTCGAACTCGACCACGGCGCGGCCCTCTTCCATGTGCACGTGATACGCGTCGACCCCGCGCAGCACGGTGCGCGCGGAAACCTTTTCAAACTGCCAGCCGGGCCCGAGCGTCACGAGGCCGTCGGTGGCGTCGAGCGTCTGAAAATCGAAAAACCGCCGCGCATTCGTGTGCACGCGCAGACTGATCGCATCCATCACCGCGGGCGAAATCGCGCCGTCGAAATGCACGGCCGCGGTCTCGGCCTTGAAATTCGCATGGGCGCGCACCGCCAGTGGCTCGCCGAGAAAGCGACCGGTGAGCTCCGCGTCGATCGCGGGGAACGGGCCGGGCGCGAGGCGCGCGGCGACGGCGGTCGCCGACAAGTCCGCCGCGGCGAGCGACTCAGCGCTGAGATCGAGCGAGCGCGGGGTGAAGCTGAGCTGCGCGGGGCGCAGGGTGCCGCGGACGAGCGCCCGCACGCCGTGGGCGTGGGCATCGAACGGCAGCGCGAGATCGTTGGCCGTGAACTCAAGTCGGGTGGCGACGGGCGCATCGCCGAGGAGCGGAAACTTCGTAACGATGCGCAGGCCCGAAATCTGGATCGCTTCGGCGCGGGTGCCGGCGAGCTCGGGGGGAGGATTGAGCTTCCAGCCTCGGGCATAGAGCGTGATGCTGGCGATCGCGGAGCGCGATTCAGACGGCGAGAGATCGAGGTGCAGTTGCGGCCGGTCGAGCGCGGCGAGTTGGAGATTGGCAGCGTCGAGCTCGCGGCAGAGCGTGGGGAAATTCTTCGCGAGAAAATCCGCGGCCGGCAGCGGGGCGGTGCGCGCGGTGCCCGCGTCGGGCAGATAGATCGAGCCGCGGGAGGTGACGGCGACGCCCGCGATCCGCGCTGAAAATTGCGCGAGCGTGAGCAGGTGTTCGCCGGGCACGAGCGTCGTATCGAGATCGACGAGGATCTGCTCGGCGGTGCCGGAGCGCGACAGCATGGCGGGGATCGCGAGGCTCGCGCCCGTTACGCGCACCTCGCGTGGATCGAATTTCCCCGCGACGAGCGACCACGGATCGAGGCGGGCGTAAATCGCGCGGGCGGTGACGACCGGCTCGGTAAATGCGGGGAGCGAGATGCGCGCATCCTCGATGAGCACGCGGCCGGTCGGATCGAACGAGGTGCGGCCGAATGCCACGTGCACGCCCGACGCGGCAAGGCGTTCCTCGAAGGCGCGCAGCACAAAACCGGGCACCTCAAGCTCGTTGTGCGTCGCGATGTAGATTTGAAACGCGAGCAGGATCGCGAGCGCCAGCCAGAGCGTCCAGACGGCAAACGAGATCGCGCACGACACGCAAAAACGTGTGCCGTGCCAGAGCAGGTTCAGCGGTCGGGACATGATCAGGCGGGAATATTTCTCGAGGCGGAGAAAATTATTTCTTCGGTTCGGCCGGCACCGGTGGCGGGCCGGGGTCGCGGTAGGTGATGGCCCAGAGCGCGTCGAGCAGCGGTTGCTCAATTTCAAATACGGCGCCGAGTTCGGCGGAGCCGGCGAACATTTGCGCGCCACCGCCGCGATCGGTGAAGAGCAGGGTCTTCACGCTGGTGGGCGCGGCGCCGGCGCCGCCGGGGAGCGCGACGGTGTAGTCGAGTTTGAAGCGCCACGCGCGTTCGTCGCCGGCGAGCAGGACTTTTTCGGTGAATCCGTCCTGCGGGAAACTCTTCGCGCGAAGGTGCGGGAGCAGCGCGAGGATTTTTTCGACCGCGGGATGATTGGGCGTGTCGCCGGGCGCGTGGCCGTTGGCGTCGAGCGATACGTCGAGGAGCGTTTGGTTGCCGTTGAGATCGGTGAGCTTGAGGGCGGTGAGGCGCGCGGTGGCGGGCAACTCGGGGAGTTGGCGCTCGCGCCAAGCGCGGGCCTCGATTGGGAGCTCGTCGAGGATCGCGCGATCGACGGCGAAGATGGAGGAGCCTGCGTTCGTGGGTCCGACGAGGGCGTAGGCGGCGCGTTGCGCGTCGGTGCCGAGCGAGAGCACGAGGGGTGGGGTGGTGCCGGCGAGCGCGAGCGTGACTTCGCGCTCGGGGCGCTTGAAGCCCCAATTTTCGAGATCGGCGTTGGTGGAGGCGTCGGTCTGGAAATTTTTTGCAGAGAGCAGTGCGAGCTGCTCGAGCAGCCGCTGCACCGCGGGGCGATCGGCGGGGAGGGTTTGCGGGCCACCGGCGCCCGCGCCGCGCCGCAGAATTTGCCACGAGGCCGGCAGGTCGGGCGCGCTGCCGGCGGGAGGCTCCAGGCGTTGGAGGGTCAGTGGCGGCTGATTCGCGAGGATCGGGGCGGCGAGGGTGACGGCCGTGACGGCGCGGGGATCGAAATCGAGGACGCGTTTTTCGCGGAGCGCGACGAGGGCGTTGCGCAGCGAATCGAGAAGCGCGGCGGGCACCGCGATCGTGAAGACCGCCGGGCGGCGATCAAGCTGGGCGTAGTATTCGATGTCGGGGGCCGTGGCGGCGCCGGTGGTGATCGCGGTGGGGCCGAGTGGCTCGCCGAGGTAGAGGGTCTCGGTGCGGTTGTTGCCTTCTAGGATTATACGGAGCGTGGGCGCGGCGGACGGGAGGGTCGCGGGGGCGTTGGCCGAGGCCACGAAGGATTTCGGGTGGAGCGAATTGAGGCCGGTGATGGTGGTTTCGAGGAGGGTTTTGTTGGCGTTGGCGATGATCGTGTCGAAGCGCCAGCGTTCGGCTTCACGGCGGATGCGCACGCGCACGCCCGAGGTTTGCACGCCGAGGGCGCGGGCCTCGAAGACGGGAATCGTGAGCAGTGAGTCGGCGCGGAGCGCGTCGAGCGGGAGCGCCAGATCGTCGGCGAGGGAGTGGTTGACGACGTGGATGCGTTTGCCGTCGGGCGAGAGGAGGTAGAGCCGCGAGCCGTCCTTGGTGGCGTCGCCCAGAATGAGCGTGGATTTGAGCGCGGCGGCGCCTTCGCCGGAGCTGAACTCAACGCTCATCTTCGCCTTCACAGGATCGTCGACGAGGCCGTAGTCGGCGAGGTGCTGGTTGTTTTGCGCGAGATCGGCTACATTGAAACTGGAGACGTTTTCGAGGAGCTGGAGTTCGTGGATGAGATGGCTGACGGCCTCGGGGTTCGCGGGCCACTCGAGCGGAGTGGTGAGCCACCACGCGTCGCCTCGGCGTGAGAGCGTGAAGGAGCCGGCGCCGTTGCGCACGACCAGCGAGCGAATGTCGGCAGCCTCCGGCCCGAGCACGCGGCGGCGGGCTTCGAGCGAAGCGCGTTCGGTGCGCCACGTGCGCTCGAACTTAAAAATGAAAAAGAAAAGCGCGACGTTCAGGAAGACGAGGACGAGCGTGATTTTCGAGCGCATGGAAAAACGGTTTCGGGAAGACTAGGAGCGCCTTGTCCAGTAGACGAGCAGGCCGAGGAGCGCGGCGCCCGCAGGCAGCGCGAGGAGTAGCGTGTAGCGGAGGTTGAGCAGGCTGTCCGCACTGAGCGAGAGCTGGAAGCGCTGGATCGGGCGGGAGGGGATGTTGAGCTGGCTCTCGCGATCGACGGACCAGTTCACGGCACCGAGGAAAACATTCCAGTTGCCCGCGACGGGGAGCCGGGTGTTGGCGATGAGATCGCCGGTGCCGAAGACGACGATTCGGCCGCCGCGCACACTGAACGGCAGCTTGTCACGCACGCCAACGCGCTCTGACGCGACGACCACGCCGAGCCGATCGGGCGGCGACATGCCGGGGAGCGGGTGAATGTTACCCGGGTTGCGACGGAGCGGCACGCGGCCGAGACGAAAGCCGGTCTCGCCCCACGCGGTGGTCGATGTGGCGGCGAGCGCGACGGTGGTGAGGCCGTTGCCTGAGGAGCGGCCGGGATCGGGTCGCACGCTGCGCGTCGGGCCGAAACGCAACGCGAGGCCGGAGCCTTCAATCAGCGACTGGGTGACAGGGTGCGGCTGAAACGCGCGGATAAGGAGGTCGTTGTCCTCGGTGAGATTTTCCGGGCCGGTGTCGCACACGAGGTCGTCGTCGACGAGCACGCCCCAGTCAAGGAGGAGGTCGTCAACCCCCAGCCGGATAGCGCTGAGGCCGGGCGCGAGAAACAGAATGAGCCGGCCGGCGTTGGCAGTGAGATACTGGCGCAAGACTTCCTGCTCGGCGGCGGTGAAGCGCGTCTGCGGCGCAACATCGACGAGCAGCGAGGCGTCGGCGGGAATTTTGCGCGCGACGGTAAGATCGAGTTGATCGACTTCGAAGTTGCGGGCGCGAAGCTGATCGCGGACGGCGGAGAGGCCGGTCTTCGCGTCGACTTGATCGGGGCTGAGTTCGCCATGGCCGGCGAGGAAGTAGATCTTTTTACGATCGGGGCTAGACACATCGAGGATCGCGGAGGTCAGGACCTGTTCGCCGTCGAAACTCTCGCGCTCCTTCTTCTTGTTGAGATGGTAGAGCTCGTCGACGAGGAGCGCGTGGCGGCGATCGCCGCAGACGAGGACGAGGGCATTGGGCGTGGCGATGCCGAGATCCTCGGCCTTGCGACGATCCTGGTAGACGTCGAGGTAGGTGACTCGAATTTTGCCGCGGTCCAATTCGGTCGCGGTCTCATATTCGCGGAGAAGGCCGCGCACCTCGGGATTTTCGGTGGTGTCGGTGAAGGTGGCGTAGATGTCGACGGGACGCTCCAGATGGAGAAACGAGAGCGTCTCGGGCGAGAGCGAGTAACTGCGGTGCCGCGTGAGGTCGGTACGCCACGGGTGATCGCGGGCGACGTAGTTGAGGCCGGCGAGAAACGTGAGCAGCAGTACACTTTGCAGCGCGAGGTGGAGCGTGCGGAGCCAGCGGGTAGTGCGGAAGCTGTCGAGTTCGGCCATGTCAGCTGTGCAGGACTTTGGTCTCGACGGCGAAGATGCTGAAAACGAGCGCGATAACCGTGCCGCTGAGATAAAACAGCACCTGCCGCGAATCGATCACTCCGCGCGTGAAGTCGTCGTAGTGGGAAAAAATTTGGGCGTAAGCGACCGCGTCCTTGAGTGGGCGCAGCGATTCGCGCTCGAGAAACGACACGCCGGAGAGGTAGCGGCCGCCGAGAATCACAAACGCGAGCAGCACGAACGAGAGAATGCCTGCGACGGACTGGTTGCGCGAAAACGAACTCGTTAACACGCCGATTGCGACGAAGAACAGGCCGGACACAGCGATGAAGGTGTAGCCGCCGATGAGCGGCCCGGAGTCGAGCAGCCGCGGATCGCTGGCGAATTTTTGCAAGATGTAGAAGAGCCCGCCGGTAGAGCCCCAGAGCAGCAGGTAGAGAAAATATGCGGCGCCGAACTTGCCGAGCACCACCTCGGTCGTCGTGACCGGTGTCGTGAGCAGCGTTTCGATCGTGCCGAGGCGACGTTCCTCGGCGAGGCACTTCATGGTGAGCAGCGGCACCATGAAAAAAACCGGAAGAAAAAACAGCGAGAAGAATACTTGCGCGGGTGAGGCGTCCTGCGCCGCGGTGCTGTAGTTCTCCAGAATGCCGACGAAGACAAAACCCATGAACGCGAGAAACGCCGTGGCCGCGATGTAGGTGCCGGGGCTGACGAGCAGCATCCGGATCTCATGGCTGAGGAGCGTGAAGAAGTGTTTCATGCGCGGAAGCGAATCATGGTCCGTCAGGCGGCGGGCTTGTTCCCGTTGCGGGGCGCGGAAACGACGTCCCAGCTCCGACGCGTGGCGGCGAGGAAGACGTCCTCGAGCGTGGGCTGCTCGCGGGTGAGCGCGCGAACGCGATAGTTTTTCGCGAGAAGCGTGTTGAGGATCGCCTCACCGAGTTCGCCGTCGCGTTCGGTGGAAAGCGAAAGCGTGCGGAAGCCGGCGGCGTCAGGGTCGGTTTGCGCAGTGAGCGTTAGCGTCGGCTCGATCGTGGCGAGTAGCGCGGGGAGCGCGGCTGCGTCCCCGGCAGCCTGAAGTTGGTAGCGCGAGTGACCGAGGATTTCGTGGCGCAGATCGGCGGGCGTGCCCTGGGCGACGACGCGGCCCTGATTGATGATGATTACGCGGTCGCAGGTCTGCTCGATTTCGGGGAGGATGTGCGACGAAATGATGACCGTCATCCGTCCGCGCAGACTCGCGATGAGATCGCGGACGATGAGGATTTGGTGCGGATCGAGGCCGATCGTCGGTTCGTCCATAATGATGACAGGCGGCTCGGCTAAGATCGCCTCGGCGATGCCGACGCGCTGGCGGAATCCTTTTGAGAGCTGGCCGATGATTTTATGGCGGACGCGTTTCAGGTCGCTTAGTTCGAGGACTTCGTCGATGCGTGGCCCGAGATTTCGCCGGGAGATTTCTTTGAGCCGACCACGAAAATAAAGATACTCCGAGACGCGCATGTCTTCGGGGAGCGGGTTATTTTCCGGCATGTAGCCGATGCGGCGCTTCACCTCGTCGGGCTGCGTGGCAACGGACATGCCACAGATCTTCACGCTGCCGGAGGTGGCGGGCAGGTAGCCGGTGAGGATGCGCATCGTCGTAGACTTGCCGGCGCCGTTGGGGCCGAGAAAGCCGATGATTTCGCCGCGCGCGACCGTGAAGCTGATGTCGCTGACCGCGGTGATCCCGCCGTAACTCTTCACGAGGTGCGAAACTTCAATGGCTGGCGGAAGCGGATCGGACATGCGATTTGAGACTCTCAACACTCGCGCGGGAGCCCTCAACTCTCAACTTGTCTTCTCGATCGTGACCTCGCCGGCGCGGAAGCGCTGGGTCCGGCCGCGGACGTCGCGCAGCAGGAGCGCGCCCTCGTCGTCGATTCCGAGGACGGTGCCGGCGTGGCGGCGGCCGCCTTCGAGGAGGGCGACGGGTTGGCCGCGCAGGACATCGTAGCGGTGCCAGAGATCGGCAAAGGTTTTCGTGTAGCTGCCGTCGGCGAAATTCTCGTAGGCGAGCAGCACGCGTCCGAGGAGCGCGGCGGTGAGGCGGTTGAAGTCGAGCGGCGTGCCCGTGATCTCCGCGAGCGAGACAGCGCGCTTCGCGAGGTCGGCGGGCCAGCCGCCGGCGGGAGCGTTGATGTTGAGTCCGAGTCCGAACACGAGATCGCGGATTTGATCGGCGTCGATCCGGGCCTCGGTGAGGATGCCGCCGGCCTTGCGGCCAACGAGGAGCAGATCGTTGGGCCACTTGAGGCCGGGCGTGACTTTGGCGAAGTTGGCGAGCAATTCGCAGAGGTTGAGGCCCATCCAGAGCGTGAACGCGCCCATGCGCTCGGGCGGGACACGCGGGCGAAACGCGACGCTGACGTAGAGGTTGCCGTTGGCCTCGCTGTGCCAGACGCGACCGAGGCGGCCGCGGCCCTTGGTTTGGCGGCGCGCGATGATCGCAAACGGCGCGGCGCGGCCGGCGGCTAGTTGGCGCGCAGCCTCGTCGTTGGTGCTGTCGGTTTCGTCGAGCACAACGAGTGAGAAGCCGCGCGGACGGATCTTGAGCTGCGTCTCGATCAGCGCGGCGTGCGGTCCCGGCGGGCGCGCCGTGAGTTTGTAGCCAAGCGCGCGGCGCGCCTCGAAAGTGAAGCCGGCCGAGCGCAATTTCTCCATGTGCTGCCATACGGCGACGCGGCTGACACCGAGTTTCGCGGCGAGGGCGGAGCCGGAGAGCCAGTTCGGCTCGCGGGCGAGAAGTTCGCGGATGATGAGGTGCTCGGCGGTGGACATGAAACGGAAAAAACGGCGGCGAGGCGCGGAGGCGTAAGTGTGAGGTTGAAAGGGAAGACGCGTTCCGCACGCTGGCGCAAATGTCATTTGCGGAATTCGAGCAATCGATCGCGCGCGAAGGGGTGCCCCCGGCGAATGCGAGCCCTGCGTTACAGGCACTCTGGCACGACGCGCGCGGCGACTGGGATCAGGCTCACACCTGCGCGCAGGAGGATGGCGGCGCGGAGTGCGCGTGGGTCCACGCCTACCTCCACCGCAAGGAAGGCGATCTCGCAAACGCGGGCTACTGGTATGCGCGGGCGGGCCGGCCAAGAGTCGCGGCGTCCGTGAAACTTGAGGCCGAATGGGCTGAGATTGCGCGAGCGTTGCTCGGGGAAAAGTGACGCGACCGTGCGCGGCGGCTATTTTCCGCCGCCGTGCCAGCCGATGTCGGACCAGCGCATGAACGTGTCGCGCTCCACGTTCTTCAGTTTCGCGCCGGCGGCGGGAAGGGAGTTCTTCACCATGTTAGTGCGATCGGAGACCTCCGACATGTTTTTCAAGCGCTCTTCATCTTCATACATCGTCATCGCGCGCACTTCGTTCGAAGTGCCCTTCGTGCTGATCGGTGCGAAGAGCGGCAGCATGAAGCGATTGAGAGCGCGATCCATTTCCGGAAAGTAGCGGCGCATCGCGATGGCCTGGAGGCCTTGCGGTGTGTTGAGGTCGCGCTCGGTGAAGATGGGCGGCCGGGCCTCGCGCACGACAAATTTCTTCAGCTGCAAGACCTCTTCCGGCGGCTTTTCGGTTTCGCCGAGAGGGGGCGGATTGGGGACTGGCTTTTTCTCGGGTGGCTTGACGAAGGCGCTCTTCGGCAACGCAGCCCTCAGCAAATCGGCTGTGCCTGGCGACACCACGCGCGGTTGGGCCAAAGCCGGCTGAATGGCGGGCATGTCCTTTACAGGGATCGACGCCGTTTGCGCCATGGCAACGGTGGCGTATGCGAATAGGAGCGCGAGGGGGCAACGGCTCATCGGCGCGATGAAGAAAGCCAAAATCTCGCTCGGTTACTCCTCTTTTCGCGTCGAGGAGCTAGCCGCCAACTACTTGTTGCCACCCTGCCAGCCGAAATCCTGCCAGCGCATGAAGGTCTGGCGCGAGACATCCTGCACTTTCTTTCCGGCCGCGGCATCGGACTTCATCACCATGTTGGTTTGATCGGCGACGTCGCCCATGTTCTTCAGCCGTTCGTCTTCGGCATACATCGCGAGCGCGCGATCGGCGTTGGAGATGCCGAAGAGCGGGAGGGTGAAACGGTTCAACGCGCGATCGGTTTCGGTGAGATAGCGGCGCATCGCGAGGTTCGCGAGGCCCTGCTTGGTGTGGATCTCGCGTTCCGTGAAGACCGGCGGGCGCTGCTCTTGCACCACGTATTTCGGGAGGCGCACGATGGTGTTCTTCGGCTTGTCGATTTCGCGCATGTCGGGGAGTTCCTCCTCAGATTTCGTCGGCGGCGGCGGTGGGGCGACGGGCGTGAATTTCGGTCGCGACGCGGCGAGCTGGGCGGCCACCTCCGGTGAGATGGCGCGCTGCACCCGCGGCTTCGGCGTGGCGCTGACGACGGGAGCGGGCGTGCCGTCCACTGGTGATACGGCGGCCGGCGCGGCGGTCGGTGCGGGCGGCTGGGCGCGCAAAGCACCGCTCACGAGCGCCAGCAGGCAGAGAAAAAAGCGGACGGGGCGGACCATACAGTAGACAGAAACGTGGCGCGCGATCGGGTTCCGTGCAACCGCGGAAAAGTCCCGCGATGCGGTCAGGGTGCATTTCAGTTGCTGGCATGGATTTGACGACGGAGCGCTTTTCAGCGCGTCCGCTGGGACAGAGGGAGGTTGAAAACCGCTACTCCGCCCGCACCTGCAAGCAGCTGAGCTGCGCTTCTGCGGCCAGGCAGCCGCGGATGCGGCGGGCGTGGGCGTGACGAATCTCGCGAGCATGAGGCCTGCGCTTGGAAAAGGCACGAAGCTTTGGACGGATTGGCGGATCGTTCCGCCGAGTAAGCGGTGCCCGCCGTTCGCGTCGCCGCGACCGCAGATCGCCACGAGCGGGCCGAGCGACCGGCCAAACTCAGCGGCGTTTTTCCGCGAGCCCATCGCGCTCAGTCAGCAACTGGGCCGCGATGCTCAACGCGATCTCGTGCGGGTGGTTCGTGCCGAAGTCGAGGCCGACGGGACAGTGAAACTCCTCCGCGCGCGCCGGCGCCAGTCCGTCCACGACCAGTTCGCGGCGGAGTACCGCGGCCTTGGCCTCGCTGCCGATCGCACCGACGAACGGAAAATTTTTCGTCGCGAGCGCCCGGTGCAGGATCGGCCGATCGGTTTTGTGGCCTTGCGTCATGCACAGCACGAACGCGTCCGCCGACAGCGTATCGATCGCCGGTGCGAGGTCGGCGAGATGTGTGGCGGTGAGATTGCGGGCGCGTGGCAGACGCGCGAGCCAGTCGGCCCGCGTATCATAAACGACGAGCTTGCACGGGAGTGGCGCGAGCACGGGCACGAGCGCTTGCGCGACGTGCCCCGCCCCGAAGATCGCGATCGTCCACGTGGCGCCGCCAGCGGGATGCGGCTCGAAATAAAGCTTTACCGCGCCGCCGCACGTCATGCCGACGTCGCCTTTGAGTGTCCACGAGATGAAGCGCGGCGCGGCTTCGCTTTTCGCGATAATCTCGTGCGCGAGCGCAAGCGCCTGCGCCTCGACGCGCCCGCCGCCCACCGTGCCCGCGTGCAGCCCCGCCGCGGTCACGAGCATCTTCGCGCCCGTGTCCTGCGGCACGCTGCCGAGCGCCTCGACGAGGGTCACGAGCACGAACGCACTGCCATCGCGCTCAAGCGCGACGAGTTGCTCGTAAAACGTGGGCGAGTCAGACATGCGCCGAGGGCTGCGCTACGCTCAGTAGCCGTTGGCCGGTGCCTGAAAACTCGTGCCGATCGCACGCAATGGCTCGATCCGCACGTGGCGCAGTTCGAACGGCGTGCCTTCGAGCTGAATGCCGATTTTTCCCTCGGCCGGATCGCTGGCGGTGACTTTGTTTTCGAGCACGCCATTCACTCTGACTTCGATCGTGCCATCGCGGCAGACGATGTCGTAACTGTTCCACTCGCCGATCGGCTTTTCCGGATCGGCGGGGTTGGCGCGATCGAGCTGCGGGGTTTTTGCGTCGGGCGGCGTGGTCAGTCTTTCGGCGAACTTCGCGCTTTGCATCGGAAGTAGATCGCCGGCGCGCGTGAGCTTCATCTGCGCCTGGAAACACACGGGCCACGCAGTGCCGGCGGTCGGGCCGCCGGCGATGTGGAGAAGCACGCCGCTGTTGCTGTTCTTTGCGGCGTTTGTTGGCCAGCGCCACTCGGCGTGGAGCCGGAAATTTTTGTAGGCGGCTTTTGTCGCGAGGTAACTCACCGGTTTGCCCGCGACCGCGAGCGAGCCATCGGCGTTGAATTTGCAGACCGCGTCGATCTTCGCGGGCGTCGCGGGCAATGTGACGAGTTCCCACGCGGCGAGACTTTTGTCCGCGAGCAAATCGACTGCGGGCGTGGGCGTCTCGGCGCGGGCAAACGTGGCGAACAGGGCAAGGGTGACGAGAAAGCGTTTCATCGCCGCCTAGCGTGCTGACGAACCGCTTAGGGGCGACGAAAAATTCCGAGGCGGTAGCGGGCGTGAACTCAATCGGCGCCCGCCCCGCAGCGGCCGACGGCTCAGAGCGTGTTGAGAAAATCGAGCAGCGACTGACGGTCAGCGGTGTTAAGTTGGACGTAAGCGCTGCGCGCATTGGCTGCCTCGCCGTCATGGGCGCGGATCGCTTCGTCGATCGTGCGTGCACGGCCGTCGTGCAACCAGACGGGACGGGCGCGCAGACCCCAAAGCGGCGCAGTGCGCATTTCGGTCGTGCTGGCCGAGCCTTGGGCGATGCCGTCGCCCAGCGAGCCCATGTCGTGCAACAGAAGATCAGAGTAAAGTTCGACGCGTTGCTCGCTCAGTGCAGCGATGGCGTTTTGGCCGGTCGTCATGGCCGGGAGGTGGCAGGCGGCGCATGCGATTGAAGCGAAGATCTGCGCACCGCGCACCGCGGTGCCGCGGGCCGGAGTGCTTGGCGGCGGGGCGAGCAGGCGCATGTAGATCGCGACGCGATCGATGTCGCCGCGGCCGGTGAGCGGGTCGATCGCATCGTCTACGCCCGTTGGTTTGATGAAGCGGGCGATAGCGGCGGTGTTGCCGTTGGGGGCGTTTTCGGTGGGAAACAGGCGGTTGGTGATGCCCATCTCGTTGCGATAGGCGTCGCCGGAAAACGCGAGCAGCGTGGCCTGCTGGGCTTTCCAGCCGAAACGCCCCACACGCTCCTCGCCTGTGGCCACTTCCGTTACGACTGAGACTTTGCCGCGAATACCGGCAGGTTTCGGCGCGTGGCTTTGGGCAATGATCGTAGCGTCCGGGATCGCTTCGATCAGGCCGGCGCCGAAGAGCGGGGTAGTCAGGCGAAGTGAAACGACGTTGGCGGCGGCGGGCACGACCTCCACGGGCACTCCGCGGATTGCGCGGGCTTGCAGCAGTGAGCCACCGAGCGCTTCCAGCGGATCGAATGAGCCGTTGGTCGTGTGGCCGAAACGCGTGACGGTCCGTCGGCTCGCGCCGCCGGTCGTCGGCGCGCTGTGGCAAGCGACGCACGACACGTCATTGAAGATGGGCCCGAGGCCGCTGGCGGGAGTTTCGGGCGTCACGAAATCGGTCCGTCCGTCGAGAAAGTCGGCGAGTTGTTCGTCACTCAAACCCGGGAGCGATCCGCCAGTGATCGCCGGTGCGAGTGCGGCAGGCGGAGTAGGGGGAGCGGGTGGAGCCGCGGGCGGAGGTTGAGGGGTGGTAGCGGGTGGTGCGCCGCGTCCCGGAGCGGGCGGTTGGGCAAGCGTGAGGGCGACCGGAAGCAGAAACGCTGAAAGCAGCGGAAAGGTGGAAGGAAACGAATGGGAAGTTTTCACGCCCGCGAGCTTACGCGAAACGAGATTAAGCGGACGTTAAGTTTGCGGTGATGGCAGGAACGATCGGCGAAAATAAAAAGACGCGATGGGCGCGCGCCTTCATCTTGCCTTAATTTAACGGCCGCTATGCTCGCGACTCTGCGCTCTCCTTTCCAACGATGAGATTGCTCGTGATCGAAGATGAACCCGATCTGCTGGCGGGGCTTGCGCGGGCTCTGCGCAAGGAAGGCTACGCGGTCGATACTGCGGCGGATGGCGAAGATGGTCTCTTCAAGGCCGAGGGCGCGGACTACGATGCGGTCGTGCTCGATGTGATGCTGCCTCGCCTCGATGGCTGGACCGTGCTCGCGCGCCTGCGGGCGCGCAAACGGACTCCGGTGCTGATGCTCACGGCGCGAGATGCCAGCACGGATCGCGTGCGCGGATTGGATGGTGGTGCGGACGATTATCTGGTGAAGCCCTTTGATCTGCCGGAGCTGCTGGCGCGGGTGCGCGCGCTCATTCGCCGCGGGGCGCACCAGCCCCGGCCGGCGCTGACGATCGGCGAGGTTCGCATCGACACGGTGGCGCGCACGGTCGAGCACGCGGGTGCGGTCGTGCCGCTGACGGCGCGCGAATACGCGTTACTCGAATATCTCGCGCTGCATCGCGGGGAAGTCATCACGCGCACCGCGCTGTATGAGCACCTGTTTGGCGACGAGGACAGCACGCTCTCCAACTTGATCGACGTGCATGTTTTCAACCTCCGCAAGAAACTCGGCCCCGATGTAATCGCCACGCGGCGCGGGCACGGCTACGTGATCGCATGAAAGCCTTTCGCTCCCTGCGCTGGCGGCTGCAGTTTTGGTATGGCGCGCTTTTCGCGATCGCACTCGGCGGACTGGGCTTCGCGGCCTATCAGGTGGAGCGGCGCGCGGCGCAGGCGCGGATCGACGAGGAGTTGCAGCGCAAAGTGATCGAGTTGCTCGGCTCGTTGCGTCCGGCGCAGGGCCCGCCGGGGCGCGACCAGCCGCCACCGCCGCGGCTGCGACCGCCGCCGGGTCCGGAGGGCGCGCGTGTGCCGAGCGAATCCGATCTATTTGAGGAGGGCGACCGCGTGCGCTCGATGTATTTTGTGCTGTGGCACCGCGACGCGCCCCGGTTCGCCTCGTCGCTCGCCCCGGCCGGAATTGTCCGTCCGGAGAGCGAGGGTGCGGTGGGTGTGCGGCAGCGGGGCGTCTGGCGCGAAGTGTTTGTGCATCCCGCGCCGGGCGATTGCGTGCTGGTCGGGCGATCGGTGGAGCACGAACTTGCGGAGTGGCGGCGGCTCGGATTACTGATCGCGGCGAGCAGCTCGGGAGTTTTCGCCGTCGCGCTCCTCTGCGGCTGGGGGCTGGCGGGCCGCGTGCTGCGACCCATTCAAAACATCGGCGCGACCGCGGCAAAAATCTCCACCGGCAATCTTGCGCAGCGAATTGATACGCGCGACGCCGACAGCGAACTCGGCGAACTCGCCGCCGTGCTTAATGCGACCTTTGCCCGGCTTGAAACCTCCTTCGCGCAACAGGCGCGTTTCACGGCGGACGCGGCGCACGAACTGCGCACGCCAGTGAGCGTGATTCTCATGCACGCGCAGGCGGCGCTGAGCGCGCCGGGCCTCGGCGAGGAACACCGCGAGGCCTTCGGGGCTTGCGAACGCGCGGCCCAGCGGATGCGGCGACTGACCGAATCACTTCTGCAACTCGCACGGCTCGACGCCGGTCAGGCCGCACCGCGCCGTGCGGTCTTCGATCTCGCTTCGCGGGTGACGGAGGTGGTCGCCGGGCTGCGACCGCTGGCCGAGCGGAGGCGGATCGCAATCCACGTCGAGCTTGCGCCGACCAAGTGCCTGGCGGATGCCGAACAGATCGATTGCGTGATCACCAATCTGGTGACGAACGCGATCCATCACGGGCGCGAAGCCGGGGAGATTCACGTGGTCACGCGGCGTGAACACGGCCACTCAACGCTCACCGTGAACGACGACGGCCCGGGCATCGCGCCCGAGCATCTCCCGCACGTCTTCAAGCGCTTCTATCGGGTCGATCACGCGCGCAGCTCCGGCGCCGGAAACATGGGGCTTGGCCTCGCCATCGCGAAGGCGATTGTCGACGCTCACAATGGCACGATGGAAGTCGAGAACCGCCCGGGTGGCGGCACGCGCTTTATGGTAACTTTGCCGGAGACGTGACCAGGCGGTCGCTCTCGACTCTTAGATCAGCCCGAGCTTCATCTTCCCCTCTTCGGAAATCATCTGCTGGTTCCACGGCGGGTCCCACGTGATACGGACATCGGCGTCGCTGACGCCGGGCACGAGGAGGATTTTCGATTTCGCGTCCTCGGCGATCGCCGGGCCCATGCCGCAGCCTGGGGCGGTGAGCGTCATCGCGACCTGAACTTTGTAGCCCGGATCGGGTTCGGTGACTTTCTCAACGTCCATCGAGTAAACAAGACCGAGGTCGACGATGTTGACGGGGATTTCCGGATCGAAGACGTGGCGGAGTTGTGCCCAGATCGCTTCGGGATCGGGCGCGCCGTCGGCGAGGGTGGCGGCCGTGACCGAATGGTCGGCGACCTCTTCACCGATTGCGTCGCCGTCTTTGCCGTCGATGCGGAAGAGGCCGAAGTCGGTCTGCACCGTGTAGCTGCCACCGAGCGTCTGATGGAGCATGACCTTCGTGGCGGCGGGCAACGTGGTTTTGTCGCCCGATGGAATCTGCGTGGCGGTGACGTCGCGGGAGAGCGTGCGATCGCGGTTCATTTTTTGAACTTGGTTTTGATAAGCTCGCGCAGCGCGTCGTGGAGCGGCTCACTCGCGAGACGGTTGAGCACTTCTTCGAAGAAGCCGAACGTGAGCAGCTCGTCGGCCATGGCTTGGCGAATACCGCGCGACTGGAGATAAAATTCCTGCTCGGGATCGATGCGCGAACTCGTGGCGCCGTGCGTGCAGCGGACGTCGTTGGCCTGAATCTCGAGGCCGGGCAATGACTGCGCCTCGGCGGCGTCGGAAAGCATGAGGTTGCGGTTGCTCTGGTAGGCGTCGGTCTTTTGCGCGTCCGGATCGACGACGATCAGTCCTGAGAAGATCGTTTTCGCGGTGTCGCGGAGCGCGTTCTTGTAGAGGAGATCGCTCTTGGTGTTGGGCGCCTGGTGGATTTGGAGCGTGCGTTGATCGAACTCCTGCGCGCCTTCGGTGACGGTGAGCGCGAGCATTTCTGAAAATGCGCCCGGCGCTGCGAGCTGCGAAAGCGATTCGTGACGCGCCTGACGGGAGCCGAGGTGAAGATTGAGCGACTGCACGCGGGCGTCGCGGCGGACGACGGTGGAGTTGAACTGAAACGATAGGGTTTCGCGCGACCAGTTTTGCGCGGCGACATAGGTAAGCTGCGCGCCGTGACCGGCGTAGAGATCGTTGGCGCCGCAGGCGAAGTGCGCGGCGGAGTCGGCAGAGACGAAGTAATCGACGACGGTGACTTTGGAGTTCTCCTCGGCGACGACGAGCGTGTGAGGGAAAACCGCCGCGCCGGCACCGGCCGCACTGTGCGTGATGACGATTGGTGCGCCGGCTTCGACCCCACGGGGTACGTAAACGAATGCGCCGTCAGCGACGAAGGCGGTGTGCAGTGCGGCGAATTTTTCCGAGCCCTGCTTCTGCGGCTGAGCCATGAAGTGCGCTTTCAGAAGCTCGGTGTGCTTCTCGGCGGCCTCGGCGAGCGTCGTAACAATCACACCTCTGCCGACGAGATCGGCCACGAGTGGCGTGCGCGAGGTGAGGGTGTTGTTGGCGAACGCGAGATGGGCGGGGCCGAACGGTGCTTCCGTCGAAATGCCGGCCCGTCCGCCGACGTTAAAACCGTCGAGCGTGAGCGTGGTGATGTTGCTAAAGCGCCACGATTCGTCGGTGCGTTTGGGTAACGGGAGCGAGACGAATTTTTCGTAGGCGGCGCGCTTGCGATCGAGCCACCACGCGGGGGCGGACTTTTGCTTCGCGAGCTGCGCGGCGAAGGCTTCGGCGGTGAAACTGCCGACGATGGTCTGTGGAGCGGTGAGAGTGGACATGGTTCTGCTCTGGGCTTCAGCCGACGCTGCCTTCCATTTCGAGATCGATGAGGCGCTTGAGTTCGACCGAATATTCCATCGGGAACTGGCGTGCGAGGTCGTTGATGAATCCGTTGACGGCGAGGCTCATCGCCTGGCCCTCGGTGAGGCCACGCTGCTGCATGTAGAAGATCATTTCCTCGTTTACCTTCGAGACGCTCGCTTCGTGCTGCGTGGCGTTGCGATCGCCGCGGACAGTGATCGCGGGATAGGTGTCGGTGCGGCTGTTGGTGTTGATGAGGAGTGCGTCGCACTCGGTGTTGTTTTTGCAGCCCTTCAGGTTTTTCGGGATGTGCACGAGACCGCGATAGGTGCTGCGGCCCTGGCCAACTGAAATGGATTTCGCGACGATGTTGGAGGTCGTCTCATCAGCGGCGTGGATCATTTTGGCGCCGGTGTCCTGGTGCTGGCCGTCGTTGGCAAGTGCGATGGAGATGACTTCGCCGCGGGCCTTGCGGCCTTTGAGAACGACGCCCGGATATTTCATCGTGAGGCGCGAACCGATGTTGCAGTCGATCCACTTGATCTCGGCTTCCTCGTGGGCGACGCCGCGCTTGGTGACGAGGTTGAAGACGTTATTCGCCCAGTTCTGGACGGTGATGTATTGGATCTTGGCGCCCTTGAGGGCGACGAGCTCGACGACGGCGCTGTGGAGCGTCGAGGTGGAAAACTTTGGCGCGGTGCAGCCCTCCATGTAGACGACCTCGGAGCCTTCGTCGGCGATGATGAGCGTGCGCTCGAACTGGCCGAAGTTTTCCGCGTTGATGCGGAAGTAGGCTTGGAGTGGCTGCGCGACTTTTACGCCGGGCGGCACGTAGATGAACGAGCCGCCGGAGAAAACGGCGCTGTTGAGCGCGGAAAACTTATTGTCGCCGGTCGGGATAACCTTGCCGAAAAATTTCCGGAAGATTTCCGGGTGCTCGCGGAGCGCCTCGGTGGAGTTCGCAAAGATGACGCCCTGTTTGGCGACGAGATCCTTGATATTGGAGTAGGCGGCTTCGGAATCGAATTGGGCTTCGACGCCGGCGAGGAATTTGCGCTCTTGCTCGGGAATGCCGAGGCGCTCGAAGGTCTTCTTGATGTCGTCCGGCACTTCGTCCCACGTGCGCTTCGGTTTTTGGCCGGAAGCGAGGTAATAACGGATTTTGTCGAAATTGATGTTCTCGAGATCCTTCGTGGCCCAGTGGGTGGGCATCGGCTTTTCGAGGAAAGTCTTCAGGGCCTTGAGCCGGAAATCGAGAATCCACGGTGCCTCTTTCTTCACCGAGCTGATGTAGCGAACGGTGTTTTCGTTGAGGCCGGTGCCCGCGTCGAACTCGTAGTCCATCTTGTATTGGAAATCGCCCTTGGTCTGATCGATGCCGACGACGGGATTTTCCGTGGTGGTCTCGAGGGTGCCGGATTCGGGAGGTTGGGACATGGCGGGCGCGGGTTAGGCCGTGGCGGCGGCGAGTTCTTTTTTGACCCAGTCGTAGCCCTTGGCCTCGAGTTCGAGGGCGAGCGACTTGTCACCGCTCTTCACGATGCGACCATCCCACATGACGTGGACGTGGTCGGGCACGATGTAGTCGAGCAGGCGCTGGTAGTGCGTGATGAGGAGCACGCCCAGATTCGGGCCGCGCATGGTGTTGACGCCATCGGCGACGATCCGGAGGGCATCAATGTCGAGGCCGGAATCCGTCTCATCCATCAGCGAGAACTTCGGCTCGAGCATCGCCATCTGGAGAATCTCGCAGCGCTTCTTTTCACCGCCGGAAAAGCCTTCGTTGACGGAACGTGAGGTGAACTTCCGATCAATCTTCAGAAGATCCATTTTCGAGTAGAGCCGCTTGTAATAGGCGGAGGCGTCGAGCTCTTCGCCCTCGGCCATGCGGGCCTGCTGGGCGGCGCGGAGGAAGTTGGCGATCGAGACGCCTGGGATTTCGCTCGGATATTGAAATGCGAGAAACAGGCCGGCGCGCGCGCGCTCATCCGCCTCGAGCTCGAGGATCGATTTGCCGTCGAGGAGGACTTCGCCCGAGGTAATCGTGTAGTCGGGATGGCCGGCGATCGCCTTGGAGAGCGTGGATTTGCCGGTGCCGTTGGGCCCCATGATGGCGTGAACTTCACCGCTCTGGATCGTGAGCGTGAGGCCCTTGACGATTTCCTTTTCGCCGATGGCGACGTGCAGGTTTTTGATTTCGAGTTGGCTCATGTCGGAAAGTTAAGGGTGGATGGCTGAAAAATGGGAAAGCGGTTCAGCGCGCGTGCCGCGCTTTGCCACGGAAAATGATCTCAACGGAATTGGCGTCGAAGCCGCGGGGGAGGACAGCGCGGACTTGCTCAAGGAGCTGCGGCGGAAGATCGACGTCGTGGGTCTTGCCGGTTTGCACGTCGTGAAAATGAGCGTGCGGGCGCAGATTCGGGCAGTAGCGAGTCGGACTGCGCTCGAAGTTTACGGTGCGGACCAGATCGCACGAAACGAGCGCTTCGAGGCAGTTATAAACGGTGGCGAGCGAGATGCCCGGGCGCTCGGCTTTGACGCGGGCGAAAACTTCATCGGCCGTCGGATGATCTCGTTTTTTCAGCAACACGCCATAGACGACTTCGCGCTGCGGCGTGGAGCGCAGGCCGCTGTCGACTAGACGCTGCGCGAGGGCATCGGAGTGAATTGTGGCGGTGGACATGAGGCGAGAGGGTTGTTGAACAAATTGGAATGGTTCTAAGTCGCAAGCGCGATTTAGAACTATTCCAAGTCATACTACCGGGCCGCGGCGCGCTGATGGCGGGTGCCCGCCGCGGTCAGGCGCGCCAGCACCAATGCCACGGCTCGTAGATGATGCCATGCCGGTTGCCGCGCGGAAACGAGAGGTGAAACCCAAAGTCGGGCGCGTGCCGGCGCAGCCAGCGGAAGGCGGCGGTGCGCTCGAAATGTTCGTCGAGCTCGCAGTATTCCGGCGAGCCGATGTCGAGCGCGCGGCCGGTGTGATGTTCGCTGAAGCCGGGGGCTGCGACACGTTCGAGAGTTTTTTCGAGTGATTCGCCGGCGGCAAGTTTGGCGCGGACAATGGCGGTTTGGCGCGCGATGCTGCGAAAACCCGATAACGGCAGTAGGATGAGGCCGTCGCGCAGTGCCGCGGTGCGCATCGCCCGCCACGCTTGCGCTGCGCGCGGCGCGAGTCGGATGAGCTGGCCATCGTCGGGCGCGGGACCGACGGAGATGAGGGTGCGCGCCTCGCGCTGCCGCCGCAGCCCGCGGCGGGAGCCATAGTCGCGCGGGGTGGCAAACTTTGGGTGGGTGGTAGATGAACCCATGGCCGTCGAGTCCGTGCGCGATCCCCGCGGTCGCAAGCGGAAAGCAATCCTGCGCGGCGGTTGCCGCGCGATTAGTCCGGCTGATTGACGGGCGGTCTCGACGGCAGCGAGGAACAAAAGCGCGACAACCGTGTTGAAGCTCTCCACGCTCGCCCACTTTTCATGCCGATCTTCTCACGTTTTTTTCTGGGCCTCCGCTGGCTCAATCCCGCCGTGGGCGCGCTCGTCGTTTTGCTGCAACGCACGCCGGTCGTGCGCCTGCTGATCATCGCGGAGTCGGAGCTCTCTTCGCCTGCGACGAATCTCCTTCGGGCGATTGTGCCGTTGGCGGCTCTCGGCGTAGTGGACTCAATGGCGGGCGCGTCGACGCAGCTCGCTTATTCGTCCGTCACCGCCAAGCCCACCGTCGGGCAGCCGTTCTCCGCGGGAATTGTGATTACTGGCTCGGGCGTCAGCTACGCGCAGTCGTGGAAAATTGCCAATACGCTGCCGCCTGGCGTCACCCCGCAGGGTGCCACGCTCTCGGGCAACGTGTGGTCGATCAATCCGTCGAGCGGCACACTTGTTCTCTCTGGCACACCGACAACCGCAGGCACCTATTCGGTCAGCATCTCGGGCTATCAATATACCAATTTCGGCACCCCCGTCACGTCGGCCACTGCGACGATCGTCGTGGCGGCCGCGCCCAACGCCGCGCCCGTCGTCACACGCGCGCCCTCCGATATCACGACGATCGCGGGAGCGAGCGCGACTTTTTCCGTCAATTATACTGGTAATCCCTTGCCGACTTACCAGTGGCTAAAAAATGGCACGGCCATCGCGGGAGCGACGGGTGCAACGCTCGTGATCGCTAGCGTCGCGGCCAGTGACGCGGGCAGTTATTCCGTCACGCTCACCAATTCCCTCGGCACGACCACGAGCTCGCCCGGCACACTTACCGTCAATCCGGCGCCAACGGCACCGAGTTTCAGCGTTTCGCCGCAATCACTGACAGTCACGGCAGGCGGTAATGTCACACTCTCTGTGACAGTGAGCGGCGTGCCGACGCCTTCGCTGCAGTGGCTCAAGAACGGCGCAGGGATCGACGGCGCGTTTGGGACGACGCTCACGCTGTCGAGTGTGCAGATCGCCGATGCCGGCACTTATTCGGTCACGGCTTCGAACTCCGTCGGCTTCGCCACGAGCGCGGTTGGCACGCTGGTCGTCAACGCCGCCACTTCGGCGCCCGTGTTCGTTTCGCCGCCGGTTTCGCAAACCATCGCGACCGGCAGCACCGTCGTGTTTTCCGCGCCCGCGCTTGGCACGCCCGCGCCGACTTACCAATGGCTCTTCAACGGCGCCACGATTGTCGGCGCGACCGATTCCACGCTCGTAATCAAGAGCGCGACCGCGGCCAACGCCGGCGCCTACACGTGCGTCGCGCAAAACTCGCTTGGCCTCGCGAGCAGTCCCGCCGCCGGTCTCACGGTCAACACCGTCGCCGCGAGCAGCGTCGGACGGCTCATCAACCTCTCGATCCTCACCACCGCTGGCGCGGGGGCGAAGACGCTCACCGTTGGCTGCGTGATCGGACCCAACGGCACGTCGGGCGGATTCCCGATCGTCGTGCGCGCCGTGGGACCCACGCTCACGACGCTCGGTGTCGGCGGCGTGCTCCCCGATCCGATTCTCTCCGTCAACTCGTCGAGCAGCCCGCCGCCGATCGCGACCAATGATGACTGGGGCGGTTCAACTGCGATGAGCTCCGCGTTCGCCTCAGTTGGTGCGTTTGCACTCCCAGCCAACAGTCTCGATAGCGCTTACGTTCCACCGTCTCCCGGCCTCACGCTCGGCAATTACACGATCGTGATCACCGGGAAAGGCAACGCGACCGGCACGGTGCTCGCGGAAGTTTACGATGCTTCGGCGGCGACGCGCACGCCGAGTTCACCACGCCTCATCAATCTTTCGACGCTCACCCAAATCGATCCGGGTGGTCTGCTCACGGTTGGATTTGTGCTCGGTGGCACGACCGCGCGCACCGTGCTGGTGCGTGGCGTCGGCCCCTCACTCGGCGCCGCGCCGTTTAACATTCCTACCGCGATGGTCGATCCGAAACTCGATCTGTTCGACGGCAGCAGCCAGAAAATCGCTGGCAACGACGACTGGGGTGGCAGCACGCCGATCGCGAACACGGCGGCGAGCGTCGGCGCGTTCAAGCTCGCCAGCGCCGCGACCAAGGACTCCGTGCTGCTCGTCACGCTCGCACCCGGAAACTACAGCGTGCAGATGAGCGGTGCCGATGGCGGCGGCGGCACGGCGATCGTCGAAATCTACGAGGTGCCCTGAGGGCCCCGCACCGCGCTCTTAGTTCGCATGGTGCTCGGCGAGCCAGCGCTCCGCTTCGATCGCGGCTTGGCAGCCCATGCCGGCCGCCGTGATCGCCTGCCGATAGACGTGATCGGAGCAGTCGCCCGCGACGTAGACGCCGGGGACATTAGTCTGCACTTGCGAGCCGGGCTGCGGCTTGAAGTAGCCGCCTTCGTCGACGTCAATCGGTGGCGCGAACGGGCCGGTGTTTGGTATGTGCCCGATCGCGACGAAGATGCCTTTCACGGGGAGCACGGACTCGGCGCCGGTCTTTACATTTTTGACTTTGAGTCCGGTCACCGCGCCCGCTTCGACGCCCTCGACCGCGACCGGCACGCTGTCCCAGACACACTGAATTTTTTCATGCGACGTCGCGCGGTCGGCCATGATTTTCGAGGCGCGCAGCGAATCACGGCGATGCACGAGATAAACTTTGCTCGCGAAGCGCGTGAGAAACAGCGCCTCTTCCGCCGCGCTGTCACCGCCGCCGATGACGGCGACTTCCATCTTTCGGTAAAAGGCACCGTCGCACGTCGCGCAGGTCGTCACACCCTTGCCGCCATAAAGTTCCTTCTCGCCGGGGATGCCTGTCATCCGCGGCGAGGCGCCCGTCGCGATGATCACGGTCTTCGCGAGAATCACGCGATCGCCGCAGATGAGCTGGCGCGGCGTCGTGGTGAAATCGACTTTGTCGACGAGCGTCTGCTCGAAGCGCGTGCCGAAGCGCGTGGCCTGCTCGCGCATGTTTTGCGTAAGCTGAAATCCATCCACGCCGTGCGGGAAGCCGGGGAAGTTTTCCACTTCGCTGGTCGTTGTGAGCTGGCCGCCGGGCAGCGGGCCTTCCAGCACGAGCGGGTTGAGGCTGGCGCGCGACGTGTAGATCGCGGCGGTGAGGCCCGCGCAGCCGGTGCCGATGATGACGACGTTTTCGACGGAGGGGTTGGACATGATGATGGGGAAAATTGAGTTCAAGGTCTCACCTAGCGCAACTGCGGAGATGTCACCAATTCGATCGAAATTACGCCAGGGATTGCTTCGCGCACGCCGCCTGCTATTCCCGCAGGTCATCCCCATGAACCGCGTTTCCCTCTTCTTCCTGCTTTCCCTCGCGCTCGGGCTCGCCCGCGCCGAGACCGACGTTGAATTTTCCGCCCGCGCCCGTGCGTTGCACGAGCGCATCATCGCGCTCGACACGCATCTCGACACACCGGCGAATTTCTCCCGGCCAGGCTGGGATATCATGGACCGCCACACCTACGAAACCGATCGTTCGCAGGTGGATTACCCGCGGATGGTCGAAGGCGGGTTGGACGGCGGCTTTTGGGCGATCTTTACGGCGCAGGGGCCGCGCACGCCGGAGGGCCTCGCCGCAGCGCGCGACAAAGCGTTGATCCGCGCGGTTGAGATTCGCGAGATGGTCGCGAAGCACTCGGATAAATTCGAACTCGCCTTCACCTCCGACGACGCCGCGCGCATTCACGCTGCCGGCAAGCGAATCGTCTATCAGAGCATCGAAAACGCCTACCCGATCGGGAAGGACATTTCGTTGGTTCAAACCTTCTACACCCTAGGCGTGCGCATGATGAGTCCGGCGCACACTTCGAACAGCGACCTCGCCGACTCCGCCACTGATGCGAATGGACCCGAATGGCACGGGCTCAGCCCGCTCGGCAAAGAGTTCGTCGCGGAGTGCAACCGGCTCGGCATCATCCTCGATGCCTCGCACTCGGCTGACAGCGTGTTCGATCAGATGCTGGAGTTGTCGAAGACGCCGCTGATCCTTTCGCACTCCGGTCCGAAGGGCGCGAACAACCATCCGCGCAACATCGACGATGAGCGCATCAAGAAACTCGCCGCGAAGGGCGGCGTGATCCAAATCAACTCGCTCAGCGCCTACCTGATCCCGCAGCCAGTAATTCCCGAGCGCAACGCCGCGCTGGCGCAGCTCTACGCGAAGTTTGGTTTGCCGGCGCCGCAGGCGCGGGCGCCGGGTGTCCCGGTCGGAGGCGCGGGCCGTGGTGGCCGGGGCGGCCGCGGCGGAGATATGTCCGCGGAGCAGCGCGATGCGTTCATGAAGGAAATGGCCGAGCTCGACAAAAAATATCCAGTGCCGCAGGCGACCTTCGAGGATTTCATGCGGCACGTGAACTACGCGTTGAAGCTCGTCGGCCCCGAGCACGTCGGCTTCGGCGCGGACTGGGATGGCGGCGGCGGCGTCGAAGGCATGCGCGACATCACCGGCTACCCGAAAGTCACCGAGCGCCTCCTCAAGGAAGGCTACTCCGAGCAGGACGTCGCGAACATGTGGGGCGGAAACGTCATCCGCCTGCTTAAGGCCGCCGAGGATTACGCGAAGTCGCAGAAAAAAGCGTGAACGCCGACGCGCTGCACGAGCGCCTCTTCACGATCGATACGCACAGCGACACGCCGACCGCGGGCTTCGCGAGCGACGGGTGGGATTTTTCCGCGCTGCATGATCCGGCGGTCGACCGCTCGCAGATCGATCTGCCGCGGATGCGTGCGGGCGGCGTCGATGCGATGGTGTTCGCGGTCTATGTGCCGCAGCTCGCGCGCACGCCCGCGGGCCACGCGGCGATCCATGAACACGCGCTGCGGCACTTCGATCGCACCCACGCAATTCTGGGGCGAAATCAAACCGAATGCGGCCTCGCGCTCACGGCCGAGGATGCGTTCCGCCTGAAGGGCGAAGGCAAACGAGCGATCTTCCTCAGCATCGAAAACAGCTACTCGCTCGGGCGCGAGCCGGGGAACGTGGAAAAATTTTTCAAGCTCGGCGTGCGGATGCTCGGCCTCACGCACATGCTCAACAACGATCTCGCCGACTCCTCGACCGATCCGCGCGGCGCGGAGTGGGGCGGGCTCAGCCCGATAGGTCGCGAGGTCGTCGCTGAGTGCAACCGGCTCGGCATCGTGCTCGATGCCTCGCACGCGAGCGATGACGTGCTCCGCGATTTGCTCGTCCACTCGCGTGCGCCGGTGATGCTATCGCACAGTGATTGTCGCGCAGTGTGTGATCATCCGCGCAACGTCGGCGACGAGCTGCTTCTAGCGCTCGCCGCGAAGGGCGGCGTGATTCAGATCAACGCGTTGCCGGCTTCGCTCGTGAATGCGCCCGGCAACCGGCGCACGGCGGCGACGGCTGAGATTCTCCTGCGTTACAAGGACGCAGTGATATCTCCCGAGATTCTGGCCGCCGAGGATCGCGACTATCATCAGGTCGCGGTCGAGCATCCTAATCCAGTGGTGGCGTTCGCGGATTTCATCGCGCACATCGAACACGCGGCGAAAATTATCGGACCGGCGCATGTTGGAATCGGTTGCGATCTCGACGGAGGGGGCGGGCATTTCGACGGGCTCCGTGATGTCGCGGATTTTCCGAACATCACGCGTGCGCTCGTGGCTCGCGGCTGGGGCGAGGACGCCCTCGCGAAAATTTGGGGCGAAAACACGCTGCGGCTTTGTCGGGCGGCGCGTTGCGCCTGATCAGCGGGCCGGCGCGAGCAGGGCGCGAACCGCGTTCGCGATTTCTTCCGAGCCGAAGGGTTTTGCAATGAAGTGCGTGACGCCCTCGTCCTGGAGTTGGCGGCGAATCTCCGGAGTAAACCGGCCGCTCATCGCGGCGATCGCGGGGACATTGGGCTGGCGGCGGAGGACGCGAGCCAGTTCGAGTTCATCCATCAACGGCATATTGACGTCGGTGATGACGAGTCGGACGCGTCCATCGAGCGCAGCGATGCGATCGAGCGCCTCCTGACCGTTGGCGGCGAGGCGCGTCTCGTAGCCGAGGCGTGCGACGATCGCGGCGGTGACGCCGCGGACGAGGTCTTCGTCGTCAACGATCAGCACGATCGCGCGTGGTGAGTCGAAGGGTGGCGCCGACGGGACGGGTGGGACGGCGGTGGCTCGCGGCGCGCCGACGGAGACCGGGGGAGCGGGTGCCAGATCGCTTTGGCGAGATTCAAGAAGCGCCATGACGCGTGTGGCGATCACGCGCAGCGCATCCACCTGGCGCGGGGTGGGCGTGCGGGGCGCGGTGTCGAGTACGCAGACGGTGCCGATCGAGTGGCCGTCGGGGGTGATGAGTTGCGCGCCAGCGTAGGCGCGGTAGCCGCCAGGCCGAGCGATGATGGGCAGGTGGCGAAAGCGCACATCGGCGCGGGCGTCGGGCACCACGAGGATGCCGCTGCTGCGAAAGGCGTGGTTGCAAAGCGATTCTTCACGGGGAATTTCCCGGACTTGCGGGTTCGCGGGAGGAGCGCCCACTACGGCCTTAAACCAGCAGCGATCCTGGGACATCAGGGTGATGAACGCCGTCGAGTAGCCGCAGTCGCGCGCGGCGCGGGCGGCGAGGTCGTCAAATTCGCGTTCCGGCGGCGTGTCGAGGATGGCGTAGCGACGCAGGGCCTCCAGGCGCGCTTGTTCATTCGCGGAATCTGGGGTAGTGCTGGAAGCCATGGCGGGAAGTGGGATGAGTTACCTCGTAATGACTTTCGCACAATTAAATAGTGCACTGTGTGGGTGGTGGAAAATACGTCCGAAGCTACCTAGTTTCCTCGTTTGGCGCGCAGTGAATACGCAGTAGGTCGCTTCCTCGCGCAAAAAATGAAGGCGGTGGGCGCGGTGGCTGCACCCGGCAAAAAGCCCGGGGTGTCGCCCGGGCTGAGGTTTCGCGTGAGATTTGGCGGCGAATCAGTCTTACCGCAGTCGCGCGAAGGTCGATTGGAGCACCTGGAGGTCGCTGGCGTTCTTCGTCTTTTCTTTCGCTTTGGCAATGAGATCGTGCTCGAGGACGTTCTTGGTTTTCCGCGTGTTGTTTTCGTAGAAGACGCCAAACGATCCGGGCCACGCTTGCTGGGCGAGCTTGAAAGCGGCGACTTCGTCGGTGATGTCGTGGCGGCTGGCATCCTCGGGCGTGCCGTCGTGCTTCTTTTCGTCCACGAGATTCCACGCGCCGCCTTTTCGGGGATTGGCGGCATCGAAGGCGCCTTCGAAAAACTCGACGCACTCGGAAAGAATCTCGACGACGGAGAAGCCCGGGTGTTTTGCGGCACGGAGCATCATGTCGGTCATGTGATTGACCTGGGTGGCGTGGCTACGCGCGACAAAGGTGGCGCCGCTGTTGAGCAACGTGCGCATCGGGTTGATCGGCTGGTCGATCGCGCCCCACGGGTCGGTCTTTGACTTGAATCCGAGGGGCGAGGTGGGCGAGGTCTGCTTCTTCGTCAGGCCATAGACGGAGTTGTCCATGATGACGTAGGTAAGGTTGACGTTCTTGCGCGCGGTGTGGACGAGGTGGTTGCCGCCGATCGAGAAGCCGTCGCCGTCACCGCCGAAAACGAAAACGTGGAGGTCGTCGTTGCCGAGGCTGATGCCGGCGGCGAAGGGCAGCGCGCGACCGTGGATAAAGTGGCCGCCGTGGGTGTTGACGAAGTAGGGAAAGCGCGACGAGCAGCCGATGCCAGCGAAGGTGACGATCTTTTCGTGAGGGTAATTCAACTTCTCGAGGACGCGGTAGAACGAGGCGAGCACGGCGAAGTCGCCGCAGCCGGGGCACCAAGTGGGGTGATCGGCGACGAGGGCTTTTTTCGTGAGCGGCGCGCCGGGGGCAGGCGGCGGAGTGGCGAGGGCGGTGGCGGACATGGGAGTTTTGAAATTTGGTTTGAGGGGACTCAGCTGGTGGCGAGAGCGCTCTTGCGGGAGACGCCGAGGGCGGCATCGAGCTCGGTGCTTTCGATGTGCTTCGCGACGCCGGCGACGAGCTCGCTCACCTTGAAGGTCAGGCCGTCGGTCTTGGTGACGCTGACGATGGAGGGGTTGGCGTAGCGGGCGCGGAGCATCATCGCAAGCTGGCCATAGCCATAGAGGCCCTCGTCGTTGAGTTCGGCGACGACGATTTTGTGAAAGCGTTTGAAGGAGTCTTCGAGGCCGTTGGGCAACGGATGAATGTGGCGCAGGTGCAGGTGGCCGGCCTTGACGCCGACCTTGCGAATGCGACCAAGCGCTTCGAGACCGGGGCCCCAGCTCGAACCCCACGTGACGAGAAGAACCTCACCGGAAGAATCGCCGTTGAATTCGGGAGCAGGAAGGGAGGCTGCGAGTTTTTTGATTTTGTCGCGGCGCTTCGCGGTCATCTGCGTGTGCAATTTCGGGCTGCCGGTCGGATGGCCGAGTTCGTCGTGCTCGAGGCCGGTGACGGTCGGATACTTCCCGGAAGCGATACGGGCGCCGGGCGGCGCGTGTCGGGTGATCTTGTCAAGCGGGTAGGGTTTGAAATCCGTGCCGCGCTCGGAGAGATCGGCCTTCGGATCGACCATGAGTTTTGGGAGATCGGGTTCGTCGAACGCCTCGATGCGGCTGGAGAGGCCCATGTCGGTGAGGATGATTACCGGCGTGGAATATTCGCGGGCGATGCGGCAGGCTTCGATCGCGACGTAGAAGCAATCCTCGACGTTTTTCGGTGCGATGACGACACGCGGCGTGTCGCCGTGCGAGCCGTAGATTGCCTGCATGAGATCGGATTGCTCGACGTTGGTCGGCATGCCGGTGGACGGACCACCGCGCTGGACGTTGACGACGATAAGCGGGATCTCGGCCATCGTGGCCCAGCCGAGGGCCTCCATCTTGAGTGAGAGGCCGGGGCCGGAACTGCCGGTGATGGCGAGCTGGCCGGTATACGAGAAACCGATCGCGGTGGAAATCGAGGCGATCTCGTCTTCGCATTGGACAAAGATGCCGCCGTATTTCGGGAATTCGACGCGGAGCGTCTCCATGATCGAGGACCATGGAGTGATGGGATAACCCGCACCGTGGCGGACGCCGGCAGCGATGAGACCGTAAGCGATCGCGGTGTTGCCATCAAGGGTGACTTGAGGGCGGCCGGAGGAGGCGCGCTGGCGATCGACGGCTTCGAAGCGGTAGAAAAGATCGCGGAGGTTGTTTTGCGGCCAAGCGTAGCCAGCGTCGAACGCGAGCATCGAATTGCGGACGATGCTTTCGTCCTTCCCGCCGAAGCGCTCCTTGATTAGGGCGGAGAGTTTCGCGACATCGAGATCGAAGACGCGCGCGATGAGGCCAAGGATGAAGATGTTTTTGCCCTTGTCCTTCGAGGTGCCGCCGACGGCCTCGACGGTCGCGGTAGTGATCGGGACGGCGACGTTGGTGAAACGGTTGTCGTCCGCCGCGGGGGTGACTTGATCGCTGTCGTAGACGAGCACGCCGCCGGGTCGGAGCGAGCCGATGTGGGCGTCGTAGCTGTGTTGGTAAAACGCCACGAGCATGTCGGCGCGGTCGCCGGCGGACAGGACGTCGCCGGTGCCCATGCGGACCTGGAAAATCGACGGTCCGCCCGAGATGGTAGACGGGATCGTCATGTAGGTCATGATGTCCTGATCGCTGCGGCCCGCGAGGCGGGCAAGGAAACCGCCGACGGATTGGATGCCGTCTTGCGAGTTACCAGCGAGTCGGATGACCACGTCTTGAATGGCGCGGGGTGAGCCGGAGGCGCTCGCGGCGCTCCCCGGGGTTTCGGGTGAGTTGGGGCTAACCATGAGTAAGGCAGAAGTTGTTGGCCAAAGCCGGCGGAGTCAACGAGCGGACGAGCAATCGCAAAATATGATTAGAGATGCGCAAATCCTGACTGCGGCGCAGAAGCCAAGATAATGCCGCGATCAGTTGTAGAACAAAACGCACACGCACATCGACACCGATGCCTCGCCAGGCGCGCGCGTGAGACGGCCGGTCGCGGCGTCGACGCGGAAAACCGTGAGATTTTCCGAATCCTGGTGGCCGCACACGAGCCATTTGCCGTCGGGCGAAAAGGCGAAGTTACGCGGGACCTTGCCGCCGCTCGGCACGATTTCGACCAAGGTGAGTTTGTCGGTTGCCGGATCGATGGCGAAGACGGCGAGGCTGTCGTGGCCGCGGTTGGAGGCGTAGAGGAATTTGCCGTTGGGGTGGATGCGGACTTCCGCGGCCCAGCGCGCTTCGAAGCTGGGCGGCAGCGTGACGATCGTCTGGATCGGCGTGAGGGCGCCGGTGGCGGCGGCGTAATCGTAGGCGACGACGGTCGAGCCCATCTCGGTGAGATTGTAGGCGTGGCGGCCGTCGGGGCCGAACTTGAAGTGACGCGGACCGGAGGTGGGCATCGCTTCGACGAACGGCGGATTCGCCGGCGTGAGCTTTGCCGCGATAGGATCGAGGGCGTAGCTGTAGATGCGATCGAGGCCGAGGTCGCATACGATGACGAAGCGGTTGTCGGGCGACAGCGTAACGGAGTGAGGATGCGGCCGGTCCTGACGCAGCGGGTTGGGGCCGTGGCCGCTATGGCGAATGATGTTGGGCGCGCCGAGCGTGCCATCGGTATTGATCGGAAGCGCGGCGACGAAGCCGTCGGCGTAATTCGCGGCGAGCAGCGTGCGGCCGGTGGCGTCGACGGCGAGGTGTGAGGGTGCGTTGGCGGCCGGGACGGTGAGCGGTGGCGCGAGCGGAACCAATTTGCCGTTATCGTCCGCGACGCGGAAACCAATCGCCTGGGCGGCGGAGGGATAATTGGCGTAGAGGAATTTTTTATCCGGGGAAAACGTGATCCACGTGGGGCTGGGCGTTTCGGCGACAAGGAAGGGCGTGGAGAGCGCGCCGGTGTCGTCGTCAAGTCGCACGGCGTAGATGCCCTTGCCGGTGGTGCGCGTGTAGGTGCCGAGGAAGATGAGGTGGGAGTTCATGGCGAAGGCGGTGAGCGGAAAGAGGAGCGCGAACAGCGCGGGGTGGAGAAATTTTTTCACGGGGTTGGGTGGATCGATTGCGAGCGGCGGGGTTAGCAGCAGCTACCTGATTTATACGCAAAGATGAAGTTTTATATCGTTTCTTCGCGCAACGGGTAACCAACCTTGCCAAATAACCTGGCTTTTGGGGGTGTCGGAAGCGTGGAGTTGAATCGAAAATGGGTTGCGGAAGCCAT